>NZ_JAUJQH010000015.1:0-179930 GCF_030482905.1 Burkholderia sp. AU45251 | reverse complement strand
ACCCGAAGCCGGACGGCAAGCTGACGTTCGACCGGTTGTCGTCGGTGTTCATCTCGAACACGAACCACGAGGAGAACCAGCCGGCGCACCTGACGCTGAAGGATGCGAGCGTGCCGGTGAACGTGAACCTGCGTACGTACGCGGGGCCGGAGGGGCGCTTCTGCCCGGCGGCCGTGTACGAATTCGTGAAGAACGACGACGGCAGCGATCGGTTGGTGATCAACGCGCAGAACTGCGTGCACTGCAAGACCTGCGACATCAAGGACCCGACGCAGAACATCGTGTGGGTCACGCCGGAAGGCGGCGGCGGACCGAACTACCCGAACATGTAATTGCCGAAGCGCGCCGCCACGAGCGGCGCGTTTTTTTGGCTGCCGCAAACGAAACGGGGCGCTGCTTCAAGCAGCGCCCCGTTTTGCATGCTCCGCGCCCCTGCCGGGCGAGACGCGCTGCGCCACGCCCGCTTGTGTCAGGTCGCGCTGCCCGCGATCTTCGGCGTCGGCGTCTCGACGTCCCCGCACTGCGCGCGATGGCGCAGCGCATGATCGATCAGCACCAGCGCGAGCATCGACTCGGCGATCGGCGTCGCACGAATGCCGACGCACGGGTCGTGGCGCCCGAACGTTTCCACCGTCGCCTCATCGCCCGCCTTCGTGATCGAACGGCGCGGCGTGCGGATGCTCGACGTCGGCTTGATCGCAATCGACACGGTGATGTCCTGCCCCGTCGAAATCCCGCCGAGCACGCCACCCGCATGGTTGCCGACGAAACCGCCCGGCGTCAGCTCGTCGCCATGCACCGAGCCGCGCTGCGCGACGCTGTCGAAACCCGCGCCGATCTCGACGCCCTTCACCGCGTTGATGCTCATCATCGCCTTGGCGATGTCCGCATCGAGACGGTCGAACACCGGCTCGCCCCAACCGACCGGCACGCCCGACGCGACGACGTCGATGCGCGCGCCGATCGAATCGCCGTCCTTGCGCAGCGCATCCATGTACGCCTCAAGCTCCGGCACGACTGCGGCATTCGGCGAGAAGAACGGATTCTCGTGCACGTGCGACCAGTCGACGAACGGCACGTCGACCTCGCCGAGGCCGCTCATGTAGCCGCGCACCTCGACACCGAAGCGCTCGCGCAGCCACTTCTTCGCGACCGCGCCCGCACCGACGATCGGCGCGGTCAGGCGTGCGGACGAGCGGCCGCCGCCGCGGTAGTCGCGGATGCCGTATTTCTGCCAGTAGGTGTAGTCGGCGTGGCCGGGACGGAATGTCTCGACGATGTTACCGTAGTCCTTGCTGCGCTGGTCGGTGTTGCGGATCAGCAGCGCGATCGGCGTACCGGTCGTCACGCCTTCGAACACGCCCGACAGGATCTCGACCTCGTCGGCCTCCTGTCGCTGCGTCACGTGACGCGACGTGCCGGGCTTGCGGCGATCGAGCTCGACCTGGATGTCGGCTTCGGTCAGCCCCATTCCCGGCGGGCAGCCGTCGATCACGCAGCCGATCGCGGGACCGTGCGATTCGCCGAAGGTCGTGACAGTGAAAAGCGTGCCGAGGGTATTGCCGGACATGATGGAACCGCCCAATGAGAAATGCGCAAACCGATGCGCTGCCAGGGCTGCAGGCAGGCCGATCGTTCGCCGGTCGAGAAAAAGAAGTAAACCGCTATTATGCCAGCCGTCCCGGGCCCGCGGGTCGTGTGAACCGTTCAGACCACACGGGCCGGCCACGGAAACGGCCCGGCGCGACGGTCGGCGATCCGCGCCGCTCCGTTCGAACGGGCCGTTCGCACGCGGCGGCGCGACCCGGCACGATCCTGCCGGGCCCGCCCCACCCGCCTACTTCCGCGCACCGCGTAGTTCGGTGACCGCGGCCTGCAGCGACTCGGGCGTCGCGACCGACGCCGGGATCGGCTCGCCGACCGCCAGCGTCAGCCGGCTCATCACGCCGCGCTTGATCGGGCGCGGCATCCGCGCATCGGAATGCCGCGAAAAATAGCTGCCCCACAGCCCGCGCAGCGCCATCGGAATCACGGGCGCAGGCGTGCGGCTCAGGATCTCCGTGATGCCGTGGTGGAACGTGTTGATGTCGCCCGTCTTCGTGAGCTTGCCTTCGGGGAAGATGCACACGAGTTCGCCTTCCTTCAGCGCAGCCTCGCAGGCGTCGTACGCGCGCGCGAGCATCGCGGGATCTTCGTGACGCGGCGCGATCGGGATCGCCTTCGCATGCCGGAACACCCAGCTCGTGAAGCGCGTCTTGAAGATCCGGTGATCCATCACGAAACGGATCGGGCGCGGGCTCGCGGCGGCCAGCACGAGCGCATCGACGTAGCTGACGTGGTTGCACACGAGCACGGCCGCCCCTTCCGCCGGAATCCGCTCGGCATGCACGAGGCGAATCCGGTAGAAGGTGTGCACGAGCACCCACGCAACGAAGCGCAGCAGGAACTCGGGCACGAGCAGATAGATATACGCGGCGACGATGACGTTCAGCAGCGCCGTGACGAGGAACAGCCCCGGGATGTCGACGCCGGCCTTGGTCAGCCCCATCGCCATCACGGCCGACAGGATCATGAACAGCGCGTTCAGGATGTTGTTTGCGGCGATGATCCGCGCACGGTGCGTAGGTGCGCTGCGGCTCTGGATCAACGCGTACAACGGCACGCTGTAGAAGCCGCCGAACATCGCGAGCAGGAACAGGTCGGCGAGGATACGCCAGTGGCGCGCGCCCGCCAGGAACTCGCCGACCGACAGCAGGTGGCCGGGCGACGGCAGCGCGTGGCTCGCGAAATACAGCTCGATCGCGAACACGCTGATGCCGATCGAGCCGAGCGGCACGAGGCCGATCTCGACGCGCCGCTGCGACAACCGTTCGCACAGCAGCGAGCCGAGGCCGATGCCGACCGAGAACGTCGCGAGCAGGATCGTGACGACGTCGGGGCTCGCGGACAGCACGTCCTTCGCGAAATTGAAGAACGACGTGAGGAACGTCGCGCCGACGAACCACAACCATGAGATGCCGAGCAGGCTCAGGAATACGGTGCGGTTCTGGCGCGCGAGGCCGAGGTTGCGCCAGGTCTCGCTGACCGGATTCCAGTTGATCACGAGATCGGGCTGCGGCGCCGGCGTGGACGGCACGCGCTGCGCGACGAGCCGCCCCGCGAGCGCGATGACGACGACGCTCGCCGCGAGCACGCGCTCGCCGCTGCCTTCGATGCCCGCCGCCGCGCCACCGATGATCGTGCCGATCAGGATCGCGATGAACGTGCCCATCTCGACGAGGCCGTTGCCGCCGACCAGCTCATGTTCGCCGAGATGTTGCGGCAGGTACGAATACTTGACGGGCCCGAACAGCGTCGAGTGCATGCCCATCATGAACGTGCACAGGTACAGCAGCGTCGCGCTGTGCGTGACGAAGCCGGCCGCGCCGACCAGCATCAGCACGATCTCGAAGGTCTTCACGAAGCGCGTGAGGGTCGCCTTGTCGTACTTGTCGGCGATCTGGCCGGACGTCGCCGAGAACAGCACGAACGGCAGGATGAAGATCGCGGAAATCAGGAAGGCGGCCGTCTTCGCATCGACGCCGGAGAATCGCGCGGTGTGATAGGTGACGAGCGACGTGAAGCCGATCTTGAAGACGTTGTCGTTCAGCGCGCCGAGGAACTGGGTCGTGAAGAACGGCGCGAAACGGCGCTCGCGCAGCAGGTCGAACTGCGACGCGTGGGCGTGCTGGTCGTCACGCTGCCGGGAAGTGGCTTGCGTTTGATCGCTCATGCGGAATACGCGCGCGCCATCTGGGCGACGCTGCGCGGGCCTTGTGTGGTCGTTGAAAAAACGGCGGCGCAGGACAAGCCTGCGCCGCCGCGTGCCGGGTGGCGGCGCCCGCGCATGACGGCGACGGGCGCGGCGTGATTCACGATTTGTGCGCTTCGGCTTCCGATTCCGGCCAGTCGCGGATGTACGCCTTCAGCATCCGGTTCTCGAAGCTCTGCGCCTCGACGACCGTCTTCGCGACGTCGTAGAACGAAATGACGCCCATCAGCACCTTCTTGTCGAGCACCGGCATGTAGCGCGCGTGGCGCTCGAGCATCATCCGGCGCACTTCGTTGACGTCCGTTTCCGGCGTACACGTGAGCGGCTCGTCCATCACCTTGCGCACCTGCACGTCGCCGATCGCGCCGCCGTTCACATGCAGGCGCAGGATGATCTCGCGGAACGTCAGCATCCCGACGAGATCGCCGTACTCCATCACGACGAGCGAACCGATGTCGTGCTCGGCCATCGTATCGACCGCTTCGCGCAGCGGCATATCGGGCGTCACCGTAAACAGCGTGTTGCCCTTCACTTTCAGAATATCGCTGACGCGCATCGTAGTCCCCTCATGCTTGAATACAAAACCTCTTTCGATCCTATCGGAAAGCCTGTCAAAAGGAAAGCGCGAGCCCGCGCGGCGGGCCGCCCCCCGCTTGCGGAAGCGGGCCGCCGGCAGCACAATGGCCCCATGAACAGCGGCCCGAGGAGACGGCCATGGCGCATACGCATTCGGAGCAATTCGCCAGCTTCGCTGATTTCTACCCGTATTACCTGAATGAACACCAGAACCTGACCTCGCGGCGGCTGCACTTCATCGGCTCGCTCGGCGTGATCGGCTGCGTCGCGATGGCGATCGCGACCGGCGACTGGCCGTGGCTGCCGGCAGCGGTCGTCTGCGGCTACGGGTTCGCGTGGGTCGGACACTTCTTCTTCGAGAAGAACCGACCGGCCACGTTCCGGCACCCGATCTACAGCCTGATGGGCGACTGGGTGATGTTCAAGGACATCTGCACCGGCAAGATCCCGCTGTAATGGCCGGGCGCCCCGCTCACGCGGGCCGCGGCGGCCGCGCATGCGGATCGGACACGCCGCTCGGCGCCTGCCCCGGAACACCCGTTGGCTGTGCGCCAGCGGGCCGGTGGGCGGCGATCAGCGACGCGAGCGACACGTCGAACCGGTCGCTCGACAGCACCGCGAGCAGCGCCGCGCCATCGACATGGCTGCGGCGCCGCTGCAACTGGTAAGTGAGTTCCGTGCGGTCGATCACCAGCACGTCGAACAGCTGCGCGAGCGTCAACTGCTCCGGATTCGCGAGCAGGATGTAGCGCAGCGTGGTCTCGCCACCGCCGTCGAGCCGCGCAATCCATTCCCGCTCCTCCATCGTCGTCAGCAAGCGCTGCGCGGTTTCCATGTCGCAGCGCAGCATGGCCGCGATCCGCATCGCCGTGTAGCCGCGCTTGCCGGCCGCGCGCGCTTCGGCCAGCCGCGCGAGCATTTCCAGCGCGTCGAGCAGGTCGCTGCCCGGATAGTGGATGCGGTGGAACTGGCCGACGCGGATCGCCGGCAGCGCGGAGGCCACCATCGCGCCGAGCAGCGCGATGAACCAGCTCAGGTACACCCACAGCAGGAAGACGGGCAACGCGGCGAACGCGCCGTAGACCGCCGTATAGGTCGGAATGCGCCGCACGTAGTAGCCGAAGCCGCGCTTCGCGAGTTCGAACGCGACGGCCGCGAACAGCCCTCCGATCACCGCGTCGCGCCATGCGACCGTGCAATTCGGCAGGTACACGTACAGCAGCGTGAACGCGAGCACCGTCAGCGGCAGCGACACGAGCGCGAGCAGCCACTCGACGATCGACGTCGACGGTGCGGCACCGGTAAATGCCAGCGACTGCGTGAACAGGTACGACGAGATCGACAGACTCACGCCAAACAGCAGCGGGCCGAGCGTGATCAGCGCCCAGTATGCGAGCACGCGCTGCGCGAACGGTCGCGGCTTGCGCACCCGCCAGATCAGGTTGAAAGCCGACTCGATCGTCATCATCGTCATCACCGACGTGACGACGAGCACGATCAGGCCGGCCGTCGTCAGCCCCTTCGCCTTCGATGCGAACTGGTTCAGGTACTTGAAGATCTGGATGTTGAACTGCGCGGGCATCAGGTGATCCGCGAGGAACCCTTGCAGCGAGATCTGGAACGACGCGAACATCGGGAACGCGGTGAACAGCGCGAACGCGACCGTCACGAGCGGCACGAGTGCCAGCATCGTCGTGAACGTCAGGCTGCCCGCCACTTGCGGGATGCGATCCTCGGCGCTGCGCCGGGCCGCGAACTGCGCGAGGCGCTTGATGGTGTCGAGATCGACGCTCAACTTCGGCAAACGACTTCTCCTTCTTGATGCCGCGCGCCCGACGGCGCGCCGCCGCCGCGCTGCGCGACGGCTTCAGCCCCTATAATAGCCGCTCGATTCCAGCAGGGGCCGACTGCACCGGGCACGCGCGCGGCCGCACGCGGCTCCGTCGCCCATGAAAGACATCCTCGTCCTCTATTACAGCCGTCACGGCGCCACGCGCGATCTCGCGCTCGCGATCGCGAACGGCATCGACAGCGTACCGGGCATGCAGGCCCGCATCCGCACCGTGCCGCCCGTGTCGGCCGTTTGCGAAGCCACCGCTCCCGACATCCCCGCCGATGGCCCGCCGTACGCGGAACTGCGGGATCTCGAGGAATGCGCGGGCCTCGCGCTCGGCTCGCCGACCCGCTTCGGCAACATGGCCGCCTCGCTCAAGTATTTCCTCGACGGCACCACACCGCAATGGCTGTCGGGCGCGCTGACCGGCAAGCCGGCCAGCGTGTTCACGTCGACGGGCAGCCTGCACGGCGGCCAGGAATCGACGTTGCTGTCGATGATGCTGCCGCTGCTCCATCACGGGATGATGATCGTCGGGATCCCGTACACGGAATCCGCGCTCACCACGACGCGCACCGGCGGCACGCCGTACGGCGCGTCGCACGTCGCGCAGCACGACCGCTCGGCAGCCGCCGGGCTGTCGGCGGACGAAAAGGCGCTCGCGGCCGCGCTCGGCGTGCGGCTCGCACGCGCGGCGGCCGCCCTCTCCAGCGCCCAGGCCGCCGAGGCCGCATGAACGCCCCCGCCCGCCCCGCCGTCGCGGCCCGGCCGCGCTACGCGCTGATCGCCACCGCGTGCCTCGTCGCACTGATCGCACTGTCGCTCGCGTGGGAGCTGTGGCTCGCGCCGCTGCGCCCGGGCGGCTCCGCGCTGATGCTCAAGGCGATCCCGCTCGCGCTCGCGCTGCCCGGCGTCTGGCGGCGTAACATCTATACGATGCAGTGGGCGAGCATGCTGATACTCGCCTATTTCGCCGAAGGCGTCGTGCGCGGCATGTCCGATCGCGGGCTATCCGCGACGCTCGGCTGGTGCGAAACCGCGCTCGCCGTCGGCTTCTTCGTGGCGGCGCTGGCGTACGTCGCGCCGTTCAAGCGCGCGGCGAAAAAATCGCGCGCCGCGTCCTGACCCTTACGCGACAAGGTGATGATGTCCTCCGAAGCTTTCGTTTCCGCGTGCCGCGATGCGATCGGCGCCGATCATGTGCTGACCGACCCGCACGATACCGAACCGTTCCTGACCGACTGGCGCCGCCGTTACAAGGGGGCCGCGTGCGCGGTGCTGAAGCCCGCGAACACGGCCGAAGTCGCCGCGCTCGTCAAGCTGGCCAACGCACACGGCATCGCGCTCGTGCCGCAAGGCGGCAACACCGGCCTCGCCGGCGGCGCCACGCCCGACGCGAGCGGCAGCCAGGCCGTCCTGAGCGTCGCGCGGCTGAACCGCGTGCGCGAACTCGATCCGCACAACAACACGATCACCGTCGAAGCCGGCGTAATCCTCGCCGACGTGCAGGCGCGCGCCCGCGAAGGCGGCCGGCTGTTCGCACTGAGCCTCGCGGCGGAAGGCAGCTGCACGATCGGCGGCAACCTGTCGACCAATGCGGGCGGCACCGCGGTGCTGCGCTACGGCAACGCGCGCGAGCTGTGTCTCGGGCTCGAGGTCGTGACGCCGCAGGGCGAGATCTGGGATGGACTGCGCGGACTGCGCAAGGACAACACCGGCTACGACCTGCGCGACCTGTTCATCGGCGCGGAAGGCACGCTCGGCATCATCACGGCGGCCGTGATGAAGCTGCACCCGCTGCCGGCCGCGCAGGTCACGGCCCTCGCCGCGCTCGAATCGCCGCACGCGGCGCTCGACTTCCTCGCGCTCGCGCAGCGCGCCGCCGGGCCGCTGCTGACCGGCTTCGAGCTGATGTCGGACTTCTGCATGCAGCTCGTCGGCAAGCACTACCCGCAACTACGCTACCCGTTCGCGCAGACGCATGCGCAGACGGTGCTGCTGGAACTGTCCGACAACGAAAGCGAATCGCATGCGCGCGCGCTGTTCGAGAAGCTGATGGAAGAAGCGTTCGAGGCCGGGCTCGTGGTCGACGCGGTGGTCGCGGAGAATCTTGCGCAGTCGCGCGCGTTCTGGGACCTGCGCGAGCACATCCCGCTCGCGCAGGCCGACGAGGGGCTCAACATCAAGCACGACATCGCGGTGCCGATTTCGTCGATCGCACGCTTCATCGACGAGACCGACGCGGCGATCCAGCAGGCCGCGCCGGGCGCGCGGATGGTGACGTTCGGCCACCTCGGCGACGGCAACCTCCACTACAACGTGCAGATGCCCGAAGGCGGCGATCCGAAAGCGTTCCTGGCCGCGTTCCAGGCGCCAATCAACCGGATCGTCTACGACAACGTGCACCGCCACCGCGGCACGATCAGCGCGGAGCACGGGATCGGCCAGTTGAAGATCGACGACGCGCAGCGTTACAAGTCGCCGGTCGAAACGACGCTGATGCGTACGCTGAAGACCGCGCTCGACCCGCGCGGCCTGATGAATCCCGGCAAGGTCCTGCGCTGAAGCCGCCCACTCCGGAGCCAAGCCCGTGAAAATCCGCGTCCTGTCCGACCTGCATCTCGAAAGCAACCTGCCCGACGCGATCCCGCATGCCGATGCGGATCTCGTCGTGCTGGCCGGCGACATCCACAATCACGCGGAAGGCCTGCGCTGGGCCGCCGAAACGTTCGATCCGGGGGTACGCCCAGGCGGCGTGCCGGTGGTCTACGTGCCGGGCAACCACGAGTATTACGACGGGGAATTCGGCGCGCTGGAGACGGCGATGCGCGACGCGGCGCAGGCGCTCGACAACGTGCATTACCTGAACAACGACGTCTACGTCGATCCCGGGCAGCGTTTCCGCGTGCTCGGCACGACGCTCTGGGCCGATTTTTCGCTGTTCGGCGCCGACGAAGCCAGCCTTGCCGGCTCGATCGAGGCCGGGCTGCGCGTGATGCTCGATTTCAAGGGCTTGATCCAGGTGACCTGGCCGCATGACGCGGCGCTGCATGCGGCGCCGGGCACGCCGGAACGGGATTTCTCGCCGGCCGACGCAATCGCGCTGCATCGACGCAGCCGTGCTTGGCTGGAAGCGCAGCTCGCGACGCCATTCGCGGGCCAAACGATCGTCGTCACCCACCATGCGCCGCACCGGCGCTCGCTGGCAGAGCGCTATGCGGAAGATCTGGCGTCGGCGGGATTTGTCACGGATATGGCGGAACTCGTGCGGCCGCCGGTGGATCTGTGGCTCCACGGCCACACGCATACGTCATTCGATTATGTGGCGGACGGCGGCACACGCGTGGTGTGCAATCCGCGCGGCTACATCCACCGGCGCACCGGCGAACTGGAAAATACCGCGTTCGCGTGGGACAAGGTCGTCGAGCTCGGCTGAACGCCGGCCCGCCCGGCCGCATTGCGCGGCCTTGTTTCGACCCGGAGCGTGACCGCGGGTCAGCGGCCCGGGCGACGCGGCTCGCGCACCCGCACCGGCTTCATCTGCGCCTTCGCCTTCATCGCGCGCAGCAGGTCGCGAGTCGCCGCGGCGGCCGCGGCCGCGCCCAGCAGGACTCCAAGGCCGATCATCAGGTGCGTATCCATTGCTGCTCCGGGGTTGCGTATCTCGTTAATTCCCACAGTATCAAACTGTCTGACACGCGTTCGTAAAAAAATGTTGCGTGAAGGACAAATCTCGTCAGATTGCGGTCAACCGCGCCGTCATGTCGCACGCGTGTACTGCTCGAGCGCGGCTTCGTCGGCGGCGAGCGTGGCCGGCAGTTCGTCGCGCAGGAAATCGACCCAGGTGCGAATTTTCGCGTCGAGGTACTGGCGCGACGGATACAGCGCGTAGATGTTCATCACGTGCGACCGGTATTCGGGCATCACGCGCACGATGTGCCCGCTGCGCAACCAGCCGATCGCCGAATAGAGCGGCAACCCGCCAATCCCCATCCCTTCCCGCACGGCCACCGCGAGCGCCTCGGCGACGTTCACGCGAAACGGCGGCGCCGCGATCGGGACGACCTCGTCGCCGTTCGGCCCCGACAGCGCCCATTCGTCGAACTGAAAGCCCGGCGCGGCCATCCCAAGGCAGATGTGCTGGGCGAGATCCGCGGGCCGCTGCGGCACGCCATGCGCATCGACATAGCTGCGCGACGCGCACACCACGCTGTGGCTCTCACCGAGCCGCTGCGACACGAGCCCCGAATCCGGCAGGTCGCGGCCAACGACGATCGCGACGTCATACCCCTCGTCGAGCAGGTCGGGCATCCGCTGCGCGAGTGTCAGCTCGACGTGCACGTCCGGGTAGCGCTCGCGATAGCGCGCGATGGCCGGCACCAGGTAGTGCTGGCCGAGGCTCGTGAAGCAATGAACCTTCAGCTTGCCCGACGGGCGCGCATGCGCGTCGCCCGCCTCGGCTTCGGCCTGGTCGACGTACGCGAGGATCTGCTCGCAGCGTTGCAGGTAGCGCTCGCCGGCTTCGGTCAGCGCGATCCGGCGCGTCGTGCGGTTCAGGAGGCGCGTGCGCAGGTGCGCCTCGAGATCCGAGACCGCGCGCGACGCGTAGGCAGTGGTCGAATTCATCTGCTGGGCCGCTGCGGTAAAGCTTCCCGCATCGACCACGCGGACGAACACCCGCATGTTTTGTAACGTATCCATCCCATTACCCGTTTGAATCCGGACGGATTGTTGCACAGAGGCGAACAAGTATTGTCTCAGGATTCGTAAAAATGACTTGCACCCTTGTCCATTTATTCAGGAATCGCTGAAAAATATAATCGCATCCGACTCATCTATATCCGAAAGGGAGAAAATCGTGCAGTCTCCGGCAAAAAAAGGGACGCTCGCACTGGCGGTTCTTGCAGTCTCATTAATAATGGCCGGATGCGCGAGCATGGGCGACAACAAGCCGCAGTCGGCCCGCATCGAGGCGAACGCGCTCGATGCCGGCGCCGCGATCCGCGCGGCCGACCGTGACGCGGGCTGGCCCGCGGCCGACTGGTGGCGCGCCTACCGCGATCCGCAACTCGACGCCTGGATCGCCAATGCCCAGGCCGGCAACCCGACCCTCGCGGCCGCCGAGGCGCGCGTGCGCGAAGCGCAGGCAATGGCGCGCGTCGCCCGCTCGGCCGAACTGCCGCAAATCAACGGCAACCTGTCGCTGATGCGCGAGCACTGGCCCGACAACGTGTTCTACGGCCCCGGCCCGCTCGCGAACGCCGATACCTGGAACAACACCGGCACGCTCGGCCTGTCGTACCACCTCGATCTGTGGGGCAAGGACAAGAACGCGACCGAGCGCGCGCTCGACACCGCCCACGCGACCGCCGCCGATGCGCGTGCGGCGAAGCTCGAACTCGAAGTCAACGTCGTGCGCGCGTATGTCGGCATGTCGATGAACTACGCACTGCTCGACCTCGCGCACGAAACGTTCGAACGCCAGCGCTCGCTCGCCGATCTCGCACGCAAGCGGCTGCAGGCCGGCCTCGGCACGCAGCTCGAAGTGAGCCAGGCTGAGTCGACGCTGCCCGACTATGAGCGCCAGATCGACAGCTACGAGGAAGCGATCCAGCTCGCGCGGCACCAGCTCGCCGCGCTGGCCGGCAAGGGCCCGGGCGCCGGCGACACGATCAAGCGGCCGCAGCTGGCGCTCGACGCACCGGCCGGCCTGCCGTCGGCGATGCCGGCCGACCTGCTCGGCCGCCGCCCCGACGTCGTCGCGGCGCGCTGGACGGTCGACGCGCAGGCGCGCGGCATCGACGTCGCGAAGGCGTCGTTCTACCCGAACATCGACCTGCTCGCGACGGTCGGCGGCTTCGGCGTGACCGCGCCGTTCACCGACTTCCTGCGCGCGATGAACGGCGGCTGGACGGCCGGCCCCGCGCTGTCGCTGCCGATCTTCGAAGGCGGCCGGCTGCGCGCGCAGCTCGGTGCGGCCAACGCCGGCTACGACCAGGCGGTCGAGCGCTACAACCAGACGATCGTCGGCGCGCTCAAGGACATCGCCGACCAGGTCGTGCGGATCCGTTCGCTCGATACGCAGAAGAAGGACGCCGCACGCTCGGTGGCCGCCAACGACCGCAGCTACCAGCTGTCGCGCGAAGGCTTCCGTCGTGGGCTGACCGACTACGTGAACGTGCTGGTCGCGCAGCAGCAGTTGCTGCGCGCGCAGGAGACGGCCGCCCGCATCGACGCGGAACGCCTCGCCGCGCACGCACAGCTGATGGCCGCGCTCGGCGGCGGCGTCGAGACGGGTACCGATGTGCCTCATGACGAATCCGCCGCGGGCGCAGCCGCGCCTGCCGCCGCGTCGAATGCGAAGCCGGTGGCAGCCGCCGCCCGGCCCGCGCAGGTCGCGGCCGCCGGTGCGTCCGGCGTGCCGGCCGCACGATAACGCGGAGCGACGCCATGTCAGCCTCCTCCCCCGCTTCCACGCACGCCGGCGGCCCGTTCGCGGCCTGGACCGCCGCGTTCGGTGACTGGGCCCGTACCGACGGCGCCGCGTGGCTCTATCTGTTCAAGGCGCTGCTCGCCGCGTTCATCGCGACCGGCGTGTCGATGCGGCTCGACCTGCCCGCGCCGAAGACGGCGATGACCACGGTGTTCATCGTGATGCAGCCGCAAAGCGGCGCGGTGCTCGCGAAGAGCTTCTACCGCGTCGCCGGCACGATCTTCGGGCTGATCGCGACGCTCACGTTCGTCGGGCTGTTCCCGCAGCAGCCGCAGCTGTTCCTGCTGGCCATCGCGCTGTGGATCGCGCTGTGCACGGCCGGCGCCGCACGCAACCGCAACTTTCGCAGCTACGGCTTCCTGCTCGCCGGCTATACGACCGCGCTGATCGGCCTGCCCGCGTCGCAACACCCGGACGGCGCCTTCATGAGCGCGATGACGCGTGTGTCCGAGGTCATCATCGGGATCGTGTCGGCCGGCGTCGTCAGCGCGCTCGTGTTTCCGCAGTACACGGGCGAGCAGATGCGCACGACGGTCCGCAAGCGCTTCGGCAGCTTCGTCGACTATGTCGCGTCGGCGCTGTCGGGCCAGCTCGACCGCGCGCACATCGAGACCATTCATACGCGCTTCGTCGCCGACGTGGTGGGCTTCGAGGCCGCGCGCAGCATGGCGGTGTTCGAGGATCCCGGCACGCGCATGCGCAGCGGCCGGCTCGCGCGGCTGAACAGCGAGTTCATGAGCGCGTCGAGCCGCTTCCACGCGCTGCATCAGCTGATGAACCGGCTGCACGCGGCCGGCGCGCAAGCCGCGATCGACGCGATCGAACCGTATTTCCGTGAAATCGCGCCGCTGCTCACGCGCAACGGCGAACCCGTGCGCACGTCGGTCGACGCCGCGCACGCGGCCGAGCAGCTGCTCGCGTGGCGCGACGCGCTGCCGCGCCGCATCCGCGCGACGCGCGCAGAACTCGAAACGCGCCCGGACTTCCCGCTGCTCGACTTCGATACGGCGGCCGAACTGCTGTACCGCTTCATCACCGACCTGCAGGAATACGCGGCGACCTACGCGTCGCTGTCGAGCGCGACGCACGAGCGTGAACGCTGGATCGAACGCTACGAGCCGCGCACCAACATGACGGCCGCGCTGATCGCGGGCATCCGCACCGCGGTGGTGATCCTCACGCTCGGCTGGTTCTGGATCGAAACGGCCTGGCCGAACGGCGTCACGCTGGTGCTGACGGCGGCGGCAACCTGCGCGCTCGCGTCGTCGACGCCGCGCCCGACCGCGATGTCCGCCCAGATGGGGATGGGCACGGCGCTGGCCGTCTGCACCGGCTTCGTGCTGATGTTCGGCATCTATCCGCGGATCGATGGCTTCGTGCTGCTGTGCGTGGCGCTCGCGCCACTGCTCGCGATCGGCATCTACATGACGCTGAAGCCAAAGCTCGCGGGCTACGGGATGGGCTACCTGATCTTCTTCTGCTTCCTCGCGGGCCCGGACAACATCACGCATTACGATCCGTCGAGCTTCATGAACGACGCGCTCGCACTCGTGCTGTCGATGCTGGTATCGGCGATCGCGTTCGCGGTGCTGTTCCCGCCGACCGCGCCGTGGCTCAAGAAGCGGCTGTTCGCCGACCTGCGCCACCAGGCCGTCGCGGCCGGTCATGCGCGGCTCGCCGGCTTGCGCACGCGCTTCGAGAGCGGCGCGCGCGACCTGATGTACCAGGCGCACACGCTGTCGGCCGATCAGCCCGACGTGCAGCGCGACGCGCTGCGCTGGATGTTCGCGGTGCTCGAGACCGGCAACGCGTCGATCGACCTGCGCCACGAGCTGGCGGCACTGCCGTCCGACCCGCGTTTTGCGCCGACGATGCCGTGGCGACGTGCGATCGAGACGATGCGCACCGCGCTGTCGTCGCTGTTCACCAAGCCCGACGCCGCACGCTTCGACGCGACGCTCGCGGCAGTGAACGACGCGATCGACGCGACCCGGCAGACGCTCGACGCGTTCACGCCGACGCGTGACGAACGCCACCGGCTGCAGCGCATCCTGAGCCACCTGCATTTCGTGCGCACGGCGCTGCTCGATCCCGAATCGCCGCTCGATGCGCTCAACAGAAACCGCGCCACGACCGCGCGCACCCAACCCGGAGCCTCGTCATGATGCCGCGTGAAATCGCCATTCTCGATGCCTACATGCCCACGGTGGTGCTGATGTTCGTCATCGGCGCGCTGGCCACGTGGGCCGTCGATCGCCTGCTCGCCTACACGGGCCTCTACCGTCTCGTCTGGCACCCGTCGCTGTTCCGGGCCTGCCTTCTCGTCTGTATTTGCGGCGGACTGAGTCTTGCCGTTTATCGTTGATCCAGAACAATCATGATGCTCAGAAAACTTTTCGGCTTCGTCGCGACCGCCGTCATTCTCATCGTCGCGATCCTGATCGGGCGCTCGCTGTGGGTGCACTACATGGACGATCCATGGACGCGCGACGGGCGCGTGCGCGCCGAGATCGTCAACGTCGCGCCGGACGTGTCGGGCGCGATCGTCGAGCTGCCCGTGCATGACAACCAGCTCGTCAAGAAAGGCGACCTGATCATGCAGATCGACCCGTCGCACTACCAGATCGCGGTCGAGCAGGCGCAGGCAGCCGTCGCCGCCCGTCGCGCGGAACTGCAGATGCGCCGCGACGACGCGGCCCGCCGCGCGGACCTCGACGCGCTCGTCGTGTCGAAGGAAAACCGCGAGAACGCCGCGCACAGCGCATCGAGCGCCGATGCGCAGTACCAGCAGGCAATCGCCGCGCTCGACGCCGCGAAGCTCAACCTCGAACGCACGCGCGTCGTCGCGCCGGTCGACGGCTACGTCACGAACCTGCAGACCTTCAAGGGCAACTACGCGGTGGCCGGCCAGGCCAAGCTCGCGATCGTCGACAGCCACTCGTTCTGGGTCTACGGCTACTTCGAGGAAACCAAGCTGCCGCGCGTGAAGATCGGCGCGCCGGCCGAGATGCGGCTGATGAGCGGCGGCGTGATGAAGGGCCACGTCGAGAGCATCTCGCGCGGCATCTACGATCGCGACAACCCGCAAAGCCGCGACCTCGTCGCCGACGTGAACCCGACCTTCAACTGGGTGCGCCTCGCGCAGCGCGTGCCGGTGCGCATCAGGATCGACGAAGTCCCGGCCGACGTGGTGCTGTCGGCGGGCACGACCTGCACGGTCATCATCGATCCCGACAAGCAGAAGAAGTCGTAATCCCCGAACGGCCGGGCGCGCTCAGGCCGCGATGCGAAAACGCCCGACCAGCGACTTCAACGCCTGCGCCTGCTCGTCGAGCGCGTTCGCCGCGGCGGCCGCCTGCTCGACGAGTGCCGCGTTCTGCTGGGTGCCGGCGTCCATCTGCGTGACCGCGCGGCCGATCTCGTCGATCCCGGCGCTCTGCTCGTCCGATGCGGCGGAAATCTCGCCGATGATGTCGGTCACGCGCTTGACCGCGCGCACGACGTCACCCATCGTGCGGCCAGCATCGTGCGCGAGCGCCGCACCGTTCGCGACGCGCTCGACCGACGCGCCGATCAGCGCACGAATTTCCTTCGCTGCGGTCGCCGCGCGCTGCGCGAGCAGGCGGACCTCGCCCGCCACCACCGAGAAGCCGCGCCCCTGCTCGCCGGCACGTGCCGCCTCGACCGCCGCGTTCAACGCGAGAATGTTGGTCTGGAACGCGATCCCCTCGATCGTGCCGATGATGTCGCGGATGTTCTTCGCGCTGTCGTCGATCTCGCTCATCGTCGCCACCACACGCCCGACGACTTCCCCACCCGTCTCCGCGACGGCCGACGCATTGGCCGCGAGCGCGCTCGCCTGACGCGCATTCTCGGCGTTCTGCCGTACGGTCGACGTGAGCTGCTCCATGCTGGCCGCGGTGCGCTCGAGCGCGACGGCCTGCTGCTCGGTGCGCTTCGACAGATCGAGGTTGCCGGTGGAGATCTCGCCCGACGCGGCCGCGATCGCCTCGGCGCT
The DNA here is from genome assembly GCF_030482905.1 of Burkholderia sp. AU45251. Lineage (NCBI taxonomy): Bacteria > Pseudomonadati > Pseudomonadota > Betaproteobacteria > Burkholderiales > Burkholderiaceae > Burkholderia > Burkholderia sp. AU45251. The sequence continues at coordinate 163,198 of NZ_JAUJQH010000015.1, read as the reverse complement.
GACGGCGATCTCGCCGACGGTCGCCGCGAGCCCCGTCTGCATCTCGGCCAGCGCACGCACCATGCTGTCGCGGTCGTGCCGGCCCAACTTGATCGGTCGCGTCAGGTCGCCGCGCGCGATGTCCGCGGCGATCGCCTTCGCATGCGCGGGCTCGCCGCCGAGCTGCGACGCGAGACGGCGCACCACGCGCTCGGCGATGACGATCGCGAGCACGATCAGCGCAGCCGTCATCGCCGCGATCATCGCGAACGACGACGAGAAAATGGTGGCGGACGCATCGAGCGTGGCCTTCGACTTCGCGCCGCGCGTCTTCACGAGTTCGGCAACGAGTTTCTCGAGCTTGCCGGTTTCGACCAGCAACGACACGTCCTGCGTGCCGACCTGCCAGTTCATCTGCGACAGGTCGAGCGGCTGCGCGCGCACGAGCGCGACGAAATCGCGCAGATGCGTGCTCCACGTGCCGACCGCCGTCGAGAAGGCGCGCAGCCGCGCCGAATCGTCGACGTCGCCCGGATCCGCGTAGCGCTGCAGCGTGCCGAGCGCCTGGCCGATCGACGCGAGCCCCGCGCCGACTTCGGCGCCCAATTCGTCGCGCTCCTTCGCGGTGCTCGCCGTCAGCAGCATCTTCTGGGCACGGCTCGCGCGCAGCACTTCGGCCCGAACCTCCTCGGCCGCGCGGCTCGCGACGTGGCCCTGCTCGTAGACCGACGCGATCGACGCGTTCAGCCGGCTGATCTGCCACAGCGAAAACATGCCGATCGCCAGCGTGCCGGCGAGCAGGATCGCGAATGCGGCGCGCAACGTCGCCTTGACGGTCCACGGCCGGCGCTCGCGACGCGCCGCGCGCAGGCGTCGTGCGGCACGACCGGCGGCAACTTCGGGTGCGGCGGCGGCCGCACCGGGCTGTGGGTGCAAAGATGCTGCTTTCATCGAACTATCCCCGTATTGATCACGCGGCCGGAAAGGTCGGTCCCGGCATTCCCGCGATGGCTGGCCATGCCGCGCGTCCTGCGCCCGCACGGCGGATAGCCGGTGCCGGACGCGGCGCGCCTGTTGTCATTGGGTCGTTCTACGGCCGCCATCACCGTTTCTTGAGTCCGGTAAACCACGCACCGGCCCAGGGCGCGCGCCCCTGCCGACAGGCGGGCGCGCCGCCAGCGTTATACCCGGTCAAAAAAACCGGCATCGGCCGATCCGTCGGATGAATGTCCGATTCACGACAAAACTTGTCCTGACATTCCCAATACGCCACATTACACTTCTTTGACGCAGCAACGATTCAAGACGCGCCGATCCCCAGCAGAGCGCGCCCGCCACCTCAACTCGTTCAGCTCTCACATGGAAACCAGCCTCGACACCGGCTCCGCCGGCGCAGCCGCCACCCAACCGTCCGCGCCACCCGTCGCCCGCACCGTCTACCCGGTGCTCGGCGCGATCAGCTTCTCGCACATGCTCAACGACATGATCCAGTCGTTGATCCTGGCGATCTATCCGATGCTCAAGAGCCAGTTCGCGCTGTCGTTCGCGCAGATCGGCCTGATCACGCTCACCTACCAGATCACCGCATCGCTGCTGCAACCGCTCGTCGGCCTCTATACCGACAAGCGGCCGAAACCGTATTCGCTGCCGGTCGGGATGGGCTTCACGCTCGCGGGGCTGCTGCTGATGTCGACCGCGTCGAATTTCCCGATGCTGCTGGTGGCCGCGGCGCTCGTCGGCTGCGGCTCGTCGGTGTTCCATCCGGAATCGTCGCGGGTCGCGCGGATGGCGTCGGGCGGCCAGCACGGGCTCGCGCAGTCGGTGTTCCAGGTCGGCGGCAATGCGGGTTCCGCGCTTGGGCCGCTGCTCGCCGCGCTCGTGATCATTCCGCACGGCCAGCACAGCATCGCGTGGTTCTCGGCGGCCGCGCTTGTCGCGATGATCGTGCTCACGCAGATCGGCCACTGGTACAAGAAGCATCCGTCGATGAAGAAGAAGGCCGCGGCGGCCGGCCACCCGACGCTGTCGCGCGGCCGCGTACTCGGCGCGATCGGCGTGCTGGTGCTGCTGGTGTTCTCGAAGTACTTCTACCTCGCGAGCATCAACAGCTATTTCACGTTCTACCTGATCGACAAGTTCCACCTGTCGGTGCAGGCCGCGCAGATCCACCTGTTCGTGTTCCTCGCAGCCGTGGCGGCCGGCACGCTGATCGGCGGGCCGGTGGGCGACCGGATCGGCCGCAAGTACGTGATCTGGGTATCGATCCTCGGCGTCGCGCCGTTCACGCTGCTGCTGCCGTACGCGAACCTGCTCTGGACGACCGTGTTGACCGTGATCATCGGCATCGTGCTGGCGTCGGCGTTCGCCGCGATCCTCGTCTACGCGACGGAGCTGATGCCCGGCAAGGTCGGGATGGTCGCGGGGCTGTTCTTCGGCTTCGCGTTCGGCCTCGGCGGGGTCGGCGCGGCCGTGCTCGGCCAGCTCGCCGACGCAACGAACATCACGTTCGTCTACAAGGTGTGCTCGTTCCTGCCGCTGATCGGCGTGCTGACGATCTTCCTGCCGAACCTCGAAAGCAGCCGGCGCAAGAAGGCGTGACGAACGACCGGCCACCGCGTACACGCGGCGGCCGGTCGAACGGCTCGAATGAAGGAATGAAGAGAACGGCGGCGGCTTCAGGCCGCCGTCGTCGCATGCAGCGTCAGGAAACGCTTGAGGATGCCGGACGAATAGCTGCTCGCGATCGCCGACAGGAAGTGCGAGAACGACTGCGTCGCGTGATCGTCGGCCGTATCGGAGATCGTGCGCACGAGTGCGAACGGCACGTCGTGTTCTGCGCACACCTGCGCGATCGCGGCCCCTTCCATTTCGACCGCGAGCGCATCCGGCAGCGCGTCACGCAGCGCGACGACCTCGCGCTCGCTCGACACGAAGCGGTCGCCGCTGATGATGAGCCCCGCGTGCAGCGTCGCACCGGCCAGGCCGAAGCGCGCGGCGAACTGCGCGCCCTCTTCCGCGACGAATTGCGTGCACGCGGCCCGCAAGCGTGCGGTCAGCGCCGCGTCGGTCGCGAAACGCGTGATGCCGAGCAGCGGCACCTCGTAGCGCGGAAAGAGCGGCGAAGCGTCGAGATCATGCTGCAGCAGCGTATCGGCCACGACGACGTCGCCAACGCGCACCGTGCGCGACACGCCGCCTGCCACGCCGGTGAACACGACGCCAGACACGCCGAACACGTGGATCAGCGCGCTGACCGTCGCGGCGGCCGCGACCTTGCCGACCCGTGCGAGCGTCACGACGCAGGCCGCGCCGTGCACGGTGCCGACGTGATAATCGCGGCGGCCGAGCGTGACCGTCTGCATCGCGCCTTCGGCACGCATCGCGGCGATCAGGTCGCCGAGTTCCTCGGGCAGCGCAGCGAGAATGCCGAGCGGACGAGCCGCAGGCGTCACAACCATGTCGATGCCCATCATTCCACCGCCTGCAGTTTCGCGACCGCGAGCGCGAGCCACTTCTCGCCGTGCCGCTTGAATTTCACCTGCGCCTTCGCATCGGTGCCGTTGCCTTCGAGCTTGGTGACCGTGCCTTCGCCGAACTTGGTATGGAACACCTGCTGGCCGACCCGGAAGCCGGCATCGGCCGCGCGCTGCTTGTCCGCGAACGCGGGCAGCGGCGCGGACACGGCCGGGTCGACGATCTGCTCGCGGCTGCCGCCGCCCGGCCGCGCGAACCAGTCGCGCCCGTATCCGGCGTTGTCCGATCGACCGCCCCAGCGCGAACCGGCCTCGACCTTCGGCGTCAGCCACTTGAGCACGTGTTCGGGCAGCTCGTCGAAGAAGCGCGAGCGCACGTTGTAGCGCGTCTGGCCATGCAGCATCCGGCTCTGCGCGAACGACAGGTAGAGCCGCTCCTTCGCGCGCGTGATCGCGACGTACATCAGCCGGCGCTCTTCCTCGAGGCCATCCGATTCGAGCACGCTGTTCTCGTGCGGGAACAATCCTTCCTCGAGGCCCGTGATGAACACGGCCGAGAATTCGAGCCCCTTCGCCGCGTGCACCGTCATCAGCTGCACGGCGTCCTGCCCGGCCTGCGCCTGGTTGTCGCCGGCCTCCAGCGACGCATGCGACAGGAAGCCGGCGAGCGGCGTCATCGTGTCGGGGTTCTGTGCCGGGTCGGCGGGCGATACCGGATCGAGCACGTCGACCGCCGGATCGTCCGTCGCGGTGCCGAGCTCGGGCGCCGCGATCGCGCCCGCGCGCAGCGGGATCGAACGGGCCGGCGTGTCGAGCCCGTAGCCTTCCTCGGCGATGAACGCGGTGGCCGCGTTCACAAGTTCCTGCAAGTTCTCGAGACGGTCCTGGCCTTCGCGCTCGCCCTGGTAGAAATCGGCGAGACCGCTGGCGCGCACGATGTGCTCGACGGTGTCGGGCAGGTTCATCTGCTGCGTATCGGCGCGCATCTTCGCGACCAGGTTCGCGAACCCGCCCAGGCTCGTGCCGGCCTTGCCCGTCACGTACGGAATCGCGGCGGCCATCGAGCAGCCGTACAGGCGCGCGGCGTCGGCGAGCTGCTCGATCGAGCGCGCGCCGATGCCGCGGGTCGGGAAGTTCACGACGCGCACGAATGCGGTGTCGTCGTTCGGGTTGTCGATCAGGCGCAGGTATGCGAGCGCGTGCTTCACTTCCTGGCGTTCGAAGAAGCGCAGGCCGCCGTACACGCGGTACGGAATGCCCGACGACATCAGCGTGTGCTCGATCGAGCGCGACTGCGCGTTGCTGCGGTACAGGACGGCCACTTCGCTGCGCGCCATCCCGGTGTTGATCAGCGAGCGGATCTCCTCGACGATCCAGCCGGCTTCCTGCGAATCGGTGCTCGCCTCGTACACGCGCACGGGTTCGCCATGGCCCGCATCGGTGCGCAGGTTCTTGCCGAGGCGGTGCGCGTTGTTCGAGATCAGCTGGTTCGCCGCGTCGAGGATGTTGCCGTGCGACCGGTAGTTCTGCTCGAGCTTGATCAGGTTGCGCACGCGGAATTCGTCTTCGAAGTCGCGCATGTTGCCGACGTTCGCGCCGCGGAACGCGTAGATCGACTGGTCGTCATCGCCGACCGCGAAAATCGCGTTCTCGCCGCCCGCGAGCATCTTGAGCCACGCGTACTGCAGCTTGTTGGTGTCCTGGAACTCGTCGACCAGGATGTGCTTGAAGCGCGCCTGGTAGTGCGCGCGCAGCGGCGCGTTGTACGCGAGCAGTTCATAGCAGCGCAGCAGCAGCTCGGGGAAGTCGACCACGCCCTCGCGCTGGCACTGCTGGTCGTACGCCTGGTACAGCTCGACGAACTTGCGGTTGAAGTTGTCGGTCGCGTCGACCTTGTCGGGGCGCAGCCCCTGCTCCTTCGCGTTGTTGATGAAGTACTGCACGTTTTTCGGCGGATACTTCTCGTCATCGACGTTCGCCGCCTTCATCAGCCGCTTGATCGCGGACAGCTGGTCGGCGGTATCCAGGATCTGGAAGGTCTGCGGCAGGCCGGCGTCGCGCCAGTGCGTGCGCAGCATCCGGTTGCACAGGCCGTGGAACGTGCCGATCCACATCCCGCGCGTGTCGATCGGCATCATCGCCGACAGGCGCGCCATCATCTCGCGTGCGGCCTTGTTCGTGAAGGTGACGGCGAGCACGGTGGGCGGCGACGCGTAGCCCTGCTGGATCAGCCACGCGATGCGGGTGATCAGCACGCGGGTCTTGCCGCTGCCCGCCCCTGCGAGGATCAGCGCCGGTTCGTTCGGCAACGTGACGGCGGCGAGTTGTTCGGGGTTCAGATTGGCGAGCAGATCGGGCATGGAGGGGCAGCGGACGGGCGAGAAAAATGCGGACCCGACATTATAAGTCGGCCGCGCGATGCCGTTCCCGATCCGTTTGATTACCCGTCACAGGCACGCGGCGATCGCGTCGCGACGGGCCCGTACCGGCAAGGCGATGGCTGGTCGATGTGCATCCATTTATAATTGTCAGATTCGGCATCCAATTCACGCATTTTTCGGCAGATTTCCAACATGAGCGACAACACGCTTGCGAAGAGTTTCGAGCCCCACACCATCGAGTCCCAATGGGGGCCGGAGTGGGAAAAGCGCGGCTACGCGGCCCCGGCATTCGATCCGGCCCGCCCCGATTTCTCGATCCAGTTGCCGCCGCCGAACGTGACGGGCACGCTGCACATGGGCCACGCGTTCAACCAGACGATCATGGACGGCCTCACCCGCTACCACCGGATGCTCGGCGAGAACACCCTGTGGGTGCCCGGCACCGACCACGCGGGGATCGCAACCCAGATCGTCGTCGAGCGCCAGCTCGACGCGCAAGGCGTGTCGCGTCACGACCTCGGCCGCGAGAAGTTCGTCGAGCGCGTATGGGAATGGAAGGAAAAATCGGGTTCGACGATCACCGGCCAGGTGCGTCGCCTCGGCGCGTCGCCCGACTGGTCGCGCGAATATTTCACGATGGACGACAAGATGTCGGCCGCCGTGCGCGACGTGTTCGTCACGCTCCATGAACAGGGCCTGATCTACCGCGGCAAGCGCCTCGTCAACTGGGATCCGGTGCTGCTGACCGCCGTGTCGGACCTCGAAGTCGTGAGCGAAGAAGAAAACGGCCACCTGTGGCACATCCGCTACCCGCTCGTCGACGGCTCGGGCTCGCTGACCGTTGCCACGACGCGTCCGGAAACGATGCTCGGCGACGTCGCGCTGATGGTCCACCCGGAAGACGAGCGCTATGCGCACCTGATCGGCAAGCTCGTCACGCTGCCGCTGACGGGCCGCGAGATCCCGGTGATCGCCGACGACTATGTCGACCGCGAGTTCGGCACGGGCGTCGTGAAGGTCACGCCCGCGCACGACTTCAACGACTACCAGGTCGGCCAGCGCCACAAGCTCGCGCCGATCGAGATCCTGACGCTCGACGCGAAGATCAACGACAACGGCCCCGAGCAGTATCGCGGCCTCGACCGCTTCGACGCGCGCAAGGCGATCGTCGCCGACCTCGACGCAGAAGGCTTCCTCGACTCCGTGAAGCCGCACAAGCTGATGGTGCCGCGCGGCGACCGCACGGGCGTCGTGATCGAGCCGCTCCTGACCGACCAGTGGTTCGTCGCGATGACGAAGCCGGCCCCGGAAGGCACGCTCCATCCGGGCAAGTCGATCACCGAGGTATCGCTCGACGTCGTGCGCGACGGCCAGATCAAGTTCGTCCCGGAAAACTGGACGACCACCTACTACCAGTGGCTCGAGAACATCCAGGACTGGTGCATCTCGCGCCAGCTGTGGTGGGGCCACCAGATCCCCGCGTGGTACGGCGAGAACGGCGAGGTGTTCGTCGCGCGCAGCGAGGAAGACGCGCGCGCGCAGGCTGCCGCGAAGGGTTACACGGGTGCGCTGAAGCGCGACGAAGACGTGCTCGACACGTGGTTCTCGTCGGCGCTCGTGCCGTTCTCGTCGCTCGGCTGGCCGAACGAAACGCCCGAGCTGAAGCACTTCCTGCCGTCGTCGGTGCTCGTCACCGGCTTCGACATCATCTTCTTCTGGGTCGCCCGGATGGTGATGATGACGACGCACTTCACGGGCAAGGTGCCGTTCCACACCGTGTACATGCACGGCCTCGTGCGTGATGCCGAAGGCCAGAAGATGTCGAAGAGCAAGGGCAACACGCTCGATCCGATCGATATCGTCGACGGCGTCGACCTCGAGACGCTGGTCGCGAAGCGCACCACCGGCCTGATGAACCCGAAGCAGGCCGCCACCATCGAGAAGAAGACGCGCAAGGAATTCCCGGACGGCATTCCCGCGTTCGGCGCCGACGCGCTGCGCTTCACGATGGCGTCGATGGCGACGCTCGGCCGCAACGTGAACTTCGACCTCGCGCGCTGCGAAGGCTATCGCAACTTCTGCAACAAGCTGTGGAACGCGACGCGCTTCGTGCTGATGAACTGCGAAGGCCACGACTGCGGCAGCGACAAGCCGGAAGTCTGCGGCGCGGGCGATTGCGGCCCGGGCGGCTACCTCGACTTCTCGGCGGCCGACCGCTGGATCGTGTCGCTTCTGCAGCGCACCGAGGCCGACATCGCAAAGGGCTTCGCCGATTACCGCTTCGACAACATCGCCAGCAGCATCTACAAGTTCGTGTGGGACGAATACTGCGACTGGTATCTCGAACTCGCGAAGGTGCAGATCCAGAACGGCACGCCGGAACAGCAGCGCGCGACGCGCCGCACACTGCTGCGCGTGCTCGAGACGGTGCTGCGCCTCGCGCACCCGATCATCCCGTTCATCACCGAAGCGCTCTGGCAGAAGGTCGCGCCGCTGGCCGGCCGCTACCCGCAAGGCAAGGCCGAAGGCGAAGCGTCGCTGATGACGCAGACGTACCCGATCGCGAACCTGCAGAAGATCGACGAGGCGTCCGAGCAGTGGGCGGCCGACCTGAAGGCGATCGTCGACGCGTGCCGCAACCTGCGCGGCGAGATGAACCTGTCGCCGGCAACCAAGGTGCCGCTGCTTGCAGCCGGCGATGCCGAGCGCCTGCGCTCGTTCGCACCGTACGTTCAGGCGCTTGCACGCCTGTCGGAAGTGCAGATCCTCGCGGATGAAGCAACGCTCGACAAGGAAGCACACGGCGCGCCGATCGCGATCGTCGGGCCGAACAAGCTGGTGCTGAAGGTCGAGATCGACGTCGCAGCCGAACGCGAGCGTCTGTCGAAGGAAATCGCGCGCCTGACGGGCGAGATTGCGAAGTGCAATGCAAAGCTCGGCAACGAGGCATTCGTCGCGAAAGCGCCGCCGGCCGTGGTCGAACAGGAGCAGAAGCGCGTCGCGGAATTCCAGAGCACCCTTGAGAAACTGCGCGCGCAGCTCGATCGGTTGCCTGCGTAACAAACCGTAAGGTCGTTTGCGTTCACTATAATGCGGGCGTGAACATAACCCGTCTGACAAGTCGACTACAGGAATAAAGGTTCGATCATGTTGAAAGTCACCAAGGCGGTATTCCCTGTTGCCGGTCTCGGCACACGCTTCCTCCCGGCAACGAAGGCAAGCCCGAAGGAAATGCTGCCGGTCGTCGACAAGCCGCTGATCCAGTACGCAGTCGAGGAAGCGATTGCCGCCGGCATTACCGAGATGATCTTCGTCACCGGGCGCAGCAAGCGCGCGATCGAGGATCACTTCGACAAGTCGTATGAAATCGAGGCCGAGCTCGAGGCGCGCGGCAAGGAAAAGCTGCTCGAGCTCGTGCGCAGCATCAAGCCGAGCCATGTCGACTGCTTCTACGTACGCCAGCCGGAAGCGCTCGGCCTCGGCCATGCGGTGCTGTGCGCGGAAAAGCTCGTGGCCGACAACCCGTTCGCGGTGATCCTCGCCGACGACCTGCTCGACGGCAACCCGCCTGTGATGAAGCAGATGGTCGACGTGTTCGACCACTATCACAGCTCGGTGATCGGCGTCGAAGAGATCCCGCCGTCGGAAACGAAGTCGTACGGGATCGTCGACGGCAAGGAGTGGGAGGAGTCGATCGTCAAGATGTCGGCGATCGTCGAAAAGCCGGCGCCGGAAGTTGCACCGTCGAACCTCGGCGTGGTCGGCCGCTACATCCTGAAGCCGCGGATCTTCCAGCACCTGCGTGCACTGAAGCCCGGCGCGGGCGGTGAGCTGCAGCTCACCGACGCGATCCAGTCGCTGCTCGCCGATGAGCAAGTGCTGGCCTACAAGTACCAGGGCACGCGCTACGACTGCGGCAGCAAGCTCGGCTACCTGAAGGCGACGGTCGAATTCGCGCTGCGCCACGCGGAAGTCGGTGCGGACTTCGACACGTACCTGCGCACGCGCGACGGCGCACATCACGCCGACTGAACGCGGCAAGGGCACCAGGGCTCACTCCGGCGAGCCCGCCCTCACCTCACCGGCTGCCGCTCAGCGCGCGTTGGCCGGCTTCACCGAGACGACGCCCGGCATCCCGCCCGCGTCGTCTTTTTTCGTCTTGACGAGCCAGCCGCCGCCGTCGCCGAAGGGCACCTTCGCGAGCGCGCTCTTCACGAGCGCCGGCGCGGCCTGCTGCGTGCCGGGATCGCGATCGCGCAGCGCCGCCGATACGCGGTAAACGTCGGCGCCCGATTTCGCGTCGACGAAGCGCAGCGTCAGCACATGGCGATACACGCGGCCCATGAACGGCAGCGCGAACGGCGCCGGCCCGTCGACCGTCACGCATGCACTGCTCGCGGCGCCACACCCGTCGGCGCTCGCCGCGACCGAGGCCGGCTGCGTCGCATACGCGATCGACAGCCGGTAGTGCGCGGCCGCGAGCGGCTTCGCATCGAAACCGCGGTGCGCGAGTTCGTCGCGCACGAGCGTCTCGATCTGCCGGTATTCGGCATCGTCGGCCTGCGCGGCCGTCCGCACGAAATCGTAGCCGTGCGCATCGGCGGCGAACGCGTTCGGCTGCCCGACCGCACTGACGCCGCTCGTCACACCGGCGCAACCCGTCAACAGCGACACCGCCAGCGCGGTCGCTGCCCATTCCTTTCTCATGGCTTTCCCCAAATACCTGCCGTCGCACCCGGCCCTGTCAGGCGGACGGCTCGTCGATTGCAGGCAGCGACACCGTCACCGCGGTGCCGACACCCACCTCGCTGTCGACCGACACGCTGCCCCCATGGCGCGTGACGACCGTCTTCACGAATGCCATGCCGAGCCCGGAACCCGAGATCTCGGGCCGCTCGCCGGCATGGAACCGCTTGAAACGCTCGAACAGATGCCGCTGATCTTCCGGCGCAATGCCGTATCCCTGATCGCGAATCGTACAGAACATCCGTTTCGACGCGTGCTCGACCGCCAGCGTACACGTGATCACGGTATCGGACGGACTGTATTTGACTGCATTGTTCAGCAGGTTCACGAAGGCGCGCGTGATCAGCGAGCGATCCGCGCGCACCCAGCACATGTCGGTGCCGACATCGGTGTCGACGCGGATGTGCTTCGCCTGCGCCTGCGGCCACACCTCGTCGCTTGCATCGATCAGCACGTCGACGAGGCTCGTCACCTCGAGCTGGTACACCTGCGACTCCGCGCGCGCCAGCTGCACGAACTCGTCGGCCAGTGACAGCGCGCGATGCGCATAGCGCTCGATCCGCGCGAGCAGCCCGCGCATCGCGTCGGTCTCGGCGCGGTCGCGCTCGATCTCGACGAGCGCAAGAATCGACGCCTGCGGCGAGCGCATGTCGTGCGACAGCAGATGCAGCGCTTCCTCGCGCTGCCGCTCGGCCGCGTGCAGTTCGGTCACGTCGACGAGGCCGGCGATCCAGCCCGTCACGCGGCCCTGCGCGTTCGTGCAAGCCGCGTAGCGTAGCAGATGGTCGAGCCCGTCGCGATCGCGCACCTCGATGCCGCGCGCCATCGCGTCGTGTTCGGCCTCGAGCGTCGGGTCGAGCACGGCCGGCCAGTGCTCGCGGATCGCCACGTCGTGTTCGACGTTGCCGTCGACGGTCTTCATGAACGTCAGCTCGCCGAGCGCGCTGCGCAGCGGCCGCCCTTCCGGCAGCGGCAGCGCGAGGCGCGACCCGTAGCGCTTGGCCGCATGGTTCGCGATCAGCACGGTGCCGGCCAGGTCGGTCACGAAGATCGGCTCGGGCATGCTGTCGAGGCTGTCCCACACGAAGCGCTTCATGTCCTGCACGCGCTGCGCGGCTTGCGCCATCAGCGTCATCTGCCGCTCGAGCACGTCGCCGCCGACGCTGCGTGTGCGCGGCGCCTCGGGCAGCAGGTGCGGCTCGTCGGCGAGCCGCTGCAGCTCGCGCCGCAAGTACGACATCGTCATTTCGAGCCGCCGCCAGTTCCAGATCGGGTAGACGGCGACCAGCCCGAAGATCGCGGGCGCCGGCGACAGCCAGATGCGCGCCCCGAACAGCAGCGCCATGCTCGCGACGACCGCGAGCGCGGCGAGGCTCAGCGTCAGCAGCAGCGCGCGCCACGGCGACAGCATCAGGAAACCGCCCAGCAGCGCGGCAAGCGGCAGCAGCGACGCGGCGAACAGCCCGGCGCGCGACGCAGGCGAGATCGCGCTGCCGGTTGCCAGCATGTCGAGCACGTTCGCATGGATATACACGCCGGCGAGCGGCCCGAACTCGCCGGACACGGGCGTCGCGAAGCGGTCGTACAGCCCCGACGCCGTCACGCCGACCACGACGATCTTGCCGCGCAGCGCGTCGGGCTTCACGCGCCCTTCGAGCACGTCGTCGAACGACAGCGTCGGATAGGCAGGCGTGTTGCGGCTGAACGGGATCAGGTAGCGGCCCTCGCCGGCCGCGTCGCGCGACAGGTCGTGCGCAGTCGCGCCGGGTACCCCGCCGACCGGGTGCAGCCGGCCACCCTGGATCGCCTGGTACACCGGCACCATCAGCTGCGGCCAGCGCACGCGGCCGTCGCTTTCGAACAGCGCAACGCTGCGTACGATGCCGTCGCGGTCGACTTCAAGATTGATGTGGCCGAGCCCGACCGCGCGCGCCGCGAGCGCGGCCACCGGCGGATCGACCGCACGCGAGCCGTCCGCCTGCTCGGGGCTCAGCAGCACGGGCAGGAAGGTCGGTACGTGGCTCATCGCGTCCGCGAACGCGCGATCCTCCGGCGACGGTTCGGTAAACAGCACGTCGTAGACGACGGCAGCCGGCTGCGCGCGCGCCAGCGTATCGAGCAGCCGCGCATGCACGTCGCGCGGCCACGGCCAGCGGCCGAGCGCGGACACGCTCTGGTTGTCGATGTCGACGACCACCACGTCGGGCGACAGCGGCAGGCTGCGCAGCATCAGCAGCCGGTCGTAGATCAGGCCGTCGACGCTTCCCGACAGGCGGCCGAGCGCGCAGACGAGGATCACCGCGATCCCGAGGCAGCCGATCGCGATCCATTCGATCAGGAAGCGGCGGCCGAGGCCCCGCCGCGGGGAAACGGAGTCGGGTTTCATGCGCCGCGAATCAGCGCGACAGCGTGAACGCGCCGACCGGACTGGTCTTCTCGTAGAACTTGCCGCCTTCGAACTCTTCGACGGTCACGGCCCAGAAATAGTCGCCCGGCGGCAGGTGCGCGACGGTGATCTGGCGCGCATGCAAGCCGACCTGGTCGACGACCGGCGCGCTCAGGTCCTTCGAGCGCGACAGCACGAACCGGTAGCGCGCATCCTTGCTCGAACCGTTCGGCGACCAGCGGAACTCGTAGCCGCCCGCGCCGGGCGATGCGCTCGCGTCGAGCCCCATCACGCGGCGTTCGAACGCGTACGTGCGTGGCCGGCCCTCGAGGCCGTTCGCGTCGATCGCGGCGACCCGCACGAAGTAGTTCCCGTTCGGTACGTCGTGGAAGACTGCACGCGGCGAATCGGTGCGCGTTTCGCTGAACAGGTCGAGCAGCCCCGCGTCGTGCGCGAGCTGCATGCGGTACCCATGCGCCTGTTCGAGCGGGGCGACGTCGAACGCGACGTCGGGCTCGTCCTGCACCTTGTCGGGATGCGCGAGCGCCGGCGCAGGCAGCAGCTCGACGGGCGCGCCGACCGCGCCGGACGACGTCGCGACGCTGCCGAAATTCGCATGCACGAGCGTCGGGCCGGCCGGCTGCCGGTCGCCCGCGACACCGACGGTGCCATCGAGCACTTCGACGCGCGTCGACGCATTGCCGGCCGCGTCGTAATTCACGCGAAAGTGCGTGCCGCGCACGCCGGCCACGACCGACGGCGACCGGATCTGGAAGCGGTCGTCGCGTTTCTTCAGATGGGTGACCTCGCTGTCGACCGAGCCGCGCGTGAGTTCGAACTCACGATCGAGCGTGCCGGTCAGCACCGTGCGGCGCAGCGCCTTCAGGTCGAGCTGGCTGTCGGGCGGCAGGCTCATGTGCGTGCCGTCGGCGAGCTCGAGCGTCACGAAGCCGTTCGGGCCCGTGCGCACGCGGTCGCCCTCGGCGAGGGTCGCATCGTTCGCAAGCGGCACAAAAGCGTCGCCGGACGCGCGTTCGGCCGTGCCCTGCACCGCAATGACGCGCGCGGTCAGCTTTTCCTTGCGCAGGCGTGCGACCGGCAGCTTCAGCGCGACGCCGGGCTGCAGATGCTTCGGTGCGGGCACGCCGTTGATCTGCTGAAGCAGTTGCCAGTCGTCCGCGCCCTGCAGGTAGCGCGCGGCGACGTCGTACAGCGTGTCGCCCCCCTGCGTGCGATAGACGACCATCTTGCCTGCCGCCGCGGGCGGCTGCGCCGCCGCATGCTGCGCGGCAAACGCAAACGCGATCGCACAGGCCGCGTGCAGCGCCACCGTGCGCCGGGTCGCCGTGCGCTGCGAGATTCCCGTGGTCACTCCGGTTCTCCCTGACCGACCCGCTCGAGCCGGTAGCCGTAACCGTAGATCGGCGCGAGGCGATAGCCGTTTTCGGGCCGCAGGCCGAGCTTGGTGCGCAGCATCGAGATGTGCGTATCCATCGTGCGCGACGGGATGTCGGTCGCCTGCTTCCACACGAGATCGAGAATGTGCGCGCGCGACAGCGGCCGGTCGAGATGCTGGAACAGCAGCAGGGCGAGCTCGAATTCCTTCTGCGTGAGGCTCACGGCCTTGTCGCCGACGTAGGCCTGCTTCAGGTTCACGTCGAAACGGAATTGATCGAATTCGCGAACGGTTGCCTCGGCGTTGACCGGATACGCGCGGCGCAGCAGCGAGCCGATGCGCGCACGCAGGATCGGGCCCGACACGGGCTTGACCACGTAATCGTCGGCGCCGGCATTGAGGATCTGCGTGATCCCCGCCTCGTCGTCACGGCTCGTCATGAAGATGATCGGCAGGCTGTGCTCGGTCTGATTGGCACGCACCCACTTCAGCACTTCCTCGCCTGACATGTCGGGCACGTTCCAGTCGAGCACCAGCAGATCGAACGTCTCGCGCTGCAGACGCTTCTTCAGGGCCTTGCCTTCCTTGAACGCATAGCACGTATGGCCAACGGCCGTCAGCGTTTGACTGACGAAATCCGTCTGGGCCGGATCGTCATCCAGTACAGCAATTCTCATAGCACCCCGCAAATCGAAATCGATTCGTCCAGTTCAGCTCCCCGCCCCCATCCAGCCGCGCAGCACGCGCACGGCCCCCGGATACCGGCCGGCGAGCCGTCGTTCGCGCTCGCGCCATCTGCGCAAACCGGCGACCCCGGCTAAATATCTCAAAAACGGGGTACGGACGAACCGGCGATTTCATCATAGTAGTATGAAATTCGCCAATAAATTGCGCGGACTACCGTCTTTTCTTCGAATAATCCTTTCCGCCGCGCAATCGAGCGCCTAGTCGACGCCCGCGATACCGGCCACCTGCTCGGCGACATCGTCGGCCGGCACGCACGGCAACAGCGGTTCCGAACGCGCCGGTTGCACCAGCATCCGCTGCAGTTGGCCGCGCACCCGCTCCCACGCGGTAGCCGCGTAATCCGGTTGGCTCGCCGCCCACGCCTGCGCCAGATCGAACACACGCTCGATCGTCGCACCGCAGTAGGTCAGGCCCGAGCCGTCGTCCTGCGCGGCATCGCGCAGCCGTTCGTCGAGCCACTCGGCCAGCCACGGCATCTCGGCCGCGGCCGAATCCGCGTAGGCCTCCAGCGCGGCACGCGCGTGGCGATCCCGTTGCGGGTCGAGCTCGATACGGCTCAGTCCCGATACGCTGCGTTCCGCTCCGGACGGACTTCGAATGGTCCCTGGTCTGAAGGACATGTCCTCTCCCCGTTGTACGACGGTAGCGTCAGGCATGGCCCCCGTGCCCGCCGTACGACGTACCGTGGCCGGCGCATCCGCTGCGAGCGGACGACCGGCCGGGTCAGTATACGCAGCCGATCACGAAGCGAGGTTTAAGAATTGTCAGAAAGGCGCGGCCGCCGGCACCGTGACGCGGGCCTTCAGCGGCGGCGCATCAGGAACACGAAGGTCTTGTCGTGCGTCGTCGATTCGACGATCTCGTTGCCCGTCTGCTTCGCGAACGCGGCGAAATCGCGCTGCGAGCCCGGATCGGTCGCGAGCACCTTGAGGATCTGCCCGCTTTCCATATCGGCGAGCGCTTTCTTGGCACGCAGGATCGGCAACGGGCAATTGAGCCCGCGCGCGTCCACTTCCTTGTGAATCTGCATCGGCTGTCGACCTTCGAATGACGCGCCATTCAAGGCGCGGAGAGAAGCCGGGATTTTACCGCAGCGCCGCGGTGCCTGCCCGGGCCGCCCGCGGCCCGGCACCCGCGGACACCGGGCTCAGGTGCGTGAAAAGCCGCCCGCGAGCCGTTCGCGCAGGTGCCGCACGAGCGCGCGCACCGCGCTCGGCACGACCGGGCTGTACGGGCGGATCGCGAAGATGTGGTCGCCGAACGCGCCCGATGGCCGCCAGCCGTCGAGCAGCGCGACGAGCCGGCCGGCGTCGAGATCGCGCTGCGCGCTGAAATCCGGCAGCAGCGCGATGCCGAGCCCGCCGAGCGCAGCCTCGCGCATCGCCTCGCTGTTGTTCGCCGCGAAGCTGCCGCGCACCGGCACGCTCACCCGCTCGCGCCGCCGGCCGTGCGGCTCGAAGCTCCATGCGGCCGGCTCGTTGTCGCGCAGGTAGCACAGGCAGCTGTGGTCGACGAGCTCGCTCGGGTGCCGCGGCGCGCCGCGCGCGTCGAGGTAGTCGCGGCTCGCGACGAGCAGCGAGCGCGTGTCGCACAGCTTCCACGCGACGTGGGTCTGCGGCGCGGTGGTCGTATGGCGGATCGCGAGGTCGAAGCCCTCCTGCGTCAGCGAATGCAGCCGGTCCGACAGGTCGAGCTCGATCTGCACGCCCGGATGCTGCCGCAGGAAATCGGGCAGGTGCGGCACGATCTGCTGGCGCCCGAGCGCGACCGGCACCGTCACGCGCAGCAGGCCGCGCGGCTCGCCGGCCAGGTCCTTCACGCGCGCGAAGTGCTGCCCGATCGACTCGAACGCGTCGCGCGTGCTGTCGACGAGCGTCTGGCCCGCGTCGGTGAGCCGCACGCTGCGCGTCGTGCGCCGCACGAGCGGCACGCCGGCCGCCTTTTCGAGATCGGCGATGCGCTGGCTCATCGCGGCCTTGCTGATGCCGAGCCGCTGCGCGGCGGCCGTGAAACTGCCGGCCGCGGCCAGCACCGTCAGCGAATGGATATGCGGCCAGAGCGCCTGGACATTTTGCTGATTCATCCGGTGATTATTCAGAATTCTGAACAGTGAATCAAGCTGCGCGGCCTTCTCCCGCCCTGCTCGTTTGCCTAGACTGGGTGCTGTCCACTCCCACCCGATCCCCAGGAGACACAATGAATCCGGTTCCCGCGTACACGTCCGACGCCGATGTCGGCCACTATGTCGACGGCGCGCCCGTCGCCGGCCGCAGCGGCCGCTTCCAGGACGTTCTCAATCCCGCGCTCGGCCGTGCGGTGCGCCGCGTGGCGCTCGCCGACGACAGCGAAGTGCAACAGGCCGTCGCGTCGGCCCACGCCGCGTTCCCGGCCTGGGCCGCGACGCCGCCGATCCGCCGCGCGCGCGTCATGCACCGCTTCCTGCAACTGATGAACGAGCACCGCGACGCCCTCGCGGCGATCATCACGGCCGAGCACGGCAAGGTGTTCTCCGACGCGCAGGGCGAAGTCGCCCGCGGCATCGACATCATCGAATTCGCCTGCGGCGTGCCGCAGCTCCTGAAGGGCGACTTCACCGACCAGGTCAGCACCGGCATCGACAACTGGACGATGCGCCAGCCGCTCGGCGTCGTCGCGGGCATCACGCCGTTCAACTTCCCGTGCATGGTGCCGTGCTGGATGTTCCCGGTCGCGATCGCGACGGGCAACACGTTCGTGCTGAAGCCGAGCGAGCGCGACCCGTCGGCGGCCTTGTTCATCGCCGACCTGCTCACGCAGGCGGGGCTGCCGGCCGGCGTGTTCAACGTCGTGCAGGGCGACAAGGGCGCGGTCGACGCACTGCTCGACCACCCGGACGTGCAAGCCGTCAGCTTCGTCGGCTCGACGCCGATCGCGGCCTATGTGCAGCAGCGTGCCGTGCAATCCGGCAAGCGCGTGCAGGCACTCGGCGGCGCGAAGAATCACCTCGTCGTGATGCCCGACGCGAACCTCGAGCAGGCCGTCGATGCGCTGATCGGCGCCGCGTACGGTTCGGCCGGCGAACGCTGCATGGCGATCAGCGTCGCGGTGCTGGTCGGCGACATTGCGGACAAGATCGTGCCGCTGGTGGCCGAGCGCGCGCGCAAGCTGGTGATCGGCGACGGCATGTCGCCGGAGGTCGAGATGGGCCCGATCGTCACCGGCGATGCACTCAAGCGCATCGAAGGCTATATCGAGCAAGGCGTGAACGAAGGCGCGCAACTGGTGGTCGACGGCCGCGGGCTGCGCGTGCCGGGCCGCGAGGCAGGCTTCTTCACCGGCGGCACGCTGTTCGACCACGTGACGCCCGATATGCGCATCTACAAGGAAGAAATCTTCGGGCCCGTGCTCGGCTGCGTGCGCGTGAAGGATTTCGGCGAGGCGGTCGACCTGATCAACGCGCATGAATTCGGCAACGGCGTGTCGTGCTTCACGAGCGACGGCGGCATCGCGCGCGAGTTCTCGCGGCGCATCCAGGTCGGCATGGTCGGCATCAACGTGCCGATTCCGGTGCCGATGGCGTGGCATGGTTTCGGCGGCTGGAAGAAGAGCCTGTTCGGCGACATGCACGCATACGGCGAGGAAGGCGTGCGCTTCTATACGCGCCAGAAGTCGGTGATGCAGCGCTGGTCGTCGAGCATCGGCAAGGGCGCCGAATTCGCGATGCCGACCGCCAAGTAAGCGCCTGACGGCACGCCGCCCGCCGATCGGTCGCGCGGGCGGTACGCCGGCAGGATGCGTCAGCCGGCCTGCGTGCCGTGCGCGCCGTCGGCGGTCGGCAAGTACGACAGTTCGAGCCGGTACGCGAGCGCGACGAACAGGCTCTGTGCGAGCCCCATCGTGGCCGTCAGCGCGCGGAAGCCGAACGTCGCGCTGTCCTGCACCATCAGCGTCACCTCGGCCTCCCGCGCCAGCGGGCTCATCCGGCTGTCGGTGATCGCGATCAGCCGCGCGCCGCGCTGCACGGCCTGTTGCGCGACCTGCACGGTTTCCTCCGCGTACGGCATGAACGAGATGACGATCATCACGTCGCCCTCGCGCACCGAGCGGATCTGGCCGAGATGCATGCTGCCGAGCGCGCTGAACAGGCCGATGCGCTTGTCGGTGTGCTGCAGCGCATAGTCGAGGTACACGGCGATCGGAAACGCGCGCCGCGAGCCCGCGATCCAGATCGCCTGCGTGTCGGCGAGCAGGTCGACGGCCTGCGCGAGCGCCTGCGAATCGAGCGTCTGCCGCAGCTGCTGCATCCCGGCAATACTGCCCTTGATGAACTCGTCGGCGATCTGCTCGGGCTGCAGGCTCGACGAGCCCGATTCGATCACATCGCGCAGCCGCAGGTTGTACGCGCGCCCCGGCGCGATCTGTTGCGCGAGCCCCTCGCGGAACAGCTTCTGCATCTCGGAGAAACCGGAAAAGCCGAAATGCTTCGCGAAGCGCACGACGGCCGACGGCTGGACGCCGCACGCTTCCGCGAGCGACTGGATGCCTTCCAGGCCAAGCTGGTCCCGATGCGTTTCCACGTGGCGCGCAATCACCTTCAGGCGATTGCTGAGGCCGTCGTACTCCTGCGTCAGATGCTGCAGGAACTGCTCGACGGTGGCGGGAGGTTTCTCGGATGAACTCATCGGATAGCGCGAAGTTGACGGCCCCGACGTGCGCGCGATACTGGCGGGCGCGGCCCGGGACTCACCTGGATACATGCATGAAGGGCGAATTTAATCACGTTTGCGGCGCGGCCCGCGCCGCGTGCTCGCTCCCACGCGCTCGATCATCACTTGCCTACGCTCCACGGCAATGCTGGAAGCGATTGTCCAACGCTCTCGCGGCGTCGTAAAGATTAGGGTGTCTACCAAGGCCGGCCGTCGGTGCAAAGCCTTGCACGACGGGCGCGCAGCGCGCCGCAGCCGGCCCGTCGCGCGCCGTTCAACGATAGTCGACCCACACGCCGCCCGCATCGGCCGAGCGCACGCAGTTCTCGACCCAGCGCACGCCTTCCACGCCCGCATGAACGTCCGGATAGCGGATGTTCTTCAACGCCGCGGCGTCGCCGCGATCGGCCGCATCCATCGCGAGTGCGAAGCGCGCATAGAGATTCGACCAGGCCTCGAACAACCCCTCCGGATGCCCGGCGCCGATGCGATCCTCGCGCAATGCGTGCGGATGCAGATAGCCCATCCCGCGATCGAGCACCTGCGCGGGCTGCCCCTGCACTTCGTAGCGCAACTGGTTCGGATGCTCGTCCCACCACTCGACGCTCGCCTTCGAGCCGATCACGCGCACCTTCTGGCCGTGCATCGAGCCCGCGTTCACCGCGCTCGACCACACGTAGCCAACCGCGCCCGTGTCGTATTCCATGATCGTGAACGCATTGTCTTCCAGCGGCGCGCGGCTCTTCACGAAGCTCTGCCGCGAACACATCAGCCGCCGGATCTTCAGCTCGGGCGCCATCACTTCCGAGATGTACAGCGGATGCGTGCCGATGTCGCCGAGCACGTAGCTCGGGCCCGCGAACTTCGGGTCGACGCGCCAGCGCGCAGCCGCGCTCGCGGCCTCGACGCCCTCGCTGTGGAACCCGTGCGCGAACTGCATCTGCACGATGCGGATCTCGCCGAGATCGCCGCGCGCGATCATCTCGCGCGCCTGTTCGATCATCTGGTGTCCGGAGTAGCCGTACGCGACGCCGACGATCCGGTTCTTCTCGACCGACAGCCGCTGCAGCGTTTCGGCCTCCTCGGTCGTGAAGCACAGCGGCTTCTCGCAGACCACGTGCAGCCCCGCGTTCAGCGCCGCACGGCAGATCTCGAAGTGCGTGTTGTTCGGCGTCGCGATCGACACCGCGCGAATGCCGTCAGGGCGGCGCGCCTCGGCGTCGAACATCGTCGCGTAGTCGGGATAGCAGCGCTCCGCCGCGACGCCGAGCTTCACGCCGAACTGGCGGCCGCGCTCGGGATCGATGTCGAACGCGCCGGCGACCAGCTGGAAGCTGCCGTCGCGCAACGCGGCCGACCGGTGACTGTAGCCGATCTGGCTGCCGAGCCCGCCGCCGACCATGCCCCAGCGAATCGAATGTCCAAGCAGAATCTGTCCGTCGATCATGATTGTGTCGTTCCTTGTCCGTATTCAGATCATCAAGCGAAACCGGCCGACGCGAGAAACGCGCGGCTCGCGGCCACGTCGCGCAGGCTCGTGCCGGCATTGCGCGGGTCGCGCTCCTGTTCGATCGTGATGTAGCCGGCGTAGCCGATCTCGTCGAGCGCCTGCTTGATCGACCGGTAGTCGAGCATGCCCTTGCCGATCGGGCACATCACGCCGCGCGCGCAAGCCGCGAAGAACGCGATGTGCTCGCCCATCACCGCGTCGTACACGGCCGCGTCGATGTCCTTGAAATGCACGTAGTCGAGACGCGCCGCGTGGCGGCGCAGCCAGGTTTCCGGATCCATGCCCGAGTAGTACAGATGGCCCGTATCGAGACAGAGGCCCGCCGTGTCGGCCGGAATGTCGGCGACGATCCGGTCGATCTCGTCCGCGAACTCGATATAGCCGCCCGCATGCGGATGGATCACCGTGCGCACGCCGAATTCGTCGCGCGCGATCGTCGCGATCTGCCGGATGTGCTCGACCATCGTCGACCAGCTTGCGTCCGACAGCCGTGGCGCGCGATCGGCGTGGCCGGCCGCGTAATCGCGCTCCTCGTGGCCCCAGTCCATCACGACCAGATACGGCGCCGCGTAGCGCTGGCCGTCCTGCGTCGGCAGTTTCGGCAGCCGCGTGATCAGCGCGCAGATCTCGCGCGTCTGGCGTAACAGGTTCGGCAGGTTCTCCGGCGATACGAGATCGTCGAAGATCGTGCCGGCGGTGATGCTCAGGCGCTGCCGCTCGAGCTCCGCGCTCGCCACGTCGAGTTCCAGCGGGATGTAGCCGTATGGCCCAAGCTCGATACCCGAGTAGCCGGCCTCGGCCGCCTCGGCGAGCACCTGCCGCCACGGCGGCAGGTGCGGGTTCTTCACGTCGTCGACGCCCCAGCAGCACGGTGCGCAACCCATCTTCATCGTCATGTCGGTCAGTCCGGCAAGTAGGCGGCTGCGGTTCAGCCGCGATAGAACGCAGGGCGTTCGGCCATCGCGATCGGCTCGACCGCCCCGCTCTTTTGCGCACGCACGCAGGCGTCGGCCGCGACCGCCGCCGCGTAGCCGTCCCAGGCGGACGGCCCGGTCAGCACGCCCTGTCGCACGCCGTCGATGAACGCCTGCAGCTCGACGTCGTACGACGCGATGAAGCGCTCCTTCCAGTCGGTCATGATCTCGACCGACTGCCGCGCCGCATGCTTGAGCCCCACGGCCGGCGGATCGGGCAGCTTCGCGATGCCCTGCTCGCCCACCACCTCGCACTGGATGTCGTAGCCGTACTGGCAGTTCACGAAGATCTCGACGTCGATACGCACGCCGCTCGCGGTTTCCAGCAGCACGATCTGCGGATCGGCGAGATGCGAGGACGCATGGCGCGTCTTCTTCGGATAGACGACCTGCGTACTCACGTAGTCTTCGCCGAGCAGCCAGCGCAGCACGTCGAGTTCGTGGATCAGCGTGTCGGTGATCGCCATGTCGGTCGTGTAGCGCTCGCCGACCGACTGGTTGCGGTGCGCGCAATGCAGCATCAGCGGCGCGCCGATCTCGCCGCTGTCGATCACGCGCTTCAGCGCGCGATAGCCTTCGTCGTACGGACGCATGAAGCCGACCTGCACGAGCCGCTTGCCGTGCGCCGCTTCGGCTTCGACGATCCGCATGCAGCCTTCGGCCGTGACGGCGAGCGGCTTCTCGCAGAACACGGGCTTGCCGTGCGCGATCGCGTCGAGCACGAACGCTTCGTGCGTCGGCCCCCATGACGTGACGAGCACGGCCTGCACGTCGGCGGCCGCGACCACCTCGTGGCCGTCGCCGTAGATCTCGGCGTCGAGCGCGTACTTCGTCACCGCGTCGCGCGCCTGCTGCGGATCGATGTCGTTGACGGCCACGACGCGCGCGCCGGACAGCGTGCGGGTCAGTCTGCGAATATGGTCCTGGCCGATCGCACCGCAGCCGATCACGCCGATTTGCAAGGTCATCTAAGAGTCTCCAGTCGTTCATTGGCGGTGCGGCACGCGCCGCACCGGTCAGTCATTCGTCAGCGCACCGAGCGATCGAAATGACGATCGACGTAGCGCTGGATCGTGTCGCGCATGTAGCGCGACGATGCTTCCGCGCGCTCCTCCCACGCGAACACGCACGACGACATCACGCCGTCGAAGCCTGCCGCGCCGAGCGCCCGGAAGAACACGTCCCAGTCGATCTCGCCCTGCCCGATGTCGAGATGCTGGTGCACGCGAATCTGGTTCGAACCGGGCGGGTTCACGATGTAGCGCAGCTGGCTGCTCTTGCGGTGGTCGAAGGTGTCGGCCACGCGTACGTGCGCGAGGATCGGCGCGGCCTGCGCGATCATCGCGGCCATGTCGTCGCCGTAGTAGAACGTGTGCGGCGCGATGTACGACAGCTTCAGCGACGGCGAGCCGAGGTTCGTGACGATGTCGATCGCGGGCTGCAGCTGCTCGATCCAGTCCTCCGGATGCGGCTCGACCGACAGCACGATGCGTTCGCGTTCGAGGATCGGCAGCAGCTCGTCCATCGAACGGAACCACGCGGCTTCACACAGCTCCTTCGGGTTCGCGCCGGGTCGTTCACCGACCGAGCGCTCCGGCGACGCGCCGCGCCCGAACTCCGACACCATCAGCGCGCACTCCATTTCGACCGCCACCTCGATCGCCTTCTTCCAGCAACGCACGGCCCATTGACGCTCGTCCTCGAACGGGCTCGCCCAGCGGTACATCGGCTGCAGCGACGCAAGGCCGACGCCGCTCGCGCGCATCGCCTGCCGGAACGCGGCCATCCGTTCGCGCGTGGCGCGCGGCATCACCCACCAGTCGAGGAAGTCACCGCGCGGCGACAGCTCGATCTGATCGTAGCCGAGCTCGGCCACCGCGTGCGGCAGGCGGTCGAGCGGCAGGTGGCGAATCATGTAGGGGTCCAGCGCGATCTTCATCGAATGTCCTCGACGGTGGCGGGTACCGGACCCAGGCGGCGGCACGTGCCGCCCGCGTCCGGCGATGCTTGACGGGTCAGCGGCGCTTCTTCTTGTTGCGGTACTGGTCGGCGATCACGGCCGCGACGATGATCGCGCCCTTCACCATCTCCTGGTAATACGCGTCGATGCGGATGAACGTGAAGCCCGACGTCATCACGCCGAGGATCAGCACGCCGATCACGGTGCCCGTCACGCGGCCGAGGCCGCCCGACAGCGACGTGCCGCCGATCACGACGGCCGCGATCGCGTCGAGTTCGTACATCACGCCCATGCCCGACTGGCCCGAGATCGCACGCGCGGCCGTCACGGTGCCGGCGATCCCGCTCAGCAGGCCGGCGATCGCGTAGACGAAGATCAGGTGTCGCGTGACGTTGATACCCGACACGACGGCCGCGTGGCGGTTCGCGCCGATCGCATAGGTGTACTTGCCGAAGCGCGTGTAGCGCAGCACGACGTGGAAGATCGCGGCGATCACGAGAAAGATGATCACCGGATTGGCGCCTGCGCCGATGGCCGCGAACGGGTCGGTCAGCATCGACACCGGCATCCCGTTGGTGAACCACTTCGCGAAGCCGCGCGCGGCCACCATCGTGCCGAGCGTCGCGATGAACGGCGGGATGCCCGTCATCGCGATCAGCGAGCCGTTCAGCAGGCCGACCAGCAGCCCGACGCACACGCCGGCCAGCACCGGCCAGATGATCGGCAGGTCGGTCAGGTGCGGAAACACCGCGCGCGGGAAGTCGGACACCTGCGCGAGACTCGCCGAGACGACCGCCGCGGCGGCCACGACCGAGCCCGACGACAGGTCGATCCCGCTGGTGATGATCACGAGGTTCACGCCGACCGCGATGATGCCGATCACGGCCATCTGCAGCACGATGATCTCGAGCCGTTCGGCATTGAACAGGAAGCTCTGGCCGACGACGATCCAGCCGACGATCTCGAAGAACAGGCTGATGCCGACGAGCACGAGGAAGATGCTCAGTTCGGGCGGCCACTTCGTGTGCCGCGCCTTGAGGGTCATGGTCTGCGCATCCGCGACCGGGTTCAGGTTGCCCATTGCTTTGTCTCCAATCTTGTTTCGGCTCAACGCGACGCGAGATCCATGATGCGGACCTGGTCAGCGTCCTTGCGATCGACGATGCCGGTCATGCGCCCTTCGTGCATCACCATCACGCGATCGCTCATTCCCAGCACTTCCGGCATTTCCGACGAGATCATCAGCACCGCGACGCCCTTGCCGGCGAGCGCGCTGACGAGCCGGTGGATCTCGGCCTTCGCGCCGACGTCGATGCCGCGCGTCGGCTCGTCGAGGATCAGGATGCGCGGCTGCGTGAGCAGCCACCGGCCGATCAGCACCTTCTGCTGGTTGCCGCCCGACAGATTCTGGATTTCCTCGTGCAGCCCGGGCGACTTCACGCGCAGCATCCGGCTCATTTCCTCGCAGTCGCGTTTCAGTTGCGCCTGCTGCACGAAATTGAACTTCACGTAGCGGTTGCTGAGCACCGCTGCTTCCATGTTCGCGAGCAGGTCGAGATTCAGGAAGCAGCCGGTGTCCTTGCGGTCTTCGGTGAGGAAGGCCATCCCGTGCTTCATCGCCTGCGCGGGCGTCGTAATGCGCACCGGCTTGCCGTCGATCCGGATCTCGCCCGTCGTGGCCGGCACGACGCCGAACAGCGCCTCCGCGACGTTCGAGCGCCCCGAGCCGACGAGGCCGGCCACGCCGAGGATCTCGCCCGCGCGCAGCTCGAAGCTCACGTCGCGGAACACGCCGTCGACGCCGAGGTTCTGCACCGACAGCACGACCTCGCCGATCGGCACCTCCTCCTTCGGAAACATCTGCGTGATCTCGCGCCCGACCATCATGCGGATGATGTCGTCGCGCGTGACATCGCTCGACGCATGCGTGCCGATGTACTTGCCGTCGCGGAACACCGAGAACTCGTCGGCAATCTCGAACAGCTCGTTCATCTTGTGCGTGATGTAGACGATGCCCTTGCCCTGCTCGCGCAGCTGGCGAATGATCCGGAACAGGTGCGTGACTTCCTTGTCGGTCAGTGCGGAGGTCGGCTCGTCCATGATCAGCACGTCCGAGTCGAACGACACGGCCTTCGCGATCTCGACCATCTGGCGGCTCGCGACCGTCAGCGTGCGCACGTCGGTTTCCGGATCGATGTCGATCGACAGCCGCTCGAACAACTCGGCCGTCTGGCGGCGCAGCGCCGCGTGATCGATCAGGCCGAAACGGTTCTTCGGTTCGCGGCGGATCCAGATGTTCTCCGCGACCGTCATGTACGGCATCAGGTTGAGTTCCTGGTGGATCATCGCGATGCCGCGATCGAGCGCATCGAGCGGGCCGTTCAGCACGACGGGCTCGCCGTTGATCAGGATCTCGCCCTGGTCCGGTGTGTAGACGCCCGCGATGATCTTCATCAGCGTCGACTTGCCCGCGCCGTTCTCGCCCATCAGCGCATGGACGGTGCCGCGACGCACGCGGAACTGCACGCCGTCGAGCGCGACGACGCCGGGAAAGGACTTGCCGACGCCGCGCACCTCGAGCACGCAGTCGGCCGCGGAAGAAGCCGGCGGGGCCGACGAGCCGGTCGAGCCGGACGAAGCGGCCGGCGCATCGTCGCCGGCCATCGGGCGCGCGATCCTGGCTGTAAACATGGACGTTCCTCGACGAGTCGCGCGCGAACCCGGCCATGCCGGGCCCGCGCAGTTCAACGGTTCACCGGTCAGTGCTTCGCGTACTGGTTCATGTTCTCGGGCGTCACGAGCTCGAACGGCACGTTCACGTAGCGATCGACGGGCTGCTTCTTCGCGAGCTTGAGCGCGGCCGCGACGGCCTGCTGCCCCTGCCCGGCCGCGTTCTGGTAGACCGACACCTTCAGCTCGCCGCTCTTCATCGACGCGAGACCGTCCGGCGTCGCGTCGATGCCGGCGACGATCGTCTTCGGCGTCCACTTGCGCGCAGCCTTCAGCGCGTTGATCGCGCCGATCGCCATCTCGTCGTTGTTGGAGATGATCGCGTCGTACTTCATGCCGGAGCTCAGCCAGTTCATCGTGATGTCCTGACCCTGCGTGCGGCTCCACTTGCCTTCGCGCTTGTCGACGATCTTCATGCCCGCGCAATCCTTCGTCGCGATCACGTCCTCGATGTCCTTGGTGCGGGCGCGCGCCGATTCGTTGGACAGTTCACCCATCAGCACGAGGAGGTCGCCCTTGCCGCCGAGCAGCTTGCACACCTGGCGCGCCTGCAGCGTGCCCGACTGCTTCTCGTCGGACGCGACCACGGCGACGCCGGCCGGCAGCTTGTCGAAATCGACCGGCTTGCGGTTCACGTACACGAGCGGGATCTTCGCGGCCGTCACCATCTTGGTGATCTTCGGCGTCGCGTCGGTATCGACCGCGTTCACGATGATCGCGTCGACCTTCTGCGCAATCATGTTCTGGACCTGGCTCAACTGCTTGCCGACGTCGTTGCCGCCGTCCTCGATCTGTACCGTCGCGCCGTCCTTCTTCGCCGAATCGGCGATGCCGTTGCGCAGGATGGTCAGGAACGTGTCGTCGAACGACGCCATCGTCACGCCGATCTTCTCGGCATGCGCGAGCGGCGCAGCCAGGATCGCGGCGGCCGCGACGGCCATCAGCTTGGTCTTCATGATCAATCTGTCTCCTCATCTCCGGGGGGCGGAAAACGGCGCGTTGCGCGCCGCCGGGCCGAGTCCGATACGGACTGAAGCATCCGGATGAAACTGTAGATCACTTCCTCGAAAATTTGGAAATTTATTTCTACGTGATTTCACCTAGGGAACTAGATTTCCAAAAAGTCTAGACTCCGTTCCGTAGCCCGATTCCTTGCGGCAGGCAGTCCCGCGTCGTGCAGCACACGGTGCGGATCACCGCCAGAGGATCGGTCCCCTAATCCGCCGGCATCGCCGAACGCCGGCCGCGAGCGTGACACGTGATATGAGCCTGCTGAACTTTCCGAGTGACCGCCCCATCGATCTCGCCTGCCTCGGCCGCGTGGCCGTGGATCTCTATGCGCAGCAGTACGGCAGCCGCCTGGAAGACGCGCGCAGTTTCCAGATGTATCTCGGCGGCTCGTCCGGCAACGTCGCGTTCGGCGTGGCCCGGCTCGGGCTGAGGACCGCGATGATCTCGCGCGTCGGCGACGAGCAGATGGGCCGCTTCCTGCGCGAGACGCTCGAGCGCGAAGGCTGCGACACGAGCCAGCTGCAGACCGACCGCGAACGCCTCACCGCGCTGGTGCTGCTCGGGCTGAAGGATCGCGACACGTTCCCGCTGCTGTTCATGCGCGAGAACTGCGCGGACATGGCCGTGCGCGCCGACGAGATCCGCGAGGACTTCATCGCCGGCTGCCGCGCGCTCGCGATCACCGGCACACACCTGTCGACGCCGGGCACGCGCGAAGCGTCGCTGACCGCGCTCGGTTATGCGCGTCGCCATGGTGTCGTGCGAATTCTCGATATCGACTACCGGCCCGTGCTGTGGGGGCTGACCGCGCGCGGCGCGGGCGAAAACCGCTACGTGCCGGATGCGCAGGTGACGCGTCAGTTGCAGCAGGTGCTCGGCGAATTCGACCTGCTGGTCGGCACCGAGGAGGAATTCCTGATCGCGGGCGGCGTGCCGCACGACGTGATCGGCTCGTTGCAGGCGGTGCGCAAGATCACGAACGCGACGCTGGTCGTCAAGCGCGGCGCGCTCGGCTGCTGCGTGATCGAGGGCGACATTCCGGCCCGCCTCGACGATGCGCCGACCTTCCTCGGCGAACGCGTCGAGGTGCTCAACGTGCTCGGCGCGGGTGACGCGTTCCTGTCGGGCCTGCTGTCGGGGCTGCTGCGCGGTCGCGACTGGGCCGAGTCGACACGCATCGCGAACGCGTGCGGCGCGATCGTCGTGTCGCGCCATGCGTGCTCGGCCGCGATGCCGACGCCGGCCGAGCTCGCGCACTGGTTCGACGGCAGCCGCAATCCGGTGGTCGACGCCGACCACACGCTCGCGCACCTGCATCGCGTGACGGTGCCGCGCCGCGAATGGGACGACCTGTGCGTGATGGCGTTCGACCATCGCAGCCAGTTCTACGAACTCGCGGTGCAGGCCGGCGCGGACGAAGCGCGGATCAAGACGCTGAAGCGCCTGCTCGTGCGCGCGGTCGAACAGGTCGAGCGCGATCGTCAAATTGAAGGCCACGTCGGCGTGCTGATCGACGGCGGCGGCTACGGCAGCGACGCGCTTGCGTCGGCCACCGGGCGCGGCTGGTGGGTCGGCCGCCCGGTCGAGCTGCCGGGCTCGCGGCCGCTGCGTTTCGACGAAACGCGCTCGGTCGGCTCGTCGCTCACGCACTGGCCGACCGAGCAGGTCGTGAAGTGCCTCGTTCACTATCACCCCGACGACCAGGTCGACCTGCGCGTCGAACAGGAGCAGCGCGTACTGGAACTGTGGGAAGCCACGCGCGCCAGCGGCAACGAGCTGCTGCTGGAAATGATTCCGCCGCGCGCGGTCACGCCGGCCGGCACCGAGGACGATGCGGTGCTACGCACGATCGCGCGCTTCTACAACCTCGGCGTGATGCCCGAATGGTGGAAGCTCACGCCGCTGAGCGCCGACGGCTGGGCGCGGCTCGAAGCGCTGATCGCCGAGCGCGATCCGCACTGCCGCGGCGCGGTGATCCTCGGGCTGAACCAGCCGCTGGACTATCTCGTCGACAGCTTCCGCTCGGCGACCAACCCGATCGTCAAGGGCTTCATGGTCGGGCGCACGCTGTGGGCCGATGCGTCGCTGAACTGGTTCGCCGGCCGGATCGACGACCAGGCACTGATCGACGAAGTCGCCGGTAATTTCGCGCAGCTCGTGGATGCGTGGCTCGGCCGCCGTGCCGCAGCCGCCCGCGCCGCCGCAGCCTGACGCGACGCCTGCGATGACCCACTCCTCTTCACCGACCGACATGACCTCTACCGTGAGACTGACCGTCAGCCAGGCGCTCGTGCGCTACCTGGCCGCCCTGCGCGCCGAAGTCGTCCAGCCCGACGGCCGCACCGAGATCCTGCCGTACTGCGGCGGCGTGTTCGCGATCTTCGGCCACGGCAACGTGGCCGGGCTCGGCGAGGCGCTGCATGCTGAGAAAGACCGGCTGCCGACCTTCCGCGCCCACAACGAGCAAGGGATGGCCAATGCGGCCGTCGCGTTCGCAAAAGCGAATTTCCGCCAGCGGATGATGGCCGTGACGTCGAGCATCGGCCCCGGCGCGACCAACATGCTGACGTCGGCCGCGCTCGCGCACGTCGGCCGTCTGCCGTTGTTGCTGCTGCCCGGCGACGTGTTCGTGTCGCGGCTGCCCGACCCGGTGCTGCAGCAGGTCGAGGATTTCGAACAGGGCGACGTCAGCGCGAACGACTGCTTCCGGCCGGTGACCCGCTACTTCGACCGGATCACGTCGCCCGAGCAACTGCTCGTCGCGCTGCCGCGCGCGATCCAGGTGATGACCGACCCCGCGCAATGCGGCCCCGTGTGCCTCGCGCTGCCGCAGGACGTGCAGACCTTCGCGTATGACTGGCCCGAGGATTTCTTCGCGCCGCCGGTGATCCGGATGCGCCGGCCGCCGGCCGACGCGCTCGAACTCGCCGATGCGCTCGACGTGCTGAAGGCCGCGAAGAAGCCGCTGATCGTCGCGGGCGGCGGCGTGCTGTACAGCCAGGCATGGGACGCGCTGCGCGCGTTCGCCGACACGCATGGCGTGCCGGTCGCCGAATCGCAGGCCGGCAAGGGCAGCCTCGCGTGGGACCATCCGCTGAATCTCGGCTCGATCGGCGTGACGGGCTCGCCTGCCGCGAACCGCGCGGCCGCGCAGGCCGACGTGGTGTTCGCGGTCGGCACGCGGCTGCAGGACTTCACGACCGGCTCGCATGCGCTCTACGGCAACGCGACGCTATTGAGCCTGAACGTGCAGCCGTTCGACGCGGGCAAGAAACGCGGCCGGCAACTGGTGGCCGATGCGCGCACGGGCCTCGGCCAGCTGTCGGCCGCGCTGGCCGGCTGGCACGCCGATCCCGCGTGGACGGCAGGCAACCGCGACCAGGCCGCCGCGTGGAACGCGCGCGTGACCGAGCTGACGACACGCGTGCCGACCGACACGCTGCCGTACGACGCCGAGGTGATCGGCGCGGTGCGCGATTCCGCAACCGACGCGGGGCGCGACAGCGCGCGCGACGACCTCGTCGTGTGCGCGGCCGGCACGCTGCCGGCCGAACTGCACAAGCTGTGGCGCAGCGGCGTTGCCGGCAACTACCACATGGACTATGCATACTCGTGCATGGGCTACGAGGTCGCGGGCGGCCTCGGCGCGAAGCTCGCGCGGCCGGAGCGCGAAGTGATCGTGATCGTCGGCGACGGCTCGTACATGATGCTTAACGCCGAACTCGCGACGTCGGTGATGCTCGGCCGCAAGATCATCGTCGTGATCCTCGACAACCGCGGCTACGGTTGCATCGAGCGGCTGCAACTGAATTGCGGCGGCGCGAGCTTCAACAACATGCTCGACGACTGCGTGCCGGAGGGCGGCGAGCGCTCGACGATCGATTTCGCGATGCATGCGCGCGCGATGGGCGCCGAAGCCGTGCACGTGCGCGACATCGGCGAGCTGCGCAGCGAAATGAAACGCGCCCGCGCGGCGAAGAAGAGCCAGGTGCTCGTGATCGACACCACGCACCGCCGCACGACCGACGACGGCGGCGCATGGTGGGAAGTCGCCGTGCCGCAAGTATCCGAACGCGCCGGCGTCGAGTCGGCACACCGCGCGTACCTCGATGCGAAGACCCGGCAGCGGCGCTGATGGCGCGCACTGCCCACGAATCCTCCCCCGCGAACAACACATTCGAACCAAGGAAGCACGTCATGAGCTGGAACGTCCGCATCGGTATCAATCCCCTGTCGTGGATGAACGACGACCTGCCGTCGCTCGGCGGCGAGACGCCGCTCGAAACAGCGCTGAAGGAAGGCGCCGAAATCGGCTATGTGGGCTTCGAGCTCGGCAACAAGTTTCCGAAGACGGGCCCCGAGCTGAAAGCGAAGCTCGCCGAGTTCGGCCTCGTGTGCGTGTCGGGCTGGTATTCGGGCTTCCTGGCCGAGGTCGAGCCGGGCATGAGCGACGCCGATGCGGTCGCCGCCGAGATCGAGCGCTGCCGCGCGCACATGACGAAGCTGCAGTACAACGACGTGAAGGTGGTGGTCTACGGCGAATGCGCGGGCACAATCCAGGGCAACATCGACACGCCGGTCGCGAAGCGGCCGCGCTTCGTCGACGATGAAGCCTGGCGGCGCTACGCGGCGCGCCTGGACGCATTCGGCGCGCACCTGCTCGACACGTACGGGATCAAGCTCGCCTACCATCACCACATGGGCGCGTACGTCGAGTCGCCCGACGACGTCGACCGGCTGATGGCGCTGACCGACCCGGCGAAGGTGTTCCTGCTGTTCGATACCGGCCACGCGTATTTCGGCGGCGCGGCCGACCCGGTGACGCTGCTGAAGAAACATGTGTCGCGGGTGGTCCACGTGCATTGCAAGGACGTGCGGCCGCAGGTCGTCACGCAGGCGCGCAACGACGGCTGGAGCTTCCTGAACGGCGTGATCAACGGCACCTTCACGGTGCCGGGCGACGGCGCGCTCGACTACGAGGCAACGCTGCACACGCTGAAGGACGCCGGCTACGAAGGCTGGCTCGTCGTCGAGGCCGAGCAGGATCCGGCCGTCGCACCGAGCTATGCGTATGCAAAGAAGGGTTACGAATCGCTGCGCGCGATCGTCGACCGGTTGAGCACGTGAACGCATGAGCCCTACTCTATTGCGGAGCCCCACCCCATGACGATTTCTCCCCTGCTGGTCAAGGCGTCTGCCGACCGCGAAATCTGCAACGTCACACCCGAGTCGGCCGGCTGGAAGCACGTCGGTTTCCGAGCGCTGCGCCTGAAGCCCGGCGACACCGAAACGCTCGACACCGGCACGCGCGAGCTGTGCGTCGTCGTGCTCACCGGCACGGTGCGCGCGGACGTCGACGGCAACACCTACGATGCGCTCGGCAAGCGCGACAGCGTCTTCGAGGACGTGTCGCCGGACGCGCTGTACGTGCCGGGCGGCAAGACGGTCACGCTGGTCGCGACGCGCGATGCGGAAATCGCGCTGTGCACCGCGCCGTACGCGAGCGGCGACAAGCCCGTGCAACGCCTCGACGGCGAGCGGATGCGCCGCTCGGTACGTGGGCAAGGCACCAACACGCGCTACGTGTGCGACATCCTGATGGGCGACAACCCGGCCGCCGACCGGCTGCTCGTGGTCGAGGTCGTCACGCCGGCCAGCCATTCGAGCAGCTATCCGCCGCACAAGCACGATCGCGACGCGGCGCCCGACGAAACGTCGCTCGAGGAAACCTATTACCACCGGATCGATCCGCCGCAGGGTTTCGCATTCCAGCGCGTGTACACGGACGATCGCAGCCTCGACGAAGCGTGCGCGGTCGAGGACCACGACGTCGTGATGGTGCCGCGCGGCTACCACCCGGTGGTCGCGCCGCACGGCTACAACCTGTACTACCTGAACGTGATGGCCGGGCCGAGCCGCGCGTGGGCGTTCAAGAACGATCCCGCGCACGAATGGATGCTCGACGCACCGAAGCGCTGATGGAAAGACGGGCCCGCGCGCGGCCCGTGACGATGCGACGCCCGGCACGCGCACCCAGAGCCGGCGACGCCACGGAGCCGCCATGGTGACGACCCTCTTTCGCCTCGAACCCCAAGCCTTCGACGACGACGCGTCGAACCCCGCGCTGCCGCGCTTCAATGCGGAGGTCGCTCGTCGGATGGGGGAGATCGCGGTCAACCTTGCATCGCGTCGCGGGCTGCCGATCGCCGTGAGCATCGTCGGCGAGCAGGCGCCGCTGTTCTACTGTGCACTCGACGGCAGCCACGCCGATGACAGCGACGCGATCCGCCGGCGGCAGAACACGGTATTGCGCTTCGGCCTCAGTTCGCTCGCGGTCGGCGAGCGCTTTCGCCGCGCCGGCTGGTCGCTGCAGTCGCAGGGGCTGTCGGACGACGACTATGCGCTCGACGGCGGCGG
Organism: Burkholderia sp. AU45251; assembly: GCF_030482905.1. Lineage (NCBI taxonomy): Bacteria > Pseudomonadati > Pseudomonadota > Betaproteobacteria > Burkholderiales > Burkholderiaceae > Burkholderia > Burkholderia sp. AU45251. Next base: position 128,803 of record NZ_JAUJQH010000015.1, on the reverse strand, counting down.
CGTGCCGTTGCGGATCGCCGGTGCCGGCATCGTCGGCGCGATGACGATCGCGGGACTCGACTCGGAACACAATCACGCGCTCGTCGTCGAGAGCCTGCAGTGGCACGTCGGCCGTTATGCGCTCGCGATGCACGCGTAACGGCACGGGCGGCGCGACCGGCGCGGACGTGCCGATGCTCCGCCCTGCGCGATCAGTTCAACCCGCCGCTCACGACGAGATGCTCGCCGGTCATCCAGCGTGCATCGTCCGATGCGAGGAACACGGCAACCGACGCGATGTCGTCCGGCTCGCCGAGGCGGCCGAGCGGCGTCTCGCTGCGCACCTGCTTGTCGAGATCGGAACCGATGATGCCCGCGCTGTGCGTGCCCTCGGTCACGATCATCCCCGGGTTGATCGCGTTCACGCGAATCTTGCGCGGGCCGAGTTCGAGCGCGAGCACGCCGGTGATCGCGTCGACCGCGCCCTTGGTACCGCTATAGACGGCGCTGGCGGGCGGCGTGATGCTGGTCACCACCGAGCTGATGTTGATGATGCTCGCGCCTTCGCCGAGATGCTTGACGGCTGCCTGCGTCATCAGCAGCACGCCGAACACGTTCGTGTCGAACTGGCGGCGGTAATGTTCTTCCGTGATCGCCTCGATCGCGCCGAATTCGTACACGCCGGAATTGTTGACGAGCACGTCGAGACGGCCGTACGTGTCGATCGCCGTATCGACGATGCGCTGCGCGTCGGCTGCCTTCGACACGTCGCCGCCCACCGCGACCGCGCGGCCGCCGGCTTCGACGATCGCACCGACGACCGCGTCGGCACCCGCCTTGCTGCTCGCATAGTTGACGACGACCGATGCGCCTTCCGCGGCCAGCGCCTTCGCGATCGCCGCGCCGATGCCCTTCGATCCGCCGGTGACGATTGCGACCTTGTTTGCCAGCTTGCTCATGATGTCATTCCTCAGTCCAAGACTTTCGATGGATGGCGCCGGTTGCCGCGCGGGTACCTGGATGCGTGGAGGCGGCGACCGGCATGACTGGCAATTTACTGTGCGGCCGGACGGCGATAAAGCGGCTCGGCACGAATTGACTGGCAGAGTTTGCCGAACAATCGCTCGCGCACCGTCAGCCGGCGCTCAGCCATGCGTTCGCGACCTCGCCGCCCAGGCCGTCGAGCGCGCCGTCGTAGACGATCCGTCCGCGCCCCATCACGGCGACGCGCCGCGCGAGCCGCGGCGCGAACTGCAGCCGCTGTTCGATCAGCACGATCGCGACCCCGTCGGCCTGCAGCGCGGCAAGGCACGCGCCGACTTCGTCGACCGCGAGCGGCGCGAGCCCTTCGGCCGGTTCGTCGACGAGCAGCACGCGCGGGCGGCCGGCCAGCGCCCGCACCAGCGCGAGCACCTGCTGCTCGCCGCCCGATAGCCGCCCCGCTTTCACGTCCGCGCGCGCGGCCAGCAACGGAAAACGGTCGAACAGCCGTTCGAGCGCCGCACGTTCGGCCGCACCGCTGGCGCCGCGCAACCCGAGCCGCAGGTTGTCGCGTACCGTCAGCAGCGGGAACACGTCGCGGCTTTCGGCAACGTAAGCAACGCCGCGCCGCGCGATCTCAAACGTGCGTGCGCCCACGCATTCGGCGCCGGCGATGCGTACCGAGCCGGCCGTGCGCACGAGCCCCATGACCGCCTTCGCAAGCGTCGAGCGCCCCGAGCCGTTGCGGCCGAGCAGCGCGAGCGTCTCGCCCGGCGCCAGCGCGAGATCGACGCCGTCGAGCACCGGTTGCAGCCCGTACCACGCGCGCAGGTCGCGAATCTCGAGCAATGCGCTCATGGATTGCCCTCGCCCAGATAGGCGGCCCGCACGGCCGGATCGGCGCGGATCGCATCCGGCGCGCCGGTCGCGATCACCGTGCCGCGCACGAGCACCGTGATGCGTTCGGCGAAGCCGAACACCGCATCCATGTCGTGCTCGATCAGCAGGACCGTGCGCCCCTGCGTCGTCGCACGAATCAGCGCAATCATCCGCGCCGCCTGCGCACGGCTCATGCCGGCCGTCGGCTCGTCGAGCAGCAGCGTGCGAGCGCCGCTCGCGAGTGCGATCCCGAGATCGAGCGCGCGCTGTTCCGCATAGCCCAGCTCGGCGGCCAGCGTGTCGCGGTGCGCCTCGAGGCCGATGTCGTGCAGCACGCGCGCGGCCGCACGATCGACCGACGCCGATTCGCGCAGCCGGTTCCACCAGCGGCGCCGTTCGGCCGGTGCATGCAGCGCCGCGCAACGCAGGTTGTCGAACACGGTCAACCGCGCGAACGCGCTCGTCTGCTGGAAACTGCGGCCGATGCCGAGCCGGCTCGCGACGACCGGCCCGCGCCCGCGCAGCTCGACGCCGTGCAGCACGACGCGCCCGCGCGTGGGCCGCGTCGCACCCGCGATCACGCCGAACAGCGTCGACTTGCCTGCGCCGTTCGGCCCGATCAGCGCATGGCGCTCGCCGGCCGCGATGCTCAGCTCGACGCCGTCGAGCACCGTCTGCGCGCCGAAACGCTGCACGACGCCGTGAAGCGCGATCGCGTTGCCGTTCATCGTCCGTCCTCCCGCTTGCCGGCCTGCCCGCCCGGCACGAGCCGCGCGCGCCAACCCCACAGCAGCGTGCCGATACCGAACGCGGAGCATGCGACGGCCCACCCGGCCGGCGTGTCGGCGTCGATACCCCACGCGCCGAACGCGAAGCCCGCGCCGTCGTCCTGCGCGAAGCGCCACGCATAGCCGAGTTCGGCCGCGCAGACGATCGCGACGCTCCAGAACAGGCACGCGCCGACCGCGCACAGCATGCGCCACCGCTCGGCCGCCGGCGCGCCGCGCCGCCACGCATGCGCGAGCGCTTGCACGATCCCGGCGATCCCGCGTGGCGCGGCCACGACGATCGCGACGAACAGCACGCCGAGATACAGCGCCCACGCGCGCGATACGCCCGCCACGACGGTGCTCAGCACGGTCAGCACGACGGCCCCGGCCGCCGGCCCGAAGAACGCGCCGGTGCCGCCGATCACCGCGGCGATCAGCACGGTCGCCGAACGCGCCATCGACACGCTGTCGGGCGTCGCGATTTCAACGTCGATCAGCGTCAGCGTGCCGGCGACGCCTGCGAAGAACGATGCGCAGGTGACCATCGCGAGCCGCACGCGGCGCGGATCGGTGCCGAGCGCAGCGACGCGCACGGGGTTGTCGCGCACCGCATTCGCGAGCCGCGCGAGCGGCGTGCGCGTCAGCGCGTGCATGGCCCACGCCGACACGACGCACCATGTCGCGATCACCGCATAAGCCTGGACTGGCGCGCCGAAATGCCAGCCGCCCCACGGCGTGCCGGTCGCGCGGTCGATCGGCACGCCGCCGATCCCGCCGAACCAGGCGGGCACGCTCCACGCGGCGGCCGCAACGCATTCGCCGAGCCCGAGCGTGATCATCGCGAACGCGGTGCCCGAACGGCGCGTCGCGAGCAGCCCGGCGGCGAAGCCGAACCCGGCACCGGCCACGCCGCCGACGAGCGGCAACAGCGGCAGCGGGCCGCCAAAGTGATTGAACCAGTGCGCAGCCGCGAACGCGCCGAGGCCCGCGAACGCGGCGTGCCCGAACGACAGCAGCCCGGTCGTGCCGAGCTGCAGGTTGTACGACAGGGCGAGCACGACGAGCGCGGCCGTCTGCGCGAGATAGCCGAGCACCGCGCCATGCGGCCACAGCCACGCGGGCAGCGCGACGCAGGCGGCAAACAGGGACCAGCGCGCGACGCCGGCGAGCGCGCGGTTACGCATCGGCACGCTCGCCGAACAGCCCGCGCGGCCGCGCGACCAGCACCGCGACGAGCAGCAGGTACGGCACCAGCGGCGCCAGCTGCGCGATCGACACGGCGGCCACGCTGCCAGGCAGCGCGATGCCGGCCCATTCCGTGAGGTCGCGCAGCGACGTATCGCTCGCGGCCGCGAAGGTCTGCGCGAAGCCGACCGCGAGCGACGCCGCGAACGCGCCGCCGAGCGAGCCGAGCCCGCCGATCACGACGACCGCGAACACGACCGACCCGACGGTTTCGGCCAGCGCGGGTTCGATCACCGCGAGCGGCGCGCCGATCACGCCGGCCAGCGCCGCGAGTGCGGTGCCCGCGCCGAACAGCGCCGTCATCATGCGCGGCACGTCGTAGCCGAGCGCCTCGACGGCCGCGCGGTGCGTGAGCGCCGCGCGCACCACGAGCCCGATGCGCGACGCGCGCAGCAGCGCGCCGAGCGCGACGAGCATCGCGGCGGACATCGCCATCATGAACAGCCGGTAGCGCGGCAGCGCGAGGCCGAATACGGACACGGGCGCACCGTCGAACAGCGCCGGCACGGGCGCCGGCAGCGGCGCGAGGCCCCACACGAGTTTCGCGCCCTCGCCGATCAGGTACGCGAGGCCGAAGGTCAGCAGCAGTTCGCTCGCATGGCCGCGCGCCTGCACACGGCGCAGCAGCATGCGTTCGCAGCCGGCGCCGAGCAGCCCGACCGCGAGCGGCGCGAGTAGCAGCGCGGGCCAGAAACCCGCGCGGGCCGCGATGCTGTAGCCGACATACGCGCCGAGCATGTAGAAGCTCGCATGCGCGAAGTTGAGCACGCCCTGCACGCTGAAGATCAGCGTGAGTCCGGCCGACAGCATGAACAGCAGCAAGCCGTAGCTGAGGCCGTTGAAGGCCTGGAGCGCGAACGCGTGCACCGCGCAGTCAGGCGGCGAGCGGCTCGAGCGCGGCGCGCAGCGCGTCGGGCAGCGGCACCGGCCGGCGCGTGCCGCGATCGACGTACACGTGCACGAAGTGCCCCTGTGCGGCAGGCGTGGCATCGCCCTGCGCGAACAGCCCGACCTCGTAGCGCACGCTCGACGTGCCGAGCTTCACGACCCGCAGCCCCGCGTCGACCGACTGCGGAAACACCAGCGGCGCGAAGTAGTTGCACTGCGTCTCGACCACGAGGCCGATCGTCTGCCCGTGCTCGACGTCGAGCACACCGGCGCGGATCAGGTATTCGTTCACGACCGTGTCGAAGTAGCTGTAGTAGACGACGTTGTTCACGTGCCCGTAGACGTCGTTGTCCATCCAGCGGGTCGTGATCGGCAGGAAGTGGCGATAGGCGTCGCGCGGACGCGGTTGCGGCTTGTCGGACATGGCGATGGCGGTCAGGACGAGGGAAGCGAGGTGGGCGAAGCGCGGCGGCCGCATGACGCGGTGCGCCGGCAAGACGCGGAACGCCGCGCCGCGATCGCTCGCGGCACGGCGGATGCAACGCTGCGGGCGGGCCGGCCCGTCACTGCCCCGGCCGATCGACGAACTCGAAATCGAGGCCGCGCGCACGCATCCAGTCGGCGAGCGCGACACCCGTGCCGGCGCGCCACGGGCGCAGCAGCGGCGGATCGACGAGCTTGTATTCGAGCAGTTCCGGCGACAGCGCGACCGTGCCCGACGCACGCACGTGGTACGCGATGATCAGCTCGTTCTTGCGGATGAATTCGTAGACGCCGACGAGCGACACGTGCTCGGCCTTCAGCGCCGTTTCCTCGAACACCTCGCGCGCGATGCCGTCCTCGGGCGTCTCGCCGTTCTCGAGGAAACCGGTGATCAGCGCGAACATCCCTTCGGGCCAGGCCGCGTTGCGCGCAAGCAGGATCTTGCCGTCGAGCTCGACGATCGCGGCGACGACGGGCAGCGGGTTGTTCCAGTGGACATAGCCGCAGTTGTCGTCGGGGCACGCCTGGCGAATGCGGCCGCCTTCATGGTCGGGATCGGCGCGCTCGGTGAGCGGGCTCGCGCAGCGCGGGCAAAAGCGGTAGTCGGCGGTGGTCATCGATGGGGATCTGGCAGGCGCCGGACGGCCGCCAGCCGGCTGCCCGCGCACCCGCTCGGCGCGGGAAAGGCTTTATTCTAGCGAGTTTGCCCGTGCCGCAGACGATCCGTCCCCGTCGATATCAGGGTTGCAGGCGCCCTCGTACGGCGGTCGCCGCGAAGCCGGCGGCGCCCAGCAGCAGCGCGGCCACCGCCACCCACAGCGCGGGAGAAAACGACCCGAAGCGCGCGGCCAGCGGTGCCGCGACGAGTGGCCCGAGAATCTGCCCGACCCCGTACGACGCGGTCGCATAGCCCATCAGCCCGGCTGCCCGCTCGCCGTGCAAACGCCGCGCCTCGCGCATCGCGAACAGCGTGATCGCGGTGAACGGCAGGCCGAGCAGCGCGCTGCCGACCGAGAAGCCGGCCGCGTTCGGCCACACGATCCCGGCGGCAATGCCGAGCGCCTGCGTCGCGCAGCCGGCGGCCAGCAGCAACCGGTTGTCCCAGTGCCCGGGCAGCCGCGCGGCGGTGATCGCGCCGACGATCAGCGCCGCGCCGAACATCGGCCAGAACAGGTCGGGCCACGGCGAACCGGCCGGCAGCGCGGCGCGCGCGATCACGGGCAGGAACGTCGCGGTGATGATGTAGCCGAAGCCCGGCATGCCGTACAGCACGACGAGCCATGCGGCGTCCGCGCGATGGCCGCGCGGTTGGGCCGGCATCGCCGCGGTTGCGGCCGCCGCGTGCGGCGCAGCGCCACCCGGCGCTCCGGCTTGCGCCGGGGCAGCGGCAAACGTGCGCCAGATCGCGACCGACAACACGGCCGACAGCGCCGCGAAACCGAGCCAGCCCGACGCCGCGCGCTGGCCGACCAGTGCGCTGCCGATCAGCCCCGTCACCACGATGCCGACGCCGGGCCCTGCGTAGATCACCCCGCTCCACTCGGGCGCATGCAGTTCGGCCAGCCGCCTCAGCCCCCATTGCGACACGAATACGAACGTCCATGCACTGACGACGCCCGCGACGAAGCGCACCGCGAGCCACACCGGCAACAGATGGCCGACGCCCATCGCGGCGGTGAGCAGCACGGTGGCCACGAGCCCGAAGCGCACCATTCGCGCGGGCGCAATGCGCACCGCCGCGCAACTGACCGCGCCGACGAAGTAGCCCGCGTAGTTCGCCGAGGCGAGCCAGCCGCCGGCCTTCAGGCCGATCGAGCCGTCCGCGAGCATCAGCGGCAATAAGGGCGTGAACGCAAAGCGGCCGACGCCGAGCACGACCGCGAGGCCGACCATGCACGCCAGTGCGGCCGTGCGGGCGCGGCGGTCGGCATCATCGACGGGAGGCGCGCCGGCGGCGGCGGTCGAGGCATCGGAGCGGGACATGGCGGCATGAGCCGGCGTTCAACGCGCCAGCCGGATCGAAAATTGGAATGCTGCCATCCTAGCTTGACCAAACGTTCTCGAAAAATGAATAATTAAGAATCCATTCATCGCTCGGAGAGAATCATGGATCTGGCGGCGCTGGCGATTTTCCGGGCCGTGGTGCGCGAGAACGGCGTGACGCGCGCGGCGGCCAAGCTCAATCGCGTGCAGTCGAACGTCACGACGCGCATCAAGCAGCTCGAGGAAGAACTCGGCGCGGCGCTGTTCGTGCGCGACGGCCGCCGGCTGGTGCTGACGCCGGCCGGGCACACGCTGCTGCCGTATGCGGAGCGCCTGCTCGCGCTCGCCGACGAGGCGCGCGACGCGGTGCGCGAGGACACGCCGCGCGGGCGGCTGCGGCTCGGCACGATGGAGAGCACGGCCGCCAGCCGCCTGCCGACCGTGCTCGCGCGCTACCACCACGCGTGGCCCGACGTGTCGCTCGAACTGCTGACGGGCACGACGGGCTGGCTGATCGACCGCGTGCGCGACTTCGAGATCGACGCCGCGCTGTTCGCCCGCCCGCCCGTGCCGAACATGCTGCCCGACACGTTCGAGACGGTGCCGGTCTTCCGTGAGGACCTGGTGCTGCTCACCCCACGCGGCCATCCGCCGGTGCGCACGCCGCGCGACGTGATCCTGCCGACGCTCATCGCATTCGAGCGCGGCTGCTCGTATCGCAAGTACGTCGAGCAGTGGTACGCAGTGCACGGCGTCAAACCGGCGCGCGTGCTCGAACTCGGGTCGTATCACGCGATCGTCGCGTGCGTCGCGGCGGGTGCCGGCGTCGCGGTCGCGCCGCGTTCGGTGCTCGACCTGCAGCCGGAAACCGGCAACGTCGCCGCGCACGCGATCCCCGAACTGGAGGGCATCGACACGCTGCTCGCGTGGCGTCAGGGTTATGCATCGGCGGCGTTGGCCGCGTTGCGCGACGCGCTCACCGAAGCCGTGCGGCAGCCGGACGGTGCAACGAAGCCGTCGGACACCGTACCGGCCTGAATCGCCGGGCGGCCGGCACGCGTTGTGCCGGCGTACCAACAAAAAGACCCGACCGGCACATGCCGATCGGGTCTTTCTCATTTCAAGCGATGCCGCCACGAGACGGCATCGCATCGGTCGCGACGATCAGAGCCGCTCTTCGACCCAGCCCTTCACGCCAGCCAGCGCGCCCGGCAGGTTCGCCGGCTCGGTGCCGCCAGCCTGCGCCATGTCCGGACGGCCACCGCCCTTGCCGCCGACCTGCTGCGCGACGAAGTTCACGAGCTCGCCGGCCTTGACCTTCTTGCTCGCGTCGGGCGTGACGCCCGCGATCAGGCTGACCTTGCCGCCTTCGACGGCCGCCAGCACGATCGCCGCGCTCTTCAGCTTGTCCTTCAGCTTGTCGACCGTTTCGCGCAACGTCTTCGCGTCGGCGCCATCGAGCGTCGCGGCCAGCACGAACACGCCGCCGATTTCGATGGCCTGCTGCGCGAGCTCGTCGCCCTGGCTCGATGCGAGCTTCGACTTCAGCGCGCCCAGTTCCTTCTCGAGCGACTTCACCTGGTCCTGCACCTGCGCGATACGCTGCGTGAGTTCCGACGGCTGCGCCTTCAGCGCGGCCGCGGCTTCGTTCACGCGGGCATCGAGTTCCTGCACGTAGCGCACCGCGTTGTCGCCGGTGATCGCCTCGACACGGCGGATGCCGGCCGCGACGCCGCCTTCGACGACGATCTTGAAGAAGCCGATGTCGCCGCTGCGGCTCACGTGCGTGCCGCCGCACAGTTCGCGCGAGAAGCCGAGGTCGAGCACGCGCACTTCATCGCCGTACTTCTCGCCGAACAGCGCCATCGCGCCGCCCTTCACCGCTTCGTCGTACGGCATCACGCGCACGATGCCCGGCGCGTTGGCCAGGATCTCGTTGTTGACGATCTGCTCGACGCGACGGATTTCGTCGTCGGTCATCGGTGCGTTGTGCGCGAAGTCGAAGCGGGTCTTTTCCGCGTCGACCAGCGAACCCTTCTGCTGCACGTGCGCGCCGAGCACTTCGCGCAGCGCCTTGTGCATCAGGTGGGTGGCCGAGTGGTTGCGCTGCGTGCGTGCGCGGCGATGCGCGTCGATTTCCGCGCGCATCACGTCGCCGACCTTCAGCGTGCCCTGCTCCAGCGTGCCGTGGTGGCCGATCACGTCGGCCTGCACCTTCAGCGTATCGGCCACCGCGAAGCGCGTCGCGGCGTTCGCGAGCACGCCCTGGTCGCCGACCTGGCCGCCCGATTCCGCGTAGAACGGCGTGTGGTCGAGCACGACGACCGCATCCTGGCCGGTCTTCACTTCGTTGACCGACGAACCGTCGACGTACAGTGCGACGATCTTCGCGTCGTCGAACGCGATTTCTTCATAGCCGTGGAAGGTGGTCTTCGCGCCCGTGTATTCGAGGCCCTGCGTGGCCTTGAACTTGCCGGCCGCACGCGCCTGTTCGCGCTGGCGTGCCATCGCGTCGTCGAACGCCGGTTCGTCGACCGTCATCCCGCGCTCGCGGCACACGTCGGCCGTGAGGTCGAGCGGGAAGCCGTAGGTATCGTGCAGCTTGAACGCGAGCTCGCCGTCGAGCACCTTGCCGCCCTTCGCTTCGACGTCGGCCAGCGCGGCTTCGAGGATCGACATGCCGTGCTCGATCGTCTCGAAGAAACGCTCTTCTTCCTGGCGCAGCACGTCGGTCACGCGCTGTTCGGCTTCCTTCAGCTCCGGATACGCGACGCCCATCTCGGCGACGAGGTCGGCCACCAGCTTGTGGAAGAACGCGCCCTTGCGGCCGAGCTTGTAGCCGTGGCGGATCGCGCGGCGCACGATGCGGCGCAGCACGTAGCCGCGGCCTTCGTTGCCGGGAATCACGCCGTCGACGATCAGGAACGAGCACGCGCGGATGTGATCGGCGATCACCTTCAGCGAGTTGTTCGTGAGGTCGCTGATTTCGGTCACGCGCGCGGCGGCCTTGATCAGGTTCTGGAACAGGTCGATCTCGTAGTTGCTGTGCACGTGCTGCAGCACCGCGGCGAGACGCTCGAGGCCCATGCCGGTGTCGACCGACTGCTTCGGCAGACGCGTCATGTTGCCCTGCGCGTCGCGGTTGAACTGCATGAACACGAGGTTCCAGATCTCGATGTAGCGATCGCCGTCTTCTTCAGGCGATCCCGGCGGGCCGCCCCACACGTCCGGGCCGTGATCGTAGAAGATTTCCGTGCACGGGCCGCACGGGCCCGTGTCGCCCATCGTCCAGAAGTTGTCCGACGCGTAGCGCGCGCCCTTGTTGTCGCCGATGCGGATGATGCGCTCGGTCGGCACGCCGACTTCCTTCGCCCAGATGTCGTACGCTTCGTCGTCTTCCTGGTAGACCGTGACCCACAGCTTTTCCTTCGGCAGCTGGTAGACCGTGGTCAGCAGTTCCCACGCGAACTTGATCGCGTCGTGCTTGAAGTAGTCGCCGAACGAGAAGTTGCCGAGCATCTCGAAGAACGTGTGGTGGCGCGCCGTGTAGCCGACGTTCTCGAGGTCGTTGTGCTTGCCGCCCGCGCGCACGCTGCGCTGCGCCGTCGTGGCGCGCGAGTACGGGCGCGGATCCGTGCCGAGGAACACGTCCTTGAACTGGACCATGCCCGAGTTCGTGAACATCAGCGTGGGGTCGTTACCGGGCACGAGGCTCGACGAGCGGACGATCGTGTGGCCCTTCGATTCGAAGAATTTGAGGAATTTCTCGCGGATTTCGGCAGCTTTCATGGCGTGCGGGGACAGTCTGGCAAAGACGGCTTCAAACGCCGGCGCCCTTGGCGGGACGCGCGGCGGCATGGATTCGGAAACGATCGATTATACGGGATCGGGGCCGGCTTCCGGGCAAAGCGCCGGCAAAGCGGCTCGGCCCTCCCGCCGGCCCGGCTGGGCCACTCGCGCGGCCAATTCGCCTTAAGATGCTCGGCATGCCAACCGGCCTTGCCCGACAAGGCCAGCCATGAAAGGAGACGATTCGACGATGGGTGCCCTGAGCCATATCCGCGTGCTGGACCTCACCCGCGTGCTCGCGGGCCCGTGGTGCGCACAGACGCTTGCCGATTTCGGCGCGGACGTGATCAAGGTCGAGCGCCCCGGCGCCGGCGACGACACGCGCCACTGGGGGCCGCCGTACCTGAAGGACGCGGACGGCGCGGATACCGCCGAGGCCGCGTACTACCTCGCGGCAAACCGCAACAAGCGCTCGGTGACGGTCGACATCGCGACGCCCGAGGGCCAGCAGATCGTGCGCGAACTCGCCGCGCAGAGCGACGTCGTGCTCGAGAACTACAAGGTCGGCCAGTTGAAGAAATACGGGCTCGATTACGAGTCGCTGCGCGCGGTGAAACCCGACCTCGTCTACTGCTCGGTCACCGGCTTCGGCCAGACGGGCCCGTACGCGCACCGCGCAGGCTACGACTTCATCATCCAGGGGATCGGCGGCTTCATGAGCATCACCGGCGAGCGCGACGGCGAGCCGGGCGGCGGCCCGCAGAAGGCCGGTGTCGCGATCGCCGACCTCGCGACCGGCCTCTATTCGACGATCGCGGTGCTCGCCGCCCTCGCGCACCGCGACCGGACCGGCGAAGGTCAGTACATCGACATGGCGCTGCTCGACGTGCAGGTCGCGCTGCTCGCGAACATGAACACCAACTTCCTCGCGAGCGGCAAGCCGCCGGTGCGCTGGGGCAATGCGCATCCGAACATCGTGCCGTACCAGACGTTCCAGACGCGCGACGGGTGGATCATCGTCGCGGTCGGCAACGACGGGCAGTTCCGCAAGTTCGTCGAGGCCGGCGGACAACCCGAGCTGGCCGACGACGAGCGTTTCGCGACGAATCCGTCGCGCGTACGGCACCGCGACACGCTGGTGCCGATCCTCGCGGAGATGGTGAAGGCGCGCGACAAGGCCGACTGGATCGGTGCGCTCGAAGCGGCCGGCGTGCCGTGCGGGCCGATCAACGATCTCGACGAGGTGTTCGACAACGAGCAGGTCGTCGCGCGCGGGATGCAGGTGTCGCTGCCGCACCCGTGCGGCGCGGACGCGAAGCTCGTGCGCAACCCGATCCGGATGAGCGCGACGCCGCCCGACGCACGCACGGCCCCGCCGCTGCTCGGCGCACAGACCGACGACGTGCTGCGCGACATGCTCGGCTACGACGACGCGAAGATCGCCGGATTGCGGGCGAAACAGGCGATCTGAGCGGCGAGCCGGACGGATTGCGCCCGGTTCGTCCGGGCGCAGCGGAGAAGGCGGCTACGGCCGCCCTCCTTCGTGCGCTCGGCTCTCGCGATCGAGCGCGTCGAGCCAGCCGCGCGCGTCGGGCCAGTCGCCGAGCCCGCTGTCCGCATTGATGTGGCCGCGCGGGCCGATCTCGTGGAATGCGCTCCCCCATGCGTTCGCGCAGGTGCGGGCGAACGCGAGCGAGCCGTACGGATCGTCGCTGCTCGCCGCGACGCAGGTCGGAAACGGCAGCCGTTCGTACGGCACGGGCCCGAAGCCATGCGCATCGGCCGGAAACGCGGGGCCGGCCGGATCGGGCAGCGCGACGAGCAGCGCGCCGCGCACCTTCGCGAGCGCGGCCGGGCGCGCATAGCGCGTCGCCCACCACGCGGTGGTCAGCGTGCCGAGGCTGTGCGCGGCGATCAGCACCGGCCCGGGCGCGGCCTCGACCGCGCGGTCGAGTGCAAGACACCAGCCGTTGCGGAACGCACGCTCCCAGTCGGGCATCGCGATGCGCACGAAGCGCGCGTCGGCGCGCTCCCAGCGGCTTTGCCAGTGGAGCGGGCCCGAGTTGGCGTAACCCGGCAGGACGAAAACGGGGGAATGGCTCATGGAAGGCGGCGTCGACGCATGGAGTCGTGATGAAATGTCGACGCAGTGTCGCACACCCGTTCCTCCCTGATGCTGCCTGTCTGAAACCGGAAGGATGTGCGTGGGGTCGGGACGCATTCGGAACCGCGTCGCGACCGGACGGCAAGCCGCCTGGCAGGCGGCTCGCGTCATGTCATTGGTCAGCGCACGTTTGCGCCGACGATACCGCCCGCCGCGGCGCCCGCGACCGTGCCGAGCGGGCCGCCCGTCACCAGGTAGCCGAGCGCGCCGCCCGCGGCCGCGCCGATACCGGCATTGCGCTGCGTATGCGTCATCGCGCATGCGCCGAGTTGCGACAGGGCCGCGACGATCACGGCGGTACGAACGATAAACGTGGTCTTCTTCATCATGATTTTTAGTTTCCTCCCGCCGCGCGGTAACCCGAACGGCGGCATTGAATCGGTGAAGCCATCATAGGCAACGCCAAACGGCCCGAGCAATCCGATTTACGTCGTGTTACAGCCGACACAATATCGAGATAATCGGTCGAAACCCGCGTCTGCCATGCCGCAAGCCGCGCGGGACGGACCCCGGTCAGGTAGAATCACGGGATTAAACCGGCGCGACGCGCCGACACAACCTGACGCCATCCGCATGAGCACCGAACGCAACGACGCCCCCGCGGCTTCCAATTTCATCCGCAACATCATCGACGACGACAACCGCACCGGCAAATGGAGCGGCCGCGTCGAGACGCGCTTCCCGCCCGAGCCGAACGGCTATCTGCACATCGGCCATGCCAAGAGCATCTGCCTGAACTTCAGCGTCGCGCGCGACTACGGCGGCGTGTGCCACCTGCGCTTCGACGACACGAACCCGGAAAAGGAAAGCGTCGAGTACGTCGACTCGATCGTCGACGCGGTGCGCTGGCTCGGCTTCGACTGGCGCAAGGACGCGGTCGATCACCAGTACTTCGCGAGCGACTACTACGACAAGCTGTACGAGTTCGCCGAGCTGCTGATCCAGCGCGGCAAGGCGTATGTCGACAGCCAGAGCGCCGATGAAATGCGCGCGAACCGCGGCTCGCTGACGGAAGGCGGCAAGCCGTCGCCGTTCCGCGAGCGCACGCCGGCAGAAAACCTCGACCTGTTCCGCCGCATGAAGGCCGGCGAGTTCAAGGAAGGCGAGCATGTGCTGCGCGCGAAGATCGACATGGCTTCGCCGAACATGAACATGCGCGACCCGGTGATCTACCGGATCCGCTATGCGCACCACTACCGCACCGGCGACGCGTGGTGCGTGTACCCGATGTACGACTACACGCACTGCATCTCGGACGCGCTCGAAGGCATCACGCATTCGCTGTGCACGCTCGAGTTCGAGGATCACCGCCCGCTGTACGACTGGGTGCTGAACGAACTCGCGGAAGCCGGCATGTTCACGCGCCCGCTGCCGCAACAGATCGAATTCTCGCGACTGAACCTCACGTACGCGATCACCAGCAAGCGCAAGCTGCTGCAGCTCGTCACCGAAGGCCACGTCGACGGCTGGGACGACCCGCGGATGCCGACGATCGTCGGCGTGCGCCGCCGCGGCTTCACGCCGGAGAGCATCCACCTGTTCTGCGAGCGCATCGGCGTGACGAAGATCGACTCGTGGATCGACATGAGCATCTTCGAAGGCGCGCTGCGCGACGACCTCGACGACAAGGCCGCGCGTACCGTCGCGGTGCTCGATCCGCTGAAGCTCGTGATCGACAACTATCCGGAAGATCTCGAAGAGGCGTGCACGGCCCCCGTGCACCCGCATCATCCGGAACGCGGCGTGCGCACGTTCCCGATCTCGCGCGAGCTGTGGATCGAGCGCGAAGACTTCGTCGAAAACCCGCCGAAGGGCTATTTCCGCCTGTTCCCGGGCAACAAGGTGCGCCTGCGCTACGGCTACGTGATCGAATGCACGGGCTTCGACAAGGACGCCGACGGCAACGTGACGGCCGTGCACTGCAACTACTTCCCGGACAGCAAGTCGGGCACCGAAGGCGCGAACACGTACAAGGTCAAGGGCAACATTCACTGGGTCAGCGCGAAGCATGCGCAGCCGGCTGAAGTGCGGATCTACGACCGCCTGTTCAAGGAGCCGCATCCGGACGCGGGCGGCGCGAACTTCCTCGAGGCGCTGAACCCCGATTCGAAGAAGATCGTGCACGCGTACGTCGAGCCGGGCAACGGCGACATCGCACCGGAAACGCGCCTGCAGTTCGAGCGTCACGGCTACTTTGTTGCGGACCGCGTCGATTCGAAGCCGGGCAAGCCGGTGTTCAACCGGATCGTCGGGCTGCGCGACAGCTGGGGCAAGCCGGCGTAACGGCGTGCTTCGCACGCGGCTTCGCAAGCCGCCGTCGCGTGCCCATAAAAAAACCGGCCTCAGGGCCGGTTTTTTTATTGTGTGCTTTGAAGCGAAGCCAGGTCACGTGGCAGCGGAAACCGCCACGCTCGCTCACCCACCGGTCAACCGCCGATGCAACTCCACCAGCGACAGCTTCGTGCGAAACAGCCGCGCGAGGCTGCGGCTCGCATACGCATCGACGTCGGCGGGCGCGGTCCAGCGATACGCATCCATCTCGGGAATCATCGAGCCGTCACGACGGCTTGGAAACAGCGACGTGCACGTACACTGCGCGGGATCGATCTCGCCTTCGGGCACCCGCACCGCGAACAGGTGCAGGTCCTTGTCGTGCCGGTACGCGAAACGGCCGAGATCGAGCAAGCGGGCCGGCGCGAATGCAATGCCGGTTTCCTCGAGCAGTTCACGCAGCGCCGCGTCGGCCGGCGTCTCGCCCGGCTCGCCCTGCCCCTTCGGGATGTCCCAGTGCGTGGTATCCGTCGCGTGCGCGAGGAACACGCGGCCGGCCGCATCGAGGATCACGACGCCGCACGATACCGTGCGCGGCGCACCGCCCCGCTTCATCACGTGCGTACTCAGCGCTTCTGCAACTGCCACTTGCCCGCGTCGGTCTTGCAATAGACGGGCTTGAGCGTCATCGTCTGGCCCTTCGCGGTGATCTCGGTGGCGATTTCACGGCAGGTCTTGCCGTCGGTTTCCGACGTGCTCGGCGTGAGCTTCGCATCGATCTGCGTGCCGCGGCCGCTGCTCTGCCACGTTGTGGTCTCGCCGTCCTTGCCTTCGTCGCGCACCTGCACGACAGCCTTCGAGAGCGACGCACGGTCGGTCTTGCTGAAGTAGCTGAGCGGCGTGTCGTTCAGGAAGTTCAGGTTGTTCTGCGCATGGGCAGGCAGCATCGCGGCTGCGCACGCGGCGCCGGCCAGCACACGCGTGACGACGGAAAGGGATGCACGCATCGACATGTTGTTCTCCTTGGATGTTCGATCGAACGGCGCAGTGTGCATGCCGGCGAACCGGCACGCACACTGCGCCTGTCAGCGAGCGAGGATAGCATGCGTGCCGTCGACGCCGCCTTCTAGTGGCCGGCCGGCGCGGCCGTTTGCTGATATCCGTCAGTCAGCGTACCCAGGAACGCAATCACGTCCTTGATCTCGGCTTCGTTCAGCGCGGGCTGCTCGCCGTGCTTGCGGTCGAACGGCGCCTCGCGATTGATGTTCGGCCAGTAGCGCTTGGGCAGGTCGTCGTAGATCTGCACTTTGCCGTGCACGACCGGATAGAACTTCTCCGGATGGATGTCGCGCTCGACGTAGAAGCGCATCACGTCCTCGAGCGTGTGATACACGCCGTTGTGGAAGAAGGTCTTGCGCAGCGCGACGTTGCGTAGCGACGGCGTACGAAACAGCCCGCAGAATTCGTCGCGACCCTTCAGGTCGGTACGCTCGGGGCCGCACGCGCCGAGATCGTAGAAGCGCGGGTCGCGATTGACGGGCAGCGCGCGGTTGCGCGGCACCGCGACCGCGATCAGCCCGAAATCGCTGAACTGCGGCGGCGTGCCGTCGAGCGCGCGCTGGCTGATGTGGCAGCTCGCGCAATTGCCCTTCTTCTCGTCGTTGAACAACTGCAGCCCGCGCAGTTCAGCCGGCGTGAGCTGCGCATGGCCGGCGAGATACGCGTCGTACTTGCTCGTGTACGGCGAGAACAGTTCGGGTGTCTGCTCGAACGTCTCGAGCGCGCGCAGCACGGCCTTGAACGTGGCCGCGTCGTCGTCGAGCACCTTCACGCCGAACACCGCGCGGAACTCGTCCGCATACGGCGCGGCCTTCACGGCCTGAGCGACCTTCGCGGGCGAGCTGTTCATCTCGAACGGCGACGTGAGCGGAATGCGCGCCTGCTCGGCGCCCGTGTCGACGCGGCCGTCCCACGTGAGGCCGCCCGTCGGGCCCGCATCGACGCTCTCGTCGCCTTCGTCGTCGGAATCGTGGAAGTGTTCGGTGAACTGCGGCACGCCTTGCAGGTACTTGAGCGACGGCACTGCACGAAAGCCCGGACGTTTCATGTCGTCGCCGCCGAATTGCACGGCCAGCGCGTTGGGCGGGCCGAATGCGTGATCGGGGCTGTGGCACGACGCGCACGCGAGCTTGCCGGAACCTGACAGCGTAGGGTCAAAGAAAAGTTGCTTGCCGAGCGCCGTCATCCGGCGCACGCCTTCGTAAACTTGTGCCCGCGTCTGCGGCTGGTTCGTTTCGACCACCGCGCCGCTCGCGGCAACAGTTGCGGACGCAACCACATTGGCGGCGCCCAGTGCACTCGCCGCGCTGGCGGCCTGTACGGTCGGCGCACCCGCCCCCGGCTGTCCGTCACAGCCGGCAAGGGTTGCAAGCGTGGTGGCCAGCGCGAATGCGCCGGTCAGGTGCAGCCACGAACGCGCGAACGCGCCGGCTGTCGGTTGGCGAGGCTTCATCGATTCGTCGGAAAGTGGGTTCAGGAGCGGCCGGAGTTTATGTCAGCCGCATGACCGTTACATGACGACCAATCGACAGCTAATCGAAAGGACGCCTACACCCGGCTGTCAAATCGCACCCTCAAAATGCTTACAGCCGGACATGCCACGGTTACCCTCGCGAACCGGCGGTACACGAATGCTCCGGTTCCCCACGCGACGAGAGAGAGATAGAGAGTACAACGGATGAAAAACCACGCCTGGATTCGCTTTACACCGATCGCCGTTGCCGCGGCCGCCGCCCTCACCGCCTGCGGCGGCGACGACGTGCAGCAGCAAGGCCTGTCGACGGTGAAGAACGTCGTCGTGATCTACGCCGAGAACCGCAGCTTCGATAACCTGTACGGCAACTTCCCGGGCGCGAACGGCCTGCAGAATGTGACTGCGGCAAGCGCGCAGCAGAAGGACCGCAACGGCCAGCCGCTCGCGACGCTGCCGAAGGTCTGGGGCGGCCTGACCGCGAAGGGCGTCACGCCGGCCGTGACCGAAGCGATGACGGCCAACCTGCCGAACGCGCCGTTCGCGATCGACGACCCGAACGGTTTCAATACGTCGATGAGCGTGACGACGCGCGACCTGTATCACCGCTTCTACGAGAACCAGATGCAGATCAACGGCGGCAAGAACGACATGTTCGCCGCCTGGGCCGATTCCGGCGGCCTCGTGATGGGCCACTACACGCCCGACGCGACGAAGCTGCCGCTGTGGAAGATCGCGCAGCAGTTCACGCTGGCCGACAACTTCTTCATGGGCGCGTTCGGCGGCTCGTTCCTGAACCACCAGTACCTGATCTGCGCGTGCGCGCCGTTCTACGCGAACGCGGACAAGAGCCCGGCCGCCGGTTCGATCTCGGCCGTCGCCGCCGACGGCAAGTCGCTGCAGCTCGCGACCAACTCGCCGGCTTCCGCGCTCGACGGCATTCCGAAGTTCGTGAACTCGGGCAACCTGACGCCGGACTTCTACGCGATCAACACGATGCAGCCGCCGTACCAGCCGAGCGGCAACAAGGCGGCTTCGGGCGGCGATCCGAACCTCGCCGACCCGTCGGCCGCATCGACGCTGCCGCCGCAATCGCAGCAGAACATCGGCGACCTGATGACCAACGCCGGCGTGTCGTGGGCCTGGTACAGCGGCGCATGGAACCAGGCGCTGCAGGCGGCGCAAAGCGGCACGGCGAACGTGATCTACGGCCCGAACATGACGGCGCCGAACTTCCAGCCGCACCACCAGCCGTTCAACTACTACGCGGACCAGGCACCGGGCAGCACGAGCCGCGCGCAACACCTGCTCGACGGCGGCACCGACGGCAGCGAGTTCATCAAGGCGATCGACGCGGGCACGCTGCCGCAAGTGGCGTTCTACAAGCCGCAGGGCAACCTGAACGAACACCCGGGCTACACCGACGTCGCCAGCGGCGACCAGCACATCGCGAACGTGCTCGCCCACCTGCAGGCCAGCCCGCAGTGGAAGAACATGGTCGTGGTCGTCACGTACGACGAAAACGGCGGCTTCTGGGATCACGTGTCGCCGCCGAAGGGCGACCGCTGGGGCCCGGGCACGCGGATTCCGGCACTCATCGTGTCGCCGTTCTCGAAGAAGGGCTTCGTCGACCACACGCAGTACGACACCGCGTCGATCCTGCGCTTCATCACGCGCCGCTTCTCGCTGCCGCGCCTCGCGGGCCTGCAACAGCGCGACGACGCGCTGAAGGCCAACGGCGGCCAGCCGATGGGTGACCTGACGAACGCGCTCGCACTGTCGCCGAACCTGTAACGGCGCTGCGGCACGGCAATGCACCGGCCGGCGTCATGCCGGCCGCATACGACAAAGGGCGGCTTCGGCCGCCCTTTGTCGTTGCGCGCGCAAGCACCGCGCGCCGCGTCACCAGCCGTGCTTCAGCCCGGCGCCATCGAGCGCGACCGCCAGAATCATCGCGCGAGCATTCGGCGGCGTCGGCCGTCCGCTCGGGCGGAACACATCGTCGCCGCACGCGATCCGCGCGCCCGACAGCACGCAGAAACCGGCCTGCCGTGCGCGCCCGGGTTTCCAGTGCTGCTCGCCGAAGTGCGCACGCCCCGGTTCGACCCAGCGCACGACCAGCAGCTGCGCCGAGCGCTCGAGCACCTGTACGTGCGGGCGAACCGTCGACGCGCGCGGCCGGTCAAGCGCCGCCGCCAGGATCATGGCTTTCGGTTCGAACGGCGCCCGCCCGCGGGCGCTGAAGACGGCGTCGCCACAGACGATCTTCTCGCCGGACAGCGCGCACTGGCCCGAGCGCAGCGCGCGCCCGGGTGCCCAGCGCTGCTCCGCGCCGCCCGGCGCAAGCCAGCGCACGATCAGCATCTCGTCCGAATACACGAGCACCTGCACGCGCGCATTCATCCAACACCTCGCATCGGGCAACCCATCGCCGGCGAACGCGCCCCGGCACGCGTGCTACCACCCATACTTCAGCTCGACCCCGACATAGTCGGCGTTATGCCCGCCCGCCTGGCGGATCGCATCGCCGACCTGGAAATGCACGGCCTCGACCGCACCGATCAGGTTCGCGGCGATCGTCCAGTCCGCACGCAGCTGCACGTACATCCCCGTCCACAACCCGCCCTTGCCTGCCGTACCCGGCACCACCGCGTTGCCCTGCTGGTAGACCGCATCGCCGGTCGTCTCGCGCCACTGGAACCCGAGCGCCCCGAGCAGCGACAGGTTCGGCGACGGCTTCAACGTCACCGAAGGCTTCACGTGGATCAGGTTCGAATACCCGGTGAAGCCCGCCAGCGTGAAGTAATAGCCGTTCGGGAACAGCGGATTGAAGGTTTCGACGCGGCCGTCGTGCGGATGCCGGTCGCCCGATGCCGCGTCGAGCTGCAGCGCGATGCGCGGCGACCACGGCGCGTCGAGCCGATAGCCGGCAATCGAGCCGACCGCCCACGCGCGGATCGTGCTGCTGCCGACCGTCCCCGTCTGCAGCATCGTTTCGAGATCCCAGTCGAAACGGCCTTGCGTACCGGAGTAACGCAGGTCCCACACGTCACGGCGCTCCGCGCCGCTCGCATCGAGAAAGCGCGCGTTGCTGCGGTTGTAGCGCGACCAGTAGCCCGACAGGTCGCCGGGCCCGACCGCCTTCCGCTCGAAACGCACACCGCTGAACGTGAGGTCGCGGTTCGACACGTCGTCGAACGTGGACGCGCTGCGGTTCTGCACCGGCTGCGTCGCATACCCGATGAAACGCCATTGCTGGTATTCGTAGTCGGCCCACACCGCATCGAACGCCTGCCGCACGTTCGGGCCATCGCGTGCGGCGATGAAGCGCTGCAGGTCGAACGCCATCTCCTGCCGGCCGACGCGGAACTTGAACGTGCCGCCGCCGAGCGCGCCCGTATAGGTCGCGAATGCCTGCTCGAGATCGAGCGGGTTCTTGTCGACCGGCGAGATCGTGTTCTTGCCGTATGCGCGATCGTCCTGCAACTGCACGAAGAACTGCCAGTGCTGACCGAGATGCGCATCGGCATGCACTTCGACGCGCTGGATCAGGTACGTGTCCGATTGCGCGGAACCGATGCCGAACAGCGGCGCGTCGACGGTCTCGAGACGCTCACGCAGGTTCACGCCGAGCGACAGATAGGAAGCCGGATCGTTGCCGAGCGGAATGTACTTGAGGCCGTCGAGCGGTGCGCGCGGCACGCACGGATTCGCGAGCACCGACCAGTCTTCCTGCCAGCGATTGAACAGCACGGTCGGCCGCTTGGCCGTGCACGTCGATGCGGCGCCGTCAGCGGCCGGCGCCGATGCCGGCGACGTTTCCGCGAACGCGGCGCCGCGCCCGGCGAACAGCAGCCCCGCAACGACGGACACGCGCGCGGCACGATCGAAGCGGCGGCCGCGATGCGCCTGTTCCCGATACCCGTTCATGCGCGCTCCTTCGTGATGACGCCCGCCGATTGGGCCGCGCACAGCGCGAGCGCCGCCAGCGCGCAAACGGGCGCCAGCAGCGCCAGAAAGCCGATATAGCGAAACCCGAGCGCCCCGCACGCCGCGCCGAGCGCGAACGCGACGATCGCCGGCAGCATCTTCGCGAAACGCGCGCGTGCCGCCGCGCGCACGCTGTCGGACGTGCCGGCGGACAGCATGTCGACGACGTCGAGGATCGCCTGCGTCACGTTGCCGGTCATCACGGTGTTCGGCACGCCGCCGGCACGCGGGATCACGCGCGGATGCGCGTTCTGCACGCCCATCGCGAATGCGCCGACGATGCCGGCCACGAGCGCCGGCAGGCTGTCGGGCTGCGTGACGGGTGTCGCCCACACGCCGGCCGCGCAAAAGCCGAGCAGCAGCACGGCCTGCACCGCGTGCAGCGCGCGCGTGCCCTGCCATGCGGGCCGTGCGGACATCGAGCGTGCGATCAGGCTGCTCGCGATCACGCCGCACACGAACGCCGGAAACACGCTCAGCTTCAGCACGACGCCCTGGCCGAAGCCCGCGATGCCCGCGCCGATCAACACGAAGTTGCCGGTCACGTGCGCGGTGAACAGCCCGAACAGCGCGACGAAGCTCAGCGTGTCGACGAAGCCGGCCACCGCGGCAAGGATCGTGTCCTCGTGCTTCATCGCGCCGCGCTCGCGTGGATCTCTGCGACGTAGCCGCCCGGGAACTGCACGAGCGCCGCGTCGCGGCCGTCCGACGTGAACGGCGGCACGAGCACCGTCACGCCCGCGGCCTGCGCCTTCTTCAGCGTCGCGGCGAGATCGGGCACTTCGTAGCCGGTCATCTCGCGACCAAACGGGTAAGGCAGGTGGCCGTCGGTCACGAGCACGGTCATCTTGCCGAAGCCCGATTCGATGCGGATGCGACGGTAGGTCTCGTTCGGCCGGCCGATCTCGATGCCCGGTGCCTTGAGGGTGTCGGATACCACCTTGCCGTTCGAGAACTTGACGAAATCGTGGACCAGCTTGCGCACGCTTTCCGGCGATACGTACACGCGGTTCTCGGGCACCGTCTCCAGCGCATCGTAGTGCGGTGCTTCGGTATGCCAATAGAGTTGCATGTTCAGCCCGCCGGTCCAGCGGATGATCGCGTCGCGGCCGATCGGATCGGGGAACGTGTCGACGATCACGTCCGCGCCGTGCGCACGCGCCGTCTTCATCGCGACGTCGAGATCGGTGACGAGGTAGCCGGTGCGCTCCGCGCAGAACGGATACGGGATCGGCGTCTTGAAGCCGAACACCGAGACCGTGCCGACCGGCGTGAGCACGAGCTGCGACATCGTCTGGCTCGGCGTGGGCGTGACCTGGAACACACCCTGCTTCGACTTCTTGCCGCCGAAGGTCGCGACGAAGCTGTCGGTGAAGCGGTCGAAATCGTCCGGCGACACGCACACGTGGGTCGTATCGTACTGCGGCCCGACGGCCAGCACCGGCACCGGCGCAGCGACGACCGGCGGCTTCGCGAACACGACCGGCGCGACGGCAAGACCGCCCGCGATCATCGCGGAGAGCAATACGGAACGAAGGGTTTTCATGACAGGATTTCCTGGTTGTTTCATCGTCATCGAGTAGTGCGGCCGTCGCCGGCCAGGTGCTTCGCATCGGCGAGCATGGTCGCGAGCACGAGTGCGGCGATCAGCCCGAGATGCTCGAAAAAGCTGTTGAGCGCCATGAAATGCTCGGCGCCCGTGCGGTTCCAGAAATCGTTCGCGACCGCCATCGCGACCAGCGTCAGCATGCCGAGGCTGCCGGCGCCGAGCCACGTGAAGCGGCCCAGCACGATGCACAGCGAGCCGGCGATCTCGACCGCGATCGCCAGCGCCGCCCATAACGCCGCCGGCTGCAGCCCGAAATGCGCCTGCTCCGCGACCGCGCCGTCGAAGTCCAGCGCCTTCGCGACCCCGCCGATCAGGTACGCGGACACCAATGCCAGACGCGCAAGCGGCAGGACCCACGGCTGCGCGAGCAGCGCGCGAATCCACGCCGGGTTGCCGACACCGCCTCGATCGGTCGGGGCCGCCATGTCAGACCGCCCAGCACGAACAGCCGAACGCGCCCCAGAAGCCCTTCGCGTCCGACGTCGGCAACGTGCGGCCCCATGCGCCCGCATGCGCGTGCCCGTGCACGTTGCATGCGCTCGCGCAGCCGCACATCGCGGCGGCCGCCGCGCGCTGCAGCGGCGCGCCGTTGCGCTGCGTCGCGCCCCAGCCGCCGTAGCCGCCGTACTCGCGCACGGGCGACCAGTCGGGCATCGCGGGCGGAATCGGCGCATCGTGCGACGCGAACGGCCCCGCGCCCCACACGATGCGGCCGCCGACCACCGTCAGCAACGCCGTCGTATCGACGATATCGTCCTCCGCGCACGTGAAGAAATCGCGATCCGGAACCATCAGGTCGGCAAGCTGGCCCACCGCGATACGCCCCTTCTTCCCCTCCTCGTTCGAGAACCACGTCACGTACTCGGTCCACATGCGCAGCGCGGTCTCGCGATCGAGCAGGTTGCGCTGCGGATACATCCGCAGGCCGCCGACCGTCTTGCCCGTCACGAGCCACGCGAGCGACACCCACGGGTTGTACGACGCCACCCGCGTCGCGTCGGTGCCGGCCGACACCTTGATTCCCTTGTCGAGCATCTTCGCGACGGGCGGCGTCGCCTCGGCCGCGCGCGCGCCGTAGCGCTCGACGAAATATTCACCCTGGTACGCCATCCGGTGCTGCACCGCAATACCGCCGCCCAGCGCGGCAATGCGATCCATCGATTTTTCGGAAACGGTTTCCGCGTGATCGAAGAACCAGTTCAGACCGGCAAGCGGAATGTCCTTGTCGACCTTTTCGAACACGTCGAGCGCGCGGCTGATCGTTTCATCGTAGGTCGCATGCATGCGCCACGGCCAGCGATTCTGGGCGAGCACGCGCACGACGCCTTCGAGATCGTCCTCCATCTGCGCCGGCAGGTCCGGACGCGCGACGCGAAAATCCTCGAAATCGGCCGCCGAGAACACCAGCATCTCGCCCGCGCCGTTGTGGCGGAAATAGTCGGTGCCGTCGTGGTACTTGACGCTCTTCGTCCAGTTCACGAAGTCTTCCTTCTCCGCATTCGGCTTCTGCGTGAACAGGTTGTACGCGATCCGCACCGTCATCTCGTTGGCATCGTGCAGCTTGCGGATCACCTCGTAATCGTCGGGATAATTCTGCGAGCCGCCGCCTGCGTCGATCACGCCCGTCACGCCCAGGCGATTGAGTTCGCGCATGAAGTGGCGGGTCGAGTTGTACTGGTACTCGAACGGCAGCTTCGGGCCTTTCGCGAGCGTTGCATAGAGGATCGTCGCGTTCGGGTTGGCGAGCAGCAGGCCGGTCGGGTTGCCCGCGTCATCGCGCAGGATCGTGCCGCCCGGCGGCTCGGGTGTGTCCTTGGTGTAGCCGACCACCCGCAGCGCGGCCGCGTTCAGCAGCGCGCGGTCGTACAGGTGCAGGATGAATACCGGCGTATCGGGTGCGACCGCATTGAGCTCGTCGATCGTCGGCAGGCGCTTCTCGACGAACTGGTGTTCGGTGAAGCCGCCGACCACACGCACCCATTGCGGCGCAGGCGTGATCGCGACCTGGTGCTTCAGCATTTCCATCGCGACCGCGAGCGAACGCACGCCATCCCAGCGCAGCTCGAGGTTGTAGTTCAGACCGCCGCGAATCACGTGCGTGTGGTTGTCGATCAGCCCCGGCAGCACGGTGCGGCAGTCGAGATCGACGACCTTCGTCGCGCGGCCCGCGAGCGGCATGATGTCCGAGTCGGCACCGACCGCGACGAAGCGGCCGTCCTTGATCGCCACGGCGGTTGCGACAGGGTTCGCACGATCGAGCGTCGTGATGCGCCCGTTGTGCAGGATGAGATCGGGTTGAGTAGCGTTAGCGCTCATGAAGTGTCCTCGATGCGGTCAGAAGCCGAGCCAGTGACGGACCGGCGCGATGGCCTGGGCGCCGATCAGCATGCCGGCCAGGCCGACCAGCGCGATCAGCGGCGGTGCCGGCGAGCGCACCTTGATCACGCTGTACACGACGCCGATCAACACGCCGGCGCCCAACGAAAGTAGATAAGATTCCATAACGATATTTCTCCCGGCCGGATTAGAATCATCGGCATCGCGCGGCCGCCTTCGCGGTGCGCCGCATCCGTTCCGCTTCCCTGCCATTCGTTCCGACCATGCAACACCTTCCTGATCTCGAAGCCTGGGCCATCTTTGCGCGCGTCGCGGAGACCGGTTCGTTCGCGAAAGCCGCCGACCTGCTCGGCGTATCGCAACCGACCGTGTCGAAGGCGATCGCGCGCCTCGAAAAGCGCCTCGGCGCGATGCTGCTGTACCGCACGTCGCGCAAGCTGTCGCTCACGCCGACCGGCGAACTGCTGCGCGACCGTGCGATCCGCCTGCTCGCCGATGCGGACCTGATCGAGAGCGAAGCGTCCGCGCAGGCGCTCGAACCGCACGGCCTCGTGCGCGTGAACGCGCCGATGTCGTTCGGGCTGCGCCATCTGTCGCCGGTGCTGCCCGCGTTTCTCGAACGCTATCCGCGCGTCGACATCGACCTCGTACTCACCGACCACATCGTCGACATCGTGTCCGGCGGCTTCGACGTCGCGATCCGCATCGCCGAGCTGAGCGATTCGTCGCTGCGCTCGCGCCGGCTCTGCGCGGTACGCCGCCCGCTCGTCGCGTCGCCCTCTTACCTCGACCGGCGCGGCCGCCCGACGCATCCGAGCGACATCGAACAGCACGTGTGCCTCACCTACACGAACCTGCCGACGCCGGAGTACTGGCGCTTCCGCCAACCGGCTTCGGGCGACGAGTTCGGCGTATCCGTGCACGGCCGCATTCGCACCAACAACGCGGACGTGATCCTCCCCGCGCTCGTCGCCGGTCACGGCCTCGCCCTTCAGCCCGAGTTCCTGGTGTGGGACGCGATGCAGCGCGGCGAGCTCGAGGAAGTGATGTCCGACTGGAAGATCGCCGACATCAACGTCAACCTCGTCACGCCGCCCGGCATGCTGCGCGCCGCGCGCGTGACGGTGCTGCTCGACTTCCTCGCGGAACGCTTCGTGCACGCACCGTGGGCGCTGCCCGTCAGCTGAACGCGCGACGGCCCCTGGCAGGCGATCGTCGCGACCATCGCGACGATCGCGGCCGGCGGCCCGTTACTTCGCCGGGACCGCCGCGAGCGACTCGTGCGGCGTCGCGGTGCGTTGCGGTGCCTTGTGGACCATCGTGTACGCGTAGTCGACACCCATCCCGTAGGCGCCCGAGTGCTCGCGCACGACGGCCATCACCGCGTCGTACGTATCGCGGCGCGCCCAGTCGCGCTGCCACTCGAGCACGACCTGCTGCCACGTGACGGGCACCGCACCGGCCTGCACCATCCGTTGCATCGCGAAGTCGTGCGCGTCCTTCGACGTACCGCCCGACGCGTCGGCCACCATGTAGATCTCGTATTCGCCTTCAAGCATCGCGCACAGCGCGAACGTCGTATTGCAGACCTCGGTCCACAGGCCCGACACGATCACCTTCTTGCGGCCATTCGCGGCCAGCGCATCGCGCACCTTCTGGTCGTCCCACGAGTTCATCGACGTACGCTCCAGCAGCGGCTGGTTCGGGAACACGTCGAGCAATTCGGGGTACGTGTGGCCGGAGAAACTTTCGGTCTCGACCGTCGTGATCGTGGTCGGGATGTTGAATGCCTTCGCGGCCTTCGCGAGACCGACGACGTTGTTCTTCAGCGTCTGGCGATCGATCGACTGCACGCCGAACGCCATTTGCGGCTGCTGGTCGATGAAGATCAGCTGGCTGTTCTGCGGAGTAAGTACTTCAAGTTTCGGATTGCTCATGGCGCAAGTCGTCCTGTGAACGAAAAAAGGGGGGCCTGCCTCGACCGCGACAGCGGGAGGAGCCTGGGGTGCATCGGTGCCGGGTCTTCTTCCGGCTCTAAATATTTAAGCCGCAAACGCGCGGCACGAACATCCAAGAAACGGAATCGATCCGATTCCGGAATCGACGCCTGTTCGGGGCGATCCGGCCTTTTTTTCTTCACGCAAACCCGATACGCTTTCAAGACCTTGACGGCGCGCACCGCGCCACTCGTCTGCCATCACGGGGCTCGCCATGAAACCGTATTTCCTGTCGCTATGCGCCGGCATCCTCGCCGGCGTCATCTACGGCGCGCTCGGCGTGAATTCGCCGGCTCCGCCGATCATCGCGCTCACCGGCCTGCTCGGCATGCTGGCCGGAGAACAGATCCTGCCCGTCGCGAAACGGATGTTCGCGGGCCATCGCCTGAACACCGCATGGCGCGATGCACAATGCAGCCAGCACATGTTCGGCGCACTGCCGGGCGGCACCGCGAACGACCGCAAGCCGTCGTGATGGCCCTCGTCGCACACGGCCACGCATGACCAACGTCGAGCTGTTTCATTACCTGCTGCTGTTGATTTGCGGTGCGGGCGCGCTCACGTGGCTCGCCGAGCGGATTTCGATTCCGCCGGCCGTCGTGCTGCTGCTCGGCGGCTGCGTGGTCGCGGTCGCCGGCAAGCGCGTGCCCGACATGGACCCGGCGCTGCTGCTCGCGGCCGTGCTGCCGCCGCTGCTGATGTCGAGCGGGTTCTACACCGCGTGGAAGGAATTCCGGCAGGAGCTTGCATCGATCGCGTCGCTCGCGCTCGGCGCGGTGGTGTTCACGACCGTCGCAGTCGCGCTCGCCGTGCATGCCGCGAACCCGGCGTTGCCGTGGGCCGCATGCTTCACGCTCGGCGCGATCGTGTCGCCGCCGGACGCGGTCGCCGCGAAGGCGATCCTGCAGCGCCACCCGCTGCCCGCGCGGCTCGTCGCGGTGCTCGAAGGGGAAAGCCTCGTCAACGATGCATCGGGCCTGCTGCTGTACCAGATGGCCGTGTCGGCCGCGCTTGCCGTGTCGATCACGGCCACGAGCGCCACCGGGCTGTTCTTCTCGCTCACGCTGATCGGCATCGCAGTCGGCCTCGCGTGCGGCCACGCGATGAGCTGGGTGCTGCCGCGCCTGCGCGATCCGATGCTCGGTATCGTCGTGACCTTCGCGATGGCGTGGGGCAGCTACGGGATCGCCGAAGCCGTCGACGGCTCGGGCGTGCTGTCGGTCGTCACCTGCGGCCTCGTGCTCGGCGTGCGCCAGCATCGCGTGTTCGACGCCGACATGCGGATCAAGGCGAAGGCGACCTGGGAAGCGATCGTGTTCGTGCTCGATGCGCTCGTCTTCATCCTGATCGGCCTCGCGTTGCACGCGATCCTCGCGCGCGTGAACCACGAAGGCGCGGTGCTGATGGCCGGCCTGCGCGTCGCGCTGCCCGCCACCGCCGCTGCGATCGCCGCGCGCATCGTCTGGGTGTTCGTCGCGATGTGGCTGCCGGGCCGCCTGCGCGCGCCGCGTGCCGGCCATGCCCCGTGGTCGTGGCGCGAGGCTATCGTGCTAGGCTGGTCGGGCATGCGCGGTGTCGTGAGCCTCGCGGCCGCGATCGCACTGCCCGCCAACTTCCCCGGCCGCGACCTGATCCTGTTCAGCACGTTCCTGCTGATCATCGCCACGCTCGTCGTGCAGGGCGGCACGCTCGCGCCGCTGATCCGCGTGCTGAAACTGCGCCCGGCCGCGCGGCACACAATGTCCGAGCATGCGGTGCGCGCGTATGCGTTCGGCGCGGCGCTCGCCGAACTCGACGCGCTCGAACAACGCGGGTCGAGCCTCGAGCGGCCGTCGCTCGACCGCCTGCTCGACGAATACCGGAACCGCGTTACCTTCAACGAACGCGCGCATCGCCACGGCGCCGAGCCGGCCAATGTGCGCTCGCGCATGCTGCGCGTCGAACTCGAGCTCGTCGGCGTGTCGCGCCGCGCGCTGCTCGACCTGCATCGCGACGGCAAGGTCGACGACACCGTGCTGCACCGGATCGAATCGGAACTCGATTTCGAGGAACTGCGGCTGCAACGGCTGCTCGAACCGTAACGCCCGGCCAAGCCGCCGGCCTCCCCCTTTTCCCATGGAATTGCAATGAGCGAACTGTCCGTCGAAGCGAGCATCGGCTCCGTCGATTACCTCGTCCACTTCAGCGATGGCGTCCACCAGTGGCGCGCCGACGAACCGGCGCCGCTCGGCGGCGGCGATGCCGCGCCGACGCCCGTCGCACTGCTGCTGTCGAGCCTCGGCGCATGCACCGCGATCACGCTGAAGATGTACGCGCAACGCAAGGGCTGGCCGCTCGCCGAAGTGCACGTGAAGCTCGCACACGAATCCGGCAGCGCGGGCAGCACGATCGTGCGCCGCATCACGCTCGACGGCGACCTGTCCGACGAACAGCGCGAACGCCTGCTGCAGATCGCGAACGCGTGCCCGGTGCACAAGATCCTCACGCATCCGATCACCATCGACACGGCGATCGCCTGACGCGTCCCGCCTCGACCACGAGATCCCCACCATGTCCGCCTCGATCAAGACCCTGCTTACGCCGCGCGAAAGCGACATCGGCAACCTCGTCGTGCGCCGCGTGCTGCCCGCGCGTGCCGCGCGCCTCGTCGGCCCGTTCATCTTCTTCGACGAGATGGGGCCGGCCGTATTGCCGGCCGGCCGCGGCATCGACGTGCTGCCGCATCCGCACATCGGCCTCGCGACCGTCACCTACCTGTTCGACGGCTCGCTGATGCATCACGACAGCCTCGGCTTCCGGCAGAAGATCGTGCCGGGCGACGTGAACTGGATGACGGCCGGTCGCGGCATCGTGCATTCGGAGCGCTCGCCCGACGAAGACCGGCCGCGCGAGCAGCCGGTCCACGGGATCCAGACCTGGGTCGCGCTGCCGGTCGAGCATGAAGACACCGCACCCGCGTTCGTCCACCATCCGGCCGACACGCTGCCGTCGTTCACGCGCGACGGTGCGAGCGTGCGCGTGATCGCGGGCACCGCGTTCGGGCTCACGTCGCCGGTCGCCGTGTTCTCACCCACGCTCTATGCGTATGCGGAATTCGCGGCAGGCGGCACGCTGGCGCTCGATGCCGAACATGAGGAACGCGGCGTGTATCTGATCGACGGCGACCTGACCGTCGACGGCACGCCGCTCGCCCCCGCGACGATGGCCGTGCTCGAACCCGGCGCGACCGTGGCGCTCGCCAGCACGAACGGCGCGCGCGTGATGCTGCTCGGCGGGGCGCACCTGCCGGGCGAGCGGTTCATCGAATGGAATTTCGTGTCGAGCGCACGCGCGAAGATCGACGCGGCCCGCGCGGCGTGGGCCGACCAGACCTTCGGCAAGGTGCCGGGCGAAGAAGACGAGTGGACGCGCCAGCCGGAACGTCGCGCGCAGTAACGCGCCGCCGTCAGGACCCGCCGCGGTAGATCGGAGCCGGCCGCGGCGGCGACTGATCGACAAACACCTGTGCGCCCGGCGGCAGTTCGCGCAGGCAGACATAGGCCACGCCGTCCGGATAGAGGCGCCCGCTCGCGAGATGCTTCCCGTCGCGATCGAAGACATGCACCATCGCGTCGTCGGACACGATCCGATCGGGAACCTTCACGGTCAGATACTTGATGCACTGGCGTTTCCTCGCCTGTGCGGCGCCCGGCGCCGCCAGCGCGAGCGCCACGATCGCGAGCGCGGCCACGCGGGCCGCCCCCGCGCACGGCGTCACGGCCCCTCTCACCGCAGCCCCATCAACTTCGCGAGCGTCGGCCAGCGGTCGAGCGACTCGATGAACGCGCGGCGCGCCTGCTCGTCGACATAGCGGTCGGGATCGAGCGCGGGCAGATGCCGCGCGAGGCCGAGCACGTCGTTCGGTTGCGACAGGCGATCGTCGTCGGCGTCGCCGGGCAGAATTACTGTTCGTCGATCCATACGCCATCCGGAGTTTTCACCGAGTAACCGTCGGCCGTCTGCATCGTCACCGTGCCCTCGTTCTCGCCGACCATCCGCGTGCGCGGCAGGTCGGCCGCGTACTGCGCGAGCGTCGCCCCCGGCTTGAACGGGCTGTTCGACACGAGGTTCGACAGCAGTTGCGAGAGCGCGAGGAAGCTGGCCGGCTGATCGATCACGGTCGTCGCGCCGTGGTTGCCGGCAAAACCGACGAGCCGCACGCCGACCGGCCCGTGCACGATGCGCGGCGTCGGGATCTCGCGCAGGCCCGCGACCTGGTTCTTGTCGCCGCGCAACGCGGCGCCGTGCTCGGGCACGAACACGATCACCGCGCGGCGGCCCGATTGCGCGATCAGGTCGGCGAGGCGGTCGAAGTCGTCCATCAGCTTCGTCGCGCGCTGCGGATACGAGTCGATGCTCGTCAGCGAACTGCCGACGATCCGGTTGCCGTCGTGCAGGCTGATCGTGTTGTAGTACAACGCAACCGGGCCCGGCACCGACGCGCGCTGCGCATACCAGTTCGCGAGCGTCGAGTAGTCATCCTTGATCGCCGAGCCGTCGAACGCGTGCATCGCGACGGGCGCGGCCGCGTTCGAGATCATCGGCGCGTCGGCCACCCCGATGTTGTCGTGGATCACCTGCAGGAAATTGTCGAAGTGACCGTCGTGGTTCAGCAGCGACTGCACCGAGTAACCGGCGCTCGCCAGTTGCGAGAACAGGTAGCACTGCTGCGGCGCGGGCTTGTACAGGTCCGCGTGCGCCTCCTGCCCGCAGCTCGCGCGCAGCACGCGGATCGCCGCCGGGCCGCTGTAGCTCGCGGCCGTGCTGAAGTTCGTGAACAGGTAGTCGAAATGGCTCAGCATCGGATGGTTGCGCACCTTCGCGGCATCGAGGTCGTCCCACGACAGCGAGCAGATGTGCAGCACGATCACGTCGAACTGCGCGGCCGGATCGTTGCCGAGATGGCCGAACGCGACCTGCCGCTGCGACTCCTGGGTGCGGAACGTCGCGAGTGCGGCGTTGTGATCCTCGGGCTGGCCGGCGAGCGTCGAGCCTGCCGCGTTCGCCTGCTGCGGAAGCGGTGCGACGACGCGCGCCATCAGCCCGCTGCCGGCCTGCCACAGCGGCATCACGATCAGCACGGCCAGCACGAAGGTCGCGACGCGCAGCCAGCGGTTGACGATGAAATAGACGATCAGCGCGCCGGCCACCGTCAGCAGCAGCACCGGCGGCAACAGGCGCGGCAGCAGCTCCATCCAGTAGTCGAGGCGGAACGTGCTCACTTCGCGCGCGGCCTCGGCGAGACGGGCGAGCGGCGGTGCATGCATCTCGCGGGCGAGCAGCGGCACCGCGATCGCGATCGCGACGAGCTGCCGGACGATGCGCCACGCACGCCGCCGGATCGGTGCGCTCGCCGCGAGCGCCACCGCGAACGCGAGGTTCGCGAGCCAGAACGGCTGCAGGTGCCCGGTCGCGAACAGCGCGAACTTCAGGATGAAATACGGATTCCAGAACGTCATCTAACCCACTCCATGATGAGCGCCGCGTCAGTCGCGCGCCCGATCGAGTTTCGGCGCCAGCATGGCCAGCAGGCCGCGCGCCGCACCCTTCCACATCCGTACGTTGCCGTCCAGGCCGATACGCAGCACTTCCTTCAGCCCGCCGAGCGGCGTATCGAGGCGCTCGCCTTCGTGCCAGTCGAGCCACGCATCCGCGCGGCCGAACGTGCATTGCACGAGCTGGCGTTCCTGTTCGAGCGTGAGCGCATCGAAGCTCACGCCGACATGAGCCGGCGTCACGCGGCTCACGCGCACCGGGAACGGGAACGACCGGTCGCCGCGCGTCACGCACACCGTCAGCGTGTCGCCGACGGCAAGCGAGAGCCCCGGCACCGCTTCGAGGCCGAGACCGCCGGTCGAGTAGTCGCTCGTGAAGCACGCGGCCGTCGAGCCGTCGGCGAGCAGCAGCATGGCCGGCACGCGCATCGCGATCCGGTGCGTGACGCGCACCTGCTTGGTCTCGCGCGCCACGGCCAGCGCCGCGCCGAGCATCGCGAGGTTGTACACGGTCCAGCCGAGCGTGATCAGGATCGTCGACGCCTCGTCGCCCTGGTCGATCACCAGCCGCCACAGGCCGGCGACGATCGCGAGCACGTTCAGCCCGAACAGCACCAGATACGGCTTCGACGTCGACCAGTCGACGTAGCCTTCGTCGATCTTGCCGCCCTTGTCGGTCACGTTGAACTTGCCGTGCTTCGGGCTGAAGAACGCGACGGTGGTCGGCAGCGCGATGTACCACGCGAGCACCGATTCGTAGACCTCGGCCCAGAACGAATGGCGGTAGCGCCCCTGCATCCGCGAGTTCGCGACGTTGGCGAGCACCAGATACGGGATCACGTAACTCGCGAGCGCGAGCGCCGACGCGTTGATGAAGTACAGGTGGAAGAACAGGTACGCGAGCGGGATCGTCAGGAACACCAGCCGCGGAATCCCGTAGAAGAAGTGCAGCATCGCGTTGCCGTAGCAGATCCGCTGGATGAAGCCGAGCCCGCGCCCGAGAAACGGGTTGTCGATGCGGAAGATCTGCGCCATCCCGCGCGCCCAGCGCGTGCGCTGCTTCACGTGGCCCGCGAGGCTTTCGGTCGCGAGGCCGGCCGCCTGCACGGTCGGCAGGTACGCCGACGTATAGCCGCGCCGGTGCAGCTTGAGCGCCGTGTGCGCATCCTCGGTCACGGTCTCGACCGCCACGCCGCCCACCTCTTCCAGCGCGCTGCGCTTGAGCACCGCGCACGAGCCGCAGAAGAACGTCGCGTTCCACAGGTCGTTGCCCGATTGCACGAGCCCGTAGAACAGGTTGCCCTCGTTCGGGATCTCGCGGAACGTGCCGAGGTTGCGCTCGAACGGATCCGGCGAGAAGAAATGGTGCGGCGTCTGCACCAGTGCGCACTTCGGGTCGCGCAGGAACACGCCCATCGTCGTCTGCAGGAACGAGCGAGTCGGCACGTGATCGCAGTCGAAGATCGCGATGTATTCGCCGTGCGTCTTCGGCAGCGCGCGGTTGATGTTGCCGGCCTTCGCGTGGCGGTTGTCGTCGCGCGTCACATAGTCGATGCCGGCCTCGCGCGCGAACGCCTCGAATTCGGGGCGCTTGCCGTCGTCCAGCAGGTACACGCGCAGCTTCGCGCTCGGCCAGTCGATGCTCTGCGCGGCGAATACCGTCGGCTTCACGACCGACAGCGGCTCGTTGTAGGTCGGGATGTAGATGTCGACGGTCGGCCAGGTGTCGGGATCGTCGGGCAGCGGCACGATCGGCCGGTCGAGCGGCCACGCGGTCTGCACGAAGCCGAGCAGCAGGATCATCCACGTATATGCTTCGGCGCCGTACAGCAGGTAGCCGGCAACGGCCTCGACCGGGCTGCGGAAATCGAGCGTCTGCGTGGTGCGCCACCACACGTAGCGCACGGTCGCGAGCAGCGCGAGCGAGGCGAGCGCGAGCGTCGGCAGATGGCCTGGCAGGCGGCGCAGCGTGAGCGCCAGCACCGCGACGATCGCGAAGAACGCGAACTGCGCGCCGGGCATCAGCGGCGACATCCCGGCCGCCGCCCACAGCAGCGCGCCGGCCACCAGCAGCAGCGGCGCGAGCCAGCGGCGCCGGCCGACACCGTGTGCGCGCGCATCGAGCCAGCCGCCCCAGCGGACCCACGGCAGGCGCTCGAGTAGCGCGTTGATGCGCCGGCCGACCGCGCGCCCGGCCACGTAGACGGGCACGACATACTGGTCGAACCATGCGAGCGGATCGCGCGCGGGCCGGCCATCGGCCGCGCGCGGCGCACGCACGATCGCGCGCCACAGCCATTCGCGCAGGCTGAGCGGCTGCAGCACGCCCCACTGTTGCGCGAGCCGCAGGGTCGCGACGCGCACCCAGCGGCGCACGTAATCGGGCCGGCCCGGCGGCGGCGCGTGGAAGAACAATCGCACGAGCCAGTCGACCAGCGTGCGCTCGGCCGGCAGCCCGATGCCGCGTGCGCACCAGTCGGCCGCACGGCGGCCGAGCGTGCGCAGTCGCGGCGCGAACACGGCCTTCATCGCGCCGCTCCGGTGCGGCCGGCGGTGACCGCCGCCAGCCACGCATGAACCCAGTTCGCCACACCGTTCAGGTCGTGCGACGCCTGCGAATACGGCGCATCGTCGAAGATCCAGCTCCCGCGCGCGAGCGCTTCGGGCATGGCCGCATCGACGTGGATGCGCTGCTCGAGCATCGACGCCGGCCCCGCGACCGCGCGCAGCATCGCGAGCGCATCGCGCTGCATGTCGCGCGCCGGATTCAGCCGGTTCACGACGATCTGCAGTTCGCCACCGCCGGTGCGCAGTGCACCGAGCCGCGCAGCCGTCGTCGCGCAGGCGGTCGGCTCGGGCGGCACGACGACGAGCGTCAGGTCCGCGCAGCGAATCGCCTGCTCGGCCTGTGTCGACGGATAGCGTGCGGTGTCGATCAGCACGACGCCGTCGGCCGGCAACGCGATCTCGTCGAGCGCGCGCGACAGCCATGCCGGGTCGGCCGCGAGCCGCGCGTCGCACGCGGCGGCGCCGGCCGCATCGACCTGCCCGTACGGCACGAACAGCACGCCGTCGGCGCTGCGCCAGGTATGCGCATGCCACGGCTCGGCGCCGCCGAGCACGCTCTGCGCGAGGCCGTGCTCGGCCAGCGTGTCGAGGCCGAGCGTCGCGCCCATCAGGTTCTGCGCGTCGAATTCGACGGCGACGACCGGCCGGCCGCGGCGCGCGAGCAGCACCGCGAGTGCGGCCGTGAGTGTCGTGCGGCCCGCGCCGCCGGTCGTCGACGTAATGGCGATCGTCTTCATCGGGCCGCCTCACCACCGCGTTCGCCGCGCTCGGCATCGGGCAGCAGCCGCCCGCGCAACGCGACCGGCACGAGTTCGCAAGGCACCGCGTCGCGCCGGTCGATCCCGCGCGGCGCGTGAAAGCCGCGGCCGATGCCGAGGTGCTGGGCGACGATCCACACGGGCACCGCGATCGCGATGCCGACGATGAAACCGAGGACGAGTTCGGCGATCATGCGACCCCCTGCTTGCGCAGCGGCATCTCGCTGCGGATGGCACCGCGTTTGCGCGCGGCGGGAATGACGGGTTCCGGCCGCGACGCGTCGACGGCCGCGACCGACGGCGTCGCACCGATCGCCTCGAGCGCGACGATCGTATCGATCGTATCGATCGCGTCGCTCACCTCGCCCGCGTCGGGCAACGCGTCGCCCGGAGCAGCGTGCGCCGGCAGTGTGCGCGGCGTGGCCGCGAACAAATCGCTGTAGTCGGCGATCGGCGCGCGCCGGTTCTCGGCCTTCAACGCATTGAGCTCAATGTCGATGCTGCCGTGCCCGAGGCACACGACGCGGTCGGACAGCGTGTCGACCGGCACGTCGAAGATGCGCGCGAGCGCGTCTTCCGCGTCGACCGGTTCGCAGGCGAACAGGAACACGTACAGGTGCGCGGCATCGGCCGTCACGACGTCGCCGGCACGGCGCGGCCGGCAATGCCGCAGCGCGTCGACATGCGACACGCCCGGCAGCAGCGCGATCTTCGCGAGCGTGTGCGGCAGCGCGAGCACGGCACCGCGATCGAGCACCGCGCGAATCCGCAGGCAGAACGCGCCGACCGGCAGGTAGCCGAGCACCGAATCGCCGAGCGCGGCCGCGAGCGCCGCACGATAGTCGGCCGCCACGGGCCGCGCATAGAGCTGGCCGCGCAGCGCGTGCACGGCGGCCTGCATCCGCGACACCGGCAGGTCGCGCGCGACGACGCGGCTCGCGCCGACGCTCAGCACGAGCATCTCGAACTGCTGGCGCAGCACTTCGCCGCGCTCGACGACCGCAATCTTCAGCGCCCCGCCGCATTGCCGGCGCAGCGCGTGCACGTCCGCGCACAGCGCTTCGAGCTGCGCGTGCGAGTGGAACACGAGCACTGCGGTCGCGGCCTGGGCATGCGCGCAGGCCGCGACGACGGCCGCGTTGTCTTCGACGATTTCCCAGCCCTCGGGTACGCGGGTCGTGCCGTCGAGCACCGCGCGGCTGGCGACGACGCGATCCTCGTCGCTCGCGAGCTTCATGCCGCGCGCGGGCTCGGTTGCGCCGCCGTCGACGCTCGCCGACAGCCGGCCGCCCGGCGCAAAGCGCAGCGACCGTACCTCGCCGGCCGCGAGCGTGTCGCCCGCACGCCAGAAATCGACGATCCACAGCAGCTCGCCGTGCGTGCGCTGCAACTGCGCGACGCCCGAGCAGATACCGTGAAAGCCGCTACGCGGCGTGCGATCCGCATCGCGCACGAGCGGAGCATCGTCGGTGCGTGGTTCTTCGCCTGCATGGTCCGCCTCGGGATCGAGCAGCAGCACGAGCGCGATCCGCCGCGTGCGGCACCAGTCGGCGAGTGCGTGCGCCTCGTCGGCGAGCGTGATCGGGTCGTCCCAGCTGAACCAGCGCTGCGCGCCCTCGACGAAATACAGCGAGCGCGCGCGAAAGCCGTAACGCTTCAGCGCGCGCAGGCCACCGGTCAGCCGTGCAAACGGGCCCGGTGCCGCGCGGCGCGGTGCGTCGGCCGCTGCGCCGGCACCGTCGCCGCGGGCCGGCTCGGCCGCCGGCGACATCGCCAGCACGTTCAGGTTGCGCGGCCAGCCGGCCGGCTGCGCGCCGCCCGCGAAGCCGCGCGCCTGCATCTGTCCCGCGACATGCGCCGCCTCGCGCGCGAGCACGACCGTCACGTCGCGCGTGCGCGCCTGTCGCGCGCTCTCCCACACGAGCGCGTCGCAGGCCGGCGTACCGCCGGCCGCGTAGATCGCATACAGGCCGCCGGCTTCCAGTTGCGTCCAGGCATCGGGCAAGCCGTCGATCGCGAGCCGGCTCACCGTGCCGGCGCGACCGCCGGCCGGCCCCGTGCCCAGCAGCGCACGCAGGCGACCCAGCAGGCCGGCGGCGCCGAGCACGGGACGGGTGGCATCGATTTCCGTATTCACGACGGTCCCCTAGTAATCCGAATAAAGCCGAACGGGCGTCGGCGTAACAAGCCAGCTGCGTTGAGCGCGCGCATCGAACGCATAGCGCAGGTACACGAGCGCCGAACTCGGCGCGTAGTCGTGCGACCGGTCGACGTTCAGTTGTGCGCCGACGCTCAGGTGCGGGTTCACACGGTACTCGACGATTCCGTTGATGCCGTACGAGAACGACACGCCGCGCGTCGAACTGCCCGCGTACACGAACCCGGCCGCCACCTGGTCGGCCCGCCGATCCTGGAACGTCGGGTAATACAGCGAATCCTTCTCGTAGCTGTTCGAGATCCCGCCCGTGACGGTCAGGTCCCACGACAGCGCATCGTGCCGCCCCGCCCATTCGATCGGCACGCCGAGCGACAGGTAGCGCTGCGGGCTGTAGTAGCCGCCCTGTCCGTACGTGTAGTAGCGCAGGTTCTGCGCGTAGTGCCACGCATTGCCGACGAGCCCGGTGCTGACCTTCATCGTCGCGCGCTCGTACACGGGCATCGTGAAGCCCGTGCGCAGCGTGACTGCCGCGTTGCGTTCGACGTTGCGGCCGGACAGCACGCCCGCGCCGAGTTCCGCGAACAGGTTCGTACGGCCGACGTCGACCGACGCGCGCAGGTTCACGCCGTCGCGGCGCACGCCGCCCCAGACCGCGCCCGTCCATGGGTCGCGCATCCCCGAGTACGACAGCACGCTGCTCGTTTCCGGCCGCCGCGACGCGTTCACCGAGAAACTGGCCGGGCCTGCGTCGAAGCGATAGCGTACGCCGCCGACGAGGTAATGCACGGGGAAACCGAGCGGCGACGTGCCGAGATCGAAACGCCATGCGTCCGACAGATAGCCGGCGCCGAGCGCGACGCCCGTCATCGATTGATGCAGCGAGCCCGGCGGATTCGCGATCAGCTCGGCGGCCGGCTGATTCAGGTGGAACGGTGGCGGCAGCCCGTTCAGCGCCTTGAGCGCCGCATAGGTGCCGAACGTCTGCACCGAATACCCGTTCGGGTTGCTCGTATCGAGCGTACCCGCGTCGAGATGCACGGTGTCGATCTGCGCGAACACGTGCCCGTCGTAGCGAATCGGCACCTGCACGTAGATCGGCACCTGCTGCGCACGATACGACGAGCTGCCTTCATCGCCCGACTTGTACGCGGGCATCCAGCCGGTCTCGATCTCGGGATTGCGCCGCTGCTCGAGATCCGCGAACGCGGCCTGCGCAGGCGTGAGCCCGTCGCGCCCCGGGCTCACGCCCGTCGCGCGTTCCTGCGACTGCGACAACCGGTACAACGATGCCGCATCGTCATAGCGACCCTGCGCCTCGGCCACGCGCCCGGCCGCGACCGTCACGTCGGCGCGCGCCGGATATGCGGCATGCAGCCGGTCGGTCACCTGCACGGCCTGGTCCGGGCGGCGCAGCGCATTCAGGCGGCGCACGGCCGACAGTTGCGTGTCGACGTCGTCGTCCGGCGTGCGCGCGAGCACCGCCTGCACGCGCGCAAGCGCGGCTGCCCGGTTGCCGCTGTCTTCGTCGATGCGTGCCAGCGCGAGCTGCGTCTCGGCATCGTCCGGCGTGCGCGCGACGACCGGCGCGAGCGCATCGCGCGCCGCGTCGTAATGGCCTTGCGCGCGTTCGAGATCGGCCCGTTCGAGCGCATAGCGCTTGTCCGCACGGCCGGCCGCGCTCGCGCGATCGAGCAGCTTGCGCGCCTGCGCGTAGTCCTGCTGCGCGATCGCCGCGTCCGTCTGACGCAACACGAGCCGCAGCGACTGATCCTCGATCCTCGCCGTCTGCGCGGGCGTCAGCGACGGTGCCCCGCGCAGCGTGTCGAGCCACGCGGCAAGCGCGTCGTCGCGCCCCGCGCTGCCGAGCAGGTCGCCGTAGCGCAGCCGCACGTCCGCATCGGCTTCGCGCGGGTGTGCGTCGATCCAGTCATGCAATGGCGCGAGGCCGCGGTCCGGCTCGCCCGCATCGATCCACTGCGCGCCGATCGCGGCGAGCATGTCGGGATCGTCCGGCGCACTCGCCTGCGCCTGGGCGAGCGACGCGGCGAACGCCGTGCGGTCGCCGCGCGCGAGCGCGCCGCGTGCGTCGGCCAGCGCGCTTTCCGCGTCGAGCTTGCGTGCCAGCGCACGCATCCCGTCCGAACGGTGCGCGTCGTCGACCGGTGCGAGCGCGGCCTGCGCACCCGCGACGTCGTCGAGCGAATTGCGGTACAGCGCGGTCGCGTAGCGCATCTCGGGCGTTGCGCTTTGCGCGAGCCCGTCGTCCATCACCGTGCGGCCGAGCTGCGGCAGCCCCATGTCGCGATAGAGGCGCGCGAGCGCAAAGCGCGTCCACGGCGCGTCGGGCGCCGCGCGCACGGCCGCCTCGTAGCGCTGCGCGGCGGGCCCGCGTTCGCCCTTGTCCGCCAGCGCGCGCGCCTGGTTCGCGAGCAGGTCGGCACGCAGGCCGTCGAGCGCGCGCCGATCGTCGCGGCCCGTCACGCGGCCTTGCAGCGCGTCGAGCAGCGGGCCGATCTGGTCCGCGCGGCCGGTGTTCTCATACAGCGTGGCCGTGTCGCGCACGACCGCGGGGTTCGGTGAGCGCGCGGCCAGCAGCGCGCGCAGCAGCGGCTCCGCGCGCGCCCAGTCGCGCTGCGCGAGCAACGCATCGGCCAGCTGCAACTTCGCGTCCGGGCTGTCCGGCTGCATCGCGAGTGCCGCACGGGCCGCGCGCTCTGCATCCTGTGGTCGCCCCGCAGCGGCCGCCGTGCGGCCTTGCGCGAGCAGCCCCCAGAATTGCGCGGTGCGCGCGAGGCTCTGCCATTTGTCGCGCTGGTCGGTCGCGAGCGTCGCGGCGCGCGTGAACAGCGCACGCGCTTCGTCGTGCCGCCCTTCGCGCAGGCGCAGCAGGCCGAGCCCGCCGACCGCATCGGCGTCGTCCGCGCGCGAGCGCGCGGCACGCGTCAGCAGCGGATCGGCGCCGCTCAGGTCGCCGCGCGCGAGTGCCTGCAGGCCGCGCTGCTGCGCGATGTAGTCGGGATTGCGTTCGAGCTTGCGCTGCGCGTCGCGCTGGCGATCCAGCGCCGCGACGCGGTCGACGAATTCGGTATCGTCCGGCGCGAGCGCGAGATACGCATGCAGCGCATCGAGATACGCCGGATCATTGCCGGCCGGCTGCAGCACGCGCCGCCACAACGCCATCGCCTCCGTATGGTCGGCGTCGGCGCGTTTCGCGAGCGCCCAGGCGATCCGGTTCGCCTCCGGCCGCGTGTCGGCGCGCTGGTTCAGCAGCCGCGCGAGCGCCATCGTCGCGCTCGTGTCCTGCGGATCGGCCGCGACCGCGCGGCGCAGCGCGGCGATCGCCGGCTCGCGCCCGCCCGGCGCATTCGACACGATCTGGTAATACTCGGCGCCGAGCGCGCCCGACGGTGCGCCGTTCGGAAACAGCGCGACGATCCGCGTGGCCGCCTCGTCGGCGCGACCGCTGCGCGCGAGCAGGCGGATCTGCGCCATCTCGCCACGCCCGCTCGTCGCGACGCGGTATTCGTCGGCCACCCGCCGCGTGGCGGGCGCATTCGGCGACTGCGCCTGCAGCCGCGCGAGCGACGCCTGCGCGCCTTGCGCATCGCCGAGCCGCAGCAGCACGCGAACCTGTTCGGCCAGCAGGTCGGGATCGCCCGGCGCGATCAGCAGCCCCTTGCGCAGCGCATCGCGCGCGAGGTCGTCGCGATGCTTGACGCCCCACATCCGCGCGGTGTCGAGCTGGCGCTGCGCATCGGCGGACGCGGAGGTCGCCGGCGTCGCGGGGGCCGCCAGCGTCGCAGCCGACGCGGTACCCGGCGCCGCCGCGCACACCGACGACGCGAGCCACGCGAATCCCGCGACGTGCGGCGCGGCGCGCTTCAGCGGGCGGCGCACGAACGGCCTCCCCAGCGGGCGTCGAGCGTGCCGTCCGCGCC
This sequence comes from Burkholderia sp. AU45251, assembly GCF_030482905.1. NCBI lineage: Bacteria > Pseudomonadati > Pseudomonadota > Betaproteobacteria > Burkholderiales > Burkholderiaceae > Burkholderia > Burkholderia sp. AU45251. Next base: position 85,952 of record NZ_JAUJQH010000015.1, on the reverse strand, counting down.
GAACCGGTAGCGTCCGTCGCGCCAGCCGAGCCCGAACAGCGTCAGCACGCTCGTGTAGTAGCCGGGCGCCGACTGGCGCGCGAGCGTATCGACACGCGCCGCCTGCGCATCCGCGAGCGCGCGCTGGCCGCGCGCGTCGAGGAACGGCACGGCCGCCGCCGAGAACCCGCCGTTGCCGTCGTTCGGCCCCGCGACGCCCGTCGTCGTGTCGACCTTCTCCGGCGGTGCGCCATGCGCGGCGATGTGGTCGGCGAACGGCGCAAAGCGCGCGAGCAACGGCGCGGCGAGCGGATCGGCGCGGTCGAGCATGCCGGCCCACAGGTAGACGCGGATCGCGTTGTACGCGCTCTCCGCATGCGTCTGCCGATCGGGCCCGAAACCCGTGCCCGCGCGATACAGCGCCCAGTCGGGCGAAAAGCCTTTCGGTGCGGTGTCGAGCAGCACGCGCCCGGTGCTGGAGACGAGCGCTGCCCAGCGCCGGTCGTCGGGCAGCCGCGCGCCGAGCGCGCGGATCACCTGCGGCGGCGAATAGCTCGGGTTCACGCGCCACTGGCCATCGGCCAGCTTGAACCCCGTCGGCCCCGGCAGCAGCGTGAGGCCGAGGCCCGGCACGCTCGCCGTCTCGTCGTCGAGCACGCGCTTCGCGAGCAGCGTGCCGCGCGCCGTGTAGCTGCGCTCGTGCCACAGCCGCCCGGCCTCGACGAGCGCATACGCGATCCACAGGTCGGCGTCCGACGCCGCGTTCGCGTCGAGCACGCGCCACGCGCCGTCGGGCGCGCGGCCCCACAGCCACGCCGGCAGATGCGCGCTCAGGTCGCCCTGCGCGAGATTGTTCTCGGTCCATGCGAGGATCGTGTCGAACATGCGCCGGTCGTTCGCGACCAGCGCGAAGAAAAGTCCATACGCCTGCCCCTCCGACACCGTGCGTGAATCGGCCGAGCCGACGTCGATCACGCGGCCGTCGGCCGAGATGAAATCGCGCTTGAACGCGTCCCAGCGCGGCCACGTCGCGCCGCATCCCGCGTTGGCCGCATCCGCCGCATCCGCCGCGTCGGTCGCACCGGTTCCCGCGGCCTGCGCACGCGTGGCCATCCCGGCCGCCGCGCACGTCACCGCAACCGCCAGCGCGAGTGTCGCGCCGACGCGCCGCGCCGGCCGCATTGCCCGTCGCTTCGCCATTGCCCGCGCCATCCGTTACATCCCCCGTCGGCGCGCGGCGATTCTCTGCAGCACGCTGAACACGCCGAGCGCGAGCAGCAGCCCCGCGACGACGCCGACCGCGCCGAGCACGACCGGATGCCGCGCCGCTTGCGTCCATACGCGCGCATACCAGGGCACGAAGCCGACCACGTAAGGGTCGCCGACGCGCAGGCTGTCGACCTGCCCCGGCCGCACCAGTGCAAGGTCGCCCTGCAGCTGAGACACGAGCCCGGCGTTCTCGAACACGTCGAGCAGATCGCCGAGGCGCGGCTGGTCGGTCGCCGTGAGCGCGACGACGCTGCGCCCCCGGCTGCCCGGCAGCTCGAACCCGGCGAGCGCCGCGAGCGAGCCTGTCTGTTCGATATGCGCGCCGCCTTCGGCCAGGCCGACGCCGTTGCGCCAGCGCTCCTTCACCGAGAACGCGACGCGCGCGGCGCCTTCGCCCCCCGCGCTGCCCTGTTCGCCGATCACGAGCGGCAGCGCCGAACGCCAGTGCGCGAGCAGCGGCGACGCGGGCGAGCCATCGATCACGAGCAGATCCTTGCTGCCCGACAGCGCGGCGACGTCGCCGGGCCGCGCGACCTGCACGCGCAGCGCCGGGAAGCCGGTCCATTCGCCCATGTGGCCGAGCATCGTCAGGTAGGCCTCGAGTTCCTGCGGCGACGGACGGTCGGGCATCACGACGGCCGTCTGCGACAAATCGGCGAAGCGCGTGAACGGGAAGCCGCTGTTCGCAAAGAACGCGAGGTTCGGCAATTGCGCGTAATGGACGAAGTGCGAGAAGTCGATCGTCGAATCGGGATCGATCGCCGCCCGCTGCGGCTCGGTCGCCGTGCTCGAGCACAGGCCCGTCTTCTGCGTGTCGAGCGTGAAGCGGAACTGCAGCTGGTTGCCGCTGCCGACCCGGAACGCCGGGATGTCGACGTCGCTCGTCACGCGCCCTTCCGGCACCGACAGCAGCGGCAGCTGCATGCGGCCGTGCGCATCCTCGGCATGGGCCGGCCCGAGCCGGTACGACTTCACGAGCTGGTCGTTGATCTCGACGGCGAGCGTCGAGTTGTCCTGCACCGTCGGCGCCGTGTAGCGGTAGCGCAGGATGATCGGCACGCCCGCGCCGTTCCACGAATGCAGATCGGCCGGCACGCGCAGGTTCAGGCGGATGGCATCGGGCGCCGTGCCGCGCACTTCCAGGTCGCGCGTATCGGATACGAGTTCGCGGAACGTAATCGGCCGGTTCACCGGCAGCCAGCGCGGCGCATCGTACGGCTTGCGCGGCGCGCCGAGATCGACGTGCGCGACCGTCGCCGCCGGCCCCGACAGCGCGACGCGGCCCAGCACGAGCGTCGCGACCGCATCGTCGACCTCGGCCGCCGTGCGGCCCGTGACGACAAGCAGCTTGCGCCCCGGCGCGGCCGGGTTGTCGGCCACCGCGAGCAGCGGGCCGGTGATCGACGGCAGCGCGAGGCCGGCCGGCAGCGTCGCGGCCGTGCCGATCACCACCGCCTGGTCGTCGGCCGGCAGCCCGGACGACACCGGGAACCGCGCATGCCGGTAGTCGGCCAGCGCGCCGAACCACGACGCGAGCACGCCCGCGCTGCGCAGCGTCGCCGAATCGGGCGTCGCCGGCAGCACGAACGGCAGCCGCACCCGGCCGTTGTCGCGCCGGTCGAAGAACGGCGCGGGCAGCAGCGCGAGATCGTTCGGCAGGCGGACCGGCGATTCGTCGAGGATCAGCTCGCTCTTCGGGCTCACGTCGGCCCACAGCGCCGAGTTCGACGGATCCTCGCAATGGTCGAGCGTGTAGTGCGCGATCAGGCGCAGGCCGATCTGGTTGAAATCCGAGAAGTAGCGCGGATCGATCGGGATTTCCTGCGTGACCGTGCGGCCCGCCTGCGCGGCGTCGAACGGAACGGTCGCGATGACCTCGCCGTTCACCGACACCTTCAGGTGCGACATCGGGAACACCAGCGACGGCGAATACGCATAGGTCAGGCGCAGCCGCGCGCCGGTGACCACGCGATCGAGCCGCACGCCCGCATTGATCGTACGCGCGTCGTCGGCGCCGCGCAGGCGCAGCGGATCGAACGCCCCGAGCGACGCGAACGGCAGGTGCACCGTCGTCGCCGGCAGGCCGGCGGGCGGCACGCTGGCCGCCGCAGGCGCCGGCACCGGCGCAGTACCGGACGCCGCGCCGGCAGACGGCACGGCCGGCATCGGCGCGGCCGACAGCGCGGCGGCATGAAAAGCGCCGGCCATGGCGGCCGACAGGACGAACAGCGACACGGCCGGCTTCATGCGCCGCTCCGTTTCGTCGAGATCATCCGGTCAACTGTCGCATCAAAACCGACGCGCGCAAAGCAGCAATGCCCGTGAGTGAACATCCCCACTGCTTCCCCTCATATAACGAAGTAACGAAGTGACCTGACTCAGTTATCGAAACGACGCAGCGAATTCTTTAATCGCCTGTCATCGCGTTGTGCGCGCCTGGCACTGGCACACACCCATTCGTCACACTATCTCAAAAATAGGACAAAACTCACCTTGATTCGCAACGATGAGGCGAAAAAAACCTCAATCGGGTCGGAACTGCTGCGTAAGCGGGACGAATGGTAAGAATTGCGCCGTTGTCCCGGGACGAGCTCAACGGCATACTGCCGGCGCGGAGCGGCTGGCCGGCGGCGATCCGTTGCAGACCGCCCGGACGCGCGGCCGCGAGGCGGCGCGTATGCTACCGCAATCCCGCGCCGCCGGACGTGCTTTCTTTCACGGAAAACTGACTTGAATCAAATCGCCGACACCGCCACCCCGTCGCCCGACACGCTGCTGCGCATCATCGCCGCGCAGACCGAGATCGCGAAGCTCGGCCTCGACCTCGGCAGCGTGATGGCCTACGTGGCCGAGCAGGTGCCGCAACTCACCGGCGCGAGCGCCGCCGCGGTCGAATTCGCCGAGGGCGACGACATGGTGTACCGCGCCGCGTCCGGCACCGCGGCCGGGATGCTCGGCCTGCGGCTGCGGCGCTCGGGCAGCCTGTCGGGCCTGTGCGTGCAGCAAGGCGCGTTGCTGCACTGCACCGATTCGGAAATCGACCCGCGCGTCGATCGCGACGCCTGCCGGCGGGTCGGCCTGCGCTCGATGCTCGTGATGCCGCTCACCCATGCCGACACGACGGTCGGCGTGCTGAAGGTGATGTCGCCGGAGGTCGACGGCTTTTCGCAAGCCGACGCCGGCACGCTGCGGCTGACGGCCGACCTGATCGCCGCCGCGATGTTCCACGCGGCGCGCAACGAGGCGAACGAACTGTACCTGCGCGCGACGCACGACGCGCTCACCGGCCTGCCGAACCGCGCGCTGTTCTACGACCGCCTGCGGCAGTCGATGCACACGACGCTGCGCGCGAACGGCCGGCTCGGCATCCTCAACATCGACATGGACGGGCTGAAGCCGATCAACGACGGCTTCGGCCACCGCGCGGGCGACGCGGCACTGCGCGAGATCGCCACGCGGATGCAGGGGGCGGTGCGGCGCTCGGATACGGTCGCGCGCATCGGCGGCGACGAATTCGCGGTGATCCTGCCGAACATCGGCAACCGCGACGACGCGCACGCGCAAAGCACGCGGCTCGCGCGTCAGGTCGGCGAACCGTTCGAATTCGAGGGTCGCCCGATGCGGCTCGGTGTCAGCGTCGGGATTGCGCTGCTGCCCGACGACGGCACCGACATGAACGCGCTGATCGAGCATGCGGATCAGGCGATGTATGAAGTGAAGCGCACGCGGTCGCCGCGGACGGCGCACGCATAACGCGCACGCGCAGGCCGCTGCGTCGACGAACCGGCGGGCGGAACGGCACCCTCAACCGCCCGCGGCGGGCTTGAACCGGCGCTAGCCGATCTGCGGAACGGCGATCGCGAGCCCGACCACGAGCCATTGCACGATCGCGACCAGCACACCGGCGCGGCACAACCCGACCGCGCCGCGCACGCGCGCATCGAGCGCGCGACCGGTCTTCGACGCGTCGATCCAGCCGAGATCGGTGAGCGCGCGGTCGAGTGCCGCGAGCCCGTCGTCGACCGATGCGTCGCCGGCCGCCGCGCGCGCAAGCGCGGCGAACAGCCGGCGGTCGATCTCGATCCGCACCGCGCACCACAGTGCCGCGATCCCCGATCCGGTGCTGACGACGGCCAGCAGCACGCGGGCGATCGTCGCCGGCGCCCAGCCCGATGCGATCCACCAGCCCGCGCCAGCCGCAGCCAGCGCGGCCGCGATCGCCCACGCGCCCGCATCGAGCGCGCCACGCGCGGCGGCAATCCGGAACGGTGCGGACGGGTCGCGCATCACACGCCCCCCGCGCCGCGCCGGCGATCGATCCAGTGCTGCAACACGGCCACGCCCTCGTCCGACCACACCGCATGCGGCCGCACCGCGCGCACCGCGGCCAGCGCGTCGCGCGCATCGCCGAACCCGCGCCGCGCCGCCAGCCACGCGGCCGCGCACAGCACGCTGCGCCCGTAGCCGAGCGCGCAGCAGACCAGCACGTCGCGCCCTTCCCCGTGCAGGCGTTCGAGCGCCGCGACGGCCTGCGCGAGTTGCGCGGCCGTCGGCGCGACGAGGTCGAGCTGCGGCACGGTCGCATAGCCGAGCGACGCATCGAGCGACGCCCAGCGCGGCATTTCGGCGGTCAGGTCGACCAGCCCCGTGAAACCGTGGCGGCGCACGTCGCGTGTCGTCGGCGTCCGGCCGATCGAAACGCGTTCGTCGATCCGCACCGGTGCCGGCTGCCGGAACGTCCACAGCCGCGAATTGACGAATGCGCCGGCGATCGTCGGCGCGAGCAGCCAGCGGATGACGACCGGGAAACGCCCGTGCGCGTCCTTCCGGAACGCGCCGGGTGCGCCGCGCCGGTAGATCCACGCGACACACGCGAGCGCCAGCGCGACCCACCCGGCCACCAGCGCCCAGCCGGGCGCACGCGGCACGCACCAGAGGGCCACGAGTGCGACCGCCGCCGCGCCAAGCGCATAGCGACGCGCGAGCGCGCGGCCGGCCGCGCCTGGCGATGCCTCGGCGCCCGGCAGCCGGCCCGCGGCATCGCGCAGCGGAAACAGGAACAGCGCGAGACAGCCGACGGCCGCGCCGGTCGGTACGTCGATCGCGTGATGCTGGTAGGTCGTCAGCACCGACACGCCGATCGCCGCGAACCACAGGTGCAGCACGACGCGCGCGAGCGTGCCGCGCAGATGCTTCGCATAGACGGCCCACAGCACGACGAGCAGCCCGATGTGCAGCGACGGCGCCTGGTTGAACGGCTTGTCGAACCCCATCAGCAGCGTGAACAGCGCACCGGCCACGCCGCCCGCGTCGGGCCGCTCGAAGCCGAAGCGCAACGGCCACGCGATGAAGCACGCGACCGAGATCAGTTGTACGGTCAGCAGCCGCTTCACGTGATCGAGCAGGTCGGCGCGGCGCGTCCAGAAGAAGAACGACAGCGCATACAGCAGGTCGATCGACCAGTACGGCACGATCGTCCATGGCACGAACGGAATCGCGTGCTCCCAGCCGAACGCGAAGGTCGGCACCGCGGCGCGGCGTGCGGCGAGCCAGTTCGCGAAACCGTAGGTCGAGAAGAACACGGCGCCCATCGCCGCGAGCCAGCCGAGGCGCAGCGCGAACGACGCGTCGCGCGCGCCGGCGGCTGCGGCCGGCTCCGCGAGGCCGCTCGCGCCGCCGTCGAGCGCGCTCATGACGCGTCGACCCGCTGCGCGAGGCTGACCGTGAAGATGCCCATTTCGTCGATCCGCTGGTCGAGCTTGCGGAAGCCCGCGCGCGCGACGAGTTCGTCCATCTCGGCCTGCGAGCGGCGGCGCATCACCCAGGTCGCCTCGCCGCGGTGATTGTTCAGCGCACGCGCGATGAATTCGATCTGCGGATGCCACGGCTGCCCCGTATAGACGAGATAGCCGCCCGGCGGCACGGCCTGCGCGAGCCCGCGCAGCGAGCGCTCGATCAGCGCGTTCTCGCCGAACAGCTCGTAGAGGCCCGACACGATCGCGAGCGTCGGACGCGGCTCGAGCGTCGCGAGCGACGCCTCGTCGAACGCGTCGCCGCGCTCGAAGCGCGCGATCGGCTCGAGGCCGCGCTGCGCGATCAGCACGCGCCCGGCCTCGACGTTCGGCGGGCTGTAATCGCGCAACGTGATGTCGTCGGGCGCCGCGCCGTCGCGCTCGGCGGCCGACGCGATCGCGTCGAGCACGTAGCGCCCGTGCCCGGCCGCGATGTCGACGATCCGCACCGGCGTGCCGCCGCCGCGCAGGCGGCCGATCGCCGCGCCGATCAGCTCCTGCAGATGCACCTTGCGCTGGCGGATGCCGACCCAGCCCGGCGAATCGAGATACGTGCGGTCAATCAGCGCGCCGACGCCGAGGCGCCCCTGCGCGCGGTTGCGGTACACGTAGTCGAGCGTCGAGCCTGAATCGAAGCCGAGCCGCAGCCCGAGCGCGATGCCGTCCGACAGCGCGCCGCCGGCCTTCAGTCCGGCCCGCGTGAGCGCCCAGTACGCACGCGCGAACACGTTCGCCGGCGGCCGGCCGAGCGCCGCGTATTCGTCGTGAAACGCGCCGCGCCGGTCGGCGTCGGCGAGCGACACGCGCGGGCTCGGCGCATCGAATTCACGCAGCACGAACGCACGCAGCGGCGCGAGCGCCTGCGCGCGGTCGCGTTCGCCGAGCGTGTCGTGATAGAAGCCCGGCAGCACGATGCGCTCCTTGCGCGCCGCGCCGAGGCGTTCGAAGAAACGGTCCTGCGGGCCGCGATGCACGACCCAGTCGGCCCCCGAGATCAGCAGTTGCGTCGGCACGGTGATCGCGGCCGCGTCGGCGACGATCCGCTGCGCGGTGTCGTGCAGGTCGAGCAGCATGTTGACCGCGATCGGCCGCGTGATCAGCGGATCGGACGCATAGCTCGCGATCCGCTCGGGATCGTGCGTGAGGAATTTCGGCTTCACGTAGCTGTTCACGTAGAACAGCCCGCGCAGCTTGTGCATCAGCCGCAGGCCCGGCCGCGCGAACGGTACGTAGAGCTTGATGTGGAACGCCGGCGATGCGACGACGAGCGCGCGGATCGGCGGCGCGTAGTCGTGCGCCCAGGTGGCGGCGAGCACCGCGCCGACGCTCTGGCCGACCACGGCCATGTCCTCGATCGCGATGCCGTGCGCGTCGCGGATATGTTCGACGAAGGTCTGCAGGTCGCGCACCGACGCGGCCGCGCTCGGGCTGTAGCCGCGCGCACCGGGCGAGCGGCCGTGGCCGCGCGCATCCCACGCGAAGAACGCAAAATCGGGCAGGTCGAGCTCGTCGACGAGGTGCGCGACGCGCGCCGAGTGTTCGTGGCCGCGATGCAGCAATACGATTGCGCCGCGGCAGCGCGCGCCCGTTGCGGGCCAGTGACGATAGAACAGCGTTTCGCCGTCGTGCGTGATGAAGTCGGCCTCACGGGCCATGCGTGCGCTCATGCGATCTCTCTCGTTTCGTTATTCGAATTTTGGTGCGCCGCCCTCCGGCGCCCGGCCCTGCAACTGCCTGGACTACCCTTTCAAGCACCCTTTTCCGCGATGCCGGCCTGCACGCGCCGCACCACGGTGACCATCGACAGCACGATCAGCAAGCGCCACAGCCACGCGGCGACACCGCCGACCGGAAACCCGAGCCCGATCCACAGCGCGAACGCGCCGAGGGCGAGCGCGCGGTCGCTCTTGCCGAACGGGCCGTCGTAGCGGCGGCTCACGCCGACCAGCGGGCCGATCAGCCCCGCACATTCGACGATCACCGCCGTCAGCGCGAACAGCCAGACGTCTGCCGGAGCGAACGCCGGAATCGCGAGAAACGGCAGCACCAGCGCGATATCGGACACGACGTCGCCCAGTTCGTTCAGGTATGCGCCGAGCGTACTCTTCTGGTTGTGCTCGCGTGCGAGCATCCCGTCGATCGCGTTGAGCGCCATCCGCACGAACAGCCATAGCGGGATCAGCAGGAACAGTGCGCGGGCGAACACGCCGAGCCCGGCCAGCGCGCCGACGACGATCGAGCCGCCGGCCGCGAACAGCGTCACCTGGTTGGCCGTGACACCGCGTTCGGCGAGCGAGTTCGCGAACGGGCGCAGACGATTCTGAAATTTGGGTTTGAGTGCGTAGAGGCTCATCGTTTTATTTGTGCGGCACAGTCGGATACGTTTCCCGTCACCCCGCCCCGGGGTGGCGAAACGGTCTTGGACGGCCTTCCATGGACGGCCCTAATCGTCGCCGAGCGGCCCCGATGCGTCAAGCATGCGCCCGGCCCGCCCGCATGGCGCCAATCTGGCGTTTTTGACGGAAACTCGCGATAATCCGCTGGCCCGATCGCAGCACGATCCATTCGAACTGCAAACGGGCACTCGTGCAACAGCCGATTATCACGCCGCCGACCGGCACATTCGCCGCGACGCAACAGCGTGTGACGGCGAACCGTCCGATTATCGCGGACCTGCGACAGGCAGCCACGAATTTGAAAAAATTTAAACAAGGGCCGTCCGGCGCGCATCCTGCCGCGCCGGCATTCCGGGGTCCCGCCCGCCGCGCACGCGCAGCGGGCCACGCAGGCAGGCAGGAGGCGCAGCGCCGATGAACATCCTCAACGTCTGGCAGCGCGATTTCCTGCTGTCCATCGTTCGGCTCGTCGCCGGCGCGTATCCGGTCTGGCATCAGGCGCCGCCGTCCCCGACGCAGAAGATCTACTTCTCGAACCATACGAGCCACATCGACACGCTTGCGATCCTCGCTGCGCTGCCGCGCAACGTACGCGCGGTCGTGCGGCCGGTCGCCGCGCGCGACTACTGGGACAGCAGCGACATGAAGCGCCACATCGCGCAGAAACTGCTGAACGTCGTGCTGATCGACCGCCATCGCGAATCCGGCGGCGATCCCCTCGACCCGGTGCGCGACGCACTCAAGCAGGGCCATTCGATCATCATCTTCCCGGAAGGCACGCGCGGCGCCGAGATCCTGCCGCAGCCGTTCAAGAGCGGGCTGTTCCACCTCGCGACCGAGTTTCCGAACGTCGCGCTCGCGCCCGTCTATCTCGAGAACCTGCAGCGGATCATGCCGAAGGGCGCGATCTGGCCGGTGCCGCTGATCTGCAAGGTGCACTTCGGCGCGAACGACGCGCTCGGCGCGCAGGAAGACAAGCCGACGTTCCTCGCCCGCATGCGCGACGCGGTCGTCGCGCTCGCGCCGCCGCAGCGGCCGGCCGGCTGAACGCGACGCCCTCTTCTCTCTTTTCCGGATATCAACAATGCGAACAATTTTCTGGGAACTGGTCGCGGGCGTCACGGGCGTGCTCGTCGTCGCGACCGTGATCGGCGCGATCCTCGGCGCACGCAGCGGCGGCACGAGTGCGACCATCGTCAACCTGAACCAGCGCATCCGCGCGTGGTGGGCGATGATCGCGATCATGGCGATCGCGATCGGCCTCGGCAACAACATCACGTATCTGGTGTTCGCGGTGCTGTCCTACCTGACGCTGCGCGAATTCATCACGCTCACGCCAACCACCGCGAGCGACCATACGACGCTGTTCATCGCGTTCTTCGTCGCCATTCCCGTGCAGTACCTGCTGCTCGGGATCAACTGGTACGGGATGTATTCGATCTTCGTGCCCGTGCACCTGTTCTTCGCGATGTCGCTCGTATCGGCGCTCACGCAGGACACGCGCGAATTCCTGAGCCGCAACGCGAAGATCAACTGGGCGCTGATGGTGTGCGTGTACGGGCTGAGCCATGCGCCGGCCGTGCTGATCCTCGACATTCCGCACTACGCGGGGCAGAACGCGCTGCTGCTGTTCTTCTTCCTGTTCGTCGTGCAGATCAGCGACGTGCTGCAGTACGTGGTCGGCAAGCTGTTCGGAAAGCGCAAGATCGCGCCGCAGCTGTCGCCGTCGAAGACGATCGAAGGTTTCGTCGGTGGCGGCTTGCTGGCCACGCTGTGCGGCGCATCGCTGTATCGCGTGACGCCGTTCAGCTTCGGGTCGGCGTTCGGCATCTCGCTCGCGATCGTGATCGCGGGCTTCGTCGGCGGCCTCGTGCTGTCGGCCGTCAAGCGCTCGCTCGGCACCAAGGACTGGGGCTCGATGATCGCGGGCCACGGCGGGATGCTCGATCGCGTCGACTCGATCTGCTTCGCCGCGCCGGTGTTCTTCCACCTCGTCCGGTATCTGTACGTGTGATGCGCGGGCGGCGCCGGCCGGTTCCGGCCCGGCGTGCCCGCATGTGCCCGCGCGACGCGTCGCGCGGCAATCTCCCGGTGAAGCAGATCCGGCCCGGGAGATTCCGGCAGATCAACGCTTGACGTACTGCTCGATCTCGCCCGCGTTGTCCACCCACCCGTTCACCTTCACGACGCCGCCACTGCTGACCCGTGCACCGGCCCGGTTGTCGATACCTCCGTTGATCCCGATCCGGTCATCGCCGCGCAGTGTCCCGGCATTGAACACACCGCCGTTCACGCTGATCGTCTCCGCATGAACCGCGGCGTCGTTCCGCAGGCCGCCGTTGATCGCCAGACGCGTATCCGCAGTCAGTGAGCCACGGTTCGTCGCGCCGCCGTTCACGCTGATCGATTCGGCTTCGACCGTGCCTTCGTTCGTCAGGCCGCCGTTGACGGCCAGCCGGTCGAGCGCCGTCAAGGCGCCCGTGTTGGTCGCACCGCCGTTCACGCTGACCGACTTCGCCCGGACCTCGAGGTCATTTTCCAGCCCCCCGTTGATCGACAGCGTGCCGTCCGTGACTAGATGGCCGGTATTCGTCGTCTTGCCGTTCAGGATCAGCGCGTCGCTCGCGAACAGCCGCTTCGTGTTCGTCGTCTCGCCGTTGACGTTGATCGTCTCCGCCTCGATCGTGCCGCCGTTCGTCAGCCCGCCATTGATGCCGAGCCGGCCTTCGACGCTCAGCGTGCCGGTGTTCGACGCGCCACCGTTCACGCTGGCGAATGCAGTCGTGAGCGTGCCGTCGTTCCTGAGCCCGCCGTTGGTGGCGAACCGGCCGTATGCGGTCAGGCGGCCCGTATTGACCGTCCCGCCGTTCACGCTGACCGATGCCGCCGTGACCGTGCCGCCGCTCTTCAGGCCGCCCAGCACGCTCAACGCATCGCGCGCGGTCACGCTTGCGTCGCGGCCAACTTCGGCGCCGCCGAGCAACTGAACCGATTCGCCGTCGACCGTCCCGCCGATCCGCGAGCCGCCGGCGATCGTCACGTTGCCGTCGAGGCCCGCGCCCGCCGCACGCGTTGCCCGGATTGCCCCATCGATGTTCACGCCGGTATCCGAACCGTTGCCGGTCAGTGTGATGTCGTGGGCATCGATGCTGCCGCGCTTCGACACGTCGATCGCGACCTCCGGCCGGTTCGGCGATTGCGCAAGCCTGAATGCGGAATTGTCACCGTTGTAGGTCACCGTGCCGTCGCCCGCGATCGCAGCAAGCTTCAGCGCACGCAGCGCCGCGTCGACGCGTAACGAGCGTGCCACCAGGTCGAGCCGGCCGGCCTCGCTCGCGTCGAGTCCATCGCCCGCTACGACGATGTCGCCTTTCGTGTCGAATCGGCTCGCGTTGCCGTTCGCGTCGAGCGATGGCGTGCCGGCCACCAGCTTCACCTGCGATGCGTTGATGAAGCGGGCGCCATTCGCGGTGATCCCGTTCGGGTTCGCAATGATCAGTTGCGCTGACTCCCCGGCGATCTCCGTCGCGCCTTTCAACTGCGACTTTCCGCTGCCGGTCACCTCGTTCAGGATGACACGCGCCGTCTTTCCTCCAAGCCGCGCATTGCCGTCGATCCAGCCGGCGAGTTCGGTGTCGACGATCTTCGTGCTGTTGTTCAGGATCAGCCCTTCAGGGCCGACGTTGTAGTCCATGAAGCGGTTGTGCGATACGCCCGAACCATTCGGTTTCGAGATATCGACGACGGGTACGCCGTTTTTCACGTCGACGCCAGGCTGGTTCGCGTGGTTCGTGTCGGCGACGAGCCCCGGGACTGAAGGCTCGGGGTTACCACCGCCAGCGTTACCGCCTCCCGAGTTACCGCCACCCGAGTTACCGCCTTCCGAGTTACCGCCTTCCGAGTTACCGCCTCCTGAGTTACCGCCTCCCGAGTTACCGCCGTCCGGAAACTGCGCGTTTTGCTCGATCTTCCCGTCATTTCGATAGGTGCCGTCGACGATGTCCACCGCCCCGCCGGAACTCACGAGCCCGCCCGCCTCGTTGACGAACGCGTTGCCAGTGAGCGAGACCGACCGATCGCCGCGCAGCGTGCCGCTGTTGCGCGTGCTGCCAACCACCCTCACCTCTCCGGCCCGCACGAATCCGTCGTTCGCAAGCGCCGTACCGGCCGAATTCGGGCCGACGACGAGCAGCTTGTCGCTCGCCGTCACGACCCCGCCCTTGCCGATCTTCGCGTCGCCGAGCATCGTCACCGCGCTGCCGGCAACCGTTCCGTCGATCGTCGCATCACCGACCAGACGGACATCGCCATCGGCGCCACCGTCCTTCACGATCCCGGTCGATCCCATGATCGTGATGCCGCCGCCCGACACGAGGCCGCGCGTCTTCGGCACGACCGGATCGCCGGCGATCGCCTCGATCCTGCCCGCGACGTTCACCCCGACGCTCGAGCCCTTGCCGATCAGCGTGATCGCGTTCGCATGAATGCTGCCGAGCTGCGACACGTCGATCGCGATCTCCGGGCGGCTCGTGCCCTGCGCGAGCGTATAGGTCAGCTTGTCGCCGTCGGTCTTCACGTTGCCGTCGATGGCGGTCGCCACGAGCTGTCGTGCCTGCAGCTTCGCATTGACGCGCAGCGTGCGCGCGATCAGATCGGTACGTGCCACGCCACGTGCGTCGAGGCCGCTGCCTTCGATCGCGATCTCGCCATTCGTGTCGAAGCTGTTCGCATTACCGTTCGCGTCGAACCCCGGCGCGCCCGCAACCAGCTTGACCTGCGACGCGTTGATGAAGCTCGCGCCGTCCGCCGTGATTCCGTTCGGGTTCGCGATGATCAGCTGCGCCGATGAACCTGCGATTTCCGTCGGCCCCGTCAGCTTCGTCCGCCCGCCGCCGATCACTTCGTTGAGGATCACTTTCGCCGCCTGGCCACCGAGTCGCTCGTTGCCGCCGATCTGGCCGGCTAGCTGTGTATTGGATGTCGTGACGCCGTTGTTCAGGATCAACCCTTTCGGCCCGACGTTGTAGTCGAGGAACTGGTTGTGCGACACGCCGGCGTCGTTCGGTTTCACGATCTGGACGATGATGTTGCCGTTCTTGATAGCGATGCCCGGCGCGTGCGGGTTGTCCGCGCCGGGTATGGATATCTGGGCCTGCACGGCCGGCGCGGACAGCGCCGGCAACGCGACGGCCAGCAGCTGCGCAAGCCGTTTCGGGGTCAGAGGCACGTCACGGCGCACCGCACGCTTTCGAGTCGTCTTCATGGTAGTCCTCGCTAGGGTGGAAGAAGGGCGGGACCATCCCGCCCCGGTCCGTGCGACCGGAGCGCGATGTCGTCGCGACGACACGCCCCGCTGCACGAAATGAAGCCATCGGGCCGTTGTCAGAACCGCGCGGCGATCTGCACGTCGAGCGTCGGGCTCGCGCTGTGCAGCGTGGACGGCTTCAGCAGCGGCATGCCGAGCGCGACGTCGAAGCTCACGCGCTTGTAGCCGCCGCGCAGGCCGAGCGCACCGCCGACCAGCGTGTGGCCGCCCGCTTCGTCCGGATTGCCCGACACGCCGCCTGCGTCGAGCGCGGCGTAGACGGCGATGCCCGCGGCCGCCCGCGTCGAGAATTCGTTGCGCAGGATCCAGCCGCTGCGCGCGGCGAGCGTTTCGTTGCCATCGAAGCCGCGCACCGTATAGCGCCCGCCGATCTGCAGGAATTCGGTCGACGGTACCGGCGCCGGCGCGCGCTGCGCGACGAACGTGCCGCGGTAGTTCGCGCGGCGCGCGCCGACCGCGAACTGCGCGTCGACCGACACGCTCGCCGTCGCGATCCCGTAGTGGCCGTTCCAGTCGTTGCGATCCTGCACGTAGCCGGGAAACCCGCTCAGTCCGGGCAGGCTGCCGCGCCACGACGCGCCGGCCTCCACCGACGCTTGCGCGAACCGCTGGAGATGGCTGGCCGAAAACGCGTAGCTCGTGATGTCGTGCTTCTGGACACGCAGTTCGATCCCGTCGAACCACGCGCGGTCCTCCCGCCGCGCCAGCGTCAGGCCGACCCGCGTCCGCGCACTGCCCGATCGGTACGGCACGTAGCCGACTCCGGCTTCGATCCGCCGCGTGCGCCGCGCATAGACGAACGTGTCGACGCCCACAGGTATCGCCTGCCGGGTTGCCCATTCGCTCGCGGATACAGAGAACGACGCATAGCCGACCGGCACATCCCAACTCGCGCTGGCAGAGCGCGACCCGCGCGTCGTACGGCGCGGATACGCATCGTTGCCGGCGGTCAGCAACAGCTGGTCGTAGAGGCCGAGCGGCGAATCGACCGCGACGATCGCACCGACCTGATTGCGCCCCGTCGCGTCCTGGCCGCCGTTGTCCGCGGTCAGCACCGCGCGGATGCGGCGCGCGTCGGCCGGATGTCCAACGCGGATATCGCTGTCGCCCAACGACGAGCCGGGCGCGATCGCGAAAGTCGCGTCCGACTGCCCCGGCAAGCGGCGCATGTTCTCGAGCGCCTGGTCGAGATCGCGCACATTCAGCAGCGCGTCGCGGCCGCGCGGAAACACGCCCCGGGTCGTACCGATGCCGCCCGAGCCGTCTTCGATCTCGCCGATCCGGCCGGGCAGCACCTCCACGATCACGCGCCCGTCCGCATAGTCCTGCTCCGGAATCGCGGCAAGCGACGTGATGTAGCCGCGCGCTGCCAGCTGGCCGGTAACCCAGCTGCGAATCGCCGCGAGCCCGCGCGTGCCGGCGCACTGCCCGACGCCGGGTGCCTGCTTCGACAACCATGGGAAATCGGCCGCGCCGCGCCATTCAATCGAGCGAATCTCGACGCACTGCGTTTCGCGCGGCAGCACCAGCAACGCGCCGTGCCCGCCCGCGCCCGGCGTCAGAACGTCCGCGGACGACAGCGCTTCCCGGCGCACCGCGTCGAGCTGCTGTTCCTGGTGCCGCTGCGCGTCGGACGGCAACGGTGTCGCCGCCGTCCCTGCCGAAAGCGACAGCAGGCCCGACGCCACTGCGACGCCGATCGTGCCGGATACCCTCATGATTATTCGCACTACAGATTATGTGATTGATTCAGACAGGCAACGCAGTGCTCGACGCCGGCGTGTCACGCCGCCGGGTACCCCGGCGCAGCGGCACCGGATCGGCGCGCCATGCGCGACGGCGTTCGCATGCGAACCGTCTCGTGAAGGGTCGGAGATTACCCGGCAGCGGGCGGGAAAATTGTCAAACGAATGTCAAAATCGCGGCTTCGCGACACTTTCGCGCAAATCTAACTTGTCCTATTGCGCGTCCGACCATTCGTAATGAAGCGGGTCCGCGAATGATCGCGCCCCGGTCTGGACGGGGATCAGGACAGCCGGCCGGCGAGCGCCGGCCAGCCTGTGCGGTCACGCACCTCAGTACCCTTCGCGCAGCGCCTTCGGCACGATGTAGCGGCCGCGCGCCGCGTCGAATTTCACCGTATAGCGTGCGTGGATGGCCTTGTCGCCGCGCGAGCCCGTTTCCGTGACCGTCAACGGATAGACGTCGCCGGTGCCGGTCATGTCCGGCACGATCGCGAACGTCCGGCTCTCGCAATGCGATTTCGCGTTGCCGCAATCGAGCGACCCCGTGTTGTCGAGCGCTTCGTCGATGCGCGGCGCGGCCTCGACGAGCGCGTTGCCGACCGGCAGCCAGATCGACCGCATCGCCATCGTGTAGCCCTGCAGCGTGACGCCGTCGCCAATCGTGAAACCGAACAGGTGCGGGCCATACCGCTCGATACGTACGGTGCCCGGCTCGCCGCGCTTGCCGGACGCGATATCCGTCTTCTTCACCACCGGCTCGAGCGTCCTGCCGTCCGCCGCGGGCTTCAGCACGTACAGGTCGATCGTCCCCGTCGTGCCCTCCGAATCCATGCCCGGATTCCCGTTCTGCTCGGCCGCCTCGGTCTCGCCGCACATCGCGAGCAAATAGCGCGGGCCGTCGGCCGTTGCCACGCGCAGCGAGCCGCACGACGCATAGATGAATTCGCCCGGGTCCGACTGCCAGCCCTTGCGATCCGCGCGCCAGTTGCCGTAACTGTCATGAATGAACGTGCGCAGCAGGTGGTCGGTGGCAGCCGGTTCGATCGCATGCGCCGCCATCGGCACCGCACACGCAACGGACAGCACCAGACGTCGCACCAGCGGATGAACGGATGAAATCATGTCGACGTCGATAGGGATGAGAATCGGTGCGGGAAGCAAACGGCCAGCGGCATCACGACCTCAACGCGGTTGCGCGACCGGCTCGGGATCGAACGCCGTCAGCCCCGGCCACGCCGCCTGCCCCCACGCACCGTCACCCGGCGCGAGCCAGCGTTGCAGCGTCGCGTCGTCGAACGCCTTGCCGAACGGATCGGCGCGAAATCCGGCCACCCACTGCTTGCGGCCCGCGACGTAGGCGTGACCGAAATCCGTCCAGCTGCCGAAACAGTCCTGGGCGCGCTGCGCGTTGAGCAACAACACGCGCCAGGCGGTGTCCGGCTCGGTCCAGCCCATCAGCATCGCCACGCGCGCGAGGAACGCCATTCGCGCGCAGGCGAACGCGAGCGCCGCACGCGGGTCGTCGGTCGGCTGCAGCGCATGCAGGTCGGCGCGAAACCATTGCGTCTCGAGCACGCGTGCCAGGTGTGCGCGCGCATCGTCGTCCGTCGCGTCGGTGCGCAACTCCATCTGGTGCAGCATCTGGGCGCGCAGGAACTTGCGCGACGTGTCGTTCAGGTGGCTCGTGTCCGCATCGTCGAAACCCGAGAATCCCGTCGCGTCGACGTACGGATGCGCGAGCAGCAACGCCCAGTGCTTGCGGGACGACAAGGCCGAATAGCGCCCACCGCGCCGGCGGAAGTAGCGCACGATGCGCCACAGCACGAACAGGGCAACGATCAACTTGAATATCATGGTCTTCGCCCCGTCATTCCGCGGCACCGGCGCCACGCGGCACGTCGTAGCCGGGCCAGCGCACGTCCTCGGTGGCAAAGGCGGGCTGCGCGTCGTCCGGGCGAGCGGACGGCACCGCCGGCGCCAGCGTCGCGCGCACCGCGTAACGCACCGAACCGGCACGCGGCGGCCGCGCCTGCAGCAGCTCAGGCTGCCGCGCGGCGACCAGCCACTCGACGGTCGGCGTCGGCTCGGCGAGCCGCCCGAACAATTGCGGATGGCGCGCGACGAGCCGTGCTTGCGACGCGGCATCCGTCACGTCCTCGATCCTGCACCACCCCGACGGCGTATGGACGACGCCGAGCGCGATGCAGTCGGACGGCGTGCGATCCGTCGTCCCCAGCGCATTCAGGCAGGCCAGCACGTCGTCGACATAGCGCTCGACCGGCGGCCGGTTCTGCTTGCCCTTGACCTGATCGACGTCGAGGCCGCCGTCCGCATGCACCGCGACGCTGATCGTGATGTGCGGCTGGCCGCCCGCATCCCGGAAGCTCAGCAACCGCAGCGTGCGCGCCTCGATCGCATCCGCATAGCGTCCGCCGTAGCCGCCCGTCAGCGCTTGCCGGTCGGCGAACTGGCCGAGGCAATGGCGCATCACGTAACTCTCGAACGCCATTTCGGCGCGCAGCAGCGCGCTGTCTGGCAGGAACTCGACAAAGCGCCCGTTGGCCGTTTCGCACCACGTGCGCAGCGCATCGGGCTGGCTCTCGCGCCAGCCGCGCGCGATCCGGTCCGCCATCTCCGCATGCTCACGTTCCCACATCGCGAGCGCCTGCGGGCAATTGACACGATCGAGCTTGCCCTCGAGCCCGGTTCCCTTGCGGGATTCGAGAAATTCGACGAGCGTGGTTTCGAGTGCGAGGAGGTGCGGATCGGCCGGGTCGACCCAGACGACGGGGGCCTGCCTGCCGGCGTCGGCCTCGGCCTTGGCCTTGGCCTCGCCGATCGTCTTCGCGCCGGGACCGAAACGCCGCGCGACCCACGCCGGCGGCGCGGCCTGGCCGAGCGCCTGCCGCGCATCGTCGAGCGACCCGATCGTGCGCGCGGGCTCGAAGTTCGCGACGACATGCCGGTAGAAATGGTTGAGCAGCCACGCGCGCACCGCGTCGGCATCGCCCCGCGCGGTGCTGCGCGCGGCGATCGCCGCGCGCAGCGCATCGGCGTTCAGCGCGTTGCGCGGCGCGTAGCCGGCCCGCCGATCGACGGCCGTCATTGCCAGAACTTCCACCAGCGCTTGTTCGGCGCGGCCGTCGTCGGATCCGGCGCCGCCGGCGCGTCGGCCTCGCGGATTCGCCGCTCGATCACGTCCTCCATCAGGTCGAGCGGCTCGGCGGCGTGCCGGTTGCCGGCGAGCACACGTTCGTAGAAATTCTTCACATCCGGCTGACGGCCCAGATCGTATGCCGCGTCGCCAGCCCGGATCAGCACATCCAGATCGCGCGACGCATCAGCCTGCCCGCGCGCGGCGTCGTACAGCGCCGACGCCTGGTCCGGATGCGACGCCGCCATGTGGGACACGAACACGAAGCGGGCGATCAGCGCCTCGTCGGGCAGACTGCCGTCGACCTGATCGTGCTCGCGCTGCCAGCCGACGAGGCGTTCGAGCCAGATCGGCAGTTCGTTGCAACGATCGAGGCGATACAGCGCGCGCACCACATCGCGCACGTACCAGTTCGGGTCGTGCCGGCTGAAACCGAATTCGGCGGCGTAATGCCATAGCTGCTCGGCGGCCTCGAGCATCTCGGCGTCCTTGTCCTGGCAGGCCAGCACGTAGCGGACGCCTGAGTAATGCTCGGCAAACGAACTCGCCGCAATCCCGCTGCGATGCAGGACCAGCGCCTCGTCATAACGGTCCTCGTCGCGGTAAAGAATCGCGAGGTTGTTGCATAGCATCGAATACAGGTGCGCACACGCGTCGTACGGGTGCCCCTTGCCGGTCTCGAAGAAGCGCTCCATGCACGCGCGGCCCTGCTCATAGGCGGCGATCCGCAGGCGCAGAAGGTCGGCGCGCACCGGCGCCCGTTCCGCTGCCGGCAGCGCCTCGATCGCCTCCTCGACCCGGTCCTCGATCCAGCCCGAGAATGCATAGCTCCACAAGCCGCTGCGCAGCGACGGCAGCGGCAGTTTCAGCGCGGTGGCGACGCCCAGCGCGCGTATGCGCGCCTCGGTCAGCACGAACGCGGTACGGTTGTCGTGCATCTCGCCTTCCTGCGCGGCCGCAAGCAGGCGCGCGGCCTGGGTCGTCGCGTCGATGCGGCCGGTTTCGCCATCGTAGACCGCCGCGAGCCGCGCGATCCACGGATGGCCGGGCGCGCGCCGCAGCGCGACCTCGCGCGCGGCGTCGGCGACCGCGTAGCGCAACGCGTCGCCCTCGAGCGAGCCGAGCGCGGCAAAGATCTCGCCGTGCGTCGGCGAGCGGGCGGCCAGCGCGTCAGGTTGTTCCGCGCCGAGTTCGACGAGCCGTTCGAGCGTCGGCGCGAAACCGGCTGCGCGCATCGCGCACAGCGGCCACCAGACCGATGTGTCGGTCGGCTCGGCGAGGCGTGCGTGGATGATCTGCCCCACCCGGTCGAGCATGCTGCTTTCGATCTGGTACACGTGGAAGAACGCGCGGCGCCCCGCGTCATCGAAGCGGCCCGCCTCGAGCAGCCACGGCAGTTCGTATTCGATGAAGTCGTCGCTCCCGTCCGACTCGAGGCTGTGACTCGCCATCTCGCACCGGGCGAGCGCGCCGTCGAGATCGCCTTGCGCATGTGCCGCCCGCGCGGCAAGCCTTGCCAGCCTCACCTCGGCCTCGCGACGCGGCGGCAGTGCCCAGTCGGCGATGCGCGACTCGACGGCCTGGCGAATCGTGTCGAACTGCAGCGGCGCGATCTCGATCATCGCGCGGCCGATCCGCAGCCAGTCATCTGCATCGATGTCCTGGTCCGCGCCTGCCGACGCGATAGCCGCCACCGCGGCCTCGGCCGCCGTGCGCGCGTCGTCGTCCCGGCCAAGCCGCCGCAGTGCCCACGCACGCAGGCATTGCCGGTTCGCGTCGTCCCACGCGCGAAACGTGGCCCGGTCGGCAAGCGCGCCATTCAACGCATGCCGCAGGTCGATCGCGTCGAGCGCGTGCTCCGCGTGGTCATATTCCAGCGTATCGAGAATGCGTGCGCGGACGAAGCGATCGGCATCGAGCGTCGGCGACGTGCGCACGACGTCGTGCATCTCGCCGATCGCGTGGGTGACGGCGTCGTTCTCGCCCAGGTGCCGGGCGACCTGCAGCCGGTACAGCGCGAGTTGCATGCGGATGTCGGGCCGCGCGTCGGGCGGCGCCGCGTCATGCACGCCCGCGCCGTCGTCGTCGAGCACGGCACGCGCAGCGGCCGGATCGCCGGCGTGCATCCACAGCGTGTGCAGGCGCGCAATCGCGTCGAGCGAATCGGCACGCAACGGCTGGGCCCGCAGTCTTGCCGCAAGGTCGCTCTCGCGGCTCGAGTCGCTTTCTTCGAGATCGGCTTCGAGCCGGTTCATCAACGTGTCGAGCGGCTGGCCCGTCAAAGGCATCGTTGTCATATCGTTATGGGTCTTGGTCTTGGTATTGGCACTGGGAGTCAACGACTGCTCCCTCTCGGAATCGCGATAGCTTATCAGGAGACGGAGGCGGTGCGCGGCCTCGCCATTCGCGTCGTCCGGCGGTACGATCTCGTTCTTCATCCCCGGGTCCGGTCGATGCGCACGGCGCGACGGCGCGATGCGTCCCGACCGGTCCCGCCCGACCCGGAACACCCATGAACCTCACGTTGCAGGATGTCGCCTGGCACCGCTCGGTCGGGCGGCTCATCGAGTCGCTCGACCAGCCGGGCTTCTGGCTGGCGCTGATCCGGCTGATCGAGGAATACGTCGCGGTCGACAGCTGGGTCGCGCTGACGTTCGGCGACGGCCGCCCTCAGGTGTTCGCCGAATGCCCGTACGAAGGCGGCGGTCCCGACCCGCTGTTTCGCGACTACGTGCAGGGCCTGTACCAGCTCGACCCGTTCTACATCGCGAACCGCGATGCGCCGAAAAGCGGCTTGTTCCGGCTGTCCGACGTCGCGCCCGAATGCTTCCGCGATACCGAGTACTACACGCTCTATTTCACGCACAACGTCGTCGAGGACGAGGTGCAGTTCAACGTCGTGCTCGACGATGCGCGCACGCTGTGCCTGTCGCTCGGCAGCAAGCGGCGCTTCAGCCCCGAGCAGGTGGCGCTGCTCGACCTGATCCGGCCGTGGGTGGCCGGGCTGATGCGGCAGCGGCTCGCGTTCGAGCCTGCATCCGCGGAACATGCGCCGCCGCGCCGGCCCGGCGCACACGACGGTTTCGAGCAGGCGATGGCACGGCTCGGCACGCCGCTCACCGCGCGCGAACTCGACGTGATCCGGCTGATCCTCAGCGGCCGTTCGAACAAGGAAGTCGCGAACAAGCTGTCGATTTCCGCCGAAACGGTCAAGGTCCATCGCCGCAACATCTACGGGAAGCTCGCGATCAACTCGCAATCGGAGCTGTTCTCGCTGTTCCTGAACGCGCAGACCGGCTCCTGATACGTATCGCCGGACACGCGTGCCGGCGCTCGCCGCCACGGGCGGCGTCACAGATCAATACCCCCGAAGGGTTAACGCACCGGCGGGATGGGAAATCCGCCGCTTCGGCGCATACTGGGGCCTCCTTACCCACCCTTCCGGCGCCACCGGCGACGGGCCCCTGCTACCGAAATCGCCATGAAACTGAAGCTCGATATCGTCCAGCTCGCCGGTCGCGACGGCGACACGCACTACAACCTGCAGCGCACCCTCGAAGCGATCGCGACCTGCGCGCCGGGCACCGACATCGTGATGTTTCCGGAAGCGCAGCTCACCGGCTTCCTCGATCCGTCGAATCTCGCCGAATGCGCCGAGCCGCTCGACGGCCCGAGCGTCGGCGCGGTCATCGCGGCCGCACGCGCGCGTGACGTTGCCGTCGTCGTCGGGCTGATCGAGAACGACGGCGGCCGCTTCTACAACACCACGGTATTCGTCACGCCGGACGGCATCGCGCTGCGCTATCGCAAGACCCACCTGTGGGTGAGCGAGCACGGCATCGTCCTGCCCGGTGACCGCTACGCGACGATCGAATGGCGCGGCGTGCGGATCGGCCTGCTGATCTGCTACGACAACGAATTCCCCGAAACCGGCCGCGCGCTCGCCGCACTCGGCGCCGAGCTGATCCTCATCACCGACGGCAACATGGAACCGTACCGCTCCGTCCACCGCACGTCGGCCACTGCGCGCGCGATGGAGAACCAGGTGTTCGCGGTGGTCGCCAACCGCGTCGGCGGCAGCACGCACGACGTCGTGTTCGCGGGCGGCAGCCTCGCGGCCGATCCGTTCGGAAACCTGATCTTCGAAGCCGGCAATGCGGAATCGCGTCACGCAGTCGAACTCGATTTCGACCAGCTCGCCGCGTCGCGCGCGGTCTACGACTATCGCCGGGATCAGCGCCTGCACGTCGCCGGCGAACGCATCGAGCACGCAAACGGCCTGCGCGAATTGCTGATTCCGTAAACGCTTGCCCGTCTCCGGCGACGACATCCGTCACGCCGGGGCGGGCACCTCGATCGCCAGCAGCGCCGAACTGACCGGCTTGCCGTGCGCGTCGAGCGCGAGCCCGCACGCGCTGCCACGCGTCGCGCAGGCATTCGCCGCAACCATGCTGATGGAATTGAAAAGGCGCGCGTAAACCGCGCGCCCGGATCGGGACAGCACGCCCGCCCGACGCTTACTTCGCGTCCGGATCGACGTGCAGCGATTCACCGATCGCATAGAAATTGCCGCCCGCGATGTAATGCAGGCTGCGCAGTGCCGGATCGGCCGATTCGAAATACCAGTGGCCGTCGCGGAACACCCGCGTGTCGGACCACGCCGCGACCACCTCGCCGATGAACAGGTCGTAGGCCTGCTGGTTGTGCGGTTCCGGAATCAGCTTGCACGCGAGCCAGCCCGAGCAGCCGGCGACGAACGGCAGGTCGTGACCTTCGACGTCGAACAGCGTGACGCCCGCTTCGCGCAGCTTGTCGGGCCGCTCCGCGAGACTGTGGGTGCCGACCGCATGCGTGAGCTGAATCTGCGCGGCCGTCGGCACCTGGATCACGAACGTGCCGCTGCGCTCGACGAGTTCGCGCGTCTTTGCGGTCTTGTCGAGCACGACCGTCAGCTTCGGCGGCAGGAAGTCCAGTGCGCACGCCCATGCAGCGGCCATCACATTGTCGACGCCGTCGTGGCGGGCCGACACGAGCACGGTCGGGCCATGGTTGAGGAGACGGTAGGCTTTCTTCAGCTCCACCGGAGCGATGTGACTGTCCATACGGGTTCCTTGGAGAACGGCACGCACGGTTGCCGTGCGGCGCGGCGCCGGCCAGTGCGCATGCGCACAACCGGGCCGGAGGCCGCATTCTCGCACCCAATTTCAATCGGCGCTGATCGCGCCGCCGGTCACTTCGCGAACAACTGGCCGATATCGCGGAACGCCTTGAATTCGAGTGCATTGCCGCACGGATCGAACAGGAACATCGTCGCCTGTTCGCCGACCTGCCCCTGGAACCGCACATACGGCTCGATCACGAAGGTCACGCCGAACGATCTCAGCCGCTCGGCCAGCGCCTCCCAGCTCGGCCAGTCGAGCACGATCCCGAAATGCGGCACCGGCACGTCGTGACCGTCCACCGCATTCGTATGCGCGCCTTCCTGCGACACGGTCTTCGGATGCTCGTGGATCACGAGCTGATGCCCGTAGAAGTCGAAGTCGACCCACTGCGCGCTCGAACGCCCCTCTGCCAGCCCGAACACACGGCCGTAGAAATCGCGCGCGGCCGGCAAGTCGTAGACCGGGATCGCCAGGTGAAACGGGGAAAGACTCATGGTTGCCTCGTGAAGGAACGCTCGCGTGGCGCGAGGACGGCACCATGTTAGTCAAGGTCAAGCAGAAATTAAATCAATATATAGTTGCGTCATTCACAAACGGAATTGATGAATGATCCGCGAACTGAAAACCCTCGTCGCCGTCGCCCGTGAAGGCACGTTCGCCGCGGCCGGCAACCGTATCGGGCTGACTCAGGCGGCCGTGAGCGCGCAAATGCAGCGCCTCGAAGCCGAGCTCGGCTTCGCGCTGTTCGACCGGCAAGGCCGGTCAGCACGGCTCAACGAGATGGGCCATCACGTGCTCGACCAGGCGCAGGCGCTGCTCGGCCTGTACGACAACCTGAGCTCGACGGCGCCCGGTTCGCCGGCCGCCGTGCGCGTGACGATCGGCGCGATCGCGTCGGTGCAGAGCGCGCTGCTGCCGGCCGCGCTCGCCGATTTCCATCGCCGGCATCCCGCGTGCCGGACGCGCGTGATACCGGGGCTGTCGATCGAACTGGTCAACCGGGTGGATGCGGGTGAAATCGACATGGCCGCGATCATCCGGCCGCCGTTTTCGCTGCAGAGCGACCTGCACTGGACGACGCTCGCGCAGGAACCGTTCCGGCTGATCGTGCCGCGCAACGTGAAAGGCAAGGACTGGGCGGCACTGCTCGCGAGCGAACCGTTCGTGCGCTACGACCGCGCGTCGTTCGGCGGCCGCCAGGTCGATCGCTTTCTGCGGAAGATGCACATCGCGGTGCGCGACACCTGCGAACTCGACGAGCTCGATGCGATCGTCAAGCTGGTCGAGAACGGCGTCGGCGTCGCGCTCGTCCCGCAGACCGGCGTGTATCGCCGCTGGCCGGCCGGCGTGCGCGCGATCGACCTCGGGCCTCACACGTTTCACCGCGACATCGGGCTCGTGCATCGCGCGCGGCGCACGATGTCGGAGCCGGCGCAGCAACTGGCGCAGCTGATCGAAGCGGCGTCGCTGCAATCGACCTAGCGCCGCTGTTGCCAATCAGCGCCGCCCGGCCGCCCAGTCGACGGCCGCATCGAACAGCGCGACACCGGCCGGCGACAGGTTCACGAACGTGTCGTTGTCGAGGAAGAACATCACGCGGCGCGCCGGCGCGAGCGCTTCGTAGTCCATCGTCGCGCCCTTCTCGTACGCGAAGACCGCAGCCTTGTCCGGTTGACCGTACACGGTCGCGATCGTGATCGCGCCGAGCCCCGGTTTGCCCCAGCTCATCGGCGCCTGCTTGCCGTACACGTTCGTCACGCCGGCCGGCAGCCCGGCCGCGATCGGGTGCGGCGCATTGACGAGCCACAGGTAGCGCTCCTTGCCCGTTTCGCCGAAGTCGGCGTCGTGACGCTTGCCCGTCATCGCGAGATCGTCGAGCAGGTCGTTTTCCCAGGTCACGAGCGGCTTGTCGAGCGTGCGCCAGCCGGGCCGCACGTTCTTCGACGACACCGTCGACGAGATCACGACGAGGTCGGCATCGCGCGCCGCATCGGGCGTCGACGATTCGTCGATCAGGCGCACCGCATAGCCGCGTTCGCCGAGATGCTGGCTAATGCGTTCGTCGACTTTCAGGTTCGGGCCGCGCAGCTGCACGAGCATCGCGACGCGCGTGACGGCCTGCGGTGCGTCGGCTGCCAACGCGGGGGCGGCCACACCTGCGCCGAGACCCAGGCCCGCACTGATCGCGAGCACCGAGCCCGCGATCGCGCGCAATGCGCGACGCCGCGCGCCGCCAGCAACGGCGCGCACGGCGCCGGTCTTCATGTTCCGGTTCATCTGGATCCTCTCCGAAGCCGCGCGCCGCCGTGACGGCCGCGCGGCGATTGCGTGGTCAGAACTGCAGCGTGGTGAGCAGCGACACCTGTCGCGCATCGCCGATCGCGACGAAGTAACGGTTCGCGCTCGACGGGTAGTACGTGCGATTGAAGAGGTTCTTCACGTTGAGCTGGAACGACAGCTTCTGCTTGCCGATCCGCGTGTCGTACGTCGCGAACGCATCGGCAAGCACGTACGACGGCAGCGTGAAGCTGTTCGCCGAATCGCCGGGGCGCGCGCCGACGTAGCGCACGTCCGCGCCGATGCGCAGGTCGTCGCCGCCGATCACCGTGCCGAAGTCGTAGACGCCCGCGAGCGACGCGGTATGGCGCGCGACGTTCCACAGCTGATTGCCCGCGTACAGCGGATCCTCGGTCGTCTTCGCGTCGATGTACGCGTAGCTCGCGATCACGTTCACGCGCTCGCCGAGCTTGCCCGACACGTCGAGTTCGATCCCCCGCGAGCGGGCCTTGCCCGACGTGCGCCAGTCGGTCAGCTTGGTCGCGTCGTTGTACTGCGACACGAGCACGTTCTTCTTGTCGATGTTGAAGAACGCGAGCGTGCCGGTCATCCCGCCCGGCAGGTCGAGCTTGCCGCCCACTTCCCACGCGGTCGCTTCCTCGGGCGGCGTCGCACCGTCGATGATGTAGCCCGTCATCGGCGCGATCGACGACGACGGCTTCAACGATTGCGAATAGCTGCCGTACAGCGAGAACGTGTCGGTCCACTTGTAGACGACGCCCGCGCGCGGCAGCCACTTCGACCCGCTGAGATCGGTGTTCGCGACGAACGGCCGGCCGCGCCCCGCGACCTGGTTGTACGTGATGTAGTGCAACCCGCCCGACACGATCCACTTGTCGGTCAGGTGGATCGTGTCCTGCACGAATGCCGACGCATCGTGCAGCGTGTCGGTCTGGTCGCTGTCGCTCGCGGACACCGTGCTCGACGGCGGCAGCAGCCCGTAGACGGGATTGATGTAGCTGAACGGCGTCTTCACGGCCTGCCGCAGCATGTCCCTGCGGTAGATGCGGCGGTATTCGGTGTCGAAGCCGACCTGCACGTCGTGCCGCATCCCGCCCAGCATCAGCTTGCCGTTCACGTAGCCGATCCCGTAGCTGTCGGTGCTGAGCGAACCGTGCGTCGCGTCGTTGCTGCGCGTCATCGTGCCCTTCACCGGATCGACGCCCGTCGTGCGCAACTGGTTCGCGTCATAGGTCTCGCGGTTGTAGCTGTAGCCGACATGCGCGCTCCAGTCCGCGTTGAACTGGTGATCGACGCTCAACTGCGCGAGGTGCGATTCGCCGTCCATGTTGTTGAACGGCTCGTCGATGCGCCGTCGCGCGGGAATGTCGAGCGGCGCGTTGGTGCGCGGGTCGAGCGCGGTACCGCGGTCGAACGGCGAATGGAATTTCCGGTACTGGTAGGACACCGTGACCTGCGTATCGCGGCCATACCATGCGAGCGACGGCGCGACGAAGGTCTGCCGGTATTCGCCGAAGTTGCGCCAGTACTGCTCGTTCGACTGGTCGACGATCAACCGGTACGCGAGCCGCGAATCGCCGACCGGCCCGGTCGAATCGAAAGTGGCACTGCCGCCGTTCTTGCCGTGCCCGAACGTCGACGCGCCGAGCGAGATCGCGTTGTAGCGCTTGAGCTGCGGCTGCTTGGTGACGACGTTGACCACGCCGCCCGGGTCCATCAGTCCGTACAGCAGCGACGTCGGCCCCTTCAGCACCTCGACGCTGTCGACCGCCGCGTTGAACGCGCGCCCCTGCACGAGCGGCATCCCGTTCTGCATGATCGAGCCGTCGCGGTTGCCGCCGAAGCCGCGCTTCATGATGGTGTCCTGCGTGCCCGCGAGCGTGTTGCCCTGCGTGATGCCGCTGACGTTGCCGAGCGCGTCGTCCAGATTGCGCGGACGCTGGTCGCGCAGCACCTGCGCAGGCACGATGTTGACGGCCTGCGCGGTGTCGAGCAGCGGGATGTCGGAGCGCAGCACGCCCGCCTCCTTCGGCGCGCGATAGCTTTCGGCGCGCAGCGCGCTGGTGCGCACATGGATCGCGGGCAACTCGGCGCCCGCGCCCACGCCGGCCGCCACGGGGCGCGCCACCGCGCCGTCCGCGCGCTTCACCGTGTAGCCGCCGCCCGGCTGGCGCAACGCGACGAGCCCGGTGCCCGCCAGCAGGCGGTCGAGCGCGCCGTCGACGTCGAAGCGGCCCTGCACGCCACCGCTCGTCAGGCCGGCCGTCAGCTCGGCCGGAAACGCGACCAGGATGCCGGCATCGCGGCCGAACCGGTTCAATGCCGCTTCGAGCGGCCCGGCCGGAATGTCGAACGCACGGCGCGCCGCGCGCTGCGCGGCCGGCGCCGCATCGGTGTCGGTGTCGGCCAGCGCAGGCAGCGGCAGCAACGCCGACACCAGGACGGCGCCGGCCAGCCGGCGCGCAAGGCGACCTGGCATGGCGGGGACGGCCGGGCGCGTGGCGCGCGGCAGATGTCGGGCGGGCGCCGGACGGCGCCGATACGTGAGACGGATGGAAACCATGATCGGGAAGTCGGTGGACGATGGGCCAGTGCTGCTTTCATTACCCATGTCACGCGAACATCGAGAAACAGCTCAGGTCGGCGGAAAATTTTTTCGACGTGCTCACGAACGGGCCGGAACGACCGTCGCCCAGTAGCGCGTCAGGTAGTGAACGTCGATCGGCAAGGCCGCCTTC
Organism: Burkholderia sp. AU45251; assembly: GCF_030482905.1. Lineage (NCBI taxonomy): Bacteria > Pseudomonadati > Pseudomonadota > Betaproteobacteria > Burkholderiales > Burkholderiaceae > Burkholderia > Burkholderia sp. AU45251. Next base: position 56,093 of record NZ_JAUJQH010000015.1, on the reverse strand, counting down.
AGCGTGTCGAGCACGCGCGCAGGATCGTCGAGCGGATAGGTACCCGACACGCGCAGGTCGGCCACGGCCGCCTCGCAGCGCAGGCTGCCGCGGCGATAGCGGTCGAGTTCGGCGACGAGGTCGGCCAGCCGCATGTGCGACGCGACGAGCATGCCGCCCGTCCATGCAGACGCATACGCGTCGAGCGGTGCCGGCACGCCGATCGCGTCACGCGTGAAATCCGCGCCCTCTCCAGCCGCGATCACGCGCGCGTCGGCCGCCGCATCGTCGGGCTGCACGTGGACGGCACCGGCAAACACCTCGATACGCGTCGCGCCATCGCGCTGCCGCACCGCGAAGCGCGTGCCGAGCGGCCGCAGTTCGCCCTGCGCGGTCGCGACGACGAGCGGGCGCGCGGGCACACGCTCGTCGTGGCCGCTCGTCACCATGATCGTGCCGCGCAGCAAGCGCAGGCGGCGCGCGGTGTCGTCGAAACGCACGTCGAGCGCCGTGTCGGTATCGAGCACGACGACCGTGCGATCCGCGAGCGTCACCGTGCGCCGTTCGCCGACCGCCGTGCGCAGGTCGGCCGGCCAGATCGCCGCGCGCCGCGCGGGCTCGGCCATCCATGCGGCGCCGCCCGCGAACAGCAGCACCGCCAACGTTTTCACGGCCGCGCGGCGGCGGCCCGCGCGCGGCGGCAGCAGCGCCGCGCGTGCAGCCTGCGGGTCGAGCCCGGCCGCCAGCCCGCCGAACCTGCGCTGCATCGTTTCGATATGACGCCATGCCGCGTCGTGCGCGGGATCCTCCGCGCGCCAGCGCGCGAGCGCCGCGTCGAACGCGTCGCCCGTCTGGCCGGCCTGCCGGTCGACCCACCATTCGACCGCGCGCCGCGCAACCTCCGGCGGCACCGCCGGCACTCCCGGGGCGGCCATCGGTCAGGCCGCCATCGCGAAGAAGCACTGCGCGCCGGCCTTCACGAGATGGCGCTTCACCGTCGCCAGCGACACGCCGAGTTCGCGCGCGATCTCGGCCTGCGTGAGCCCATCGAGTTGCGCGAGCAGGAACGCACGCTTCGCCGCGAGTGGCAGGCCGTCGAGCAGCCGGTCGATTTCGAGCAGCGTCTCGAGTACGACGGCCCGCTCCTCCGGCGATGGCGCACAGGCTTCAGGGCGCTGCGCGAGCACATCGAGATACGCGCGCTCGATCTGCTCGCGCCGCCAATGGTTGCTCAGCACGCGCTGCGCGACCGTCGTCAGGAACGCGCGCGGCTCGTCGGCGCCGATCGGCTCGTCGCGCGCGAGCAGCCGCATGAACGTGTCGTGCGCCAGATCGGCCGCGCGGTGCGCGCAACCGAGCTTCCGGCTCAACCAGCCGCGCAGCCACGCGTGATGGCCGGTGTAGAGGGCGTCGATTTCTCGATGGAGAGACAGCTTGTCAGCAGACATGGCCGGGTTCCGGGGTGCGCAGGCGTCAACGATTTTGTAAATGAGAATGATTATTATATACAAAACGAGACAGGCGGCCGGGGTTTCGGTGGGGATGGCGGGTGCTGCCGCGCTCTGGCGGGCAGCGTGCTCCTGCCGGTCACGCCGTGAGAGCCCAGGCACGGTGTTCCACGCACGCCGCGGCAATGAGACGGGAATGGGCGACCACGCCGCGATGCCGTCGCCGGGCGCGCGCGACGCGTCGCTAACACATTCGCCACACCCGGCCAATTCGATTCATTAAATAATTATTTGACGTATCAATAGCAATATCCCGGCCGCCTTAATTCCTCCCCCAATTGCCCGGAATTATCGCGAGATATGCAAGTCGCAATGACGAAATCGCAAAATGACCGCCAATTGATACGCATTTTTCAACAATTCAAATCCGTCGATCGCAGCGATCGGAGCACATCCCTGTCTTTCTCAGGCCACAAAAGAGAATTTCATTTTCCCGTTTTAATCGAGCTCGGTAGTCTCCTGCCATTCCGGATCACGAACACAAGCCAATGCGCAAGGAGATGACATGAAACGCACGACCCTCTCGCTGATTTCCATCGCGTCATTCGCGGCGATACCCGTTGCGCATGCGCAGTCGAGCGTCACGCTGTATGGCGTGATCGACACGTCGATCACCTACGTGAACCATGCGCAGGGCAAGGACAACGCGTGGATGCTCGGCAACAGCAGCGCGGGCAACCTGGCCGGCAGCCGCTGGGGCGTGAAAGGCACCGAGGATCTTGGCGGCGGGCTGAAGGCGCTGTTCCAGCTCGAGGACGGCTTCGATCCGAGCAGCGGCCGGCAGGGCCAGGGCGGCCGCCTGTTCGGCCGGCAGGCATTCGTCGGCCTGACGAGCGACCGCTACGGCACGCTCACGTTCGGCCGCCAGTACGATCCGCTCGTCGATCTCGTGCAGGGCATCACCGCCGACAACTATCTGGGCAGCGTGTTCGCAACGCCGGGCGACGTCGACAACTACGACAACAGCTTCCGCGTCGACAACGCGGTGAAGTACACGTCGGCCGTCTATTCGGGCCTGCAGTTCTCGGCGATGTATTCGTTCGGCGGCATCGCCGGCAGCACCGGCGCCGCAAATTCGTATTCGGCCGCCGTGTCGTACAACAACGGGCCGTTCAGCGTCGCGGGCGGCTACTTCCACACGACCAACAGCCCCGCGTCGAACACCGTGCGCAGCGGCTGGACCAGCTCGTCGGACGGCACGTTCGACGGCCCGATCAACAACGGCTATGCGAGCGCGCATTCGATCGGCATCGCGCGCATCGCGGGCCAGTACGTCGCGGGCCCGTTCACGTTCGGCCTCGGCTACAGCAACGCGCAGTACCGCCGCGATGGAAGCTCGGTGTTCGGCTCGAACGAGCACTACAACACGGGGCAAGGCTTCGTGAACTACCAGGCGACGACTGCGCTGCTGGTCGGCGTCGGCTACGGCTACACGCGCTCGGGCGGCGACACGTCGGCCACCTATCACCAGGTATCGGCCGGCGCGGACTACAACCTGTCGAAGCGCACCGACGTCTACCTGACCGCCGCATATCAACACGCGAGCGGCCAGACCGGCGACGGCAAGGGCGGCTCGATGGCCGCGCAGGCGTCGATCGGTTCGTACGGCTATGCGGGCACGAGCTCGCAGACGATGGTCAACCTCGGCCTGCGTCACCGCTTCTGATGCCAGACGGCCGGCTGCGCGCCGCGCGGCCGGTGTATCCGCATGAACCGGCACGGCGGCTTCGGCCGCCGTTGTTTCCGGATCGCCGGTTCATCGCTCTTTCAGCCCGGATATCGACTGCCACGCGATTTCCATCCGGTTTGATTCAGCACCGACTTCCCCAAGCGAATGACGCGACGCGTCAGTATTCCCGCACCCCCACTGCCCCGGCATTCACGCGAAAATCCGGCCATTTTTACCGATAATGCTTCGCTGAACCCCGTGATCGGACGCGATAAAAATGCGTGGCGAACGCATGGGCAAATGCAAAGGAAAGTTTGACGTGAGCCATTTGCCGGCTCGCTATGGCACACTTCGCGTCTGCGTAATTTCCTTGCACCGGGCGGCCGGATTCCGCCCCATCCTGCCATGCCGCGTCAGACAACCCGTTCGATCAGCCGAGAAACGCTGAAAATCGCCGCGACGATTGCGATGTCGTGCGCGCTCGCCGGCGTCGCACGGGCCGATTGCCTCGACGACGCGGCCGCGTTCCAGCACGTGAGCGTCAGCCTGATGCGCGGCATCGCGCAAGTCGAATCGGGGATGAATCCGAACGCGCTCAACACGAATACCAACGGCACGGTCGACATCGGCCTGATGCAGATCAACAGCACGTGGCTGCCGACGCTCGCGCGCGAGGGCATCACGCGGGAGAGCCTGTTCGACGCGTGCACGAACGCGTATGTCGGCGCGTGGATCCTGTCGCAGAACATCCGCCAGCTCGGCCCCAACTGGAACGCGATCGGCGCGTACAACGCCGCGTCGCCCGACAAGCGCCTCGCGTATGCGCGCAAGGTCTATGATGCAATCCGGACCATGCCGGATTCGCCGGATACACCCATGCCTATCCTTCCACCGTCCTTTACGCCGCCGCAACAGGCCCAGGCGTACAACCCGTTCGCGAGCCTGAGCGTGTCCGCTCCCCAGGGGGTCACGCGCCCGCGCACGATCTCGCCGGCCCCGCCGCCTCCGCCGCAAGGCGGCCCCGCCGGCCCGGCCGGCACGTACAACTTCGGATGGTCGGTCACCGGTGCGGATCAGGCGAAGCCGACCCAGGTCTTCGACGACGGTGCGCGGATCTACGTGCAGTTCAGCGACATGAAGCACGTGCCGGCGATCTTCACCGAGACGTCGGCCGGGCGCGTGCTGATGTCGTGGGAGCTGCAGTTTCCGTATGCCGTTCTGACGCGTCCCGCGCAAACGTTAATCTTCCAGCTCGGGCCGTTCGAGGCGCGCGCGCAGCGTGGCGCGGGCAATGGCGCCGGCATGACGGCGCAGGCCGGTACGGCAGGTCCGGCGGCGGCGGCCGCTGCTTCGAAGAAGCCGGCCGGCGCGGCGACGAATGCGGCAGCCAGTCCGGCTGCGACAGCCGCAACGGCTGCAAAACGCTCGGCGTCGACCGATGCGCTGTGGTACCTGAATACGCCGTCGACGTCGGGAACGGCAACAGCCGCGAACACGGCCACGCCCTCATCCACGTCGAACGCGCCGGCCACGTGGCCCACCGCGGTGACGTCGAATACGCCGCCTGCCGCCACGCCCCAGGCACCGGCCGCGACGACGCCGGCTACGCGTGTCAGCACCGACGCGCTCTGGTACATCTCGAAGTAACGCGCGGGCCGGTTGCGCGTCGGCAACCGGCATGCGCCACGCCTTGGCCGCTATCGAGCGGCCGTCGTACCGGACAGTGCCGATACCTACCGACGACACCAGCGAGTGATAGACGTCTGATAGAAGCTGACCCACAGCATCTGCTCGGCTTCCGCCTTGACGCGATCCGTCTCCGCGCTTGCGGCATCCTTCTTCAGGTTGATTTTGGCCGTGGCACTCGCTAATCCTGAGTCGGCTTGAGCTCGGGCGCGTTCATGTCGTCGACCCACTGCAGCTCGGCGGTACCGTTCTTGCGGAAATACACGCGCAGATAGCGCGACGTCGACGATTCCGGCTGCGGGATCGTCACGTCGATCGTCTTGCGTTCCGGTTGAATGCCGTGCTGAATGTCGTCCAGCGGCTGCGCGAACTCCCAGAACAGCTTCACCTTCTGCCCGGGCGTCACCTTGCAGCCGCACGCGAATCCGCCACCGCCACCGAAGGCCTCGCCGTCTTCCCGTGCCGACGGATTGCCGAAGCATCCCGACTTGTGCTCGTGGTCGAGCCAGAACTCGTGAAGCTTGCGGCCGTGCTCGTTATATCCGGTGACGCACACGTTGTGCGGCTCCGCCGACGCATCGACGCCGTGCTTGCCGCATGCCGCGAGCACACCGAGCCCGACCAGCGCCAAACCATGCATCCCTGCCCTGAATTTCATCGATATCCTCACAAACTTGCGTCGTTGCTGCTGACTTCCGGTCATGGCGGACCGAACCGATTGCGTGCGCCGTCCCCGCGATTGAACCCGTTCATCGCAATGGCGACGAGCGTGCCGCCGCCGTGAGCGCTGGGCACCGCATCGGTCATCGCCGACATGCCGCTCAGTCGTTGCCCGATCGTGCCCTGTACGTCGGTGCCCACATTAGCGCCCGCGACGCGCACTCACGAACCGCCGGATACTGCCGCGCGGATCGCCGTCGCTCGTCTGGTGGAATCCGACCGAGATCGGATCGGGGCGACATGATGGGTGGGTTCGGGGATCGCGAAAGGCGATACATTCAGTGACTGCGTCGATGCATCGATGCACGCCTTACCGTTCGGTCAAATCGACGGCGGGTTGTTCGTCCATCCGTATGAATGCCTTGCCTTTCATTGCCGCGGGCGACTGGATGTCGACGTTTGCGACGCCGACCATCAGGAAGGTGCCCCCTTGAATCTGTTGCGCCGACGAACCCGGATCGAACGTCAGCTCGTCGTACGGCACGACGAATTCGACTTTTACCCGCTGTCCCGGCTTGACGGAAATGGAGGACGCGTAGGGACGGGAAGCGGGACTCAGGTACTTCTCGACAAGTTGGACGTCGAAGCCGACACGGGCGTCATTGAGCGCACCGATGTAAACGTATTGCTTTTTCGGGTCTACCCGCTGCGGCAACCATTTCCCGGGACCGTCGATGACCACTTCCTGTGCCCCGTCATTCCCGAACACCACCTCGACCACCAGATTTCCCGACGCGGCATGCGCGGTGAACGCCGGGCGCAGATTGATTTCCGACGTGCCGCGGTCAAGCAGATCCTGTGCAAGACTGTACAAAAACGATAGCGTGCCGCCGATCGGGTCGCTGTATCGATACTGAAGGTTGCCCTCGTAACGCTTTCCATTCAGATCGAACGAATACGCGAGGACCGATCCGATATTCCGGCCCGGAACCGAAGCGATCTCGCCTCCGGCCAGGATCCGCTTCAGCTGGTCGAGCTTCGTCCTGTATTGATCCGTCAGTTGTGCCGTGTATTTTCCGATGCCCGAATATTTCGCCGGCGGCATGACGTCCATATCCCGTCCGAGCGAATAGTAAGCAACGCGATCGCCGTCGACCGTGAATGCCATTGGAGGCGAAGGCTTGATCTGCCCCGGGCTGTTACGTATCGTGAAGTAGTCCTCGCGTGCTTCTGCCGTTGCGGCCAACATCATGCCGAACAGAAACACCACCATCAGAAAACATGGCAGGCGCCCCCTGATTCCACCCGCCCGGATTCCCGCGCGACGCGCATCGTTTCCCTTCCTGACCGCCAGTGTCGCGCGCGACGGGTGTTCAGTCTGAATCATGTCACTCCCGCGTCAAACCGACCGACGGAACCGGATCCGTCCACGTGAAGAACCTGCCGGCCATCTCGTCCGGCTTGTCGAAATTGCCCTGCATGCGACCGACAAAATCGTAGGTGCCGGTTTCCACCCGCTGGATGGACGAATCGCGGTCGAACGACAACGCGTCAAAGGGAACCGCGAATCCAACACGGATCGCTTCGCCTGGCTTGACTGCGATTTCGCTGGCGTAGCGCCGCGATGCATCGATCAGATACTTGCTGTCGAGGCGGATCCTGAACTCGGCACCCGCGCTGTTACTTCCCTGGACTTCGACATATTGCCGGCTCGGAATCGCGAGATTGTCCGTCCAGGTTTCCGGACCATCGATGAGCACCGCCTGCCGGCCTTCGTTCCTGAATTCAAGTTCGATCAGCAAGCGATTCGAGACGGAATGAATCGACGTCGATACGCGAACCGGTTACCGGGGCGCCGTCCGACGTCCGCCGCACCGGCCCGCTCAGCCACGCGCCGTTTCGTGCAGGCTGCAACGCGTCAGCCGCGCCGCACCCAGATCACCTTGCCGTCGCGGATGCCGAGATTGCGGCGTTCCTGCCGGTAATCCATCGTGCCGGGCAGCGCCTTGCCGTCGCGTTCGAGCACGCGCCACAGGCAGCCGTCCAGTTGCGCCGTCGCATCGGCCTCGGTCTTGCCGACCAGTGCGTCGTCCGGCCCTGCGTCTGCCTTGCAGGCCTGCGACGTGCCTGCCGGCTCGCCATTCATCACCATGCCGCCTGCGGTCGCATTCCTCGTCTTCATGTCCGTACATCCCGCAAACGTTGCGCTCGCAACCAGCGCCATCATCATCGCGATCGTCTTCTTCATCGGTTTCTCCCTTTCGCGCCCGGTGGATCGGGTTCATGTCCTCATGCCAGCGCCGACCGGGCGTTGCATGCATGATCGGTTCCGCACGGCGCCGGCCGTTTCCGGACGGTTGCCGGCCAGCGAACCGCGGCTTCGCGCCCGCCGGCCGCGCTGCTTCGGCGCACCGGCGTCGCCACCTCGGCCTGGTGCCGAAGCCGCCTGCATGTTACCGCACGCTGCGCGGCGAGACGGCACGCGCAAGCGCCTGACCGTGCTCGACGGCATGGTCGAAACCAGCACGCGTCGGGACAGTTCGCTTCATTCCAGTCGACTCGCCGGACGGCTACTCAGAACTTGTAGGTCGCGCCCACGATGCCGTAGTAGTTGCTGCGCGACTGGACGATCGGGCTGTCGCCGTAGCGGCCGAGCAGCCGCGTCACGCCGCCGGTCGCGAGCACCGACCAGTGCTGCGACAGGGTCCAGTTCCACGCGACCGCCATCGACGCACTGTCGATCCCGCCGCTCGTCGAATACGGCCGGAACCGGCTCGTCATCGACTGTGCGTCGGTCACGCCGTAGAACGTCTGCGTATAGCGCCCCGAGCCCGCATGCACGGTGCCCGTCACGATGATCTCGTGCTGCGCGGTCTTGAACACCGGCACCGCGAGATCCATGTGCCCCGACACGCCGCGCGACGTGTGCGTCACGGGGGTGTCGATCGTGACGCTCAGTTCCGCCGCGTTGAACAGCGTCACGCCCGCGCGCACGCCGACCAGCACCGAGCCCGGAATCCGGCCCATGCCCTTCAGGTAGTCGGAGCCCGGCATGTCGAACCGGTTCTCGTCGGTGCGACCCGCGTCATAGCTCACGGCCGCCGATACGAACGCGCCGTGCGGCAGGTCCAGCCGGTAGCCGGCGCCCTCGGTGCTGTCGATGAAGAAGCCGTTGCCGAACTTCGCGGAAAAGCCCGGCGCAACGACGCCGCGGTACTGGTTGCTGCCCTGATAGCGTGGCGCGAAACCGCCGCCGAGCGACAGCGAATACTGGTTTTCCGCGTGGGCGGCGGCGGCGAGGGTCAGGCCGGCGAGCGGCATGCAATAGCGGTAGCGGCGGAGTATTGGGCGCACAATATTGAGATAGGAGTGACGGAGCCCGCAGTCTAGGTGCCGCCCTGCGCCAAGACTGTCCTGAATCTTCGGGGAATCTGTGCTCAATTGTGTTCGATTGTTCGAGATTGTCGTCCCGCTCCCCCGGCCGTCGGTGCGCCGGATAGAATTCGCGTGCCGCGCCGCACACCGGCTTGCCCGGATGTGAAGTGGCGCGTGCATCCGAGGAGACCATGAACGAAGATCCGCTTAAATACCGCGTACTGCTGATCGAGGACGACGACCGCCTTGCGCAGCTCGTCCGCGAATACCTCGACGGCTATGAATTCGCGGTGACGGTCGTCCGGCGCGGCGACCTCGCCGTCGCGGCGGTGCGCGAGCACCAGCCCGCCCTCGTGATACTCGACCTGATGCTGCCGAACCTCGACGGGATGGAGGTCTGCCGGCGCATCCGCGCGTTCACCAACGTTCCCGTGCTGATCCTGACCGCGCGCGCGGACGTCTACGACCAGGTCGCGGGCCTCGAGACGGGCGCCGACGACTACGTGACGAAGCCGATCGAGCCGCGCGTGCTGGTCGCACGCGCCCGCGCACTGCTGCGCCGCGCGCAGCCGGCCGCCGCCGAAGCACCCGTGGCCGCACCCGAAGCGCTCGTGTTCGGCGAGCTGGCGATCTCGCCGCCAAACCGCACCGTCACATGGCGCGGCGATCCGGTCGACCTGAAGACCGCCGAGTTCAACCTGCTGCTGATCCTTGCGCGCGCGGCCGGCACCGTGCTGAGCCGCGACGACATCCTGAAGCAGCTACGCGGGATCGAGTTCGACGGGCTCGACCGCTCGGTCGATTCCGGCATCTCGAAGCTGCGCCGCCGCTTCGAGGATGCGTCGTCGGAGCCGCACAAGATCAAGACGATCTGGGGCCGCGGCTACCTGTTCAGCCCTTCTGCGTGGGACGAATAAATGCTCCGCCCGTTGATTCGGCTGTACCTCGTCGTCATCCTGTTCGTCGCCGCGTCGATCCTGTTCATCCAGCTGTCGTTCGACCGGATCTTCTACGATCGCAGCGCGCAGGCGCAGCGCGACTCGTTGACAACTTATGCGTTCGTGCTCAACGACTACCTCGAACGCCATCCGGGCGCGCAGCGCGAGCTTGCGTTGCGCGAGCTCGCGAAACACGGCAACGAAGGGTTCGGCTTCCTGTCGATGACCGCCGCCCGTGCGCAATTGAGCGGCGCGCCGCTGCGCGATCTCGATGCCGGCCGAATTGCGATCAGCTATAACGGCAAGGATTACTACATGCCGCTCGCGGATGGGTCGGTCCTGCATGCGCGGCCGATCGAAGCGTCCGATCTCGACATCCGGATCTATGCGTACCTGCTGCTCGCGCTCGGCACGCTGTTCGCGGTCGTGCTGTGGATTCACTATCACTGGCGCGACCTGCGCAAGCTGCAGGACGCCGCACGCGCATTCGGCGCCGGCACGCTGTCGACACGTGTGAAGTTGTCGGGCAAGTCGAACATCTACGAACTGTCGCAACAGTTCAACGACATGGCCGAGCGCATCGAGGCATCGATCAAGCAGCAGCGCGAAATGATGCACGGCATCTCGCACGAACTGAAGACGCCGCTCGCGCGGCTCGAATTCGGGCTCGCGCTACTCGCCGAGCCTGACGAAACGGGACGGATGCGCGAACGCCGCGACGCGCTGCGGCGCGACGTGCGCGAACTCGACGAGCTCGTCACCGAGCTGCTGACGATCGGCCGGCTCGAACAGGGCGCGAGCGAGCTCGCGCCGATGGAAGTCGTCGTCGATGCGCTGATCGACAGCGTCGCCGGCAACGTCGCGAACGACATCGCCGATCGCGGCATCTCGCTCGACGTGTCGACGCTCGGCGCACCCGCCGCCCACGTGTGCGACCCGAAGCTGGTCGCCCGCGCATTGCTGAACCTGATCCGCAACGGCGCGCGCTACGCGTCGCGCACGGTGCTGCTCGCCGCCGAGAGCGACGCGTCCGGCGCGCTCGTACTGAGTGTCGACGACGATGGCCCCGGCATTCCGGCCGCCGAACGCGCCCGCGTGTTCGAACCGTTCCAGCGGCTCGACTCCAGCCGCGACCGGCAGACCGGCGGCTTCGGGCTCGGGCTCGCGATCGTGCGGCGGGTCGCACAAGTACATGGCGGCGACGTGCGGCTCGAGGATTCGCCGCTCGGCGGCGCACGCTTCGTGATCACGCTGCCCGCGCGAACGGTGCCCGACAATCTGTTCGACATGCCGGGCGCCCTCGCCCATGCCGACGCATTCGGCGGCAGCGCGGGCATGGCCATCCCGCGGCAATGACGCGCGCGGCAGGCACCCTCGCTGCCCTCGCCTGACCGCTCGACTGTCCGGCCGCCTGCCGCCGGTGCGAGCAACGCCGCTCAGCTGCGGCGCAGCAACGCGACGAAGAACAGGCTGCCGAACATCGCGGTCACGATCCCGATCGGCAGATCCTCCGGCGCCGCGAGCGTGCGGGCGGCCACATCGCCCCAGACGAGCAGGATCGCGCCGGTCAGCGCGGCCACCGGCAGCAGCCTGCCGTGCTCGGCGCCGACGACGCGACGGCACAGATGCGGCGTCACGAGCCCGACGAAGCCGATCGCGCCGCTCACCGCCACCATCGCCCCCGTCGCGAACGACGCGACGACGAAGACCTCGCGCCGCATCCGCGCGCTCGGCACGCCGAGCGCGGCCGCGGCAGCATCGCCCGACATCAGCGCATTCAGTTCGCGCCGGCGCGCGTACAACGCGCCGCCGGCGAGCACCGCGCACACGGCCGGCACCGGCAGCAGATCCCAGCGCGCGAGCCCGACGCCGCCAAGCATCCAGAACAGCACCGACGATGCGGCGCGCTGGTCGCCGAGATACAGCAGCAGGTTGCCGAACGCGGCCATCATGAACGACACCGAGACGCCCGCGAGCAGCAGCCGGTCCGATTCGAGCCGGCCGCGCCGGTAAGCGAGCGCGACGACGCAGGCGGTCGCTGCGAGTGCCCCCGCGAAGGCCGCGGCCGACAGCGTGAACGGGCCAAATGCCGCACCGGCCATCACGGTGACCGCGACGGCGCCGAGCATCGCGCCCGCGCTCACGCCGAGCAGGTGCGGATCGGCCAGGCGGTTCGCGGTCGCCGCCTGCAGCGCGACGCCGACGGCGGCCAGCGTCGCGCCGACGATCGCGGCCAGCAGCGCGCGCGGCATCCGGATCAGCCAGACGATGCTGTCGTCGCCCGCCCCCGCCGCGAACGCGCCGGCCTCGCCGAACGCCGGCACGATGTGCGTGGCGACGATCCGCACCGCGGCCGGCATCGCGATCGGCGCCGGCCCGAACGCGGCCGACGCGACGATCGACACGACCAGCAGCAGCGCCAGCACCGGCAGCACCACGCGCATGCCGGGCCGCGACGCACGCACGGGCACGCTCATCGCGCCGGCCCCGCGAACGCGGCCGGATACAGCGCGCGCGCCAGCGTCTCGACGGCCGCGACGTTCTCGGGGCCCGGCGTCGCCGCATCGTACGGAATCACGATGAAGCGCCGGTCGCGGATCGCGGCCACCCGCGCGAGCGAAGGCTGGCTCAGCAGGAACTGCTGCTTCTGCGCCGCCGTCACGGCCGAATAGTCGACGATCACGATCACCTGCGGATCGCGCGCAACCACGCTTTCCCAGCTCACCTGCGTCCAGCTGCGCGGCAGATCGGCCATCACGTTGCGTGCCCCGGCCGCCGCCAGCAGCCCGGTCGGCATCGCGAGCCCGCCGGTCGTCATCGGCTTGTCGGTGCCGCTGTCGTAGACGAACACGCGCAGCGGCTCGGGATGCCCGATCGCACGCGATACCGCCGCGAGACGCGCACGCATCGCGGCGATGACCTGCGCGGCGCGCGCGTCGACGCCGAAGATCCGGCCGAGATTGTTCAGGTCGCGGAACACGTCGTCGAACGACGCGGCCGCCTGCTTCATCACGTGCGAACACGATTCGGTCAGCTCGTACGTGCGGATGCCGAACGGGGCAAGCGTCGCGGGCGTCACCGGGCCGCCGACATGCATCCCGTAGTTCCAGCCCGCGAGATAGAAGTCGGCACGCGCGGCCGCCAGCACCTCGAGCGACGGATACTGGCTCGCCAGTTCGGGCACGCCGCGCAGCGCGTCGCGCACGCGCGCGGTGCCCGTCTTCCAGCCGCCGATGCCGGTGTAGCCGACGAGCCGGTCCTTCAGGCCAAGCACGAGCATCATCTCGGTCAGGTTCACGTCGTTGCTCACCGCGCGCGTCGGCGCGCGCTCGAACGTCACGTCGCGATCGCAACTGCGCACGGTAACGGGATAGGCCCCCGCCTGAACGGCTGCGCAGCCGAGCACGGTCGCGGCAACCAGCCGGCGGGATACGGACGACAACGACAAGGCGGAGGACAAGACAGGAAGCGGCATGGCGGTCATTCCCGATGAAGCGGCGTAATGCGCGGCCGGCCCGTGACGGGATGGCGATCGACGAGCGCGGCGACACCGAACACGTCGCGCAGCAGCGCTTCGGTCAGCACGTCGGCCGGCGTGCCCGATGCGACGATCCGGCCATGCGCGAGCACGTGGAGCCGGTCGCAATACGCAGCCGCGAGATTGAGGTCGTGAATCGTGGCGAGCGTCGCGATGCCGAGGCGCCGCACGCGCGCGAGCAGTTCGAGCTGATGGCGCAGGTCGAGGTGGTTGGTCGGTTCGTCGAGCAGCAGCAATTCAGGCTGCTGCGCGAGCGCGCGGGCCAGCAGCGCGCGCTGCTTCTCGCCGCCCGACAGCGACGCGAAGCGTTGCGCACGGCGCTCGACGAGGCCGACGTCGTGCAGTGCGGATTCGACGATCCGGCGATCGTCCGCCGACTCCGTATCGAACGGCCGCAGGTGCGGCGTGCGCCCCATGCCGACCAGTTCGTCGACCGTCAGCCCGAAATCGTCCGGCGTCTCCTGCTGCAGCACCGCGATGCGTTGCGCGACCGCGCGCGGCCGCATGCGCCACACGTCCTGCGCGTCGAGCGCGACACGGCCGGCATCGGGCCGTGCGTAACGGAACACGCAGCGCAGCAGGCTCGTCTTGCCGCTGCCGTTCGGCCCGACCAGCCCGACGAACTCGCCTTCGGCCACGCTCAGCGTCACCGAATCGAGCACGCAGATCGCGCCGCCGGGAGACCAGCTCACGCGTTCGATGTCGAGCATGTGCGCCACGGGAAGCTCGCCGCGCCGCACTAGAAGCGCATCGTCGCGACGAGCTCCGCCGAGCGCGACGGGCCGAGCAGCCATTGCTCGCCGCCGTTCGACGTCGTCACCGCATACGTGCGGTTCGCGAGATTGCGCAAGTACAGCGCCAGCTCGGTACGCGACGTCGGCTGCCAGCGCAGCGACGCATCGAACACCGTGTACGACGGCACCTGCACGCGGTTCGCGTCGTCGCCATACGTCGCGCCGACGTAACGCACGCCCGCATTCGCCTGCCAACGCTCGGCAAACGCCCAGCCGAGCCACAGGTTCGCCGTCTGCTGCGGCACGTTGGCCGGCGCATTGCCGGCGCGCGACACCGTCGTACCGCCGACCTTCTGGTTGAACGCGTCGTAACGCGCGCGCAGCAGCGCGACGTTCGCATCGACCGTCCAGCCATGCGGCAGCCGCGCACCGCCCGTCAGCTCGATGCCGCGCGACGATTGCCGGCCGACCTGCTGGCGCAGCGCGGGATTGAGCGGATCGGTGCTGAGCAGGTTGCGCTTCGTGATGTCGTACACCGCGAACGTCCAGTACGCGCGGCCGTCGAGCAACGTCTGCTTGATTCCGGCTTCCCACTGTTCGCCGGTCGCGAGCCGATAGTTCGCCTGCGACGCGGACAGCGTCACGAGCGAGCCGAGCCCCTCCGCGCCCGTCGTGTACTGCGCATACGCGCTGAGTGTCGGCGCGACTTCGAACACGAAGCCCGTACGCCAGCCGACGTTCGCGAAGCGCTTGTCGAAGCCCGCGCCGGTCGCCGCCTGCTCGCGGTTGAACGCGATGTGGTCGTAGCGCAGGCCGCTCACCCACGCGAGCCGCGGCAGCACTTCGAGCCGGTTCTCGGCGAACACCGCGACCTGCCGCGCCCGTGAGCTGAACTGCGGCACCGTCGGGTCGGGACTCGTGAACACGCCGGGATCGAAGCCGTGCGCGGGCACCGTCGATTCGCCGCCGTACGGCGCATTGTTGGTCCCGCTGAACGTGATCTGGCTGAATTCCGTACCGACGACGAAGCGGTTCGCACGGCCGAACAGCATGCCGTCGAAACGCGCGCTCAGCCGATCGCCGATCTGCCGCTGGTGGTGGCCGATGTCGAGATAGTCGCTGCGCGTGACGAGACCCGTCGCGGCATCGAGCGCATACGATTCCGCATTGCGCCAGTGCCGGTTCGACGTCAGGTAGTAGAGCTGGTTGTCGATCGTCACGCCGGCCGTCGGCCGGTAGCTGGCCGACAGGCGCGTCGACTGGTCGTAATAGGAAATCGTCGCATCGCCGACGTTGTAGTTGAGCTTGCGCAGCGTCGGATCGAGCACGCCGTTCGGCGCGGGCACGCCATAGTAGGTCGCCGGCATCTGGCGGCCGTAGTCGAAGTCGAGCGTCAACGTGAGCTTCGGGCTCACGTCGAACTTCAGCGCGCCGCCGACGGCCGTCGTATGCGTGTCGGCCCGCTCGGCGAGGCCGTTCGCGCGTGCATCGCTCGCATAGAAGCGGTACGACAGCTGCGGACCGAGCGCGCCCGTCGTGTCGAACGCGGCGCGCTTCGCACCGTCGAGGCCGACACCGACCTGCAGCGTCGTCTCGCGCGTGCGCTGCGGCCGCTTCGGCACCACGTTGACGACGCCGCCGATCGCCCCTTCGCCGTACAGCACCGACGCCGGGCCGCGCAGCACTTCGATGCGCTCGACCGACCACGTATCGAACGGGAACGTGATCGTGCCGGCGGCCGGCATCAGCCGCACGCCGTCGAGCAGCGTCATCACCGATTCCTGCCCGCTGAAGCCGCGCACGCTCAAGGCGGTGCCCCCCGTGCCGGGCGCCATCGCGCTCGAGAAACCCGCGGTGCGCGTCACCGCATCGAGCACCGTGCGATCGCCGCGCGCGTCGATCGTGTCGGCCGTGACCGTCTCGACGCTCGCGGGCGTGTCGAGGCTCGCAAGCCCGAGCCGCGAGCCCGTTTCGAGCGGTTGCGTCAGCGGGTCGACCGGTGCGGATTGCGCGCTGACGTTGATCGCCGGCAGCGCATGCCGCTCGTCCGGTGTGGGTGCGGCCGCTTCGGCGGCCATCGCGCCGGAGGTCGCCATCGCGCAACCCAGCAGGGTCGTGCAGCCGCGTGCGCGCCACGCGCGGGTGGGCCGGCGCGGCGCGGCAGCGTGCCGCTCCCCGCGCGCCGGGTTATATCTGGTGCTCGTCACGTCGTATCGATCTTCGTTTGGCGTCGTCGCACGCGGCCGCACCCGGTAGCCCGGGCGGCCGGCGACGCAAAACGTCAGATGATACGAAATATCAACCTGATTCGTCAGGAATTTGTCAGGTTGTGCCGGCCGCCCTGCCGACGGGCGGCGCGCCGCGTCTACAACGGGAAACTGAACTGCACCCACAGCTTGTCGCCCTGCGGCCGGTTGCGCACCGCGAACTCGTGCTGGTATTTCACGACCACGCCCGACGCGGGCCCCCACATGTAACGCAGCTGCGGGCCGATCGCGACCGACTGCCCGCGAAAGCCGTCCGACGCGACCTTGATGCCGTCCTGCGTATCGTCGGTGAACTGCTTCAGGAACGTGCCCTGCACGCCGAGCTGCACGCGCCGGTCGAGCGAATAGCCGACCAGGTAGTCGAGCACGGCGACCGCACCCGAGTGGTAGTGCGTCGCATGGTTCGGCGAATTCAGCTCCAGCAGCGTGGTCGTCGAGATCTCCCAGTCGCGGCCCGGAAACCAGGTCGTGCTGACGTACGGCAGGAACGCATACGTGTTCAGCCCCGTGTTCGCGATCCGGTTCGCCGCATACGCGCCGGTCGGCACCGCGAACGACGGCGAAAAGAACGCGAAGAAAGTCTTCGATGCGTTCGCATAGTTGATCATGAACGGCTCGAGGATCACGTCGCCGAGCGATGTGCGGTTTCCCGTACCGCCCGGCGTCGACAGATGCAGGTGCACGATCGGCACGATCGCGCTGCTCGACAGCGAAAACGGTCCGAAGGTCGCGCCCCAGGTGTGGACCACGCGCGGCGTTTCCGCGACGACGTTCAGGTGGAACCCCGGCACCGCGCTGCCGCCGTCCGGCCCGGCAAACCGGTTCGATGCCGAGTACAGCGCGTAGTTGAAGTACTGCGTGTTGCCGGGCGGCGGGAGCATCCCGTTCAGTACCGTGTTGACGCCGAACGGATAGCTGATCTGTCCGTTCTCCGTCGCCGACGCCGGAGCCTGAATGGCCCCGGCGATCAGGAGTGCCAATGGCACTCGTCGCAATGCGAATTTCATGTCGTCTCCAGACCGGGTTGTTATCGTGTCATCGCAAGCCGGGCATCGCAGGCCCGGGGAGACGCAATGTAAAGCGCACGACAGCGGCGAAAAAGACGACGTTCGGGAGAACAGTTCTCCGTCACACGGAGAAATGCGCGACGGCGCAGCGCCGGCCGGCGATCAGCGGCCGACGTCCTTCCACTTGCGCGCGAGCCCGAGGCGTTCGAAACGCTCGATCAGGAACTCGGTGAAGACGCGGATCTTCGCCGGCTGGTGACGGCGGCTCTGGTACGCGATGTTGACGGTGAGTGCCGGCAGTTGCCAGTCGGTGAGCACCGGCACCAGCTTCCCCGCGACGATATCGTCGTGAATGATGTAGAGCGGCTGGATCAGGATGCCGAGGCCCGCAAGCGCCGCAGCGCGGATCACCTGCCCTTCGTTCGCATCGAGCACGCTCTTGATCGTGACCGACTGCTTCCTTGCGCCGTGACGGAAATGCAGGACGTACGGATCGTTCGCGAGGTTGTAGACCAGCAGCCGGTGGTCGCACAGCGCATCGGGCGTCGTCGGCGCACTGTGCTTCGCCAGATACCCGGGCGACGCCGCCAGCACGCGCCGCGTCTCGGCGAGCTTGCGCACCGTGATGCCCGAATCCGCTTCATGCTCGCGCGTGCGGATCGCCACGTCGATGCCGGCCTCGATGAAATCCGGGTAGCGGTTCGCCGCGACGATCTGCACGTTCAGGTTCGGGTAGCGCCGGTGAAACTCGGGCAATGCGGGTGCGATATAGATCGATGCGAACGAGACGGACGCGGTCACGCGCAGCGTGCCGGCCGGATTGACGCTCGCTTCGTTGACCGCCGCATCGGCCTCCGACAGTTCCGTCAGGATCGCGACGCAACGCCGGTGGTACTCGTGCCCCGCGTCGGTCAGCCACAGGCGGCGCGTGGTGCGCTCGACGAGCCGCGCCCCCAGTCGCTCCTCCAGCGCGTTCAGGCAGCGGCTCGCCGCCGCGCTCGACATGCCGAGCCGCTCGGCGGCCTTCGACAGGCTGCCCAGCTCGGCGACCTGCACGAAAAATTCGATCTGCGTCCACTTGTCCATGCGTTCAATTCTTCCACCTGGCGGAGAACAAAACTCCTCCAAACCATCTTTTTTACGATTCAAGGAGGAATTAATGTTACGTCAACGCGCCATCCAACGACATCAGGAGACAACCCCTATGCGCAATCTCAACGAAGACACCATCACGCAGGCCGTGATCGCGTCGCTGAGCGGCTGTCGCGACGAGCGGTTGCGCACGGTCATGACCAGTCTCGTCCAGCACCTGCATTCGTTTGCGCGGGAGACGAAGCTCACCGAGGCCGAATGGCAGACCGCGGTCGGCTTCCTGACCGCTGTCGGTCATATCACCGACGACACGCGCCAGGAGTTCATCCTGCTGTCCGACGTGCTCGGGCTGTCGACCCTCGTCACCGCGCAGAACCATGCGAAGCCGGCCGGCTGCACGGAAGCCACCGTATTCGGTCCGTTCTATGTCGAAGGCAGCCGCGACTTCGGGATGTTCGACGACATCGCGAACGGCGCATGCGGCGAGCCCTGCTTCGTGTCGGGCCATGTGCGCAGCATCGACGGCATGCCGATCGCGCACGCGTCACTGGAAGTCTGGCAGGCCGATGAAGACGGACACTACGACGTACAGCTCCCGGCCAACGACGGATCGGTCACGCACCGCGCGCGTGGCCGGCTGCGCACCGGCGCCGATGGCCGCTACGCATTTCGCTCGATCCTCGCCGAGCCGTATCCGATTCCGCACGACGGTCCCGTCGGCGCGATGCTCGATGCGCTCGGCCGTCATCCGTGGCGCCCCGCGCACCTGCACTTCATGATCGAGGCACGCGGCTATGAAACGCTGATCACGCACGTGTTCCGCGACGGCGACCGCTATCTCGACTCCGATGCGGTATTCGGCGTGCGCTCGACGCTCGTCGCCGACTGGGTCCGGCACGCGCCCGGCCTCGCGCCGGATGGATCGCGCATGGACACGCCGTTCTACACGCTCGACTACGACTTCGTGCTCAATCCCGCGGAGCGCGTCGCATGATCCGGCACGTCGTGATGTGGAACGTCGCCGGCGCGACCGAGCCCGAGCGCGCGGTGGCACGCACCACAGTCAAGACCGCCTTCGAAAGCCTGCGTGGCCGGATTCCGGGCATGACGCACCTCGAGGTCGGCGCGGATTTCAGCGCGGCCGATTGCGCGTGCGACCTGATTCTCGTCGCCGACTTCGAGTCGCGCGAAGCGCTCGACGTCTACGCGACGCATCCTGAACACACACGCGTACGCGACGCACTGACGGGCCTGCGCATCGCGCGCCATCAGGTCGATTACGCAACGGAGTGACGAAAACATGAACTTCATCTATCAGGCACGTCCCGCCCGCGTGATCTTCGGTGCGGGCAGCCTCGATCATCTCGAACGCGAAGTGCTGGAACTGGGCGCGCAACGCGCAATCGTGCTCTGCACGCCGGAACAGCGCGACCTCGCGCAACGCATCGTCGAGCGGCTCGGTGCGCGCGCGGCCGGACTCTACGATCGGGCGACGATGCACGTGCCGATCGAAATCGCCCGCGATGCGCAGGCGTTCGCGAGGTCGTGCGACGCGGATTGCGCGATCGCGATCGGCGGCGGCTCGACGATCGGCCTCGGCAAGGCGATCGCGCTCGAAAGCAGCCTCCCGATCCTCGCGATCCCGACGACCTACGCCGGCAGCGAAATGACGCCGATCTACGGCCTGACCGAAGGCGGCCTCAAGCGCACGGGCTCCGACGCACGCGTGTTGCCGAAAACGGTGATCTACGATCCCGCGCTCACCGTCACGCTGCCCGTCGAGCTGTCGGTAACGAGCGGCCTCAATGCGATCGCGCACGCAGCCGAAGGCCTCTACGCGAACAACGCGAACCCGGTCATGAGCCTCGTCGCCGAAGAAGGCATCCGCGCGCTCGCGCGCGGCCTGCCCGGCGTGCGGCGCGACCCCGCCGATCTCGACGCGCGCGGCGACGCGCTCTACGGCGCGTGGCTGTGCGGCATGGTGCTCGGCAACGTCGGCATGGCGCTGCACCACAAGCTCTGCCATACGCTCGGCGGCAGCTTCAACCTGCCGCACGCGCCGACCCATACGGTCGTGCTGCCGCATGCGCTCGCGTACAACGCCGCGCACGCGCCGGATGCGATGCAGCGGATCGCCCGCGCGATCGGCACGAACGACGCCGCACGCGGCCTCTACGCACTGGCACTCGACAACGGCGCGCCGGTTTCATTGAAGGCGATCGGCATGCAGGAAGCCGACCTCGATCGCGCCACCGATCTCGCCGCCGCGAATCCGTACTGGAACCCGCGCCCGATCGAACGCGACGGCCTGCGCGCGCTGCTGCAGGATGCGTTCGACGGCAACCTGCCCGGCTCGACCGCGCGCTGAGCCGAATACTCGACAAACCAACAAACGACCCCGTCATGGAGACACCCCACATGAATACCGAATCGAGCGCGCACGGCGACAGCACCGTCGAACACTGTGACATCGCCATCGTCGGCTACGGCCCGACCGGCCTCGTCGCCGCATCGATGCTGGGCCGCGCCGGCCATCGCGTGATCGTCCTCGAACGCTGGCCGACGCCCTACGGCCTGCCGCGCCTCACGCACATCGACGGCGAAACCGCGCGCATCGTGCAGGCCAGCGCCGACGTCGATCACGCGCTGCGCAACGCGAAGGCCGTCGACACCTACCACTACCGCGACGCGAACGGCGACCTGCTGCTCGAACTGAACTGGACCGGCCGCGCATGCGGCTATCCCGCGCACATCTCGATCTACCAGCCCGACATCGAGGACGCGATCGACGCGCGCGCCAGCACCTTCACGAACGTGACGATCCTGCGCGGCTGGGAAGTCGACACGCTGCTGCAGGACGACGACGGCGTCACGCTGACCGCGCATCCGTCGCGCGGCAGCCAGGACGCGCAATGGACCGGTAAGCCGCGTGCCATCCGCGCCCGCTACGTGATCGGCGCCGACGGCGCGAACAGCTTCGTGCGCCGCACGCTCGGCATCGAACGATCCGATTTCGGCTACAACGAGCGCTGGCTCAATCTCGATTCGGAGAACAAGCGCGATCTCGGCGACGGCTGCGCACGCACGACGATCTACTGCGATCCGTCGCGCGCGTACATGCACATGCCGATCGGCACGAAGCGCACACGGTTCGAGCTGCGCGTGCTGCCGAACGAATCGACCGACGAATGGGAAACGGAAGCAGCCGGCTGGAAGTGGCTCAACGACCACTACGGCTACGGCCCGGACGACCTGACGCTGCTGCGCCACGTCGTCTACACGTTCGAGACGCGGATGGCCGAACGCTGGCGCGCCGGCCGCGTGCTGCTCGCGGGCGATGCGGCGCACACGATGATGCCGTACATGGGACAAGGCGCGTGCTCCGGCATGCGCGACGGCATCAACCTCGCGTGGAAGCTCGACCTGGTGCTGACCGGGCGCGCCTCCGCCGACCTGCTCGACACCTTTGAAGCCGAACGCCGCCCGCACGTGACCGCGATCACGCAGATGTCGCTGTTTCTCGGGCAGGTCGTCAACGAGGACGATCCGCGCAAGGTCGCCGAGCGCGACGCGGCGTTCCGCGCCGGCAACATGCCGCCGATGCCGCCGTTCCCGAAGATCGAGCACGGTATCGTGCACGACGAAGCCGACGGCACGCGCCTGCCGACGACCGGCGCGCCCGCACCGCAAGGGCGCGTTCGCCGCGGCGCAGCCGAAGGCCGTTTCGACGACGTGGTCGGCCGGGGATTCCAGCTCGTCGTGCGCGAACACCCTTCCCGCTACCTCGACGACGCGCAGCGCGCGTTCCTCGCGCAGCTCGGCTGTCGCGTGGCCGTGCTGTCCGACGACGTGAGCGCACCCGATGCCGTGGTCGATCTCGACGGCGACCAGCACGCGTTCATGCAGGCGCACGGGATCGGCGCGTATATCGCGCGGCCCGATTTCGTCGTGTTCGGTTCGGTGGCCGACCTGCGCAACCTCGGCGTGCTCGTCGATTCGCTCCGCGACAAGCTGCACGGGTCCGCCGCGTCGGCAGCCTCGGCCGCCGTCACCCACGCATCGTGAAGGAGACCTACGCATGACGACCGAACTGTCACCGTTCGCGCTGTCCCTGCAACGCGCGATGCCCGTCACGCGCTTGCTCGACTGCGGGATGGACTATGCCGACGCAACGGCGCTGCACGCGCGCACGTCGGCAGGCGAACCATGGGATGTCGCGGCCGAAGCGCTGGCCGACGTGCAACTCTCGCGCGCCACCCAGGCCGCGGATGCCGGCCACCTGGTCACGGCCGCCGACGCGCAGGCGATGGCCACCGCGAACCTGCTGTTTGCGCAGATGGCGTTCAATCACGACGTGCCGCGCAAGCGCGCCCTCTATGCGCGGCTCGTCGATGCGTCGCACGGTCTCGCGCGCTGGTCCGACAAGCGCATCGAACGTGTCGAAGTACCGTTCGGCGATGCCCATCTGATCGGCTGGCTGGTCCGGCCGCCGACCGAACGCGTACGCGGCACCGTCATCGTGTTCGGCGGCCAGAGCGGCTGGGGCTTCGCGTACTGGCCGATCGCACGCGCGCTCGCGGCGCGCGGCCTCGCGACGCTGCTCGCCGAGGGGCCGGGCCAGGGCGAGACGCGGCTCGAACAGCGGATCTTCGTCGACGTCGACATGAGCGCCGCATACCGGCGCTTCGTCGATCACGTCGCCGATCGCGTGCCCGGGCCGATCGGCATCTGGGGAAACAGCATCGGCGGATTGTGGGCCGCTTCGACCGCTGCGAGCGACCACCGGATCGCCGCCTGTTGCGTGAATGGCGCACTCGCCGCGCCGACACTGCTGCCGTTCCGCACGTTCGTCGAACAGGCCGCGGCGATGCTCGGCAACGACGATCCCGATGCGGTCGCGGCGAACTTCGCGCGGATGAGCTTCTCGTCCGAACGCGACCGCATCGCGTGTCCGCTGCTGGTGCTGCACGGCGGTGAAGATCCGCTGATCCGGCTCGACGATCAGCAGCCGTTTCTCGATGCGGCGACCTCCGGCGATGCGACGCTCAGGGTCTGGCCGGACGGAGAGCACACGATCTACAACCACGCGTCCGAGCGAACCGCAGTCGTCTGCGACTGGTTCGTCGAGCGGTTGACGCAGGTTGCGGCGGCGTGATCACGCAGGCGGTGTCGACCGTGCGGACGGTCGACACCGCGCGCGGCATTACGACTTCGCGCCGCCGTTCTCCACCACGCCGTCGATTTCCGTGCGCGTGAAGCCGTACTTCGCCGTCCGCTCGCGATGATCGGCCGAGCCGAGATACTCGCGCAGCTTCGCATTCACGGCCTGCACGAGCGCGTCGCTGTTCTTGCTGAACGAAAATCCGCCAACGGGCGCGGCTGCACCCGCACCAAGCTCGTGCGAGACGGCCGCCAGCCGCTCGTCCGTGTCAGCGACCGCGCGGGCCCCGATCGCGGTGCTCGCGAACGCGTCGACCTGCCCCGCCAGCAACGCAGCCACGGCGTCGGCCTGATCCTTGAAGATGACGATCTGGCCGTCGCTCACGCCGGCCGCCTTTGCCGAATCGATCTGCACCTGGTCCGTCACGCACCCCAGCCGCGCATCGCTGCGGGCCGCGACGGCCGCGTAGCTCGTCAGCCGCTTCGGGTTGCCGGCCTGCAGCACGAAGCCGTCACCGATCGCCCACACCGGGACGCTGAACGCCACGTGCCGCGCCCGTTCGGCCGTCACGAAGATCGGCACGTTCATGTCCCAGCGCCCGGCCTGCACCCCCGGCAGCAGCGCATCGAACGACGTCGGGTGATATTCGATGTCCGTCACGCCGATCGCGCGCAGCACCACCTCGGCCAGCTCGATATCCGCGCCGGTCACGGTACCGTCTTCTGCCGTCCAGTAGAACGGCGGCTCCTCGATGTACGCAATCCTTACCTTCATGGTCTCACTCCTGACGTTCAATGATGTTCGCCGCGCCCGGACGCCGGGCGCCCGATTCATGCAACCGCTGCATCCATCGCCTGCGACAGCGCCGACAACGCCGGCTGGAAACGCTCTGGCGGAAGATAGCCGAACCCCAGCCTGAACACGCGGCTGCTTTCGCCAAACCACGTGCCTGATGCGAGCTGTACGTCGTGGTCAGGCAATACCTGCCAGAAGCGCGACACTGCCTGCTCGTCGAAAGCATCCTGACGCAACCGCACGCAGCACAGTGCGCCGGCGTCCGGCCGCACCCACTCGACACGTCGCCTTTCACGTTCGCACCAGCCCGACAGTGTATCGAGCGCGCCGGCAAGCAGCCGGCGGCGTGGCGCGAGCACGTGCTCGCGGTTGCGCAACACGGTTGCGGCCAGCGTCTCGTCGAGCACCGAACCCGAGATCACCGTATTCAGCTTCGCGACGAGCAGACGCGCCCGAAGCCCCGCGTCGGCCACCGTGAGCCACCCCGTGCGCAGACCAGGTGCGCCCAGCGCTTTCGACACCGACGAACCCGTGACGATGCGCGGATCGACACCCGCGAAACTGGCAGCCACGGCAGTCTCGCCATAAGTCGCTTCGCGATAGGTCTCGTCGATGAACAGTATCGCGTCCGGACAGCGTTGCGCCATCAACGCCAGCAATGCATCGATTTCGGCGCGCGATGCCTGAACGCCGCCAGGATTCTGCGGGGACGCGATGCTGACCAGCCGCGTCTTCGACGACAGGCGCGCGTCGAACTGCGCGAGGTCCAGCCGGTAGCCGTTCTCGAACGACAACCGCACTTCACGCACCGTCGCGCCGGCGCCGACCAGGCAGTCACGGCTCGGCGGAAAGCACGGCGTCGCGAGCACGGCCTCGTCGCCGGGCCGGCACACTTCATAGGCCAGCAGAAACAACCCGAGCGCGGTGCCTTGCGTCGTCACGATTTGCTCAGCCGGCACATGGCAGATATCGGCAATCGCGTCGCGCAGCACGGCAGCACCCGCCGACTGGCTGTAGCCGAGCTTCAGGTTACGGACCGCCTCGACACCGGCCAGATCCAGCAGCTCGCCGACCGTCAGGTCTTGCGACGTGCTCTCCGCCAGGTTGAAGGTCCGGTTCACGTCGAGCAGCGAGATGATTTCGTTGTGCGGAAATCGTCCGCGCCACTCACTGGAATACGCTTGGGTCGTCTGCATGGGCAAGCCTCGCTATGGCCGATCGATGGATCGAAACACCGCCATCGTAGCGTTCGTACAAAAACCATAACAGCCACAATTTTCGGTCGATTGGATCAACACAATTCTGCGTGGCGCACGCTCGTCGTACGGTCGATAATCAGACACTTCCCTGTCGCTGGTGTCCCATGGAAACGCAAACGTCATTCCGCTACAGGCAGCTGGCCGACCTCATCGTCGGCATGATCGAGAACGGTACGCTCGCACCCGGCACGCGGCTGCCGTCCGTGCGTGCCGTCAGCGAACAGCAACGCATCAGCGTCTCCACCGCGCTGCAGGCATACCGCCTGCTCGAAGATCGCGGCATCCTCGTATCGCGGCCGCAGTCGGGCTTCTACGTCGCGGCCGCACGCGGCGGCACGCTTGCATTGCCGAGCGCATCGCGCTCGCGCGCAAAGGCATCGACGGTGTCGATCAGCGGCGCCGTCGCCGCGATGCTCGAACACGCGGCCAATTCGGCGCTCGTGCCGCTCGGATGTGCGGTGCCCGATCCGGCGCTGCTGCAATCGAAGCGGCTCGATCTCGCCCTCGCTCGCGCGGCGCGCCAGCATGGCACGCGCTACAACGTGTATTGCGCGCCTTACGGCGAACCGGCGCTGCGCCGCGAAATCGCGCGGCGTGCCATGCGCTTCGGGCACCCGCTGTCCGCCGACGACATCCTCGTCACGAATGGCTGCACCGAGGCGTTGACGCTCGCGCTGAATACCGTGGCAACGCGCGGCGATACGATCGCGGTGGAATCGCCGACCTACTTCGGTCTGCTTCACACGCTGGAGGCGCTGGGACTGAAGGCGCTGGAGTTGCCGACCGACCCGCTGCGCGGCGTCGACGTCGGCCTGCTCGCGCAGCGGCTCGAATCGGAATCGATCGCCGCCTGCGTGCTGTCGTCGAGCTTCGGCAATCCGCTCGGCTCCGCGATGAGCGACGACGACAAACGGGCGCTGCTTGCGCTGCTCGCACGCCATCGGGTGCCGCTGATCGAAGACGACGTGTACGGCGACATCCACTTCGGGCGGGATCGGCCGAGGCCGTTCAGCGCACTCGACAGCGAGGCCGATACGATCTACTGCAGTTCGTTCTCGAAGAGCCTCGCGCCGGGATACCGGATTGGCTGGATCGCGGCGGGGGCTCGCACTCAGCAGGTGATGGAACGCAAGCTTGCGCTCAGCCTGTGCGGCCCGGTGTTGCCACAGGTCGCGCTGGCCGACTTCCTCGCGAGCGGCGCATACGACGCGCATTTGCGCCGCATCCGGCGCGTGTTCGAGGACAACCTGGCGCGGATGACGCGCACGATCGAGGCCAGCTTTCCGGCCGACACGAAAGTGAGCCGGCCGGCCGGCGGTTTCGTGCTCTGGCTCGAACTGCCGAAGCGATTCGATTCACGCGCGCTGTTCGATGCCGCGCTCGAACAGGGTGTCTGCTTTGCGCCGGGCGACATCTTCTCCGCCAGCCGGCGCTTTCGCCATTGCCTGCGCCTGAGCGCGGGGCATGTGTGGAACGCACGCATCGAGGACGGGGTCCGGTGCCTGGGCCGGCTCGCGCGGGCACAACTCGCGCGCTGAGCGCGGCGGCCGCCGCCCCGCGATCGCCCCACTCAACCGCCGATCTTGAACGTCGGCAACTGCTGCCCGAGCCGTGCGCCCATTTCCGCGCCGAGCGCCTGCAGCGCATTGAACGGCCGGATCATGACCTCGAATTCGACGATCCGTCCTTCGTCGTCGAAGCGAATCATGTCGATCCCCTTCAGCGCCTTGTCGCCGATGGCCGCGCTGAACTCCAGCACCACGCTCTTGCCGTCGTCGGTGACGAACTGGCGGTGATAGGTGAACTTCTCGAGGATCGTGATCACCGTGCGCAGCGCCAGCAATAGCGCGGGCGCCGGCCCGTAGGGCTTGAACGCCATCGGCGAACGGAACACGGCGTCCGGATGGACGATCGATTCCAGTGCGCCAAAATCCTTGCGTTCGATCATCGCATGCCACTTGTCGAGCGATTGCGCGACAGCGGGTTGAAGGTGCTGCGGTGCGTTCGTCATCGAAGTCTCCTGTCTCGTCGGGCGGAAAAGAAGCGAATCAGTCTCAAAGCGTGGCGGCAAGCGTCGTGCCCTGGTGAATCGCACGCTTCGCATCGAGCTCGGCGGCTTCGTGCGCGCCGCCGATCACGTGAACCTTGCGCCCGGCGGCCTCCAGTTGCACCGCCAGTTCGCGCAACGGCTCCTGCCCCGCGCAGATCACGACGTTGTCCACCGGCAGCGTCTGCTCGACGCCGTCGATCGTCACGTGGAAGCCTTCGTCGTCGATGCGCCGGTAGGTCACCGCCGACGACATCCCGACGCCGCGCGCCTTCAGTGCCGTGCGGTGGATCCATCCGGTGGTCTTGCCGAGCCCGTCGCCGACCTTCGACGCCTTGCGCTGCAACAGATGGACTTGCCGTGCCGCCGGCTCGGGCCGCGCGTGGCGCAAGCCGCCTGCGTTCGCATACGACCGGTCGACGCCCCACTCGGCAAGGAACCCGTCCACGTCGACCTGTTCGCCGCCTGCACGATGGACGAGATATTCCGCAACGTCGAAACCGATGCCGCCGGCGCCGACGATCGCGACGCTGCGGCCCACCGCCTTGTCGTCGCGCAATACGTCGAGGTAGCCGAGCGTCTTCGCATGGCCGACGCCGTCGATCGGCGGCGTACGCGGCACGATACCCGTCGCGATCACCACTTCGTCGAATTCGCCTTGCAACAGCATCTCGGCGGTCGCGCGCGTGTTGAGGTGGAGCGTCACGCCGCGCAGTTCGATCTGCCGGCGGAAATAACGCAGCGTCTCGGTGAATTCTTCCTTGCCCGGCACCTTCTTCGCGATATTGAACTGGCCGCCGATCTCGGCGCCGGCTTCGTACAGCGTCACCGCATGACCGCGCTCGGCCGCGGTGACCGCGAAGCCGAGGCCCGCCGGCCCGGCGCCGACCACGGCGATCCGCTTGCGCTGCGGCGCCGGGCGAATCACAAGCTCGGTTTCATGGCACGCGCGCGGATTCACCAGGCACGACGTGATCCTGCCGCTGAACGTATGGTCGAGGCACGCCTGGTTGCAGCCGATGCACGTGTTGATTTCGTCCGGCCGCCCTTCCCGCGCCTTGCGGACGAATTCGGCGTCGGCGAGAAACGGCCGCGCCATCGACACCATGTCGCAATAGCCATCGGCGAGCAGTTGCTCGGCGACTTCCGGCGTATTGATCCGGTTGGTCGCGACGAGCGGGATGCCGACCTTGCCCATCAGCTGCCGCGTGACCCACGCGTACGCGGCACGCGGCACCTTGGTTGCGATGGTCGGAATGCGCGCCTCGTGCCAGCCGATGCCCGTATTGATGATCGTCGCACCGGCCGCCTCGATCGCCTGCGCGAGCCGGATCACCTCGTCGAGTGTCGAGCCGCCTTCGACGAGATCGAGCATCGACAGCCGGTAGATCAGGATGAAGTTCGTGCCGACCTGCTCGCGCACGCGCCGCACGATCTCGACCGGGAAACGGACGCGGTTCTCGTAGGCACCGCCCCATGCGTCGTCGCGATGGTTCGTGCGCGCGGCGATGAATTCGTTGATCAGGTAGCCCTCCGACCCCATGATCTCGACGCCGTCGTAACCCGCATGCTGCGCGAGCGCCGCGCATCGGACGAAATCGGCAATCGTCTCGTCGACTTCATCGCTGCTCAGCGCATGCGGCGTGAACGGGTTGATCGGCGCCTTCAGCGCGCTCGGCGCGGCGAGCGCCGGGTGATACGCGTAGCGCCCGAAATGCAGGATCTGCAGCGCGATCTTGCCGCCCTCCGCGTGCACCGCACGCGTCACGACACGGTGACGCTCGGCTTCCGCTTCGGTCGTCAGCATTGCACCACCCGGCGCCGGACGGCCCCGCTCGTTCGGCGCGAATCCGCCCGTGACGATCAGGCCGGCCTCGCCTCGCGCACGCTCCGCGTAGAAGGCCGCCATCCGCTCGAAGCCGTTCGGCGCTTCCTCGAGCCCTACGTGCATCGACCCCATCAGCACCCGGTTCCTGAGCGACGTGAAGCCGAGTTCGAGCGGGGTCGTCAGATGCGGATAACGCGGTGTCATGGGGTGTCTCCATTTTTATGCAACAAGTTGCACAGATAGTAGTTCACCACTTTCGTTTATGCAACCCGTTGCATAAACGCATCCGTCATCTTGTACTGTGGCCCCGATATGGCAAGATGCGATTCATTCCGCGGCCTCCTCCGATCCGACATGTCCCTGCCCCACGCACTCCTCACCGCTCTTGCCGAACGCCCGGGTTCAGGCTCCGAACTCGCCGACCGCTTCGATCGTTCGATCGGCTATTTCTGGCAGGCGACACACCAGCAGATCTATCGCGAGCTGGGGCGTCTCGAGGAAACGGGCTGGATCGAATCGCTGCCGGCCGAATCGGGGCGCGGCCGCAAGCGCGCGTACCGGATCCTGCCGGCCGGCAAGAAGGAGTTGCGGCGCTGGATCGCCGAACCGGAAGATCCGACGCCGCTGCGCGAAGCGTTGATGGTGCGCCTGCGCGCGGAAGCGGTGCTCGGCCCGGCCGGCCTCGAGGACGAAATCAGGCGGCGCATCGCGCTGCACCAGGAGAAGCTCGACCTGTATCTGCGGATCGAGGCGCGCGATTTTTCGGAAGGCGCCGATTCGCGCACGAAGCGCCTTCAGCATCTGGTACTGCAGGCCGGCATCGCGAACGAGCGGTTCTGGGTCGAATATTCGCAGCAGGCGCTTGACGTGCTGCGCTTGCCGAAAGACTGAACGACCAACGGAGGAAATGACGATGACGCAGAAAACCGTGCTCTGCTACGGCGATTCGAACACGCACGGCACGCGCCCGATGACGCGTGCCGGCGTACTGGAGCGGTTCGCACGCGAAGAACGCTGGACCGGCGTGCTGGCGCAGACGCTCGGCGCAGGATGGCGGGTCATTGAAGAAGGATTGCCCGCGCGTACGACCGTGCACGACGATCCGATCGAAGGCCGGCACAAGAACGGTTTGTCGTATCTGCGCGCGTGCGTCGAAAGCCACTTGCCGGTCGACGTCGTCGTGCTGATGCTCGGGACGAACGATCTGAAGACGCGCTTCTCGGTCACGCCCGCCGACATCGCGACGTCGGTCGGCGTGCTGCTTGCCGAGATCGCCGCGTGCCGTGCCGGCCCGTCCGGTGCGTCACCGAAGCTCGTGCTAATGGCGCCTGCGCCGATCGTCGAGGTCGGTTTCCTCGGCGACATCTTCGTGGGCGGCGCCGCGAAATCCCGACAGCTCGCACCGCTGTACGAACAAGTCGCCGTGAACGCCGGCGCCTATTTCCTGGACGCCGGCACCGTCATCGAAGTGAGCCCGGTGGATGGCGTTCACTTCGCGGCCGATCAGCATCACGCGCTCGGGCAGCGGGTCGCGGCCCTTCTGCAGCAGATCGCGTAACGCACACGCGCGCTGAACCGCAGCCGCGCGGCCTCGACCGGCGCGCGGAAGGCCGATCACGCGTCCGGCAGGATCACCACCTTGCCCTTCACCTGCCGGTTCGCCATCCGCGCGATCGCGTCGGCCGCGCCGGCCAGCGACACGCGCTCGGTGATCGCGGGTCGCACCTTGCCGGCCGCGAACCATTCGGCAAGCAGGCGCATGTTCGCGACATGCTGCTTCGGATCGCGGCGCACCGCATCGCCCCAGAACACGCCCAGAATGTCGCGCTCCTTGAGCAGCGCCAGGTTCAGCGCGATCTTCGGGATCTCGCCGGCCGCGAAGCCGACCACGAGGAACCGGCCGCGCCAGGCGGTCGCGCGCAACGCCGCCTCGCTGTAGGCGCCGCCCACCGGATCGTAGACGACGTCGGCACCGCGCCCGCCGGTCAATTCGTCGACACGGCGGCGCAGGTCTTCGGTCGAATAGTCGATCGTCTCGTCGGCGCCCGCTTCACGACACAGTGCCAGCTTGTCCGCACTCGACGCCGCCGCAATCACGCGCGCGCCGAGCGCTGTCGCAATCTCGATCGCCGCGAGGCCAACGCCGCCCGCCGCGCCCAGCACGAGCAACGTCTCGCCTTCTTGCAGCCGCGCACGCTGCTGCAATGCGTGCAGCGACGTGCCGTACGCGAGCACGAGCGCCGCGCCTTGCTCAAAAGTCATGCCCGGCGGCAGTGCGGCAATCTGGTGCACGTCGGCCACGCACTGTTGGGCGAACCCGCCGTGCCCGGTGAACGCGACCACCGAATCGCCGGGCTGCCACGCAGTCACGCCCTCGCCCACCGCGTCGATCACGCCGGCAAATTCCGCGCCCGGCGAAAACGGCAGCGCCGGCTTCACCTGATACAAACCCTGGACGATCAGCGCGTCGGGGAAATTGAGCGATGCGGCCTTCACCTGAACCCGGACCTGGCCCGCGGCCGGCTCGGGAATCGCGACGTCCTCGATGCGCAAGCTGTCGATCGGGCCGAATGCGGTACACAACAGGGCTTTCATGTTCGTCTCTCTCCTTGTGCGGCGTAGGCTGGCATCGGGTCGGCCTGCGGGGCACGCCCGCACGGCCGGTTCACGACGAGTACGCGACAGCCGGTGGAATCGGCATCCGCGACCTCGTCGGCATTCCGGACTGTCGGTGAAGCAATGATCAGAACCACGCGTCGCGCATGTCGAGCGTCGTCGTGTCGACGCTCGCGAGCAGATCGAGCTGCGCATCCACTTTCGGCAATTCCCAGTTGAAGAAGTAGCGGGCGGCCGCACGCTTGCCGTCGTGGAAATCGTCGGCCTGCCCGTGCGCAGCGAGCGTCACGTCGAGCCACAGCCACGCGACGACGAGATGGCCGA
This sequence comes from Burkholderia sp. AU45251, assembly GCF_030482905.1. Classification (NCBI taxonomy): domain Bacteria; kingdom Pseudomonadati; phylum Pseudomonadota; class Betaproteobacteria; order Burkholderiales; family Burkholderiaceae; genus Burkholderia; species Burkholderia sp. AU45251. The sequence continues at coordinate 23,610 of NZ_JAUJQH010000015.1, read as the reverse complement.
ACGCTTCCAGATAGACGCTCGCGTTCGCGAGCCGCGCCTGCGGATCGCCGATCGCGCTCAGCTGTCGCGTGACATCGCCGAGCCGTGCCCAGCGCCGCGCCAGCGCGTCGGCGTGCTCGCGCAGGCCGGCATCGAGCGTCCGCGCACGTTCGACGGTCGCGCCGATCCGCGCATCGAGTGCACGCAGCGACGCACCATCGTCCTGTGCGACCTTGCGGCCCAGCAGATCGAGCGCGTGGATCCCGTGCGTGCCTTCGTGAATCGGATTGAGACGATTGTCGCGATAGAGCCGCTCGACCGCGTAATCGCGCGTGTAGCCATAGCCGCCGTGCACCTGGATCGCGAGGTCGTTCGCCGCGAGACACCACTGCGACGGCCAGCTTTTCGCGATCGGCGTCAGGATGTCGAGCAGGCGCGTGGCATCGGCGCGCACGGCCGCGTCGTCGTGCGCGCGTGCTTCATCGACCAGCTTCGCGCAATACAGGATCAGCGCGAGACCGCCTTCGACATAGGCCTTCTGCGCGAGCAGCATGCGCCGCACGTCCGGATGTTCGACGATCGGCGCCTGCGGCGCGGCGGCATCCTTGCCCGCCGGCCCGAGCGGGCGCCCTTGCGGCCGGTTGCGCGCGTAGTCGAGCGCGTGCAGATAACCCGTGTAGCCGAGCGCCACCGCGCCCGCGCCGACACCGATGCGCGCTTCGTTCATCATGTGGAACATGTAAGCGAGGCCGTGGTTCGCCTGGCCGACCAGATAGCCGATCGCGCCAGCGCGCCCTTCCGGGCGGTAACGCGTGCCTTCGCCGAAATTCAGCAGGCAGTTGGTGGTGCCGCGGTAACCCATCTTGTGGTTCAGCCCGGCGAGCACCACGTCGTTGTGCTCGCCCTGCGCCGCGCCGTCGGTGCCCGGCAGGTACTTGGGCACGATGAACAGCGAGATCCCGCGCGTGCCGGGCAGCAGCCGGCCGTGTTCGTCGGGAATCTTCGCGAGCACGAGGTGGACGATGTTCTCCGTCAGCTCGTGTTCGCCGCCCGAGATCCACATCTTGTTGCCCGTCAGCCGGTAGCGCGGGCCGAGCGGCGAGTCGCCTTCGAAATCCGCGCGCGTCGCGATGTCGGACAGCGACGAACCGGCTTGCGGTTCCGACAGGCACATGGTGCCGAAGTAGCGCCCTTCCAGTTCCGGGCGCGCGAACGCGTCGATCTGCGCGCGGCTGCCGTGCGCGACGAGCAGGTTCGCGTTGGCGACGGTCAGGAACGGATAGGCGGCCGTCGCGATGTTCGCGGCCTGGAAGAACAGGAACGACGCGGCTTCGACCAGCTTCGGCAAGCGCATGCCGCCGAGCGCTTCGTCATGGCCCGCGGCGATCAGCCCGGCGTCCGCAAAGGCGCGCACCGCCGGTTCGACGTCCGGGATCAGCGTCACGCGCTCGCCGTCGAACTGCGGCTCCTCGCGATCGCCACGCGCCGCATGCGGCGCGAACAGGTCTTCCGCAATCCGCTCGCTGGTATCGAGCACCGCGTCGAACGTCTCGCGACTGTGCTCGGCGTAACGCGGCAGCGCGACGAGCGCTTCCGCGTCGAGCCAGTCATACAGCAGGAACGCGAGATCGCGTCGCGACATCAACAAGCTCATCGTGCTGCCTCCCGGGGCCGGCTTCGTCAGCCGAATGAAGGGTTCCGTGACTGCAAGGGCTGGCAGGAATTTAGCACGGTCGTTCTAAAACGACAACGACGGATGCGCTAGTCCGCGTAACCGGGATTGCGTCGATCGAGCCGGCGCAGCAAGCCGGGCCAGACGAGCGCCCCGGCGCCCATCCCGCGCGTCACGGCGGCGATCTGCTGCTTGATGCCGTCGAGAATCGGCTGCCCGATCGGCAACAACGCCGAGCCGCCGGCCTGCGCGCGGACCTGGATCATGCAGGCCGCTTCGAAGAAGTACATCGCGACGAACGCGTCTGCCGGCGTCGCGCCGACGGTCAGCAGGCCGTGATTGCGCAGCATCAGGTTCGTGTTGGCGCCGAGATCGCGCACGAGGCGCGCTTTCTCGCCCTCGTTGAGCGCAATGCCCTCGTAGTCGTGATAGCCGAGCGATGCCAGCACGCCGAGCGACTGCTGCGACAGCGGCAGCAGCCCCGCTTCCTGCGCCGACACCGCGACGCCGTTGATCGAATGCGTATGCATCACGCACAGCGCGTCGTCGCGGGCCGCGTGCACCGCGCTGTGAATGGTGAAGCCGGCCGGGTTGATCTCGTAAGGTGATTCGGACACCTTGCGGCCGTCGAGATCCACCTTCACCAGCGACGATGCGGTGATCTCGTCGAACATCATCCCGTACGGGTTGATCAGGAAATGATGCTCCGGGCCGGGCACGCGCGCGGAAATATGGGTGAACACGAGATCGTCCCAGCCGAACAGCGCGGTGAGGCGGTAAGCGGCCGCCAGGTTGACTCGCGCGTCCCATTCGGTGGGGGAAACTGCCTGCTTCACGCTGACATCGGATGAGGCCACGTCGACACTCCTTGTTCAAGGATGGATGCGTACCGGGCCGCACGATGCGGCCCGGCCTGGGAATTGTGTCACCCTGCCCGGGGCTTCGCGAGCTGATCGGCAACCGGCAGGCTGCGGATGCGCGTGCCGGTCGCCGCGAAAATCGCATTGGTCAGCGCCGGCGCGACGGGCGGCAGGCCCGGCTCGCCCACGCCGCCCAGCGGCGTCGCAAAATCGTCCGGCGCGACGAGATGCACGCGGATTTCGCGCGGCGCTTCATTCATTCTCAGTACCTGGAAGCCGTTGAAGTTGCTCTGCTCCGGATGGCCGTCCTTGAACGTGATCTCGCCGTGCAACGCGATGCCGAGCCCCATCACCACCGCGCCCTCGAGCTGCGAGCGTACACGCTCCGGATTGACCTGCGGCCCGCAGTCGATCGCGATGTCGACCCGCGGCACCGTGATCTTGCCGTCGGCATCGACCTGCACCTCGCACACCGCCGCCGTATACGACACGAAGCTGCGATGCGCGGCGATCCCGAGCCCGTGCCCCTTCGACAGCTTGCGCCCCCAGCCGGCTTCGCGCGCGACCGTCTCGACCACGCGCCGCAGCCGCCCGGTATCGACCGGATACAGCGCCGGATCCTCGCCGTAGTTCACGTTCTTCACCGCGATGTGCGGCTCGAAACGCCGCGCGGGCCCGATCAGTTCGAGCAGGAAATCCTTCGGGTCGCGGCCGGCCGCGTGCGCCAGCTCCGACACGAAGCTCTGGATGCCGAACGCATGCGGGATGTTGTAGACCGAGCGGAACCAGCCGATCCGCGTGTGCGCTTCCGCGGCCGGATTCTCGATCCGAACGTTCGGAATCGCGAACGGCAGGTCCGCAATGCCCTGCGCGAGCTCGCCCGGCTGCTCGTGCGCGACGCCGGCCCTGAACGTCGACTGGATCGACGGCGCGACCGTGCGATGCTGCCACGCGACCACTTTCCCCGACGCGTCGATCCCGCCGTCGAACGCTTCGAGCGACACCGCATGGAAATAGTCGTGCGCGATGTCGTCCTCGCGCGTGAACGTCAGCTTGACGGGCGCGCCGACCGCCTTCGACAGCAATGCCGCCTCCACGACGTAGTCGGGCTTCGACTTGCGGCCGAAACCGCCGCCGAGCAGCGTCACGTTGACCGTCACGCGCTCCGTCGGCAACCCGAGCGCTTTCGCGATCTCGTCGCGCGTGGTCTGCGGCGCCTGCGTGCAGGTCCACACTTCGCAGCGGCCGTCCGCCACGCGCGCGACAGCCGCGGGCGGCTCCATCGTCGCGTGCGCGAGATGGGGAATGTAGTACGTCGCACGCACGCGTTTCGCGGCGCCGGCCAGCGCCGCCGCCGCGTCGCCGTCGTTGCGGATCACGTCGCCCGGTTGCGCGGCCGCCGCTTCGAGGGTCTTGCGATACGCGGTCGAGTCGTAGGTCGCGTTGGGCCCGCGCTTCCAGTCGATCTTCAGTTGCGCGCGCGCCTGGATCGCTGTCCACGTATCGCGCGCGACGACGGCCACGCCGCCAAGCGGCTGGAAACCGGACGGCAGCGGCGTCGGCGCAAGCTGCACGACCTTGACGACACCCGGCAGCTTCTCCGCCGCCGACGCGTCGAACGACGCCACGGTGTCACCGTAGGCCGGCGGTCGCGCGACGACCGCATACAGCATCCCGTCGAGCCGCGTGTCGATACCGTAATGCGCGCGGCCGCCGACGATGTCGCGCCCGTCGATCAGCGCCGTTTCGCCCTTGCCGATATAGCGGAATTCGGCCGGCGCCTTCAGCACCACCGATGCCGGATCCGGTGCCGGCAGCGCAGCTGCCTTCGCCGCCAGTTCGCCGAAGCCGAGCTTGCGCCCGCTCTTCGTGTCGACGACCTCGTGCACCGTCGCCTTGACCTGACGCGCATCAACGCCCCACGCAGCAGCGGCAGCCTGTTCGAGCATCGTGCGCGCGGCCGCACCCGCGCGACGCAGCGCGGCGAAGCTCTGGCGCAGGCTGCGCGACCCGTCGGTGTTCTGGTTGCCGTAGCGCGGCTCGTCGCCGACGGCCTGCGCGACCTTCACGCGCGCCCAGTCCGCGCCCAGTTCGTCCGCCACCACGAGCGCGACGCTCGTGCGTACACCCTGCCCCATCTCGGAGCGGATGCAGGTCACGGTGACCGTGCCATCCGGCGCGATCGCGACGAACAGGTGCGGATCGTCGCGCAACCCGTGCGGCATCCCCGCGCCGCCGTACTGCGAATTCGCGCTGACGGGCGGCTGCACCGGCACGGCCGCGCGCACGAGCGACGGCACGCCGAACGCGAGCAGCAGCCCGCCGGACGCGAAGCCGAGCAGCAGCGCACGGCGGCTTTCGTTTTGGACGGAGAGTTCGGGCGCGCTCATGCGGCACCTCCGCGGCGCACGGCCAGACGGATCGCCGCGCGAATGCGCGTGTAGGTGCCGCAGCGGCAGATATTGCCGGACATCGCATCGTCGATGTCGGCGTCGGTCGGATGGGGATTCGTCTTCAGCAGCGACGCGGCCTGCATGATCTGCCCGGACTGGCAGTAGCCGCACTGCGCGACGTTCAGTTTCTGCCAGGCCTGCTGCAGCGGATGGGTCAGATCGGTCGACAGACCCTCGATCGTCGTCACGCGCTTGCCGGCAGCGGCCGCGACGGGCGTGATGCACGACCGGATCGCAACGCCGTCGAGGTGCACGGTGCACGCACCGCACAGTGCCATGCCGCAGCCGAACTTCGTGCCGGTGTGGCCGAGGACATCGCGCAGATACCAGAGCAACGGCATGTCGGGATTGCCGCCGAAGTGCTGTTCGCTACCGTTGACGGTCAGCGTGATCATCGTTCACCTCCTGGTCGAGGCGCCCGCATCGCACCACGGGTGCCCGGTGGGGATTCGAACGGCGGCGGGTGCGTTCTCCTGCGCCGGCCCGGTGCCGTCGTGTAGGCTGCTCCGCCGGCAGAACCGGCAGTCAATGCGTCGTTATCGGTACGGCTGGCCGAGGATGGCTATCGGACACGCGATCCGGATTGATAGCGGACACGCACCCGCCCGGATTCTGCCCCATGCCAACCGTCATTCAGGCAACGCGACCCTGTCGGGACTGCCAGAAACGGCGCCGCGAATCGCGGCACCTGCGCGCGATGTTCAGCTCCGGCGGCGTCTGCATCGCGCCGGGGAGCCGGAATCGTATGCGGAATGGCCCGGGCTCCAACTCTAACTGATGTGCGGCAGTTTTGCGCAGACGGTGCGTAGCGGCACTGACGTGGCGAACCGGGGAAAGGTCGAAGGGGAATCGATGACGCATGACGTGCATCATGCAACCGGGACCGACTGGCACGTCGGTCCCGGCGAGCGATGGGCGCGTGAGGTAGCCGCTCCGCCACGACGGATGTGGTGCGTGCCCAAGGGGTCGAGCGCCATGCCCGGGCGGGACATCCCGCGAATATGGACACGCCCGAATTGATGTCGCCGACTACCGCGACGACGCCGTCATCCACCAGCTTCTGCGCAACCCGCGCTCCGGCACGCGAAAGCCGGATAGGCGCGATCGAAACGCACCGTCTCGATCAAGTCCGGCATCATCCGTCTCGCGCCGCCGGGCCTGACGAATCTTGAACGAAACACCGTCAGCTTCACATGGTGTCGAAGCCGAGCGCAGGCGCTTCATGCAACCGCACGTTCAGCGCGACCTCAGCGCCTGCAACCCCAGCGTGAGCGGATTGAGCGGCATCTCCGACGTCCCCATCGAAAAGCTCGTCGCCTTCGTGGGTGCCCCCGGATTACGCATCAGCGCGTGAACGATCCGCTCGCTCGCATGACCGTCGCCGTACGGATTGCTCGCGTGCGCCATTTCCCCGTACGCGCTCTCGCTGTCGAACAGACGCGAGGCCTCCCACACGATCCGCTCCTGATTGGTTCCGACGAGCCGTGCGGTACCGGCCTGGATCGCTTCCGGCCGCTCCGTCGTCTCGCGCGTGACCAGCACCGGCTTGCCCAGTGCCGGCCCTTCTTCCTGAATGCCGCCCGAATCGGTGATGATGAAATGCGCGCGCGACATCAGGAATACGAACGACAGATATTCCTGCGGCTCGATCAGGTAGATATTGGCCACGTGGCCGAGCCGTGCGCGCGCCGGCTCCCGCACGTTCGGATTCATGTGCAGCGGATAGACGAACTGCGCATCGGGATAGCGGTTCGCCAGCGTACACAGCGCATCGCAGAAATTCTGGAACGGCTCACCGAAACTTTCGCGACGATGGCCGGTGATCAGCACCACGCGCCGCGACGGTTCGAGAAACGGAAACTGTCCCGCGACCCGCTCCGTCAGCGCCGCGGTGCAATCGAGCATGCGCTTGACCTCGTGCAGCGCGTCGATCACGGTATTGCCGGTCAGCACGACCGCCCCGCCCGGTACGCCCTCGCTGAGCAGGTTGTCGCGTGCCTGCCCGGTCGGCGCGAAATGCCACGACGACACCGCGTCGGTCACGCGGCGATTCAACTCTTCAGGCCACGGCGACCAGATGTCGCCGCTGCGCAAGCCGGCCTCCACGTGCCCGACCGGCAGATAGCGGTAGAACGCCGCAAGACTGACCGCAAGCGTGGTCGTCGTATCGCCGTGTACCAGCACGACGTCCGGACGCAATTCGTCGAAGACGATGCCGATCGCCTGCAGAATGCCCGTCGTCACGTCGGTCAGGGTCTGACTTTGGCGCATCACGTTGAGATCGTAGTCGGGCTTGATGTCGAACAGCGTCAGCACCTGATCGAGCATTTCGCGGTGCTGCGCGGTCACGCATACCCTGGCGTCGACACCCGCTTGTGCTTTCAATGCACGCACCAGCGGCGCCATCTTGATGGCCTCCGGCCGAGTCCCGAACACAAGCAAAATCTTCTTCATCGTTATCCTCGTTGAGCCATTTCGCGCTGAATGACCCTGCCCGTGGCGCGAAGCATGTATTCAGGCGGCGCCTCCCGTACTCGCACGCGATCGACACGTTGCGATGTCGCGGAGCGAGCGCGCCGCCCGGTCCGCGTGGTCTACGCCACGCGAATCGTCGTACTACCGGCGTCCCGTTGCACTTGATCAGTCACGTCATGAGTCTTTCCTCGCTGAGCCTGGCGTCACGTCTGTTGTTCACTTCCCTTCCACACCACTACAGCAATATTCAAACCAGCCGCCCTGCAGCCGTGTGCGGTTCACACTGCGTGCACCGCGCACGCGCAGCGCGCGACGGAATGTTTCACAACTGCTACGCGTGTCGCAGCCCCGGATACACGCGACACAGGCACCTATACGGGCAGTCGCGTGGTTCCCTCGGCGACGTCGTCCGACGAATCGCGACCCCATGTCGAGCGTTCGTCGCTCATCGCATCTCACGCATCTCTCGAAGCGCGTTGCGCTTCCTTGATCGGCCACTTTTGTCTGCGCAGGGGGCGGCGCCATCGCCCCCTCGGCCGCGGTCATGCACGAGGGATTTACCCGGCACGCAACGTCGTTCACGTCGCACGAATCAAGAGGGTGGGAAATGTTGCGAATGTGTAACGCGGGTCCGGAACTGGGGGGGTGCATCAGATTCCGGTCCATGCAACGCATGCGCTCTCATGGAACACAGCGACATTCCGGCCGATGCACACGCAACGAACGACGCGATGCATGTCACCGCGCATAGTCGTGCGGCCGAGGTCACACAGGTTCGGCAGACAATTCGCTAGACGCATGACGCTTACGGGCCGCGACGCCGATCGCGCTCGGGTATTCGGCCCGTGCACGCTGATTCTTCGATGAATCAAAATCCGCCGCCTCCGTCCGCGCCAAGCATCCGGACGCCCCCCCGCCCCTTGCTGCGCGCGGCATCTCGGCCGATGGCTCACGCCTTGCTTAATGACAGTCAGGTGTGCCCCGAAGCGCCCGCCCGACTGCGGACGAACGGGGACGCCCAAGCAACGAAGCAGGGGCGAAATGCAACGCGTCCACCTGGAGCGACAGACAAGCGCTCCTGCGTGCCGAACGTGCCGACGTGTCCTGTTGAAGTACGCGCGATCCGCGAGCCTGGTTCCGGCTCCGCTGTAAAGAACCGGACCGTGGACGCAACTATCGGTACCCGCCTCGGGTTCACCCGCGCCACGGTGAACCGAGCCACAACGTCGACGCGCTCGCCAGGTGCGACGCGGCCAACGCCGCGCCCGGCGACGATTGAACAGGACCGCCGCGCAGGCGCCCAAAACCATGAACCGGCCCGCGCTTTGCCCGACCTCACGCGCGCGCGTAGCGGCCACCGTCGCGCTGTGCCGCCTGTGGCACGTCGCCTGCTGTATCGCCGCGTGTGGCTTCGCACTGCACGCGAGCGCCGCCGAACTCCGGCTCAACGGGATGTACCAGCGTACCGACGGCGCGATCACCGTGCGCCAGAACGGCGTCGGCATCGACCCGTATTTCGCGGCGAAAGCGCTGCTCGCCGCGTCCGACGCGCAGCTCGACGCCCGTCAGGCTGCACTCGCGTGGATCGCATGGTTGCTGCCGCGCCAGCGTCCGGATGGCGGTTTCGAGCGCTACTGCGTGAAGAACAGCCGCTACCGCGCATGTGCCGATGCGGAAACCGACGACGCAATGATGGCGACCTGGATCGAACTGCTCGCCCGTTTTGCGCCACCTGACGGCTTGCCTGCCGCATGGGAACTGAGCATGAACCGGGCCGGCCTGCATCTGGACACGCTGCTCGACAAACCCTCCGGCGTCTATCAGATCTCGTCGTCACTGCACGTCGCGTTGCTGATGGACAACGTCGAGGTACACAGCGCGTTCCAGGCACTCTCTGCGTACTACGTCCGGCGCGCCGACTACACGCACGCGGGCCCTTGGAGCCAGCGCGCCGACCGGCTGGCATCCGCGATCCTGAAGGTGTTCTGGCGCGGCACGGAATCCGGCTTTCGCGCCAGCACGCAGCAGGTCAGCGACACGAGTTTTTATCCCGCGAAGATCGCGCAGATCCTCCCGCTTCTGTCGGATATTCAGGTTCCCGAACAATCTGGCGAGACGATCTACGCGCAGTGGATGAGGAAGTACGGCAAGAGCTGGCCGCAACTCGCCGACACCGATTATCCGTGGGGTTTGATCGCGCTGGTCGCGGTCAAGATGAACGATTGGGGCACGGTCGCCTGCTGGCAAGCGCGATCAGCGCCATACCGGCACGGCGCGCACTGGAACGTACTGGAGGAGTCGCTTTATCTGGCATTCGAAAAACGGATGGCCGCCCCCGTCATCCCCGCCCGATGCGGATTCACGACGGCGGCGGCAACGGCGACCGCATCGCGCTGACGCAACGGTGCGCGCGGTCCATGATGACTACAAGGGAAGGAGACGTGTCATGTGTGGCATCGTCGGCGCGGTCGCGCAACGGGACATCGTCCCGATTCTGATTGAAGGTTTGCGTCGTCTCGAATATCGCGGCTACGACTCATGCGGCGTGGCGACGGTCGTCGACGGCCAGGCGCGTCGCGAGCGCAGCGTGTCGCGCGTCGCCGACCTCGACGCGCACGTGCGCACCGCCGGCCTGACCGGCAGCACCGGCATCGCGCACACGCGCTGGGCAACGCACGGCGCGCCGGCAACCTGCAACGCGCATCCGATCTTCTCGCGCGATGAAATCGCGCTCGTGCACAACGGCATTATCGAAAACCACGAAACGTTGCGCAAGCAACTTTCAGACGAGCATTACGAATTCGATGGCCAGACCGACACCGAGGTCGTCGCGCACCTGATCCACAGCCAGTATCGCGGCGACCTGCTCGCCGCCGTGCGCGCGGCAACGTCGCAGCTTCACGGCGCCTACGCGATCGCCGTATTCAGCAAGCACGAGCCACAACGGCTGATCGGTGCGCGTGTGGGCTCGCCGCTCGTCGTCGGCGTGAAGGACGGCGAATGCTTTCTTGCCTCCGACGCGCTCGCGCTCGCCGGCATCACCGACCGGTTCATCTTCCTCGAGGAAGGCGACATCGTCGAATTGACGCCGGGCGGCGTGCGCGTGCTCGACCGCAGCGGCGCGCCGGTCGAGCGTGCGGTACAGACCATTTCCTCCGCGCAGGCTGCCGTCGAACTCGGGCCGTACCGGCATTTCATGCAGAAGGAGATCTTCGAGCAGCCGCAGGCCGTGGCCGCGACCATCCCGGATGCCGGGCTGTTCGATCCAGCCGTATTCGGCCCCGACGCCGCGCGGGCGTTCGAGCAGATCGACAACGTGCTGATTCTCGCGTGTGGCACGAGCCACTACTCCGGCCTGACCGCGCGCCGCTGGCTCGAAACGATCGCGCGCGTGCCGGCACAGGTGGAGATCGCGAGCGAATACCGTTACAGCGACGCGCTCGCGATGCCGAATACGCTGGTGGTGAGCGTGTCGCAATCCGGCGAGACCGCCGACACGCTCGCCGCGCTCAAGTATGCACAGGCCCTCGGCCATATCGACACGCTGGCGATCTGCAACGTGCCGACCAGCGCGATGATGCGGCAGACCGGCCTGCGCTTCCTGACGCGGGCCGGCCCGGAAATCGGCGTCGCGTCGACCAAGGCGTTTACGACGCAGCTCGTCGCGCTGTTCATACTCGCGGTCACGCTCGGGCGGCTGCGCGGCTACGTCGACGATGCGCAGCTTGCGCGCTATACGATGCAACTGCGGCGGCTGCCTGGCGCACTCGAGGATGTGCTCGGGCTCGAGCCGCAGATCGAGCGCTGGGCGGCGGAATTCTCGCAGCACGAGAACGCGCTGTTTCTCGGGCGCGGGCTGCACTACCCGATCGCACTCGAAGGTGCGCTGAAGCTGAAGGAGATTTCGTATATCCACGCGGAAGCGTATCCCGCGGGCGAGTTGAAGCATGGACCGCTGGCCCTCGTGACCCACACGATGCCCGTCGCGACGATCGCGCCGAACGACGCGCTACTCGAGAAGCTGAAGTCGAACATGCAGGAAGTGCGCGCGCGCGGCGGGCAGCTTTACGTGTTCGCCGACGCGGATACGCGGATCGACAACAGCGAAGGTGTGTCGGTGCTGCGGATGCCGGATTACTACGGGCTGTTGTCGCCGATCCTGCATGTCGTGCCGTTGCAGCTGCTCGCGTATCACGCGGCATGTTTGCGCGGTGCGGATATCGACAAGCCGAGGAATCTGGCGAAATCGGTGACGGTTGAGTGAGGGGGTTGGGGAACCGGGGGCGGACTGGTGAAGGTCTTCAAGGGATCGGACTGGCCCGTCCTAGACGATTCGGATAGGCTCCGGTCGATCCGCCAAGACTGAACCGAGCGTTACTGTGGTGCGTGCGGTGCCAGCGCCCTACTCGGCGGTGCCTCCTTCGGCCCCAGCCGAACCGGCAGCAATCGCGGATTGCGCCGCCTTCATGATGGTCACGTGCGTTGTGCCGTATTCCTTCGCCAGTGAGCGCGCCGACGCACCTCCATCTAGCCTCGCCCGAATCGTGCGCTTCTCGTCCGGCGTGAAACGCTCGGGCCTGCCGCCGACGCGGCCCTCCGCCCGCGCTCGCTCAAGCCCCGCGTGCGTCCGCTCGACGATCAAGTCGCGCTCAAACTGCGCGAACGCAGCGAACATGCGCAGGATGAGATCGCCCGCTGCGCTCGTCACCTCCTGCACGGGCAAGTCCAGCACAACTACCCGGACACCTGCGGCGCGTAGCGCCTGCGCCGTGCCGTCAACGTCGGCAGCATTCCTGCCCAGCCGGTCCAGCTTCGCGACGACAAGCACGTCGCCCGCCTCTAGCTTCTCCACTAGCTTGCGGAACTTCGGGCGCTCCATCGCTGGAACTGTGCCGCTGATAGTCTCAACACACACTCGATGCGGCTCGACCTCATACCCCGCCTGCTTCGCGACAAGCTGCTGGTTCGTCGTGTCCTGATCCTGCGTCGATACGCGGCTGTACAGAAATGTTCGTGACATGGTTCGTGCGTGGGAATCGTCATGGATAGAATCATTATCCGGATAGAAAACGTTGCCAAGGACTTTCTATCCAAATTCAGCGCACCGAATCCCCTGGACGTTTAACGAACGTTATCTATCCACGTTTCAGCGAATGTCGCTGCCATGGCGTACATGCAGCAGCAGATAAGGCCCTACTTTCGGCGTGTTGTAGGCCAGCCAGTGCGCAACGGCGGCACCCTCGGCCCGCGGCGCGGCTAACCTTGTGCGCAGCAGCCCGTATTGAAGCGGATTGGTTGCCCGGCGATCAAGCCGCTGGATAAACGCGCACGCTGGCGCACGGGGGAGCGCGGGTGCGAGCGGGCGCGAATAGTCGGTGAATTTTTTGCTCGGTCTCTTCGAAAACGAACCAAGAACCCCACCCCATCGGCAGTCAGCAGCAGTTGTGCACGAAATCAAATCGCGAGATCATACACTGCCACACGAGACGAACCTGCAAGCATAATCATCAAACCAAAATGGACATAACATTTGACCGCCGAACTGTTGCGCAATGCCTTCAGCAGCGCTTCGCCTTACCGACGTATCAGCGAGATTACAAATGGGAAGTAAAGCACCTTCAAGAACTGCTTACCGATGTCCAAGAGTCATTCCTCGCGAATTATGATCCGACACACGGCCGGATCGAAGTTGCCAAGTACTCCCCGTACTTTCTCGGGACAATCATCACAACACCGGCAGAAAGTGGGCAACGAGCAATAGTTGACGGTCAGCAGCGGATTACGACGCTTGCATTGATCATTGCGTATTACTGTCAGCTCGCCCTCAAAAAACCCGAGCTGAACATCTCAGATATCTCAGCACTTCTTCGTCAAAAAATATTTGGGCAGCACGAGTTCAACATTGCGTTTGATGGCCCCCGCAAGGAACTATTCAATCTAATTATCGATGGCATCGACCCAACAGACGAGAATCAAGAACTCGATCAGAGAATCGACTCCATCCCCGGTTTAGATCACAGTTCACGCCAACTTTACAAGCTGTACACAAATATCGAAAACTTCATAGGCAAGAGAATTCAGGACGAGCTCACACCGCACTTCGTCGATTACCTGACTCAATGCGTTTATCTTTTCGAAATTGGCGTACCCCGGGAACAAGACGGTCATAAGGTTTTTGTGACCATGAACGACCGAGGTCTAAAGTTAAGCCCAATTGATTTGTTGAAGGGATATTTCTTATCCAACATCAGGGACGATGCTGCAAATCAAACAGCGCACCAAAAATGGAACGAATGCCTAGCAAAATTGAAGGATCTAGGCAGCGACGAAGACTCCGCGTTCTTCAAGACTTGGCTTCGGGCACAGTACGCGGACTCCACTCGGGGTAAAAATCGAGGCGACGCACCCGGCGAATTTGAGATCATCGGTGACAGCTACCACCGATGGGTCACGGACAATAAGACCAAGCTTGGCCTGAACACGGCCGATGACTTTTACGACCTTTTAACGGTAACGATACCGACGTACGTCGATCACTACCTCAAAATCAAGAAGGCTGAGGAGCAGTTCCGCACTACGTTCCCACACGTCTATTTCAACGGCGCGCGCGATCTAACGCTGCAAGCGATGGCAATTCTATCGACTATCACGCCAAATGACACCGGCTCTGACGTAAATAGAAAAATCCAGATGGTCAGCTATTATCTCGACTTTCTTGCAGTCAGTCGCATTGTAAGCAATCAAGATAATACGTACGACAACGTCCGAGATCCAATTTTTGGGCTGGTTAAATCAATCAGAAGAAAATCGGTGGTTGATCTACGCTCCATTCTGACAAACTTGATTGACACACAAGAATCCACTCTTGATCAACTCAAGAATCTCAGTTATTGGGATGCCAAGAAGCAGAACATATTACATCTACTTGCCCGAATTGCCACCTATCTTGAGGACAGCATCGAACAAACGAACCGCGTGGGTTTCCCTACCTATGCAGACAGAAGTCGAGGCAACCGCAATTTCGATATTGAGCATATTTTGGCGGGGTCGCACGACAGCGTGAAAGCGGCGCTCGGAGCCGATTATGATTTTTCAAGCACCACCGACTTCGCTAGTGAACGCAACAAAATCGGAGGCTTGATACTGCTCCCAAGGGGAAGAAATCGATCGCTACAAGACAAACAATACTCGGACAAAGTCACCGTCTATGCGACCGAGAATGCGCTAGCGCAGACGTTGGCAGCCGGTTTCTACGCGAACAACCCGTTGCTGCAGCGATTTATGGAAATGAATTCCATCATGATGAATCCGATCTCGGTGTTCAATCGAGCCGCCATCACGGAACGAGGCGAATTGTACGCTTTGCTCGCCCGCCGCATTTGGGGAAAGGCGGCATTTGAGGCAATTGCTCCGACGCCCGCACCGGACGCAATTGCGTCCAGTGCGGGCCCGACCTCGTAAATAATTAACGACAACGCACCGGCCTCCTGCCGGTGCGTCGTCTGCTCCCCACCCATGAACAATAAATAGCCAACAAGGAACTTAGACGAGGAACTGCAATGGGCCCGTTACCGCAAACGCTCGAAACACTGGCACGACTCGGCGCGCATCTCGACCTCTCCGAGCACCACTATCTTCCACAAACATTGGAGGCTTTGGTTCGCCTAGTCGCCAGTTATGAAGGTCACGTAACGATCAACGCATCTAAGTGTCTGCCCGCTACTCTTGAAAATCTCGCTCGAATTGGCGGGAAGCACATTACGTTCCGCTTCTGACCTCCTTAGCAATTCACTTGAGTCGGCCTGCCGGGCCGGGGCGTATGCCTCGGCCACACACGAATTCACACTGAATCGTCTGTGCAATGAACGGCAAGTTTTCGGTCAGGCAGTTGTAGAGGATGCACCCGAGAGCAGTAGAATACCGCCACACTCTCGCCACAGCCGGAGTGCATTAGACGTGCATCCAATCCTAACCAAGCGGCTCACGCGGAATTGGAAGTGCTTGAATAAGCGAAGAATTCTGGCCCGCCCTACTGGATTCGAACCAGTGACCTACGGCTTAGAAGGCAGCATCTAACCCTTCCGTGTTGGTTCAGCGAAATCCGACATACAACACAAATATCCCTATAAATCAAATACTTACATCGACACCATATCCTCTTCGCTCCGTCGAATTTCGCTGAGTTCCACCTGAGTAGTGTAGACCTAGTGTAGACTCGGATTGTCACTTTGCCAGTTGCAGTGGAGGCGAAAATGCTGACAGAACGGACCATCGCGGCGGCTGTCCAGGATGCCCGTCGATCCAGGAAAGTATGCTGGTTACATGAATCGCGCGGGCGAGGACAAGGCGCGTTGTCACTGAAAATCGCCGCGTCGGGTACGGCCGCGTGGTACTACCGGTACTCTGTAGAACGGAAAAACAAGTATTTCCCACTCGGGGCCTACGGGGACCAATCCGATCGACTTACCCTCGCCGATGCTCGGGTCCAGTGCAGCAACGCAGCAGCGAAGCGTCAGAATGCAATTGATGGCGACCTACACGCGAGCGAGCGCGAGAAGCTAGCCGCGGAGCACAGGCGAAAAGAGAATGAGTCGCGCGCTGCAACTGACGCTGCAGCCGAAGCCCTAGCGAGAACAAAATTCACGCTCAAAGCCTTGATGGACGCCTACATCTCGCATCTAAAAGGTGCAGGTAAGCCAAGCGCTGGCGATGTCAGACGGATGGTCACTCTGCACGTCTATGAAGCGTTTCCGAAATACGCGTTGTCACCCGCGAAAGATCTCACGCGCGAGCAAGCAACCGAAATTTTTCGCAGGCTGGTCGAGGTTGGCAAGGGCCGGACGGCGGGCAAAGTACGCACATCATTGCACGCAGCTTTTGAACTGGCACTGGGTATCGATGGTGATGCGGCCGCTCCGTCAACCATGACCGGGTTCAGCATTGCGTTCAACCCAATCGCCGCTACAAAGGCTCTGAACCAGTTCAACCGTGTGGGACAGCGCCACCTGTCTACTACCGAGTTCCGCGCGTTCTGGTCGCATCTCTCGCAAACAGAAGGACTCGCAACAGCAGCGGTAAGGGTCGCCGTGCTCGCCGGCGCGCAACGTATTGCGCAACTCTTGCGAGTGAAACGTCCGGACTACGACTGCGATGCAAAAATCCTAACGCTATTCGATCACAAGGGACGGCGACAATCGCCACGCCGCCACGACATCCCCTTGCCTGCCGGAGCGATCGCTATCGTCGAGCAATGTCTTTCCCTCATTCAGAATGGCGCCGAAGACCAACGGATATTCGGCACGACGGTACCCGACACCGTGAGTGACGTAATATCGAAGATATCTGCTGCAATGATTGCCAGCGGTGAAGCCGTGGCGGGATTTGGGTGGACCGATATCCGGCGCACCGTCGAAACACTGCTGATCGAAGAGTTCCACGTGTCGAAGGATCTCCGTTCACAGATCCTCTCTCACGGACTTGGGGGCGTTCAAAATCGGCACTATGACCGTGCCGATTACACCCGCCAGATTCGGCCGATTTTGGCTCGCTGGGATGCATGGGTGATAGGCAAGAAGTGCATCGGTTCGAACACCGTATTCCAAATTCAACCGGAACGAAGAAAGCAACAAAATCGTCGCAGGACATGGCTATTGCCCAAGCACGCAGCGCTATGACCAGTTGCGGTCGATCCACCTGATCGTTTTTATTAGCTGCCCAAGATGGGGGGTATTCCGCGTGGATCGCCCACGACTGTTGCAATGTTCCGCGACTGGCGCACATGCGGCCCATCTACGACCAGTACACAATCGATGTGTCGGTTCGCAATAGACCCGCTTTTAGTTCGCCAGCATACGGGCAAGCGAGCATCGATGCATTTGTAGCAGTAGCTATACTTTGTGCGTGAAAAAAACGACGACGAGCGATGAAAATGGGGACAAATATAAAAGCGCAACCTACGCGTGCAGCCGCGTTCTTGTTAAGAGGGGAACAAAACCACCTGGCGCAGACGACGAGGCCAGGCAACCATTCCAGCACCTGCGCATAGCCTGTGAGCGTCGAACCTCGCATACAAATCCCGCGATCGCTCGCGCACGAACTCGCGGCCCGCGCCCGCAGCCGCCGCGAGGCACTACGAAAATCGATACCGGAAATGGCGGCACTAGTTGAAGTGACGCCGCCAACTATCGCTCGATGGGAATCGGGTGACCTTCCCGACAGCATGCGCTCGACGAGAATTGACGCATGGGAAACCGCCCTACAGGCGCCCGCCGGATGGCTGCTATCGCCAGATGGAAAGATATTGCCCGATCCGGCTCCTATCGAGGCACCACCTACATCTTTGACGCGTTCGGTTCAATCCGACCGCGTGCTCATCCCGACAGAAACGAGTCAAGCATTGGGCATGCGCGCCCGCACTCGTCGACGCAATCTGGGGTTGTCACGGGCACACATCAGCGAACGGGCTGGGATATCCGTCCAGAGTTTGATCAAATGGGAAAAAGGCGAACTCCCCCGTTCAATTCACAAGAACCGTCTGCTCGCATGGGAGAACGCGCTCGCACTGCCATCTGGCTGGCTCCTCATGCCTGACGGAGACGAACCCGTCATTCCAGCGCCAAGGCAGCAGCCAGTGACCATCGTCGCCAACTCGGTTGCCGATGCGATCCGCATGGTTGCGATCTGTCTTGCCACACGGGGGCGGAATCTAGCCTTTCCCGATCGACCGGTCGAGGTCGGCGCACAACGCGACGCTGAACTCTTTGCCAGGCGCTACGGAATCTACGGTCCGGACGCCACCACGTTGGCCGAGCTCGCCGCACCCACCGGAATCACCAGAGAGCGGGTGCGTCAGATAATTGAGACGTTGACGGAACGGTCTGCGCAATTTGAATTCGACATCCCGGTACTCGACTCCCTTCAACTCGCCTGTTCCGCATATTTGCCCTGCTCTGTGTCGGTTCTGAATAGTGAGATGCGCACGCATCTAGGCGAACATCTCCGGCTCGAGGATGCGTGTCTTTTTGCCAATGACCTGCTCGGAAAACGCATCGTTCGAATGAGTGACCCGGTCAATCATCCGGGCGGCGCACGCGTCGATTCATGGGCATATGCTTCTGAACAAGATGATGTTGTGCAGATCCATGATATCAAGGTAGTCCGAAGTGTCGCATACTCGATGATCCGCTCCTGTGGCGCGGCGCACCTCCCAACAGTTGCCGGTGCCGCATCGCTCACTCATGGGCTGGAAGGTGCCAATCTAGCCAACATGCTGCAGTCGGTAGATGGCTTCGAATGGCTCGATACTGACAGGACGTGGTTCTGGTTCGGACCAGAAAAACCCGGCCGGAACATTATCCTGAGCGTCGCCCGAAAAGTGTTCGCGGTCGCGCGTGAGCGTGTCGACATAGACCAGTTGTTGGCGGCGATCATGCGCTACCGGAGCAGGACAGCGACTAGCGAGTTCGACCGCGATCGTTCTATGATGCTCATTCCGCCGATCCATATCGCACGCGCCATTTTAGAGCGGCTCGCATGGGTACAAGTGGTCCAGCACGACGACTATCGCGCACGCACTCCGGTGAACCTCGAAGAAGAACTGTCAGAAACAGAGTTGCGTCTGATAACCGCACTCGAAGCACGGGACGGAACAGCTAGTCGGTTTGAACTGAGGTCTGCACTCGCTGATATTAAGCTCATAACCTTCTCTGCGGCGCTCATGACAACGCCCGTTGTGCGTCTCGTTAGCCGCGGCGTCTACGCTATCACGGGCAGACCATTAGACCCCATTGCGTTTGCGCGAGCGACATCACCACACGAAGGAACACCACATCGAATTGAGGTGCGTCGCAATCCTGACGGAAGTTTAAGTTTCCCTTACGTCATCACTGAATTCGCCGCCGAGAGCAAGGCATGCCTGATTCCAGCAAGCGCAGTCCCACATGTTCCCGCGGGGGAATATAGCGTGCGCAATTCGACCTCGACCGCTGACTGCGTCAATCGCTCCTCGGGGGCCACGGTCCTTAATCGGCTTGTCCAAGAGATGCTCGCGCAGGGTTACGACTCCGGTGACGTCGTACGCATAACCATCCATCCTACGGCGAGGATCATCGAATTGTCGCCAGAGGACATAACAACGGCCACATAACGGTCGCGGCGCGATCGCTAAAGGTTGACTGGATCGGACACAATCGACCTCGCCGCGGCTTGGTGTCTGGTTCACGGTTACCGGTACTGGAGGGACCACACCGGAAAATCAAGGCATGCTTTCGATGAAGATCCACGAAGGCCGCGCATCTCAATGACGACCTTTGTAGAGATACCGTCGGGTTACGCACTGATTTCGAAGGCTGCTACTACACGTGTTCCGGATGAGAGTGTTAATTATGTAAAACACAAGGCTAGCAAATTCGGCAGATCTTGACCTCGCGAGTCCGGCGGTGCGCTCGCAACCCAACACAGTGGCGTTGCCACCTTCGTTGCCCGATTCAGGCAGCCCAACGTACGTCGGCGGCTAACGACGCTGAATCACCTTCCGCCGCAACGAAATCGCCCGACTGCAGTGGGCGATTTACAATGGTGTGCGCCTCGGCGCGCGCAACGCCAAGCGTCTGGAGCACAAGCGCGGCGGTTCGTTCGTGGAAGTCGCCAACGCCCTCTGCCCGTCGCTTCATCCCGCCCTTGACCACCCTGCGATTTGAATCTGCGCGGAGATTGCCGCGAGAATCGTCCCAGTCACCGCCAGAACGCTGACGACGAAGCGGCGCGCCGCGATGTCGAGCGCGCTGCCCCACCGCAAGCGCTACCCAAGCCCTCGGTCGAGCCCGCGCACTGAGAAACCCTCACGCATCAGGAACCGACCTCACATCGGATCCCGGTACGCTCGTATCAGCGTGCGGCGCGCCCAGACCGACACGACCTACGCCGGACCTGACAAACCGCCGGTCACACGCTCGAGTCGGTCCGCGAAATCGTTCAACATCTAATCACTGCGACGACGCGCCCTGCATGCGTATCGGAGGCGGCGCCATTCGCACGCGTGCCGACGACATCGTCATCACCGATCCGGACAAGGCACGAGGCCGACAGGACATCGTCAAGGCCTGCCCTTATAAGGCGATCGTCTGGAACGAAGAGCCGCAACTGCCCAGATCTGGATCTTCGATGCTCATTTGCTCGGCCAGGGTTGGTCCCGCCCGCGTTGTCAACAGTCGCCCCTACCGATGTCTTCGAGACGGTCAAGCTCGATGGCACTGCGATGTGCGCACTAACCATCCGGTTTCGCAGCCTGTCGTCCGGGAGATATTGAGGAAAGGTGCGGTCTCGGTTTCCACCTTGCTCGTGTCGAGCATCACTCATCGTTCCATCGGTCCGCACACCCCAAATCAATCAATGGATATTTCACTTGATCTTGACGACGACCTTCCCCTTAGCACGTCCTTGCGCTAGGTACTCAAGCGCTTCCTTTGCTTGTTCAAACGGAAATACCTTGTCAATCACAGGATGGATACGGTCGGACGTGAGCAATTTTCCAATTTCGGAGAGTTGAGCACCGTCTGGGCGTACGAAGAGAAATGAGTAGGTGACGTCCCGCTTTCTCGCAAGACGCATGATCTTGCGGCTCATTAGGCCGAATACAAACTTCAGGACAAAGTTCAGCCCGCGAGCACGGGCGAACGCTGCGTCCAGCGGCCCGATAAGAGAGACAATCTTGCTTCCTGGCTTCAGGATTCCTATTGATTTCTCAATCGCGTCACCTCTGATCGTACCAAGCACCACATCGTACCCCCGCAGAACTTTCTCGAACTCTTGCTTCTTGTAGTCGACTACTTCGTCCGCGCCCAGGTTTGTTACCAACTGGATATTGCCGGTGCTGGTGTTGGTTCCCACCTTAGCGCCAAAATATTTGGCCAGTTGGATCGCAAATGTTCCAATACCACCCGACCCCGCAGGAATGAACACTTTCTGACCCGGCCGAAGATCCGCACGCTCCTTCAGTGCTTGCCATGCAGTGAGCCCGACCATTGGAATTGAGGCGGCCTGCACGAAGTCCAGATTCGTCGGTTTCGGGGCCGCAGCGCTCTCCGGCACCACTGCATATTCGGCGATTGATCCTCTTCCAAGGTCGAACAGACTTGCAAAGACGGCGTCGCCTTTCTTGAAGCGAGTTACGCGGCTACCAGCATCGATCACGATGCCAGCCAGATCGCTACCCATGGTTGCTGGCAGTTGGAACTTCAAGACGGGTTTGAACATTCCCGTAGGAATCATATTGTCGATCGGGTTCACCCCCGCGGCGTGAACCTCAACTAACAGTTCGTCGGGCTTTAGCGTGGGGCGCGGAACTTCGGCGAATCCGATCTCGGGCGATTTGCCATAGCGTTTGAATGTGAGTGCTTTCATGTTGCTCTTACTCCGATGTAGCGTTGTATTGTGAAGGCTCTGAACTGAGCCGCGCTCACGCCCACGGCTGGAGAACCACCTTGCCGGTCGTATGGCGCCCTTCCAGCAAACGATGTGCTTCGGCGGCTTGCGAGAGCGGTAACACCGTTTCTGTTTGCAGCGTCACTTTGCCGGATAAGACCAGTCCGATGAGTTCTGACAGTGTCGACTGAATCAGCTCGGAGAAAGCCAGGTACGCGCCGACATAAAAACTGGTGATGGTGTGGTTGGGGACCGTCAGAGTCCATGGATCAATCAGGCTAGATTTGCCACTCGACTGGCCGATGAAGATCAAGCGCCCGAACGACGCCATAGACTTGAACGCCTCGGCAAGATTGTCGCCACCGGCTGTCTCCAGGACTATATCGACACCCTTGTCGTTGGTCAGCGCGCGTACTTGAGAGGCCCAATCGGGGGCTGTATAGTCTACGGTCGCATCCGCCCCCAAACTTTCGGCCAAGGCTCGTTTCGCAGGGGTGCTAGCGGCAGCGATGACCTTGCCCGCGCCATAAAGCTTGGCAAGTTGTACAGCGAGCGAACCTACACCGCCCGCAGCAGCTTCTACCAATACAGTTTCGCCAGGTAGAAGTCGAGCTGCCTTGCGAAGTACCAAGGCAGCGGTCAAACCGTGGGCAACCAACGCCGACGCGCGTACAGCGTCGAGCCCGGGTGGCAGCGGTATCACAATGCCAGCTGGCACACGGGCGTATTGAGCATATCCCCCCGCTCCCGGGGCAGCCATCACCGGCGTACCTACAGGGAGCGAAGTCACCGCCTTGCCGACAGCAGCGATTGTGCCGGCCACCTCGGCGCCGAGCGTGAACGGCGTGGGGGACGGCTCGGGATAGTCGTCGCCGCGACGACGCATGACATCGGCGAAATTCACTCCAGCCGCTTCGACGCGAATGAGAACCTCGTCGTCGGCGAGTGAGGGATCTGGCACATCCTCATAAACCAGGGTTTCAGGGCCTCCAGTCTTATGAAATCGAACTGCTTTCATTTCCTTCTCCAAATTTCGGTGATGTTTTCGGCAATGCGCGTCGTCGACGAATTTTGGTCGAGAATCATGCGCGCTCTGCCGGGGTTCACGAGAATCTTCATACGCCGCTGGTCCACAAAGTATTCATTGCGATAGGGACTCCAGTGCCGTGGGTACGAAGCTGGTGTAATGCTGGAAGATTCCACCGTGGCCGGCGTCTTGATAAATGATGAGTTGTGCATCGGGGATGCGGCGGGCCATATCGTGGCTCAGAGCGGTGGGTACCATGATGTCGTTATCCCCATTGGCGATCAGGACTGGCATGGGCAGATTGGTGAGGTCCTGGGGCGCCTGCTGGCCCCAAGCCTTGATCGCCTTGAGTTGATGGAGGAAGGCGCGAGGTGTCGGACCCTTGTCACGGCCAGTCTTACGTTCCTTCAACCGTTTCAAGAAGGTGCTTGCTGCCCGCCGGCCATTGGTTGTGGGGGTGAAAAACAGATAGGCCTTGGGATCGCGCAGCGTTAACAGACCTTTGAGCATCAGTGGCCAGGACACGGCACCCACACGATCGATGCCGTGACCGCCGGCGGGACCCGTGCCAGTGAGGATGAGCTTGCGCACCAAGTCGGAGGTATCCGGAATCTTGTGTGTGAGGCGGGTTAAGACTCAGATTCCGATGTTGAATCGCTCCGGGTAAAGCAGCGCAAACTGGGTCATCGCGCTCTTCCAATCGTGCCGGGAGCCGGTCCACTT
>NZ_JAUJQH010000014.1:0-181225 GCF_030482905.1 Burkholderia sp. AU45251 | reverse complement strand
CTTGGCAGACACGAGACTCTCCCTTGGGCGTCGTTTGTGCAAGATGCCTGAGGGAGACCCCCACCGCTACATCACGCAAGCTGCTCAAAACGCCCCGAATTCCCATCGATTTACGTGCTCACGCTCAGCTGGGTGGCGACGACTTCGGCGAGTTCTTCGACCCGAAGGAAGGCGTCTTCGCACGCATCCTGCACGGCACGGACGATCTGATGCTGTCCGCCACCACGACGCACCTGTCGCTGGAGGTGGTGCCATCGGTGTAGCGCAACGACTACCACCATCCCCTCACGGCCCCCTTCTTCTTGGGGGCTTCCTTTTTTTCCGCACTGCGGCCTTCGCCGCGTGCGTGCTCGTCTCCGGCCGCCATGGCCCGCCGCGTCGGCTCGCCCGCCGACATGCCCACGGAGACGATCACATGCACGACCCGTTCAAGATCACCCAGCCGACCTGCATCAGCTTCTCGGGTGGGCGCACCAGCGCGTTCATGCTCTGGCGCGTGTTGCAGGCCAATGGCGGCCTGCCTGCCGACACCGTGGTCTGCTTCGCCAACACCGGCAAGGAGGTGGAAGCGACCCTGCGCTTCGTGCGTGACTGCGCTGAGCACTGGCACGTACCGATCCACTGGCTCGAATACCTGCGCACGGAGCCGGGCTTCACGTTGGTCGATTTCGACCGAGCCAGCCGCCAGGGCGAGCCGTTCGAGGCGCTGATCCGCAAGCGCCAGTACCTGCCCAATCCCGTTGCGCGGGGCTGCACGACCAGCCTGAAAATCCGCCCGATGCACCGCTTCCTGCGGCATCTGGGCTGGACGGATTGGGACCAGATGATCGGCATCCGCGCCGACGAGCAGCGCCGTGTCGCCAAGATTCGCACACGCGGCCACTCCACCGAATCGACGCACGAGACGATGTGCATGCCGCTGGCGGACGCTGGCGTCACCGTGCGCGACGTGGGCGCGTTCTGGCAGGCGCAGCCGTTTGACCTCGACCTGCTGACGGTGAACGGGCGCACGCTCGAAGGCAATTGCGACCTGTGTTTCCTGAAACCACGCGGGCAGCGCCTCGCTCTCATCAAGGCCCGGCCCGAGGCCGCGGTGTGGCGGATTCGCATGGAGTCGCTGAACCTGGCGAGCAAGCCCAGCGGCGCTCGGTTCCGCGCCGACGGTCCCAGCTACGCTGACCTGGCACGCTTCGCCGCCGACCAGGGCGATCTGTTCGACGCCGCTGAGGAACCGATCGCCTGCTTCTGCGGTGATTGACGGCCATGGACGAGCCATCGCCATCGCCATCGCCATCGCCATCGCCATCGCCATCGCTGCGAATGCTGCCGGTCTCCCTGCGCTGCGCCAACGCCTTCGTGCAGGAGCACCATCGCCACCACCGGCCGGTTCAGGGGGCGAAGTTTGCCCTGGCGGTCGCGCTGTCCGGCAGCGACGCCATTTGCGGTGTGGCCATCGTCGGCCGGCCGGTTGCCCGCCACCTGGACGACGGCTGGACACTCGAAGTCACCAGGCTTTGCACTGATAGCGTGTCGAACGCCTGCAGCAAGCTCTACGGCGCGGCGTGGAAGGCGGCCAAGGCCCTGGGTTACACGCGGCTGATCACCTACACCTTGCCCGAGGAAGGCGGTGCCAGCCTGCGCGCCGCCGGCTGGCACCTGCTCGGTATGCGCGGCGGCGGCGCCTGGAACCGCCTCAGCCGTCCCCGCGCCGGCACCCCCGACCACCTGCGCGGCCGCAAGTGCCTGTGGCAGGCGCCAGGCGGCGCGGACAAAGGGAAACACCCGGATGCCGATTGATTGCTGCCTCGCGCGCGAGGCCCGGCCATGCTGACCCCATGCCTGCTGACGTTGTCAGCGACATGCCAGGCAACCATCGGTCTTCGAGGTTGCCGCGCAGTTCCCACTGCGTGACCGAGCCAGCTCGCACCGCATCCATCCGCGAGCGGCCACCAGTCTCTGGTGGCGGATGCTTTCGCCTTATCAACCCACCGCGGGGTTACGCACCTTTCCCCGCATGCGTGGGGCCGGTGTGTCTCCGCTTCATCCCTATGGAGATTCACCATGAGCACCACGTCCAACGAGAAATCGTATTTCGACCTCCACACCTCGGGCATCGGCTACATCCAGCGTGCCCGCGAGGTTCCCGTCCGGGGTGGCCGCCGCGCGCAGCCCTTCCTGGCATGCACCATCGCCGCACTGGTCGGTTCCGCCAAGGACCCCAGCTACCGCTACTTCGACGTCAAGGTCTCGGGTGCCGAGGCCAAGCAACTGGTCGAGCGCTACATCGGCGTTGACGATCCCAAGCAGCGGCCGCTGGTGCGCTTCCGCCTCGGCGACCTCTGGGGCGATGCGTACATCCGCGACAAGGGTGAGCACAAGGGCCAGGCCGCCGCGTCTCTGAAGGCGCGACTGCTGAAGGCCGAGCCGCTTGACCGGGCCGAACTGGCTTCGATCAAGCAGCACGAGCTGATCACCCGCGGCATCGGCTACCTCAGCCGTCCGAAGGACGTCTCCCCCAAGGATGGCGATCCGTTCCTGTCTTGCTGCGTCGCGGCACTGGCCGGGCCTGTCGGTGAACCGGAATATCGGTACTTCGACACCATCGTCGCCACCCCTGAAGCCGAGCACCTGGTTCGCCGGTGCGTGCAGGCCATCGAAGGGGACCGCAAGGTGCTGATCGCCTTCCGTCTGAACGACATGAAGATCGATCCGTACATCCGCACCAAGGGCGAGCGCGCCGGGGAACCGGGAGCGAGCCTGGAATCGACGCTGGTCCACATCGGTCTCATCAAGATCGACGGCACTCAGGTCTATCCGACGAGCCAGGCGCAAGCCGAGGCGCCGCAAGCCGAGGACGCACTCGCGCCCGAAGCCGAGGTTGCCGCCGACACCACTGCCGACCAGCCTGTCGAGCCCGCCGAACGCGAGCCCGCAGGTGAAGTCGAGGAGCAGGAGCCGGCATTGGCTGCTTCGTTCTGATCCGGCATGGCCCCTCACGGGGCCTTGCCTTTTTCCTATTCCCCAAGGAGAACCATCATGGCAGTCACATCGGCGCCCGAGCAATCGGGTTCGCCCATCACCGTCCCAGGCCAACTCACGCTGCGCACGATCCGCGGAAGAAACGGCCCTTTCAACGTCGGCCGACTTGTCACCCCCATCGGCAAGTTCGCGGTGAAGGATGCGGAGCTGGAGCAGTACCCCGAAGGCAAGTACGACGGGGAGTTCGTCATCCGCTACATCTTCCCGAAGTCCTATCCCGTCGGCGACGGCATGCGGTTCGAGATCCGTGCCAACCTGGACGGGATGACGCTCAACGGCATCGACAAACTGAGCCGTGACGAGGCTCGCAGCTTCACCACCCAAGAAGTCGATCCGCTCGATGAAGAGCTGAGTGCGCAGCCTGCGGCAACGCCGGCGAAGCCCGCGAAGGCATCCAGACCCGCCAAGCCCGCACCCGTGCAGGCGTCCGCGGATCCGCTGGTCGATACCACGCCTTTCGGCATGGATGCGCCGACGCCCGCCGCGGCTGCTGCCGCTGGTAGCACCGAAGATGGCGACGCCGCACTGTTCGGGCTGCTCTGGCCGCTGGGAGAGTCCGTGAAACTGGATTCGACCATCGACCGCCGCGCCCTGCGCGCGCAGATCGCCCGCCTGGGTGAACTGGGCTACGCGCTGGACTTCAAGACGCAGGAGTGGAGCCGCCAGGCCGAACTGCAACCTGCGTGATCGCAGACGCCGCATCCGCGGTGTTCTTCATCCACCCGCCGGGGTTCCTTCCCCATGCGGGGGCGGCCTCGGCTTTCTTCTGGAGGTCTCCATCATGTCCACCATCGTTTGCGATGCACCTCATTCCACGCTGGACGAACCTGCGTGGCGCGCTGTCTGCAAGACGGCTGCCGAGCAAGCCCAGCGTGGTTGCGGCCTGTCCTGGGATCACTGGGTCACGCTTTTCAGTTCCGAGATCGACGCGCAAGCCAGTCGGTTGCCGGTAAGCCAGCGGGCTCAGGCCCTGGAAATCGCGACCCAGGATTGGGACTACGCAACACCTGCCGAACGGCAGGAAACCCAGGAGTGGAACGCTGCGAACGGCTACTGCTCCCATGGCATCGAACTGGGCTACTGCCCGGCCGGTTGCGGTTCCTAGTCCGCACCGGACTCCATCGCCGCACGCGCGGCATTCCATCACCCGCTGGGGGCTCTCCCCCACGGGGAGGCCTTCGGCTCCATTCTTCAGGAGGCCTCTCATGGGCTGGTACTTCTCCCCTCAATCGCGATCTGAACTGATCGCGGAACTGATCGCACCGCAAGAGACCGAGCGCGCCAGCGTCAAGGTCATCGCCCACGCGCTGCGCGGCAACGTTCTCTGGTCCGTCGCGGAAGTGACGGCCAAGGTCGAAGGTGTGCATCGTCATCTGGCACCAGGCCAATCCCTGCGCTACATCCGCTGCGATCTTCTCGAACGCAGCGGCGGCCAGTGGGGCTACAAGCCGCTGGACGAGTCCATGCACCCGTACTACTACTCGTGCCCGCTGTCCTATCTGGACCTCGCACCGGAGCAGTCCGCCGACTGGCGTGCAGGCGTTCGCGCCTACCATGCGCGGCGGCTCACACCCACGGCACCTGCGGCACCCACCGCAGCGCTGATGGCCTGAGCCAGGAGGAACCGACATGGACCCGATCCTGGCGGCGCTCCCGCCCTCGCTGCTGAAGCTCGTCGAAGGGAGTTTGTCCAACGACGAAGTTTCTTCCGAAGAGGAAATGCTGGAGTACTTCATCAGCAACGGCCTCACCGAAGAACAAGCGCGGCAGGCACTGACCTACCGCGACCAGTACCTCAACAACATCTACCTGGAGGGCTTCACGCCAATCACTTCGGTAGATGAGGCGCTTCACTTCAACCCGCACACCCGGCAGTTCGAGCCGGACTGAGCGGTTTTCTTCCACCCCCTGGGGCAGCACTTGCCCCAGCGGGCGGTGCTGTTCCCGTTCATCCGAGGACACCACCATGCCCGCAAACACTTCTTCCACCACGCTGTATCGCATCGACGAATGCTCCGACGTGATGGCCGACGCTTGCGTCGGCGATGACCAGGGCAATCTGATCTTCCTGTCGATCTGGGCGCGCGACACCGCCGTCCAGCAGTTCCTCGCTCGTCTGACCCTCGGGCGCGACGAACAGGGCTTGGACCAGTTCCACGTCATCACCGACCAGGGCAGCAGCGTCCCGGTGTTCGTCAGCAACGTCGATCGCCTGGAAAAACGCATGACCCGCGCCTACCGGCGAACGCTGTTCGGTTCGCTGTCCAACGTGTGGCTGTTCGATCGCCGCTGCGTGAAGCCCGACAAGGCCAACGCCAGCGCACTCGCACTTCTCCCACGCGGTAGCGCCCACCGGCTTGACCGCCTGTGGACGCTGGTGCGGGACACCTGCCCGTTGCCGCTGCTCGATCACTGGCGCGAGACCGTGCTGGAACTGCTGCAAACCCGCGAGATGCTGGCTCGTCTTCCGTTCGCCCTCGGGCCGCTGGAAGGCCATCGGCTCGCCATCGACGTGCCGGCGCTGACCCTGGCGCTGGGCTCCCTGATCCGCAGTGACGTGCTCACCGCCTATCCCTATCCGGCCAAGATTTGGACGCCGGAAGTGGTAGCGGCTTGACCCACCCGTGGAGGCACGCCTTGGCGTGCTTCCGCCTTTCATCCCCGCCAACCAGGAGACTTCCATGGCCCTCATGTTCCCGCGGCTCGCCCGCAATTTCGCCAAGAACGGGTACTACCCGACCGACGAACCCACGCTCGAAAGAGCCCTCAACGCACTGATGCCCAGCGATGGGCCGATGTGCATCCTCGATCCCTGCGCCGGCGAAGGCGTGGCGATCGCCGAAGCCGCTCATGTCCTCGGGCGCGAACAGGCAAAAGCGTTCGCCGTCGAGTTCGACGCGGAGCGGGCACGCCATGCCCGCGGCCTGGTCGATCACTGCCTGCACGCGGATCTGATGGACACGATGATCTCCAAGCAGTCCTTCGGGCTGCTCTGGCTCAACCCGCCGTATGGCGATCTGTCCAAGGACGTCAACGGCAACATCGGCTATCAGGGCCAGGGCCGTGCCCGCCTCGAAAAGCTGTTCTACCAGCGCAGCCTGTCGCTGTTGCAGTACGGCGGCGTGCTGGTCTTCATCGTCCCTGGCTACGTGCTCGACGCCGAGCTGGTCGGCTGGCTGACACGCCACTACACGGACCTGCGGATCTACCGAGCGGTGGAGACGCAGTTCAAGCAGGTGGTGATCTTCGGCCGCAGGGTGCGTCAGCGCGAGCTGGCACCCGATGGTCTCAAGGCCGTGCGCAATCTGCTGCTGCAGGTTGGGCTTGGCGAAGTCGAAGCCGAGGAACTGCCGAGCGAATGGCCGTTCCGGCCGTACATCGTCCCCGCCAGTCCGGCCGAGCCGGAGCATTTCTTCCGCGTGACGATGGAGCCAGAGCAGTTCGCCGATGAGGTTGACCGGCTCCAAGGCCTCTGGCCGTCGCTGGACACGCATCTGGGGGCCGCGCAGCAGAAACTGCGTCCGCCAGCGCGTGCCTTGACTCCTTGGCATCTCGCCTTGGCTCTGGCTGCGGGTGCGATCTCGGGGGTTGTGCGCTCCAAGACCGGGCGCGTGCTCGTCGTCAAAGGTGACACCCACAAGGACAAGACGCTCCAGCGGGAATTCACCGAACGCGAAGACGGCTCCATCGCCGAGACCCGCATCCTCACCGACAAGTTCGTGCCCGTCATCCGCGCGTGGGACATGACGCCCGGCTCCGCTACACGGGGCGAGGTCCTGACCATCCGTTAATCCACCGGACGCGCCGCCGTCCTGCAGTACCACATCGAAGGAGAAACCCCCATGTTCTCAAGCCTGTTCAAGCGGCCCGCGCCGCAGAAGCAACCGTTGTTCGCACCAGGTACGTTGCAGCTGAGCGAGAAGGTGCATTGGCTGGCCCGCAAAGGCCTGATCGATCCCTTGGCCTATGTCCAACGCCATGTGCGCGGTGACTGGGGCGAGACCGACGAGGCGACCCGCCAAGCCAACGATGTCGCAATCCGGGGGGACGATCCGATGATCTCCCACTTCAGGATCACGCCCGAACTGGTGTTGATCGTCAAAACCAGCGAGGACCACCGCACCACGGTGATCCAGCTTCCCGAAGAACGGGACATGATCTGACAGCACCATCGTGGTCTTCATCCCCCTGACGGAGCCACTTCACTCCGCGAGGGGTGTCGTGGCTCAATGACCCATCAAGGAGGAGCCCATGGCATCACATCGCATTGAAACCTACTGCCACAGGCTGGCGTTTCCAGTCGGTGCGCTCATCTTCAGCAGGGGCATCGATCGCCTGGTCCGCACGGGTCGCCTCGACCCGATCCCGTACTTCAGGCGCCACACCCGTGGCGACTGGGGCGACGTCAACCTCCAGCAATGGCAGGCCAACAGCACTGCACTCCAATCCGGTGCATCGCTGGAATCCCGCTACGTGATCCATCCGGGGCTGGCCATCCGCATCGTCACCGATGCGCAGCGCAGCGCCACCGTCATCGTGCTGCCGTCCGAAGACTGAGCACGATTCACCAGCAGGCCGCCACGGCCGGCAACTTCGACCACCTCGGCCAAGCGCCGATTTCCTTCCCACTGCGGGGCATGCCATTGCCCCGCTGGGGTGGTGCATGCCCCATTTTTCATTGGAGCATCACCATGTCCCTCGATCTCGAAACCACTGCCGCTGAAGCCGCGCCCGTACAGGGCGAACTGCTCGATGCGGAATCTTCCCCTCTGACCCTGAGCCTTCAGGATTTCGTCGGCGAGTTCGGCGACGAACTGCTCGACGCCCTCAACAGCGCCAACCCGCCGGTCTATAACGGCCAGCCGCAGGCGCACCGGCAACTCGTCGTCGCCAGCCTCAAGCGCAAGCTGTTCCCGGCCCAGGCCGAAGTCGTCCACGCCGCCGCCGAGCTGCTGATCGATCGCGGCGAACGCGCCGCGATCGTCAATGGCGAAATGGGTTGCGGCAAGACGACCGTCGGCATTGCCACGGCCGCTGTGCTCAACGCCGAAGGCTATCGCCGCACCCTGGTTCTCTCGCCACCGCACCTTGTTTACAAGTGGCGGCGAGAGATCCAGGAGACGGTGGCGGGCGCCAAGGTGTGGGTGCTCAATGGGCCGGACACGCTCGTCAAGCTCATCCAGCTGCGCGAGCAGTTGGGCGTGCAGCCCACGGGCCAGGAGTTCTTTGTCCTGGGGCGCGTCAGGATGCGGATGGGGTTCCACTGGAAGCCCGTCTTCACCCAACGGCGCACCCGCCACGGCAACGTGGCGGCGTGCCCGGACTGCGGAACGGTCATCACCGACCTCGACGGCGAGCCGGTCAACCCGGTCGCGCTCCAAGCCGAGGAGTACCGCAGGAAGTGCAGCCATTGCGCTGCGCCCCTGTGGACACTGATCCGCCCACGCAGCCTGTCCGGCAGCGACCAGTCCTCGGCCGTGCTGAAAGCCCTCAAGCGCATCCCGACCATTGGGCAAGTCACCGCGCAGAAGCTGATGCAGAAGTTCGGCGACGGGTTCCTGGCATCGATGCTGGGCGACAACATCCATGAGTTCATCAACCTCATGGACGGCAACGGCGAACTGGTTTTCTCTGACCGTCAGGCCACGCGCATGGAGCGTGCAATGGCCAACATGGAGTTCGGCTTTGGCGAGGGCGGCTACCAACCGTCCGAGTTCATCAAACGCTACCTGCCGCAAGGCACGTTCGACCTGTGCATCGCGGACGAGGCACACGAGTACAAGAACGGTGGCAGTGCCCAGGGCCAGGCCATGGGCGTGTTGGCGGCGAAGGCTCGCAAGACCCTGCTGCTGACCGGCACGCTGATGGGTGGCTACGGGGACGACCTGTTCTACCTGCTGTTCCGAGCCCTGCCTGGGCGGATGATCGAAGACGGCTATCGCCCGACTACGAGCGGCAGCATGACGTCGGCGGCAATGGCGTTCATGCGCGATCACGGTGTCCTGAAGGACATCTATTCCGAGAGCACCGGCACGGCGCACAAGACGGCCAAGGGCACCAAGGTATCGGTGCGCACGGTCAAGGCTCCAGGCTTCGGGCCGAAAGGGGTCTTGCGGTGCATCTTGCCGTTCACGATCTTTCTCAAGCTCAAGGACATCGGCGGCAACGTCTTGCCGCCGTATGACGAGGAGTTCCGTGAAGTTGCAATGGACTCGGCGCAAGTCGCGGCCTACCGCGACCTGGCGGGTCGGCTGACCGCAGAGCTGAAACAGGCTCTGGCACGACGCGATACGACGCTGCTGGGCGTGGTGCTCAACGTGCTGCTGGCCTGGCCGGACTGCTGCTTCCGGTCGGAGACCGTGGTGCATCCGCGCACGCGCAACACCTTGGCGTTCGTCCCGGCTCAGTTCAACGAGTTCGAGGTGACGCCGAAAGAGCGCGAGCTGATCGACATCTGCAAGGAAGAGAAGGCGCAGGGCCGCAAGGTTCTGGCCTACACGGTCTATACCGGCAAGCGCGACACCACGTCGCGCCTGAAGGTGCTGCTGGAGCAGGAAGGTTTTCGGGTGGCGGTGCTGCGCGCGAGCGTGGATGCCAGCCGCCGCGAGGACTGGATCGCCGAACAACTGGACCGTGGCATCGACGTGCTCATCACCAACCCCGAGCTGGTCAAGACGGGCTTGGACCTGTTGGACTTCCCGACGATCGTTTTCATGCAGTCGGGCTACAACGTGTACTCGCTCCAGCAGGCGGCACGCCGCTCCTGGCGCATCGGACAGAAACAGCTGGTGCGCGTGATCTACCTCGGCTACGCCGGTTCCTCGCAGATGACCTGCCTGGAGCTGATGGCCAAGAAGATCATGGTCTCGCAGTCCACATCGGGCGACGTGCCCGAATCGGGCCTGGATGTGCTCAACCAAGACGGTGATTCCGTCGAGGTCGCACTGGCCCGGCAGCTGGTCGCTGCCTGATTCCCATGCCATCACCGGCTCAATGCCGCCGGCTCTCTGTTGTTTCCGCTTGCAGCCACGCCCACGGTCTCCGTGGACGTGGCTGCGCTTTCACTGGCTCCCTCGGGGGCCATTTTTTTGCGTAGTCGCGGTCGGCAAATCGGGCGCTGCCTGGTTCGCATTGTTTGCTGCCGCTCGCGGCCCGAGCGGCGATGGTGAGGGCTCGATGTTTCAGGACGACGCGCCATGTGCCCCTCTCCACCCTGGTTTCACCATCCCGAACGCCGCCTGCTGGCGGGCTTTCTCGGCCTGCTTTGGTCCGTACTGGCTGGCGGTTGCGCGACGACGAGCGCGCCGGTCGCGCCCGACACTATCGAGGAAGTCTCGGCCGCGCCCATACCCGAGGCGCCCGAGTACATCCCCGTCGTGCGCTACGGTCGCTACACCCTCGTGGAACTGGCACCGACAGCAGCGCAGCGCGACCTGCTGTTACAGACCATCGACGTGTCGATGCCCGAGGATGCCCGCGCCACGGTCGGCGACGGGCTACGGCATGTGCTCAAGCGCAGCGGTTACGGCTTGTGCCAGACGGCGCACGCGGTGATCGAGCTGTACGCACTGCCGCTGCCAGCGGCGCACCTGCACCTTGGCCCGATGACCCTGCGCGATGCGCTGCTCACGCTGGCTGGTCCGGCCTGGGAACTGCACGCGGATGACCGCGCACGGCAAATCTGCTTCGAGCGGCCCGGCGACAGCATGACCGCCGACAACGCACCCGCGTCGCCCGCCACCGAGGCGGCGCAGACGTTCCCACTGGCGCCCCCGGCATCGGAAGGCCAGCCATGAACGCCCCGCAGCCCGCCCATCGTTCAACCGCCGCGGTGGTGGTGCAGAGCCTGATGTGGCTCTGGCTGATCGGCCTCAGTGTCCTCGTGGCCATCGGCTACCAGGCCATGAACGACCAGGCCGACCAGAAGCGCCTCGATTCCCGCCTGCAGCGCCTCGAAGCGCAGACAACAGGCCTGGCCGAGACCGTCGAGGCCATCCAGCAGCGTCCGGCCGTCGCCACGGCGGCAGACCTCAAAGACACCCGCCAAATCCTGGAAGCACGCGCGGCCCAGGTCGAGCAATCGCTGAGCGCCTATGCCGCCGACGACGACCTTCAGGCACTGCGCGCCGAAGTCGAGCAAGTCAAGGCGCGGCAGACCGCTGCGCGCGCCGCTGCACCCGTCCAGCCGCGCACCGGGAACAAGCCCACCGCCAAGCCCGAACCACCGCCGCTCCCGTTCCGCATCGTCGGTGCCGAACTGCGTGCCGGCGAGCGCAGCGTGTCCGTCGCGCCGAGCAGTGGCGACTTCACGCCCGACCAGCTTCAGGTGCTGCTACCCGGCGATGCGGTCGGCCCGTGGCGCTTGCAGGCCGTCGAGGGCAACACCGCGGTGTTCCAGGCCGGCGACCAGACCCGCCGCGTGGCGATTCCCTGACCGGAGCAGATCGCATGAAGCCATCGATCATCTTTTCCGTTCTCCTGCTGGCGTCCACCCAGTGGCCTGCCTGGGCCCAGCAGCCCGCCACGGCTCCCGCCCGCAATGCGCAAAGCCAGGAGCGCCCGCTGGCCGCCCGCACCCTGGACGACCGGGTGGCGAGCGACTGGGGCCTGCAACCGCAGGAATGGGCGCGCTACCGCGAATTGATGGACGGGCCGCTGGGCATCTACTCGCCCAACCTGGACCCGCTGTCGGCCCTGGGCATCGAGGCCCGCACCGACGAGGAACGGCGCCGCTACGCAGAACTGCAGGTGCAGGTCGAGGCGCGCCGCGTCGAGAAGCTGCTTGCCTATCAGCGCGCCTACGACGAGGCCTGGCAGCGCCTGAACCCCGGAATGCAGCGGGTGAACCTGCCGGACGACAAGCCGGTCGCTGGCGCCACGCACGGCTCCGGCCGCATGGCAGTGTTCGTCAAGGACGGCTGCGTGGCCTGCGGCCAGCTCGTGCAGCGCCTGCAATCGGCGGGCGCCGAATTCGACCTGTACATGGTCGGCAGCCGCCAGGACGACGCGCGCATCCGCGACTGGGCCAAGCGCGCGAACGTCGATCCAGCGCGCGTGCGCAGCGGCAGCATCACGCTCAACCACGACGGCGGCCGCTGGCTAACCTTGGGGGTGCCCGGCGACCTGCCAGCGGTCGTGCGTGAGGTGAACGGCCAATGGCAGCGCCAGCCGTAGCCGCTCTCCTGCGCGCACTGGTGCTCGTCGCTGGCTTCTGCGCCTGCGTCGCCCAGGCCCAGGAGGTTCCGCCACCGGCCTACCAGCTCGCCGCGCAGCACGCAGGCATCCCCTCGACAGTGCTCTACGCCGTGGCCTTGCAGGAAAGCGGCATCCGCCGTAATGGGCGCATCGTCCCGTGGCCGTGGTCGCTCAATGTCGCCGGCCAGTCGCGCCGCTATGCGACCCGCGCCGATGCCTGCGCGGGCCTGCAGCAGGTGATGCGCTCCACGCCGCACACGCGCATCGACGCGGGCCTGGGCCAGATCAACCTCGGCTACCACCAGCAGCGCTACGCCAGCGCGTGCGACCTGCTGGACCCGTACCGCAACCTCGCCATCGCCGCCGAGATCCTGCGCGAGCAGCACACCCCCGGCGAGGACTGGTTGCTGGCGATCGGCCGCTACCACCGTCCTGCGGGCGGTGAGCCCGCCGCCCGCTATCGCCGCAGCGTGTCGCGCCACCTTGCCCGCGTGCAGGGCGCGCGCGCAACCGCCGCGGTTCTTGCCGCACGCCAGGAGACATCCCCATGAAGAAATCCCATCTGGCCTTGCGGGGCCTGCTCGTATTGCTGGCGGGTCTGCCGCTGGCCTCGCTCGCCGGCGAGCCGCTGATCGTGGTCGAAGACCGCGGCGGCGCGTCGGCGCTGCCGTACTACGAAGCCCTGAACCTCCAGCCGCGCGCCAACGCGCCGGCCCGGCCGCCGATCCCGACGCCACAGGTTCCCGCCACGCCGGCAGACGAGGCCGCGATGCTCCCGGTACGCAGCGCCAAGCTCACGCCCGGCACCGTCGCGCGGCGGGTCATCGAGGCTCCGGGTCTGCGGCCTTTCGCGGTCGTCGGCGACGACGAAACTTCCCGGGCCTGGCTGCGCCGCCAGGCGGCAGCGCTGCGCGAGCGCGGCGCGGTCGGCCTGGTGGTCAACGTCGAGACCGTGCAGGGCCTGGCGCGACTGCGCGCCCTGGTGCCCGGCGTACCCCTCGCGCCCGTGTCCGGCGACGACCTGGCCGAGCGTCTCGGCCTGCGGCACTACCCGGTGCTGATCACGGCCACCGGCATCGAGCAATGAAGCCATGTCGGGGAAACAGCCGGTCGAGGTGCTGCTTCGCCCAGCGGTGGAGCTATATACCGTCGCGGCGTGTGCAGGCGCCGCGTTTCTGTCCCTGGTGGCCCCCTGGTCGCTCGCGCTGAGCCCCGCCATGGGCGTCGGCGGTGCGTTGGCGTTCGGTGCCTACGGCGCCATCCGCTACCGCGATGCCCGCGTCATCCTGCGCTACCGGCGCAATATCCGCAGGCTGCCGCGCTACGTGATGACCAGCAAGGACGTGCCGGTCAGCCAGCAACGGCTGTTCGTGGGGCGCGGGTTCCTGTGGGAGCAGAAGCACACCCATAGGCTCATGCAGACGTACCGGCCGGAGTTCCGCCGCTACGTCGAGCCGACACCGGCCTACCGGCTGGCGCGACGGCTGGAAGAACGGCTGGAGTTCGCGCCGTTCCCGCTGTCCCGGCTGTCGAAACTCACCGGCTGGGACGTGCCTTTCAACCCGGTGCGGCCGCTGCCACCTGTGGGTGGCCTGCCGCGCCTGCACGGCATCGAACCCGAGGAGGTGGACGTCAGCCTGCCGCTGGGCGAGCGCGTCGGCCACTCACTGGTACTGGGCACCACGCGCGTCGGCAAGACCCGGCTGGCCGAACTGTTCGTGACGCAGGACATCCGGCGCGTGAACGCCGCGGGCGAGCACGAGGTGGTGATCGTCATTGACCCCAAGGGCGATGCCGATCTCCTGAAGCGGATGTACGTCGAAGCCCTGCGCGCGGGCCGCGAAGGCGAGTTCTACGTCTTCCACCTGGGTTGGCCGGACATCTCCGCACGCTACAACGCCGTGGGCCGCTTCGGCCGCATCAGCGAGGTGGCCACCCGCGTCGCGGGGCAGCTTTCCGGCGAAGGCAACTCAGCCGCCTTCCGAGAGTTTGCGTGGCGATTCGTCAACATCATCGCCCGCGCCCTGGTGGAGCTGGGACAGCGGCCCGACTACATGCTGATCCAGCGGCACGTCATCAACATCGACGCGCTGTTCATCGAGTACGCCCAGCACTACTTCGCCAAGACCGAGCCCAAGGCCTGGGAGGTGATCGTCCAGATCGAGGCCAAGCTCAACGAGAAGAACATCCCGCGCAACATGATCGGGCGCGAGAAGCGCGTGGTGGCGCTGGAGCAGTACCTCTCGCAGGCGCGCAACTACGACCCGGTGCTGGATGGCCTGCGCTCGGCGGTTCGCTACGACAAGACGTACTTCGACAAGATCGTAGCCAGCCTCTTGCCGCTGCTGGAGAAGCTCACCAGCGGCAAGATCGCGCAGCTCCTGGCCCCGAACTACTCCGACCTGGCCGACCCGCGCCCGATCTTCGACTGGATGCAGATCATCCGTAAGAGGGCCATCGTCTATGTGGGCCTGGATGCGCTCTCCGATGCCGAGGTTGCCGCAGCGGTCGGCAACTCGATGTTCAGCGATCTCGTGTCGGTCGCCGGGCATATCTACAAGCATGAGATCGATGACGGGCTGCCGGGCGCATCGGCCGGTGCGCGCGTGCCGATCAATGTCCACGCCGACGAATTCAACGAGTTGATGGGCGACGAATTCATCCCGCTGATCAACAAGGGCGGCGGTGCCGGCCTGCAAGTCACCGCCTACACGCAGACCCTCTCGGACATTGAGGCCCGCATCGGCAACCGCGCGAAAGCTGGTCAGGTGATCGGGAATTTCAACAACCTGTTCATGCTGCGCGTGCGCGAGACCGCGACCGCCGAACTGCTGACCCGGCAATTGCCGAAGGTCGAGGTCTATACGACCACCATCGTCAGCGGTGCGACCGACAGCTCGGACATTCGCGGGGCGACGGATTTCACGTCGAACACCCAGGACCGCATCAGCATGTCCAGCGTGCCGATGATCGAGCCGTCGCACGTCGTCGGCCTGCCGAAAGGCCAGTGCTTCGCGCTGCTGCAGGGCGGCCAGCTTTGGAAAGTGCGCATGCCGCTGCCGGCGCCGGACCCGGACGAAGTGATGCCGGCAGACTTGCAGCAACTGGCCGGGTACATGCGCCAGAGCTACAGCGAAGCGACGCAGTGGTGGGAGTTCACCAGTTCCCCGGCCCTGCAGGACACGCGCCTGCCCGACGACCTGCTGGATGACGCCGCTGCGGCCGAACCTCCCGCGGTGACCACCACCACCGGCGATGGCTCCGGCAACGAGGCCTCGCCATGAAGGACGCCGCCTCGACTGCGCAACGGGAGCAGAACCAGCGTCAGGGCCTGATCGTCGGCACCATCACCTTGCCGTTTCGGCTGCTCGGGGTGCTGATCGGCTCACTGCTGTTCTCGATCGTCGTGGAGTGCGTCGGCATGCACCTGTTCTGGAAGGACCAGGGCTGGCGGCACTCGCAGCAGATGTTGCAGTACGAACTGGGGCACCTGTCCAGCCACTTCACGCGCAGCGTGGTCGTGCAGGAACCGGGGCGCACGGCGCACGAGTTGGTGGACACCGGCTACGAATGGGTATTCGTTCGCTCTGGGCTGCTGGAGCGCATGAGCCAGACCGCCGAGCGCGCCCGCGCACCCAGCCACGGGCAGACACGCAACTTCCGCTACTACATCAGCCAGGTCTATGTCTGGACCGAGAGCTACCTGATCGCCGCGGCTTTCACGACGCTCACGTTCCTCGTGCGCCTGCTGGTCCTGGTGCTCACGTTGCCACTGATCTTCACTGCGGCGTTCGTTGGCCTGATCGACGGTCTTGTGCGGCGGGACGTGCGCCGGTTCGGCGCAGGCCGGGAATCGGGCTTCATCTACCACCGCGCGAAGGCGAGCCTGATGCCGCTGGCCGTGCTGCCGTGGGTCACCTATCTGGCCTTGCCGATCTCGGTGCATCCACTGCTAATCCTGTTGCCGAGCGCCGCCTTGCTGGGGCTGGCGGTATCCCTGACCGCGGGGAGCTTCAAGAAGTACCTCTGAAGTAGAGCACGCCGCGCAGCGCTGATGCTCAGGCCTTCATCCGCGCATGCACCTGCTCCCAGGCCTGCGCAGCGCGCACCTGCGCTTCCTGCATTTCGGCTCGGATCAACTCGGTCATCTCGGCGTGGCCGGCTTCCGCTTCCTCCCAGATGAAGTACCGGCGCATCTGGTGCGTCACACCATCCACAAAGACCATCGTCTCGAACAGGAGTGGATCGCCACCAAGTCCGTGGTTGTGGTCCAGCCCAAGAAAGACCGTGAAGATACAGACGTCATCGATCCAGGTCTCCACCACGCGCCGATCAGCTACTGAAAACCAGGCGCCCCACTCGGCAATGCTCTCGCACGGCACGGCACGGCACGGCACGGCACGACGACCGTCCAGCGTGTAGTGCATGTGGCAAGGGAATTGGGGAAGCGGCATACTGAAAGAGTACCCGAAGGCGCTTGCGCTCCCAAAGCCGACGCCAGTTTCTCGCCACGCTGACGCGGCGTTCTTTCCCGCTCTCCAGACCCTGAGACCGAGCGCAAGTCCATCAATCCGGGCATGCGCGAATTCCTATTGTTTGCGGCCTAAAAGCCCCTCGCTGCCCACGATCAAGCCATTGCTGATCACACAGGAATGGCGCGATGTTGGCTCCGATCTGGCAGCGCGCCGCGCATCGCGGCGTGCCCATTTTTCTCGTGACGGCCCTGCTGCTGGGTCAGTGCCCGATGGCGTTGGCCGAGTCCCCCGCACAGCGCCAGGAGCTGGTCGCCGCGCTGCGCCAGCTCGACGCGCTGGAGCGCACCGTCGCCGACAGCGCCGCGCGTGCCCCCATCCAGCCGGGCGAGCGCTACCACTTCGATTACCCGCGGTTGCTGGCTGACCTGGCGCGCGTGCGCGCCGGCATCCGGACCCATCTCACACCGTCGCGTGCCCAGCCGCGCGACCCCTCCGAACTGGCCGGCGACTACCGCACCGAGCGGTCCGCTTCGCCATCGCCGAGGACTACGGAAGCCAAGCAATGAACGGCGCCCAGGTCTCGGCATTTCAAGCCAACAGCGGCATCGCGCCTTCGGTGATGGCGACCGTCCTGGTCGGCGCCGTGTTCGCGGTCCTGCTCGCCTGGGGCGTCTGGGCCATCCGAACGGCCTACGTGGGGTGGGCAGAGAGCCGCCTCAACCAGCGCCAGTTCCTCGGCGTCTGCATCCGCTTCGTCGCGATGTACCTCGTCCTGAGCTTCTTCCTTCTCTCCTGAACCGAAAGGCACGACCATGCAAAACCGCATCCTCCATTCCCGTCTTGCCCAGCGCGCCGCCGTGGCACTGGGCGCCGCCACGCTGCCCGCGCTGTCGTTCGCGCAGGGGCTTCCCCAGTTGGAGAACCCGACCCGCGGCACCGGCAACGGCATCATGGAAACGATCAGGAACTACGGCTACGACATCATCATGCTCGTGGCGCTCCTGGTCGTGGCGTCGATGTTTATCGGCGTCTGCTACCACGCCTACGGCACCTACGCGGAAATCCACACCGGCCGCAAGACCTGGGGCCAGTTCGGCCTCACCGTCGCGATCGGTGCCGTGCTGCTCGTGATCGGCATCTGGCTGCTCACCGAAGCCACCGGCATCCTGTAAGGCGAGGCCGGTATGTCCGAGCAGCAGCACGTCCGTGCGGACGGGACGGTCACGTTCCTTCCGCACCGGCTCAACCGCCATCCCGTTGTCGTGCGCGGCCTCACCGCCGACGAACTGTGGATCTGCTGCGGCCTGTCCGGCGCCGCCGGCCTGCTGGTCGGTGCGCCGCTGTCCTGGGTGTTCCGCACGATCGCCATCGCGCCGACGTTCGTCGTCCTGGGCGTGGCCCTGGGCGTCTTCATCGGCGGCGGCATCCTGCGCCGGCTCAAGCGCGGGCGTCCCGATACCTGGCTGTACCGGCAACTGCAATGGCGCATCGCCACGCGCCATCCGCTGATGGCGGGATGGGTAGGCGGCCACGTGCTGATCTCGCGCTCCGGCTTCTGGTCCACCCGAAGGTCTGCCGCAAGGGGGGCACGATGAGCCGGTTCAAGAACGAGATCACCCACCTGCAGGCGCACATCAAGACGCTTCGCCTGGGGGCTGGCGCGCTGGTCATCGTCGCCCTGGTCATGGGCGGGGGCTGGTGGAGCGCGCCGCGCGACCTGACCATCCACGTCCCGCCCGACCTGCGCTCCGGCAGCACCCGCAAGTGGTGGGAAGTGCCGCCCGAATCGGTCTATGCGTTCACGTTCTACGTGTTCCAGACCCTCAACCGCTGGCCGACGAACGGCGAAGAGGACTATCCGCGCAACCTCCACACGCTCTCGCCGTACCTCACCCCGTCCTGCCAGGCCTTCCTGCGCGCGGACTACGACTACCGCCGCAGCACGGGCGAGCTGCGCCAGCGCGTGCGCGGTATCTACGAAATCCCCGGCCGCGGCTATGGCGACGACCCCACGGCGCGCGTGCGCGTGGTCTCCGACCGCGACTGGGTGGTGACGCTCGACATCACCGCCGACGAGTACTACGGCGCCGAGCAGGTTAAGCGCGCGCTCGTGCGCTACCCGGTGAAGGTCACGCGGGTGGACGTCGATCCAGCCCGCAACCCGTTCGGCCTGGCGCTGGACTGCTACGACGGCGCGCCCCAACGCATCAGCGCCCCGGAGCCGACGCGCCCGGCGCCTGGCGGCCTGTCTTCGCAAGCGCCCCAAGGAGGAAACACCCCATGAAGCATCCTGCATTCACGCTGCTGGGGCTGTTGGCCGTGGCCACCACAGTGGTCATGTCCCCCGCCGCCCGCGCGGTCGAAATCCTGCGCTGGGAACGCATGCCGCTCGCGCTGCCGCTGAAGGTAGGCCAGGAGCGCATCGTGTTCATCGACCGGAACGTCCGCGTGGGCGTGCCGGCGGGCGTGGGCGAACGCCTGCGCGTGCAGAGCGCGGGTGGCGCGGTGTACCTGCGCGCCAGCGAGCCGATCGAGCCCACGCGGCTGCAATTGCAGGACGCCGACACGGGCGCGCTGTTCCTGCTCGACATCGCGGCCGAGCCGCCCAAGGACGGCGAGGCCGAGCTGGAGCCGGTGCGCATCGTCGAGGGCAGCAGCACCCCGGCGCGCTATGGCGATCAGGCAGGCGGTGCCGATGAGGCCCCGGCA
Source organism: Burkholderia sp. AU45251 (assembly GCF_030482905.1). Lineage (NCBI taxonomy): Bacteria > Pseudomonadati > Pseudomonadota > Betaproteobacteria > Burkholderiales > Burkholderiaceae > Burkholderia > Burkholderia sp. AU45251. The sequence goes on along the minus strand of NZ_JAUJQH010000014.1, from coordinate 161,807 downwards.
CGCGCCCAGAATCAGACAGGCGCTCATGCGGCGCGGCGCGAAACCCCGGTTTCGGTCGTCCTGACGCGCTTCGCCGCTCAGAACCTTTACGCGCCCCTGCGCACCGTGGAGCCGCTGCCAGGCGTCATGCGGGTGAACCTGCGCCGTGACCTCGACCTCGGCACGCTGATGCCGACGCTGCCGGTGCGCGCGGTCGCGCTCGCGTCGTGGCGTCTGGAAGACCAGTGGGTCACCGCCGTGCGTCTGACCAACAGCAGCAGCGGCTGGGTCACGCTCGACCCGCGCGTGCTGCAAGGCGACTTCCTCACCGCAACCTTCCAGCACGAATCATTGGGTCCGCGCGGATCTCCCGAGGACACGACCGTCCTGTACCTGGTGACGCGTGGGCACGGCCTCGCGCAATCGCTGCTGCCGGCGATCCACCGCTTCGACCCCGCTGCGCACCTGGCGCAGCCGGAAGCTGAAGCCGACGACGGCAAGGGGGCCCGCCATGCGCAGTAACGGCCTGCTCAAGTGGCTGATGATCCCGGTCGCCTTGCTGGTGCTGTTCGTTGCCATCCGGCTGTTCTCCGGCGGAAGCACGTCGGCACCGCCCGCTGCGGATGCCGGCTCCAAGCTCACGCCCGAGGAAATGAAGGCATTGGGCATCGAAGGCGATACCCCCCGCGATACCGTGGCAACGCTCGTCGCCCAGGTAAAGCAGTTGCGTACCGAGCTTCAGACCGCGCTAACCGACAACAAGTCGCAGCGCGAGGAAAACCAGCGGCTGCGCCAGCGCGAGAACTCCATCGATCAACGCATCAATTCGGCCCTCGAATCCGAGCGCTCGAACCTGCGCCGCGACCAGGAACAGGCGACCAGTGCGCGCCAGCAGACTGAAGGGCTGCTCGCCGACCTGCAGCGGCGTCTGGACAGCATCGGCGGGCGTGGCGGCGGCCATGCCGATCTGCCTGTGGGCCTGGGGCTGCGCGATGGCGACGAAGCCGGCATGGAAGGCGGCGTGCGGTGGGTCGAACCGGACGACGCGAAGAAGGCCGAGGGCCGCAACAACGGTCGTGGCACGGGCAGCGGCATGAGCTTCCCGACGAGCTTCGGCCCCGCGCAAAGCACGCTGGAAACCACCATGGAGAACGTGGCGAACGCCGGCGCACGTGCAGCAGGCGTCAAGAGCGCCAAGCCGGTCTATACCGTGCCGACCAACTCCACGCTGATGGGCTCCGTGGCGATGACGGCGCTGATCGGCCGCGTACCGATCGACGGGACGGTGAACGATCCGTACCCCTTCAAGGTGCTGGTCGGGCCGGACAACCTCACGGCCAATGGGATTGATATTCCCGACGTGGCCGGCGCTGTGTTCAGCGGAACCGCCTCGGGCGACTGGACGCTCTCATGCGTGCGCGGCCAGGTGCGCAGTATCACCTTCGTCTTCAACGACGGCACGATTCGCACCATCCCCGAAGACCGCGAAGGCAATCAGCAGAACAACCAGCAGCGCGACGGCCTAGGCTGGATCAGCGATCCGCACGGCATCCCCTGCGTCAGCGGCGAGCGGCGCAGCAATGCCCAGCAATACCTCGGCTCGCAGGCCCTGATCACGGCGGCCGGTGCCGGCGTGGCCTCGCTCATCGAGAGCGACAGCGGCCGCATGTCCTATGTCGGCTCGGACGGTTCCATCGGCACCGTGGGCATCAGCGGCCAGGAAGCAGTCGGCCAGATCCTCGCGGGCGGCGTCCGTGACATGTCGGCCTGGGTCAACAAGCTCTACGGCCAGGCCTTCGCCGCCGTCTATGTGCAGCCCGGCGCCAAGGTCGCTGTCCACCTCGAAAAACCGCTGGCCATCGATCACGACCCCGAAGGCCGCAAGGTCGATCACCGTGCAGGAGAAAGCCATGCGCTCGAACTCGATTAAGGGCCTGGCGCTGGCCCTCGCCGTCGCTGTGCTCGGCGGCTGCGCCACCAGCAAGGAAGAACTGCTGACCCATAGCGACCGCACCATGATGGACATCTGGCAGCAGGAAACGGGTGGCGGCGGCGGTGGCACCGGCCAGGTCGCGCGCCGGCAGTTGCTCGACGCGCGCCAGAGCCTGCGCCGGCCGCTGACCGAGGCCGACGTGCAGGCCGCGCCCGCCGAACAGATGCGCTACACGCGCACGGCACGCAACGAGGTCTATCGCCAGTTTCACCGCCTGCCCAATCCCGACCTGGTGATGTACGTGTACCCGCACTTGGCGGGCACGGACCCCGTACCCGTGCCGGGCTACACGACGGTCTTCCCCCTGTACCAACGGGTGCAGTACGCCATGCCGGGCGAGCGCGTGGAGGACTACTGATGCGCTGGAAACTACCCTGGTCGAAGTTTGCCGCATCCGGCGCCGGCGATGACGAGCAGCCGGACGGCTGGCAGCGCCACGTCGACGCCTTGCACCAGGCCGGCATCCCCGAACCCGGTGCAGCACTCCAAGGCCGCAGGCCGGCGACGGTAGCCAACGAGCAGGCGCTGTACGACGTCGCGCCGTCGTTCGCGGAACTGCTGCCTTGGGTGGAGTTCCTGCCGCAGTCGAAGTCCATGCTGCTGGAGGATGGGCAGTCGGTCGCTGCCTTCTACGAGCTGGTGCCGCTGGGCACCGAGGGCCGGGAACCCGGCTGGCTCGCGCATGCCCGCGACGCCTTGGAGAACGCGCTCCAGGACTCGTTCGATGAGCTGGACGAAAACCCCTGGGTGCTCCAGCTCTACGCCCAGGACGAACCCAGCTTCGACCAGTACATGGAGAACCTGCGCAACTACGTGCAGCCGCGCGCCCGCGGCACCGCGTTCACCGAGTTCTACCTTCGCTTCTTCAGCCACCACCTGCGCGCGGTCGCCAAGCCCGGTGGACTTTTCGAGGACACGGTAGTGACTCGCCTTCGCTGGCGCGGCCAGACGCGGCGGGTTCGCATGGTCGTCTATCGGCGTGCCACCGGGCAGGCGAACCGCCGCGGCCAGACGCCCGAGCAGATGTTGAACATCGTCTGCGACCGCCTGTGCGGCGGCTTGGCGAACGCCGGCATCCAGGCACGGCGCATGGTCGCAGCCGACGTCCACGACTGGCTGCTGCGGTGGTTCAATCCGCGCCCGGCGATGCTCGGGCCGAGTGCAGAGGATCGGGAGCGCTTCTACGCGCTGGCGCGCTACCCCGACGAGGCCGAGGACGGCGAAATCGAGCTGGCGAGCGGTCGGGATTTCAGCCAGCGGCTGTTCTTCGGTCAGCCACGCTCCGACGTGGAGCACGGCACCTGGTACTTCGACGGCATGCCGCATCGCGTGTTAATCACCGACCGCCTGCGTATGCCGCCCGGCACCGGACACCTGACAGGCGAAACCCGCAAAGGGGATGCGATCAACACGCTGTTCGACCAGATGCCGGAAGACACCCTGATGTGTCTCACGATGGTCGCCACGCCGCAGGATGTGCTGGAAGCGGACCTCAACCACCTGGCGAAGAAGGCGGTGGGCGAGACGCTGGCGTCGGAGCAGACGCTCAAGGACGTGCAGGAGGCACGGTCCCTGATCGGCAGCGCGCACAAGCTCTACCGGGGAACGCTGGCGTTCTACCTGCGCGGACGCGACGAAGCGGAACTGGACCGGCGCGGCCTGGACCTGGCGAACGTCATGCTCAACGCCGGCTTGCAGCCGGTGCGCGAGGACGACGAGGTGGCACCGCTCAACAGCTACTTGCGCTGGCTGCCGTGCTGCTACAACCCTGGCCAGGATCGGCGCAAGTGGTACACCCAACTGATGTTCGCGCAGCACATCGCGAACGTGTCGCCGGTGTGGGGCCGCGCCCAAGGTACGGGGCACCCCGGCATCACGATGTTCAATCGCGGTGGCGGCCCGATTACGTTTGACCCCTTGAACAGATTGGATCGGCAGATGAACGCCCATCTGTTTCTGTTCGGCCCTACGGGCTCGGGGAAGTCCGCAACGCTTAACAACCTCTTGAACCAAGTCACGGCGATATACCGCCCGCGGCTGTTCATCGTGGAGGCCGGCAACAGCTTCGGTCTGTTCAGCGACTTCGCACGCAAGCTCGGGCTGACGGTGAACCGGGTCAAGCTGGCCCCTGGCTCGGGCATCAGCCTGGCACCGTTCGCCGATGCGCGCCGGCTGATCGAAACGCCGAGCGACGTGCAGACACTCGATGCCGATGCGCTGGACGAGGACGTACCCCCCGACGCCTCAGCCATGGAAGCGGACGAGCAGCGCGACGTGCTGGGCGAACTGGAGATCACGGCCAGGCTGATGATCACGGGCGGCGAAGACAAGGAAGAAGCCCGGATGACGCGGGCCGACCGCTCGTTAATCCGGCAGTGCATCCTCGACGCCGCCGAGCACTGCCACGGTGGAGGTGGTAGCGAGAAGCGCACCGTTCTCACGCGCGACGTGCGCAACGCGCTGCGCACCCGCGGCCAGGACCCGACGCTGCCCGAGATGCGCCGCGTGCGGCTGCTGGAGATGGCGGACGCAATGGACATGTTCTGCCAAGGCACGGACGGCGAGATGTTCGACCGCGACGGCACGCCGTGGCCCGAGGCCGACATCACCCTGGTCGATCTGGCGACATACGCCCGCGAAGGCTACAACGCGCAGCTCTCCATCGCCTACATCAGCTTGATCAGCACGGTGAACAACATCGCTGAGCGCGACCAGTATTTGGGGCGCCCGATCATCAACGTGACCGACGAAGGTCACGTGATCACCAAGAACCCGCTGCTCGCTCCCTACGTGGTCAAGATCACAAAAATGTGGCGCAAGCTAGGGGCCTGGTTCTGGCTGGCTACACAAAATATCGACGATCTGCCGCGTGCCGCGGAGCCCATGCTCAACATGATTGAGTGGTGGATCTGCCTGTCGATGCCGCCCGATGAGGTCGAGAAGATTGCACGCTTCCGCGAACTCTCGCCCGCGCAGAAAGCGCTGATGCTCTCGGCGCGCAAAGAAGCGGGCAAGTTCACCGAGGGCGTCATCCTTTCCAAGAGCATGGAAGTGCTGTTCCGCGCCGTGCCGCCCAGCCTGTACTTGGCGTTGGCGCAGACCGAACCCGAAGAGAAGGCCGAGCGCTACCAGCTCATGCAGCACTACGGCTGCACCGAACTGGAAGCGGCCTTCAAGGTGGCCGAGAAGATCGACCAGGCGCGCGGCATCGAGTCGCCGGCCTTGGAACTGTCGTAAGACGGAGAACGCCATGGAACAGAAACGTCCTTCCATTCCGATGCAGGTCCAGGCGTTCCGCCGCCGCAACGGGCGGCCCCGCTGGCCCTGGGCATTGGCTGCTGTGCTGGTCGCGCTGCTGCTGATCTGGCTTGTGTCAAGGTCGCCCGGCGAATCCCCGCCGCAGCCGCCCACGCCGGTCAGCATGGCACCGGTGGCCGGGCCGCCCTGGCTAATGGGCAACCCCAAAGGCCGTTTCACGCTGACGCTCTATGCCGACCTGGAGTGCCCGTTCTGCCGGGAGTATTTCCCGCAGCTCAAGCGGTGGATCGGCAACAACACCGACGTGGCGCTGCAATGGCACCACCAGCCGCTGGCCGAGCACGAGCCGGCCGCGTCAGCCGAGGCACGCCTAGTGGAATGCGCTGCCGAAGCAGGTGGGCATGTCGCGTTCTGGCAGGCGATCGAATGGGTCTATGCCCACACGCGCAGCGGCGGCCAGGGCTTGCCCGATGGCTTGCGGTACCCCGAATCGACGCCAGCCAGCGAGCAGTGCATGGCAAGCGAAAGGCCCAGTGCGGCTATCCGCGCCCAGGCTGCGGAAGCCACCAAGAGCGGCGTAACCGCCACGCCGTCGCTGCGCCTGCTCGATCGCCAAACGGGCCAGGCCATCCTGCTGCAGGGGCCGATCGAGGGCGATGCCTTGCTGTCAGCCATGGACATGCTGGCGGCTGAGGGTCCGACCAGCACACCCACATCCGAAATGCCTGCCGACGTCGTCGGCGACATGCCCAGGTAGCCCCGGTCTTCAAGGCTACGGCGCAGTCCTCTGCGCTGACCGCGACTCGTTCGCCTTGCATCCTGGCCGCGAACGGTCACCGCAATCGCGGTGATGGATGCATCTTTTCATTCTCATCCCCAGGAGGGCTTGCCCTCGGGGGCGCGCGCCCTCCGATCTCACCGTCTGGAGGTTCGCCATGTCTTTCGCCATCAATGACTCCTGTGTGGAGTCGCTTTCCGCCGTAGCTGCCCAGCACGAAGACTGGATCATCCAGCAGGCCATCGTGCTGCTGGAAAAACGGATCTTCAAAGCTGGACCATGCCTCAGCCAGCCGGCCGCCGTGCGGGACTATCTGCGCGTGAAACTGGTCGCTGAACCCAACGAGATATTCGCCGCTGTGTTCCTGGATAGCATGCACCAGGTGCTGGCCTACGAGCCATTGTTCAGGGGCACGATCAACTCGACTTCTGTTTATCCACGTGTCGTCGTACAGCGTGTGCTGGAGTTGAACGCCGCCGCGGTGATCTTCGCGCACCAGCACCCCTCGGGCATCTCCGAGCCGTCGAGCGCGGATCGTGTGCTGACCCAGCAACTGCAGGCCGCGCTGGCGCTCATCGATGTACGGGTACTGGATCACATCATCGTAGGCCAAGGTTCCCCGTTCTCCTTTGCGGAGTCAGGCCTGCTGTAACGGTCGCATTGCTTCATTGATCCTCGCGGAGGCTTCGGCCTCCGTTTTTTTATGGCCCGGGACAAGCAGGTATGCGGGCAGCCCGCGATGCGCATTGTTTGTTGGGGTGGCATCGGGTTCGCGTTTGACTATGGCCCTGATCAACTTTCGGGGCACGCGACATGCCGGCATCCTTTTCCACGTTCGCGTCGGGCTGGCGAACCCTTGGTCTCGTCGTGGCGCTGCCGGCGTCCCTGGCCGTGTTCAGCCCCGTCACCTTCGCAGCCGACGTACTGGTCGTCACCGACAGCCACCACCCGGTCAAGACCATGGGCGGCGAGCGGCTGATCGAGCTGGACGAAGCCCGCCGGATTGAAGCGGAGCTTTCTGCGGAACTGCCCGCCGCCCCCGAACAGGCGGCGGCCACCGTCAAGCGTCGGCTGAACCAAGGCGGCGCCGACCTACAGCGCCGCATCGCTTCCGCATACCAGGGCGTCACCGACGCATGGAGCCTGGGCATCACCAGCATCCCGGCTGTCGTGGTGGATCAGCGCTACGTGGTCTATGGCGAGCCGGATGTGGCCCGCGCTGTCGCGCGCATCGAGCAGCGTCGGAGGACCCAGCCATGACGAGGCCATTCGACCTTATGCGCCGCATGCGGGCTGGCGTGGCTTCCTTGCTGCTGCTCAGCGCCACGGGTAGCTACGCCTTGAACACCACCGCCATCGTTGCCTCGGTGGCCTCGCCCGATTGCTTGGAGTACCGGGTGGTGGGTATCTGCTACTGGCTCTACTGCACCTGGGGAGGCTGCACGGTGCGCACCTCTGTCAAGGTGCGCCACTACATCCCCGATGCGGTCGTCTCCAGCTACAGCAACACGGGCGAGAACCCGTGGGTCGAAGTCCGGGCGATGAGTACGGCCAACCCGTCCGCCCAAGCGGGCGGCGATGGAACGACGAACGAGGATCACGAAAACAATCTCGCGAAATTCAAGAACGCCGACGTGATCGGCCATCCCGGCGTCGAGGTGTTCAACCAGTTTGTTTCGTCCTCGGGCTACTTCTGCGAGGGCGCGGGAACGGCATTCATGCCGTATCTGCTCAGCACCTTGGACACGCTTGCCTGGCGCTACAACGTGCCCGAGATGGCCTACCCGGAGGCATTGATTCCCGGCATGCGCGAGGTCGGCGCACGCACCACGATGAACCTTTGGGGCAACGTGTATCCCCGCGGCGGCTTCCTGCACCAGACCGACGACCACAAATCGGGAGCCGTGGTGGCCCAGCGTGCGGGCGATGTCGTCACGCGCCGCGGGCAGTTGCACGTGTACCAGCCGCTGCTTGCCAATGCCCGCGATGGCTACTGGCCCGCCAGCGCGCTGATGGAGGGTGATGCCTCGACTGGCAAGTGGCAGGAACTCACGCCCGTCCTGTCCTCGTCCTGCACGGTTTTCCCACGCACCGGCTTCCTGACTCAGGCCCAGCAAGGCGACTACGCCTGGGCGCTGTGGCGGCCGTATGCCTGCTGCGAACGCCGTGGACAGGTGTTCCTTGGCAGCGTTGATTTCCTTTGAGGTGCCGCGATGAAGCGTTCCGACTCTATGCAGTTCTCCCCACCGGCTCGTGGCAAGAGGATCTGTTTGGCGCTTACCGGCGCGTTGGTTCTGGCAAGCGGCGTGGCCTGGGGCCAACTGGGCTACCAGACCAGCGGCAACGTCATCGGCGATGACGTCATGTACTCCATCGGCGGCGGCAGCGCCGTTTCGATGGGCCGCGCAGCCGGCATGCGCTCGCTCGGCGTGGGTGTCGGCTGGAACAGCAATCTGATCTGCGGCGACATGAGCATCCAGACCACGTTGAAGAATCAACTCAACGGTGTCACCAATGGCTTTCAGCAGATCATGTCCTCGGTGATCCAGAGTGCTACGAGTGCTGTGGCGTCCCTGCCGGCGTTGATCATCCAGCGTGCAGATCCAGGCCTCTACAACCTGCTCACCAACGGCGTTCTGCAAGCGCGGCTGGATTTCGACCGCTCGAAGCTGACGTGCCGCGCCATGGCCGAAAAGATGGCCGAAACGGCTGGCGGCCAACTCGGCTGGAGCCAGATGGCAGAGGGGTTGGCGCTGCGTGACGCTGTTTCGAGCACGGATGCCGTCTCGGCCATCGAGCAGGCCGAGACGCGCCGTGGCAACGATGGCGTGCCCTGGGTCGGGGGAAGCAATGCCGGCGGCTCCGGTCAGCCCGCGATCAAGGTGGTCGGTGACGTCACCCGCGCGGGCTACAACCTGGTCAATGGCCGCGGGGTGACCGACACGTCGGCAATCGCTCCGGCCAGTTGCACGAGCCTGTCGTGCCAAACCTGGACCACGCCGCAGGCGGCCATCGAGTGGGCAACACGGGTGCTCGGCGAGAAGGAGCAGCGCACCTGCGACGCCTGCACCAAGACGGAGACGGTGCCCGGCGTCGGGCTGACGCCCCTGATCCAGGAGGAGTACGACGCCAAGCTGCAGGCGCTCCAGGACCTGGTCTCCAAGGCGAAGAACACGACGCCCGAAAACCTGCGGGAGGCCGGCAGCGCGTCGCTGCCCATCACGCGCGGCGTGGTCGAGGCACTGCGCGACGAACCGGACCAGCACCTGCTGTCGCAGCGCCTGGCGTCCGAGGTTGCGCTGGCGTCGGTGCTGGAGAAGGCGCTACTGCTGCAACGCACGCTGCTGACCGGCAAGAAGGAGCCCAACGTGGCGGCCAACCAGCTCGCCGTGGAGGCGGTGAACCACGAGAGCGACACGCTCGATCGCGAGATTCGCAACCTCAAGACCGAGCTGGAGCTGCGCCGGGAGCTGGCGAACAACTCGCCCATGGCGATCATCCAGCGCCACGGCACGCGCGCGGCGGGCTCGCGTGGCATCTACGAAGGCGATCCGGTGCCTGACCGCCTCGATCAGTTGCAGAAGGGCAATCCGGGAGGCCGGCCATGAGCCTGATGCGTGCGGCCTGGCTGCGCCCGCGCTGGCTGTTCAACCGGCGCGCAGCGAAGGCGCTGCTGTGGACGATGGTACTCGCGGCCGTCGCCGTGGGTGCCAACATCGTTGGCATCTACCTCGTCGGAAGTGTCGCGGGCTGGGAGCGTTGGCTGGCGGCAGCAGCGGGCTACTTCCTGGTCTGGCGGCTGTGCCTGTATGGCGCGACGGCCTACGGCTGGGTCTGGATGCGTCGCCGGCTGCTTGCGCGTGAGGACGACGCGCAAGCGCGGCGCCGCCTGGTACGCAGCGAGATCGCCGGCGTCGTTGCCATCGTGGCGCTTGAAGCCAGCCTGTTGATGCAGGGCTGAGGGGAGGTCCGAGCCATGACGCTTTTCACAACCGACTACCTGGAGTACTACCTGACCTTGGTGTCCTGGATCGTCAACAACGGCATCTGGGCGGTACTGGTATCCAGCGGGGTATTCGCACTGCCCTTCGTGGCGATCATCGTGCAGGAATGGCTTAAGGCCCGTGCGGAAGGTGCCGACGAAGGCAACAAGGGCGTGCTCTCGGCCGCACGCATCGAGAACCGGGTGTTCGTCGCCATCGTGGTGGTGATGTTCGCCGGCATCCCCTTCATCGACGTGGACCTCAACACAATTCAGTACGACAGCTCGCGCTCGGCCCAGTGCCAGGTCAACGTGCCGCAGCCCACGGATACCGGCTGGTCCCAGTCCTTCAGCACCATCAACAACCAGAGTGCCAAGGTGCCGGTCTGGTGGGCCTTCATGCACGCGCTCTCGCGCGCCGTCACCAGCGCCTCGGTGGCGGCAATCCCGTGCGGGACAGACCTGCGACAGATGCGCATGGAGATCGACGCTACCCGCATCAATGACCCGGTTCTGGCTCAGGAAGTGGCCGATTTCACACACGACTGCTACGGACCTGCACGCGCTAAATTGTTCATGGCGCGGCCGGAGCTGGACGACGCTCAAATGAACGACGTGACCTGGATCGGTTCGAGGTTTTTCACGGATACCGGCGGCTACTACGACAGCTACCGTTCCAGCACGGCGCGCGAGTCATGGCCCTATGACGACACCCGCGACGCAGGGCTTGCGCAGGTGGCCAGTGGCGGCGGCTACCCGACCTGCAGGCAGTGGTGGGCCGATGGCAGCAACGGCCTGCGGGCACGGCTGCTGGGCCAGGTGGACCCCAGCCTGTTGAATCGCTTGGCGGGCTGGGCCGGGTTCCTGAGCCGTACCGAGGTGGACGATTCGGTGGTCCGTACCATCGCGTCACCGCGACAGCAGAAGCTCAACCAGGGTTCGGTCTATACCGACTACGGCGGCCAGATCGACAAGACCCTGCCGAACATCGTGACGCGGGCCACGGGGGATGTAGGAATGGCGGTCGGGGCACTTGCCGCATTTCCCGCCATGGACGTGGTGCGCCAGGCGCTGCCCATGGTGCTTGCCTTGCTCAAGATGGCACTGGTCATCTGCATCCCGCTCGTACTGGTCGTCGGAACCTATGACCTGAAGACGGTCGTCACCGTCAGCGTCGTGCAATTCGCGCTGTTCTTCACCGATTTCTGGTTCCAACTCGCACGCTGGATCGACAGCACCATCCTCGATGCGCTCTATGGGTGGGGCTTCGGCTGGAACCGGCCACACACTAACTTCGATCCGCTGGTGGGGTTGAACAATGCCTTTGGCGACCTGCTCCTGATGTTCGTCATGGGCACGATGTTCCTGGTCTTGCCGGGCTTTTGGCTTGCGAGCCTTACCTGGGTTGGGATTCGGGCCGGGCACGTCATCCAGGGGCTTTCAGATGGCAGCAAGAGCGCCGGCCAAGCAGGCGGTAAGGGCGCTGGGGCCCTTACCGGAGGTAAGCTGAAGTAGCGCGGTGCCGATCAGTCGTCGGTGTACAACTCGTGCGACGTATCGTTGTACAGATTGGGATCGTAGCCGGGTGTCTTGCGCAGTTCGGTGAGGTCGGTGAACGGCCACTCGTCTTCTTCCGATGTATTGGCAGCCGCCGCCCATCCCGCCACCACGACTCCCAGCAACACGAGTGCGAACCAGAAGGCGGCGTAGAGCAGCGCGCCCAGCACAGCCAGCTTGACCACCCACAGCAGCACTGTGGCACCAACCGAAGGCACCCCTTTGGCCACCAACCAATTCGATACCCGCCGTTCGCCACGCGCATAGACGCGCCATCCGCGGCCAAAGGTACGGCCGAGGCGTTCTGCGGTACTGGTGCGGGTCGTCGTGTTCATGGTCGTCTCCTGCTACTGAGGAATGCCTATTCCTGTTTGCTCCACTTCATTCCGTTTCGGGCTTCAATGTGTTTTCTTGCTGCTTCAGGACGCTTCGTCATCCGGTTCCACCGGGCCGGGGTCGGGCTCCACGCCGATGCGGTAGGTGGCAACGAAACGCGGCCAGTCCACATGGTCAACCAGGTCGATGTCCTCGACAACGCTGACCTTCGTTCCCGCACGCTCGAACAGGGCGATGCTCGCGGCGGGATAGTTGTTGCGCGACGGATAGAGCACCCCGTCGAACAGCGGCTGGCCGTCGTCGCCGACCATCGCATGCACCTGAGCGGACACCTGCTGCGTGTGCGTGTAGTCGCGGCTCGCCAACTGCTCCAGATTCAGGCCGAAGTAGCCCGCCATGACGCCCGGCGCCGTGAGGTCGGCCAGGAGCACGTCGTCCAGCACGCCCACGGCGCGGACCATCCGGGCGTGGACCTCCTTCAGGGCGATGGAGCGCTTCGTGTCTTCAAGCCACTGGTGCTTGTGAAACACCGACTCCATCAGCGCCGTGGGCAGGTCGCGCCCCAGGTAGAGCACGCCGTAGGCCCCCGCCGGGTCATCGTAGCGATTCGTGCTGCTGCGACCATAGTACAGCGGGCTGCCCCGATAGACGACGCGGCTCACATGCTGGAGCAGTTCACCGGCATCGATCAGGAACGAAGGCAGCTCGTGGCTCATGGCGATCTCGCTTCAATGCACCTGGACGCCCAGCACGTTGAACACGGCCTCGGCCACGTCATCGATCGTGCCATGCGTCACCGCATCCACCGGCGAGCGCCCACCCAAGCCTTCGAGCGGTTCGGACAGTGCGCGGTAGATCGTCCAGTGATCGATACCCTCGACCTCCTGAAGCACGGTTTGGGTCAACTGCTGTTTCACCGGGTCGAGCTGCCAGTCGGGCAGCTTCTGACCGCGCGGCCCCACGTTCAGCGCCAGCAGCCGACGCGCGAGGATGTCCTTGTAGATCTGCTGGCGCGACTTGTCCGCCAGCTTGGCGAACTCCGCGGGCGGCAGGTTGTGCGGCTGGTTGAAGGTTTCCAGCAGCACGGCGCGGCCTCGCTGGACGTCGGTTTCATTCGGTGCCCAGCGCGTGTCGGCGCGCAGCGCGGCCGCCTTGCGTGCAAGGGCCTGCCCAACGGTCTCCCCCTCCAAGTTGGCGGGCAGTGTCACCGCTTCCACACGCTCGTGGACGAACGCCTGCAACTCGGCCGCGAAAGCCGTGGCATCCCGGATTTCGACGGTATCCGCGAAGCGGCGTACATCTTCCACCGTGACGCGCGGCAGACGGTCGGCAATGAATTCAATGGCAGTGGGCATGGTCATCTCCCGAGTAGGTTTGGGACAGGATTCACTCTAGTCGCCTTTGTCGCGTCTGTCAACTTAGTCGCCTGAGTGAGAACAACCTACCTGGCGGAAGCAGCGTTCCCACAGCATAGGCAGAGGCCAGCGCCGGGTCGCCGTCCAATGCATTCGAGCGGGTTCCACATTGACGCTGGAGCCGCAACCCAGGCCTCGCTATACCGAAACGGTTAAAGGCCAAAGGGCCGAAATGGCAAGGGAATGGGGTGCAAGGGGAAAGGCCCTACCTCGAAAAGGCCAAAAGGCCTCCCGGTCGGCCCGTCATCAGGACACCCACATGCTTTCCCTGTTCCAGCGAAAACGGCCCCCGGTCGCTGCCGCACCGACGCCACCACCCGTCACCGCCCTCCCGAAAGGGCTGCTGCGTCCTGAGTCGGCCGCATCGCTGCTGGCCACCCCACGCCGGCAGAAGCTGCTGGAGCACATCTGGCAGCGTACCTCGCTCTCGCGTAGGCAATTCGCCACCCTGTATCGCACGCCCCTGGAACGCTATGCCGAACTGGTCCAGGCCTTCCCGGCCTCCGAGGCGCATCACCATGCCTACCCGGGCGGCATGCTCGACCACGGCCTGGAGATCGTCGCCTACAGCCTGAAACTGCGGCAGTCCCATCTGCTGCCCATCGGTGCCAGTCCCGAAGACCAGGCGGCCCAGTCCGAAGCCTGGACCGCCGCCGTTGCCTATGCTGCGCTGCTCCACGATATTGGCAAGATCGCCGTCGATCTACACGTCGAACTGGCCGACGGCAGTACTTGGCATCCGTGGCATGGCCCGCTGCACCAGGCGTACCGATTTCGCTACCGTGACGACCGCGAATACCGCCTGCACAGCGCCGCAACAGGCTTGCTCTATCGCCAACTGCTCGACCGCCACGTCCTGGACTGGCTCAGCGACTATCCGGCTCTCTGGGCACCGCTGCTCTATGTGCTGGCCGGTCAGTACGAACATGCCGGTGTACTGGGGGAACTCGTCGTGCAAGCAGACCGGGCGTCGGTGGCCCAGGAGCTGGGCGGCGATCCGGCGCGCGCCATGGCCGCGCCCAAGCACGCACTGCAACGCAAGCTGCTGGACGGGTTGCGCTACCTGCTCAAGGAACAGTTGAAGCTGAACCAGCCGGAAGCCTCCGATGGCTGGCTCACCGAGGATGGTTTGTGGCTGGTGAGCAAGACGGTTTCGGACAAACTGCGCGCACACCTCCTGTCTCAGGGGATCGATGGCATTCCTGCGAACAACACCGCCGTGTTCAATGTGCTGCAGGACCACGGCATGCTGCAGCCCACACCGGACGGCAAGGCGGTCTGGCGCGCGACCGTGACCAGCACGACCGGCTGGTCCCATTCGTTCACCCTGTTGCGTCTCGCTCCCGCGCTGATCTGGGAGTCTGGCGAGCGACCAGCACCTTTCGCGGGCACGGTAGAGATCGACGCGACGCCCGCGGAAAACGACGCCAGCATGTCGGCTCCCGCGCCTACCGTCTCGGTGAACCCAGCGCAGGGAGGTCAAGAGCCTCCGATTTGGGAGGGCGACAGCACCACCATCGTTTCACCGCCCGCAGCCCAGCCCGTGCCCGACGTCATGGAGGATTTGCTCGCGATGGTGGGCTTGGGTGAGTCGGCCGGCGTTGGCCAGGATGCCGAGGAGTTCCTCCACACCCCCGCGCCAGCAACAGCCGCGACGTCCATTCCATCGCCTGCACCTGCACCCGCGCCTACGCCTGGGTCATCGGCAACGAAGCCATCCGGGGAACAGTTCATGGTTTGGCTGAAGCAGGGAATCGCCTCACGACGGCTCATCATCAACGACGCGAAGGCACTCGTGCATACGGTGAATGACACGGCCTACCTGGTCAGCCCGGGTGTGTTCCAACGCTATGCGCAGGAGCATCCCGAAGTGGCCGCACTCGCCAAGCAGGAGAGTCAACAGGATTGGCAGTGGGTGCAGAAGCGCTTCGAGAAGCTGCAGCTACATCGAAAGCAGCCCAATGGCCTGAACATTTGGACCTGTGAAGTCACGGGCCCGAGGAAGTCCCGCCGACTGCATGGCTACCTCCTCGAAGATGGGTCCTTGGCACTCGCCGAAATACCGCCCAACAATCCCTATCTTGCTCTGACTCAGGAAGGATGACGCGATTCGGGCATTGATCGCCACCGTCGTGTGGCGACGATCAATGCCCCGCGAAAACTGGCAACATTTGGCGAACTGAGCTACTCGGCCCGCGCCAACTCCTGTGCAAGGAACGGAGCGGTTCTGCTGCCAGACGTTCGGGCCACCTGCTGAGGGGAGCCCGCCACCACGATGCTGCCGCCGGCAGCGCCTGCACCAGGCCCCACGTCGATCACCCAATCGGCCTGGGCCACCGCGCGCATATCGTGTTCGATCATCACTACGGTATTGCCGGCATCGACCAGGCGCTGCAACTGCACCAGCAGCCGGTCGGCGTCCGACGCATGCAGCCCGGTAGTCGGCTCGTCGAGCACGTACAGGCTTCGGCCGCGCTGGCTGCGCTGAAGCTCGGTCGCCAGCTTGATACGCTGCGCCTCGCCACCGGAAAGCTCGGTGGCCGGTTGCCCCAGGCGCAGGTAGCCCAGTCCGATATCGCGCAGCAGTTGCAGTGGCCTTGCCACAGCGTCTTCACCCGCGAAGAATTCGCTGGCTTCGTCCACGGTCATCTGCAGCACCTCGGCGATGTTGCGCCCGTTCCATTGCACCTTCAGCGTGGCCTCGTTGTAGCGTGCGCCATGGCACGTCGGGCACGGCGCGTACACGCTGGGCATGAACAGCAGTTCCACGCTGACGAAGCCCTCGCCCTCGCAGGTCTCGCAGCGCCCCTTGGCGACGTTGAACGAGAACCGTCCGGCATCGTAGCGGCGGCGTCGCGCATCGGGCGTGGCAGCGAACAGCTTGCGCACATGGTCGAACAGGCCCGTGTAGGTGGCTAGGTTCGACCGCGGCGTGCGCCCGATCGGTTTCTGGTCCACCTGCACCAGACGCTGTACGGCGTCCACGTCGCCCGCCAGATGGCCGCCGGTCGCTTCGATCACTGCCGGCCCTTCGCTGGTGGCGCTTTCGGCTACATCGTCTTCCGGCTCGTGGCCCAGGTGCAGCAGCACCAGCTCCGGCAGGGCCTGCGCGACGAGGCTGGACTTGCCCGAGCCGGAGATGCCGGTGACGGCCGTCAGCACGCCCAGCGGAATGCGTGCGTCCACGCCATGCAGGTTGTGGCGGTGGACGCCCTGCAGCTCCAGCCAGCCGATCGCTTCGCGTGCCCGGCTCCCCGGCGCGGGGATCTCGTCGAACAGGTAACGGGCGGTGCGCGATTCGGCAATCTTGCGCAGGCCATCCGGCTCGCCACTGTAGAGCACGCGGCCGCCACGCTCCCCGGCATCCGGCCCGACATCCACTAGCCATTGCGCGCGGCGCATCAGTTCCAGGTCGTGCTCCACCACGAACACCGAGTTGCCTGCGTCGCGCAGCCGATCGAGTGCGTCGTACAGGGCCTGGCTGTCGGAGGGGTGCAGCCCCGCCGAGGGCTCGTCGAGCACGTACACGACGCCGAACAGCAGGGAACTCAATTGCGTAGCCAGCCGCAGGCGTTGCAACTCGCCAGCCGAAAGCGTCGGCGTGGCCCGGTCCAGCGTCAGGTAGCCCAAGCCCAGCCCGCGCAGTTGGCGCAGGCGTGCCATCACGCCACCGGCCAGGCGCTGCGCGGCGAGGCGCTTTTCTTCCGACAGCGCGGAGGTGCGGCGCACGTCGGGCGATACCGCGTGTACGGCACGACCGGAGGCCGCGCGTTGGGCACGGTCGCGCCGGGTCGCTTCCTTGTCCGTAGCCGCCCCCGCTGCATGGGCGCGGAAATCACCCTGGGCAATGGGTTCGAGCAAGGCCGCCAACTGGTCCAGCGGCATCTGCATGAACGCGCCGATGTCCACGCCGGCGAAGGTGACCGACAACGCCTCGGGCTTGAGCCGCTTGCCGTGGCAGGTGGGGCACGGCTTGCCCTCCATGAACCGGGACACGCGCTTTCTCATCAGCGCGCTCTGGGTGTTGGCAAAGGTGTGCAGCACATACCGGCGAGCACCGGTGAAGGTGCCCATGTAGCTCGGCTCCATCTTGCGCTTGAGCGCGGCGCGGGTCTCGGCGGGCGTGAAGCCGGCGTACACCGGCACCGTCGGTGTTTCCTCGGTGAACAGAATCCAGTCGCGATCCTTCTTCGGCAGGTCCTTCCACGGTCGGTCAACGTCGTAGCCCATGCTGACCAGGATGTCGCGCAGGTTCTGGCCTTGCCAGGCGGGGGGCCAGGAGGCGATCGCCCGCTCGCGGATGCTCAGGGAGGGATCGGGCACCATGATGGCCTCGGTCACCTCGTACACATGGCCCAGGCCGTGGCAGGTCGGGCACGCTCCCTGCGGCGTGTTGGGCGAAAAATCCTCGGCGTACAGCATCGGCTGGTTGGCTGGGTAGGCGCCGGCGCGCGAATACATCATCCGCACCAGGCTGGACAGGGTGGTCACACTGCCCACGGAGGAACGCGCGTTGCTGGAGCCACGCTGCTGCTGCAGCGCCACCGCCGGCGGGAGGCCGTCGATCGCATCGACGTCGGGCACGCCGGCCTGGTCGATCAATCGCCGCGCATAGGGGGCCACCGACTCGAAGTAACGTCGCTGAGCCTCGGCATAGATGGTGCCGAAGGCCAGCGAGGACTTCCCGGAGCCGGAGACTCCCGAGAACACCACGAGCGCGTTACGCGGGATGGAAACGTCCACCTCTTTGAGGTTGTTCTCGCGCGCCCCGCGCACCTGCACGAGGCCGCTGGCCGCAGCGGTACAAGAGGATTCACCGAAAGAATTGTTTGGCATGTTCTTATCCTGTAGTTCGTCCCGCTCAGGACGGGACTTCCTGAGTTCGTGGGCCGCGGCGACTGGCTTCGAGCGCCGCGGTGACAGTGCGGGCGTCGTAGCTGCCGCGCAGACGACGACCCTCGACGAAGAACGTCGGCGTGGCGTGCGCACCGCTGGCGACCGCACTGGCGAGGTCGCGCTCGACACGCTCGATCACCGCGGTGCTGTCGAGATCCGCGATGAACCGTTCGACGTCGAGCCCAAGCTCGGCGGCGTAGCCGATCAGATGCTCGCGCTCCAGCGCATGCTGACGGGTGAACACGAAGTCCAGCCACGGCCAGAACATCCCCTGGTTCGCCGCTGCCTCGGACGCCCGCGCGGCGATCGGCCCGTGCGGGTGGTGCGGCAGATGGCGCACCACATACCGCAGGTCGTCCCCGAAGTGGGCACGCAGATCGTCCCAAGAACCGGTCGCGTGCGCACAGTACGCGCACTCGAAGTCCACGTACTCGACGAGTGTGAGCTGGGCGTCCTCCGGCCCGCGGATGTGATCGATCTCCGGATCGACCGGTGGCTCAAGCACCATCGGCAGGTCAGCGGTCTTCTCACCCCACCGCTTGGCGGCGACCTTGAAGATCAGCCACCCGAGCAACGTGGCGAACACCATCGACACGAGCACGCCGACCGTCGCCTGGCGGCCCAGGTCGGAGGTCGTGCCGAACGCGAGCCCGATGATCAGCAGCGACACGGTGAAGCCGATCCCGGACAGTGCCGCACCACCGAACACGCTCCCCACCCCGACGCCCTCGGGCAGCCGGCCCAGGCCGAGACGGACGGCGACGAGCGTGATGAGCCCGATGCCCACGAGCTTGCCGAGCACGAGCCCTGCGATGACGCCCCACGTGACTGGCGAGCCGAAGGCCTCGGCGAGCAGCCCGCCACGCACGTCCACTCCGGCGTTCGCCAAGGCGAACACCGGCACGATCAGCAGCGCCGTCGGCAGCCGCAGGAACTCGTGCAATCGCTCGTTCACCGAGATACCCCGGGACAGCCCGCAGTCCACCGCGCGGGCCGATGCGGCACTCGGAGACTGCCAGAAGTCGCGGAACAGTTGTTTTGCCGCGACGACCTTGTGACGTTGCGTCGCGTAGGCGGGGATCAGCAGCCCCGCGGCCATCCCGGCGAGAGAGGCATGGATGCCGGAGTACACGGTTGCGAGCCACAGCACGATCACGATCAGCACATACGGCATTGCCCGCCACTGGCGGGTGCGCCCTAGCCACCACAACGCAACGAGACTGGCGAGGGCGATCAACAACGGGACGATCCGAATCTCCTCGCTATAGACGATGCCGATGATGGACACGGCGAGGAAGTCATCGACCACGGTCAGGGTGAGCAGGAACACGCGCAACTGACCGGATAGCCGCGGGCCGACGATCGCCAGGGTGCCCAGCATGAATGCCGTATCGGTGCCGACCACCGCCCCCCACCCGTGCAGGCCTTCACTTCCGGCCAGCCCCACGATCAGGACATACACCAGCGCGGGAAGCACGACACCTGCGACACCCGCGATCAGAGCGAGACGGGCACGGCTGCGGTCCCTGAGCGATCCGTGGGCGAACTCCTGACGCACCTCCAGGCCGATCAGGAAGAAGAAGACCACCATCAGGCCGTCGTTGACCCAGTGATGCAGATCCATGTGCATGCCCAGCGGCCCGAAGTCAAACCCGACGTCCAGGTGCCACAACGCGAAATAGGCATCGGATAGCGGCGAGTTCGCCCACGCCAGCGCCACGACCGTGACGATCACCAGCAGCACCGCAGCACCAGACTCCGTGCGCAGATAGCGGGCAACGCGTCCCCGGCTGATATTCGCCGAGGATGCACCGAAAGAAGTGGCTGACATGTTCTTATCCTGTTCCTGTAGTTCGTGAAGTCGCGATGAGCCGGTTTCGGAGGCGACCGGTCAGGCGTCCGCCTCTGGCAGCGTCCCATCATCCAGCGAGCGCAGCCAAGTAAGCCTTTCTCCCAGCCTGCGCTCAACACCTCTGTCCGTTGGCTGATACCAGCCCGGCCGCGCCACGCCCTCGGGAAAGTAGCTTTGCCCAGCGGCATAGCCGTTGGGCTCGTCATGGGCATAGCGGTAGCCTTCGTGATACCCCATCTGCTGCATCAGCTTCGTCGGCGCATTGCGAAGATGGAGAGGCACAGGCAGGGAGCCGCTGTTCTTGACGAAGGCCTTCGCCTTGTTCCAGGCGGCATAGGCAGCGTTCGACTTGGGGGCGGCAGCAAGGTAGGTCGCCGCGTGGGCAATCGGTATTTCGCCTTCGGGGGAACCCAGCCTCTCATAAGCCAGCGCGGCATTGAGCGCCAGTTGCAGCGCCTGCGGGTCGGCATTGCCGATGTCTTCGCTGGCCACCACGATCATGCGGCGCGTCACCTGGCTGACGTCGCCGCTGCCGTCGAGGATGCGGGCCAGCCAGTACAGGGCCGCGTCGGGGTCGGAGCCCCGCAGCGACTTGTGGAAGGCGGAGAGCTGCCAGTAGAACTCGTCGCCGCCCTTGTCGAACCTGCGCAGTGATGGGCTGGTGGACAGTTTGGCAAACTCGCCATCGACCACGGCCTTGCCCGCGCCCGACGCAGCATTCGTCACCTGCTCAAGCAGATTGAGGAAGCGCCTGCCATCGCCATCGGCAAAGCCCTTGAGCAGATCCAGCGCGTCCGCGTCCAACGTGACGCCCTGGAGATGCGGCAGTGCGCGTTCGTAGAGCTGGTTCAGTTCGTCGCCGGACAGCGGTTCGAGGGTATAGACCTGCGCGCGTGAGAGCAGAGCGGAATTGACCGCCAGCCCCGGATGCTCGGTCGTTCCCCCCACCAGGGTCAGGAGCCCCGACTCGACATGGGGCAGTAGGGCATCCTGCTGCGCCTTGTTGAAGCGATGGATCTCATCGACGAAAAGCACCGTCGATCGACCATGGTTGCCCAGTTCTGCCTGGGCCTCGTCGATGGCTTGCCGGATGTCCTTCACCCCGGCAAGCACGGCCGAGATGGCGATGAATCGGCTGTCGGTCGCACTGGCGGCCAGGCGCCCCAGGGTGGTCTTGCCCACGCCTGGCGGCCCCCAGAGGATGAACGAGTGCAACTTGCCCGCCTCGAACGCGAGACGAAGCGGCTTGCCGGGGCCGAGCAAGTGCCGTTGCCCGACGAATTCATCCAGCGTCTTGGGCCGCAGGAGTTCGGCCAAGGGAGGCTTGGGCTTTGTCGTGAATAGATCGGTCAAGTTCCTCTCCCTGGTATTTCTGATAGTTGACGTTCCGATAAGGTGTGCACCTCAATCCAGAGAGCCGGATTTATCCAACGCCGTGGGCTCTTTGTCGCTAATCGCATGCATGATGATGCGAGAGCCGCGGTAGCCGATGCTATGGTTCCATACCCAGCTCAACGCGACGCTGAGACGATTTCGCGTACCGATCAGAAAGTAGATATGCGCGAGCTTCCAGATCCACCACGCAAAGGCTCCACGCAGCTTAACCCGCCCCATGTCAATTACGGCCAGGCTGCGGCCGATGGTGGCCAGGTTCCCCTGATGCCGGTATTTGAAAGGCCCGTCAGCGGGCTTGCCTTTCAAACGCCGTCCAATGAGGTTGGCGACGTACTTGCCTTGCTGTTTGGCGGCGGGGGCGATGCCCGGTACGGGCTTCCCATCAGCCATGGTGCACGAGGCGGTATCGCCGATGGCGAAGACCTCCGGGCGACCGGCCACCGTCAGGTCGGGACCAACGACCACTCGACCCGCACGATCAGACGCAGCACCCAACCAGCGAGCCGCGGGAGACGCCTGGACGCCGGCGGCCCAAACGATGGTCTTGGCCGAAAGAGGCTTGCCGCCATACACCACGCCGTCGGCCGAGCATTCGGTGACCGGCGTACCCAGCACGACCTCGACCCCGAGCTTTTCGAGTGCCTGGCGCGTATAGGCCGAAAGATCCTCTGGAAAGACGGACAACAGACGCGGGCCCGCCTCGATCAGTACAACCCGGGACGTGCTCGGGTCGATCGAGCGGAAGTCACGCGCCAGCGTGTCTCGTGCAAGCTCGGCGATGGTCCCGGCCAATTCAACCCCGGTGGGACCACCACCGATGATGACGAACGTCTGCAGCGCGGCACGCTGCTGAGGATCGCTCGTGCGCTCGGCCTCCTCGAAAGCCGCGAGGATTCGGCCTCGAATGGTCGTGGCATCTTCCAGCGTCTTCAACCCCGGCGCGAAAGCCCCCCATTCGTCGTGTCCGAAATAGGCATGGGTAGCACCTGTCGCGAGTACGAGCGTGTCGTAGGTTTGGCGCGAGCCATTGTTGAGAATGACCTGACGCGCGTCCTGGTCGATACCTTCCACTTCCGCCATCAAGGTGTTCACTTCCGGGCGATTTCGGAATAGATAGCGAATAGGCCAGGCGATCTCGGATGTCGAGAGAGATGCCCCTGCGACCTGGTAAAGCAGCGGCTGGAACAGGTGATGATTGCGCCGGTCGATGATCGTCACATCGACCTCGGCACCAGCAAGCTGGTTGGCAACCTCGATCCCGCCGAAGCCCGCTCCGATAATGACGACGTGATGTCGGTTTTTGGAGGTCTTTGTCATGACCTGATCTCCTCTCTCTCAGCGTTTCAGCGCCGATGCGTGGTGTGCCATATGCTCGCCAATGAAACTGGCAATGAAGTAGTAGCTGTGGTCGTAGCCTGGGCGCAGATTCAACGTGAGCGGGTGCCCCGTCTCGTCGCAGGCCTTGCGCAGCAGATCGGGCTGAAGCTGACTCTCCAGGAACTCGTCGCCCAAACCCTGATCCACCAGCAGCGGCAGACGCTCCTGCACGGTGCGAATCAGCTCCACGGTGTCGTACTGCTTCCACGCCTCCCGGTCGCTGCCCAGGTACGCCTCGAAGGCCTTGTGTCCCCAGGGAACCTGGGTGGGCGCGACGATGGGCGAGAAGGCCGAGACGCTTCGATAACGGCCCGGGTTGCGCAGGGCGATGACCAGAGCACCGTGTCCCCCCATGGAATGGCCGCTGATGCTCCGCTCCGCTGTCACGGGAAAGTGGGCCTCGATCAGCGCCGGTAGTTCCTGCACCACGTAGTCATACATCCGATGATTCGCAGCCCAGGGTTCCTGCGTGGCGTTGACGTAGAAACCTGCCCCCTGTCCGAGGTCATAGGCGGGATCGTCGGCAACGCCTTCGCCGCGAGCGCTGCTATCGGGCGCGACGACGGCAATGCCATGTTCGGCTGCGTAGCGCTGGACGGCGGACTTGGTGATGAAGTTCTGCTCGGTGCAGGTGAGGCCTGAAAGCCAGTACAGCACCGGCACCTTGCCGTGCTGTGCCTGCGGAGGCAGATAGACGCCGACTTTCATCGTGCAACCGAGCGTCGTGGATTCATGCTGATAAACGTCCTGCCAACCATCAAAGCTGGCGTGATGTTCGATGCGTTCCATGGTGTTCTCCTATGTTCAAAGGAACGGCGCAGCTCTCGCGCGCCAGGACGGCAGCTCGTCAGGAAGATTTCTCTTCCGCTGCCGTGTCGCCGTGGGCGTGTCTGATCCTGCGCACGATCCACCAGATCGTCAGCATCACCGCAGGCACCAGAACCGCCATCACCGGCGCCACGCTGTCGTGAACCATCGGAATGCCCTTGAGCAAATAGCCGAGAAGACTCACGACGTAATAAGAAATTGCCGCGACCGACAGGCCTTCGACGGTTTGCTGAAGGCGCAATTGCATCTTGGCCCGGTTGTTCATCGACGCAAGCAGATCGCGGTTCTGGCGTTCAAGCTCGACGTCGATCCAGGAACGCAGCAACGCGATGGCCCGGGTCAGCTTGTCGGAGAGCTTGGTCTGGCGCTCCTTTACGGATTGGCATGTCCGCATGGCGGGAGCGATGCGACGCTGCAGGAAATCCGCCCAGGTGCAGTACCCGGATACGGCCTCTTCCGAAAGCGCTGCCAGCCTTTCCTCGACGATCTCGTAGTAGGCACGGCTGGCGCCGAAGCGATAGAGATTCGCCGCAACGCCAGCTTCCAGCTCGGCAGCCAGGCCGGTCAATTCGGACAGCAGCACGTCGCTGTCGCGCCGTTCCACCAAGCTCGTACACATCTCGTCGGTGATCGCCGCAAGGCGCGACTCCATGCGTCGCAGTTCCGACGTCATCGATCGTGTCAACGGCAGGGACAGCAACGCCAAGGTGCGGTAAGTCTCGATCTCCAGCAGACGTTGAGCCAGCGCACCCGCCCGCGCCGGGGTCAAATCGCGGGCCAGGACGAGGATCTGCGTCAGGCCATCCTCATCCTGTCGAAAGTCGGTCAGGATGGCGGCAGAGCCGTTCTCCACCAGCGAGTAGCACAGGCTGGCAGGATCGAAGCGATCGACCTCCTTCTCCGTTTCCGGCGTCCACGGAAGAAGTCTCAAACGGATGCCGGATACGACCGGGCCGGGAGGAACAAATCCATGCTTGAACGGATTTTCGCCGCACGGCTCTCCCGTCTCGGAATCCAGCGAAGCGCACCAGAGATACGTCGAGAACTCGGTGTGCTTTTCGCAGTGCAGGTCTCCTTCATCCCATGTCACGCCGTGGAGCGGCGTAGTATGGTCGGGTTCGGCAACGCCGAAGCGATGAGACAACTCGCTCATCGCCATCTGATCCCTGGCCTGGTCGCCTTCGGTCATGAAAGCGAGCTGCAATATGCCGCGGGGGGCCTGAATCAAGAGATGCGGGCGCGCGTGCACTTCACCCACGGCGGCAGCACGATCGGTATAGGCCGGCATGCCGTACACGGTGGCGGTCGGGGTGGGTTGTACGGTCGTCGTATTGATGTTGGCCGGCTCTTTCATAACGACCTCATTTCTTCTTGGTTGAAAAACACGCTTCAAAGCAAATGCCCGCAGCCATGCGTTTCGCACATGGCTGCGGGCCGATCTTCATGAGCGGGCACCGCTCTACACGGTCCGTCTAATAGGCTCGCCGTGTAGAGGCTTGTGCTGGCCCTTTCAGAACGCCCTCAGCTTCCTAGCTTTCAGACGAAGGTGTACGAGCAAACCTTGTTGCCCGCCGGATCACGCAGGTAGGCCGCATAGGCACCCGGCAGGTGGCCACGCGGGCCAGGCTGGCCCTCGTCGGTGCCGCCTGCGGCAAGGCCGGCGGCGTGGAAGGCATCCACTTCGGCGGGAGTGGCGGCCGCAAAGCCGACCGTCACGCCGTTGCTGGAAGGCGCTTCACCATTGCCCGGACGGGCGATGATGAAAGCCGGCTTTTCGCGACCGAAAAGCACCCATCCGTTGCCGAAAGGACCGAGGTTCTTGATGCCGAGAGCACCCAGAGCGGCGTCATAGAACGCGGCCGACTTCTGGACGTCGGCGGCGCCGATGAAGACGTGCGAGAAGATGCCGTCGCCGGAAATGACAGGATTGGACATGGTTAATTTCCTTGGTGGTTGGTGTTGAATGGATAGTGAGTGATCAGTAGTGGATCACCGTGCGAATCGACTTGCCTTCATGCATCAGGTCGAAGGCGTGGTTGATCTCGTCGAGACCCATGGTGTGAGTGACGAACGGGGCGAGATCGATCTCGCCTTTCATTGCGTCTTCCACCATGCCCGGGAGTTGGGTGCGCCCCTTGACCCCGCCGAAAGCCGACCCCTTCCAGGTCCGGCCGGTGACCAACTGGAACGGACGGGTCGAGATTTCCTTGCCGGCCCCGGCGACGCCGATGACGATCGACTGGCCCCAGCCGCGGTGGGCAGCTTCCAGAGCCGAACGCATCACGTTGACGTTGCCGATGCACTCGAAGGTGTGATCGACACCCCAGCCAGTCATCTCGATCAGAACCTCGTGAATCGGCTTGTCGAAGTCCTTCGGGTTGAGACATTCGGTCGCGCCGAAGGTACGAGCCAGTTCGAACTTCGCCGGATTGGTATCGATGGCGATGATGCGGCCCGCTTTGGCCTGGCGTGCACCTTGAATCGCAGCGAGACCGATGCCGCCGAGGCCGAAGATGGCCACCGAGTCGCCGGGCTGTACCTTGGCCGTGTTGTGCACGGCGCCGATGCCGGTGGTCACGCCGCAGCCCAGCAGGCAGACGTGCTCGGGGTTGGCGTCCGGGTTGATCTTGGCCAGCGAGACTTCGGCGACGACCGTGTATTCGCTGAAGGTCGAGCAGCCCATGTAGTGGTAAAGCGGCTGACCGTTGTACGAGAAGCGAGTCGTACCATCGGGCATCAGCCCCTTGCCCTGGGTTGCGCGAACCGCGACACACAGGTTGGTCTTGCCGGACTTGCAGAACAGGCACTCGCCGCATTCGGCGGTGTAGAGCGGAATGACGTGATCGCCAGGCTTCACGCTGGTCACACCTTCACCCACCTCCACGACGATACCCGCACCTTCATGACCCAGCACGACCGGGAAGAGACCTTCGGGGTCGTCGCCCGACAGGGTGAAGGCGTCGGTATGGCAAACGCCGGTATTCGTGATCTTGATGAGCACCTCGCCCTTGCGCGGCGGCTCGACGTCGATCTCGACGATTTCCAGCGGCTTTCCTGGCCCGAAGGCAACTGCTGCACGTGATTTCATGATGTCGCTTCCTTTACTAGCTAACTAAATTTGCCCTCACCGAGGGCACCCTGGTGCCTCTATCGCAGATAGGAGCGGACGATAGAGATGGTCTCGTCAATGGACTTGTTCTGCGAATCGCTCCTGATTTCGCTACTGGGAAATTCTTCCCGCAGATAGCTCTCCAGAACGGTTGCCATCAATCCGTTGACTGCCCCACGAACGGCCGCAAGCTGCTGAAGAATTGCAGGGCATTCCGCACCTGCATCAAGCGCTTGCTCAAGAGTCGCTACCTGACCTTTGATGCGCCGGATGCGCGTCAGTGCTTGCTTCTTTTCTTCCGGACTGTGTGGCATCGAACACCTCTCTACTTGGGTACACCGCCGCATTATACAATACTCCCCCATAGTATATGCGGCCGAACTTTGCCACAAATTCTGTGCTCTTCGAGCACTCTTACAGGCTAGTACAGGTTTGTTCCCAAGAAGCGCAAAACATTCAAATCAATGAATATTTCTTGCATGTATCGACAGCATCGGGGCAAGTTCAAAACTGGTCAAACTGGAAAAATCTATGCGCAGATAGATATGACCTATCTAAGCCGACTCATCGAGTTGAAGCTATCAAGATGAGACCGGCTAGGCGACCTGATGACCCGAGTGTCGAGCTTTCCGCAGTGCAGGCAACATCTGTCCGTCCCAGTCACGATCGACCGCAACCTGGGCCTGTTCTTGGTTTCGTTCGAGTGCTTCAACGTCAAGATCACCGATCGCCCATGTCTGCGTGCCGCAAGTAGTCGCGAGAATGCCATCCTCGGGGAATCCACGATCCATGGGTGCATAGATCGTGGCCTCGCCAGTGTTCGTGTCCAGCGCCGGACTCCAGTCAGCAGCTCCGGTCGTCACGGCCTGTGCGACGAACATCCGGTTCTCCAGTGCCCGCGCCATGCAGCCCACACGAACCCGGGTTGCACCTGCCCTCGTGTCCGTACAGCTCGGGACCAACAGCAGGCGTGCACCCGCCTCTCGCTGGGCTCGCACGGGCAATGGAAACTCACTGTCGTAGCAGACAGCGATGCCGGCACGCACGCCATTCAGGTCGAACACTTTGAGTTCGTCGCCCCCCTCGATGACGCCAGTGTCTTTCTCGAACCCCGTCAACTGCAATTTGTCCTGGTAGTCACGCGTGCCGTCCGGCGCAAACCACCACGCCCGGTTGCGATAGCGATCCGGTCCAACCCGGGTCAAGAACGTACCGGCCTGAATGGTCATGCGCAGCTCGCGCGCCAGGTCGGTGTACAGGGCCAGCCACGCAGGCTGCAAGGCCTGCAGCGCGGCCAGCGAGGCGTTGAAATCCTGGCGGATGCCAGGCTCGAACATCGCAGCCAGTTCGAGGGACAGATATTCTGGCAACACGGCCAGTTCCGCTCCGGCACGGCTCGCCTCCTCCAGAACCCGCCGCTGCCGCGCTGCGAATGCCTCGAAGCCCGTGGGCTGACCCACTGCGTATTTCGCAACTGCTACTTTCATTTCGCGTTCTCCAGGGAGCGCAGCCACATCGTGAGCGTCTGCTCGGTTTCGCTCGGCTCACCCACCTGTTTCCAGGGCAGCGTAACCTTCATGTCCGACTGCCGCACGTAGCCACGACGGATCCAGAAGGGATCATTACTGCGGTAGTTGGAAGGACGCCGGGGATCGTCGTCTGCTCGATCCACCGACGCGAACGATGTCCACTGCATGCCGCCCAACGAACGGGCATGCGCTTCGCGTTCGTCAAAGAAGCGATGGCCCAGGCCAAGGCCCCGGAAGGCCGGGAGCAGGACTGATTCGCCGCAGTAAAACACTGCCTCCATCGGGATTCCTCGATCGGCGAACGGCACCTGGAAGGCCGGCTCCGCATCGCCGAGCGGCAATCCCGTGGACGCACCCACGACCACGTCATCAGCGAGCGCGAGTACCAGCAGGCTGTCTGCCGAACGGGCGTACATAGCGAGGTAGTGCTTCTCGTATTCGGTGTCGCCCTCGTACAGGTAAGGAAAGCTGCGGAAGACGCTCGCCCGCAGGCCTGCCACGGCATCGAACCATTCGGCAATGTCCGGACCACGATGAACCAGCACCTGCACGTCGCTGGTCATTTCAGGCGTCCCCTCCAACCTGTGCGATCCAGTCGCCGAGGTTGTAGTAGTTGGTGACACGAGCGATCTTGCCATCGCGGATCTCGAAGAACGCGCCGCCCGGCAGCACGTAGCGCTGGCCCTGGGCTTCCGGCAGCCCGTCGTCCGTGACCTTGTATTCGCCATGCACCACGTACTCCGCGCCTGCACACAGGCCGTCGGCGCTGACCATCACCACGATCCCGCGCAGTTGCTCGCCATAGCAGCGGTCCATGCGCTGCAGGAAGGCGCGGAAGGCTTCGCGACCGACCTCACGAGCGCCCTGGTTCAAGTCGTGCGCGACGTCATCGGTCAACATTGACAGCATGGCCTCGCGGTCACCGCGGTTGAAGGCGTCGTAGTAGGCAGTGATGAGAGTCGCAGCGTTCATTCGCGTTCCTTATTGGGTTGTTCGGAGCGGAGCATTCCGGGGTGTTGTCAGTCTGGGCAACCGCGCCTCCCTTGTATATGGAATTGTTGCGATTTTATAATTCCACAATCTGGAACAATCAACGAGCAGCGAAATCGGCCATAAGGCGTGCGTCATGAACAAGGAAATGGAACTACTGCGCATCTTTCGGGTGGCGGCCGAAAGCAGCAGTTTTCGCGATGCGGCCGTCCGGCTGGGGACTTCTCCGCAAGGTGTAACCCGTGCCATCCAGCAACTGGAGCAACACTACGGCGAGGTGTTGTTTCATCGAAGCACGCGCCAGGTGCGCATCACCGCCTTCGGCGAAGGGCTGCTAGACCAAGTGCGCCCCGCATTGGAGCGGTTCGAGGATCTGTGGCGAACGCCTGGCTCCGACCAGCAGGCCTCTCTGTCCGGTACGGTTCGCATCACCGCACCGCACAGCTTGGGCACCAGAGCGGTGCTACCGGCACTGGAGCGCGTGGCCGCGCGCCATCCCGGCATCACGCTGGATGTGCGCCTGTCCGATCGCATCAGCAATACGGTTGACGAAGGGATTGACGTCGGGATCAGGGTCGGATTCATGCGCGATAGCCGCTTCGTCGCACGCAAGGCCGCCGACATGAGACTCCCCATCGTTGCCGCTCCGCGCCTGATCAAGAAAGTGGGCGTACCTGCAAACATCGATGCGCTAAGCAGCCTGCCAGTTACCGTGGCCTTGGATATCAATACCGGCCGTCCCTGGCCTTGGCACTTCAAGGCGGGACGCCAGTGGACACCTACCGCACCCACTCTCGTCGCAGACAATGCCGACATGGAAATGGGAGCGGCGCTGGCCGGGATCGCGTTCGCGCAACTGGCGGACTACATGGCCGCCCCCTACATTGCCAGCGGGAAGCTCGTGCGAGTGCTGGAGAACGAAGAACCTCCGGCATGGGGGTTGTACGTCTATCGGCCTCAGCGTGGCCCCATTCCGGGAAGGGTTCGAGCGGTATTTGATGAAATGCTGGTCGCCGTTGGATCGTTGCCAGCTTTGCGCTGACACGTCGCAAGACGCTGTAGGGCACACACCTTGGAAAGCGGGGCACTGAGCCTCGGCGGCTCACCCCTCCGGTTGAATGATGAGCCGACCGTCTGCCCGCTTGCCCCAGGTGCAGATCGGTCGGCCATGCAACTCAATGCCGGCGAACGATTAGATGTAAATGAATTGCCGGTACAACCCATCCAACTGATGACGAATGTCTTCGACGCGCTGCTCGTCACCGGTATCGGTAAATTCGAGTAGCTGCTGTTCCTTGGCAGTGATCTGATCGCAAAGGTCGGACAAGTTCTCGCAGAAAGCCTCGGAATGAACGGTGGGCTCCTCCGTATTCGTCTCTTCCCCTGCTAGTTTTCGCACAGACGAGGCTGGAGAAATCCCATTTTCCTCGTTAAAGGCAATTTGAAGCTGCCTGCGCCTATTGGTCTCATCGATCGCCTGCTTCATCGCCGGCGTCACCGCGTCGGCGTACAAGATCGCCTTGCCGTTTTCATTCCGAGCGACTCGACCGATCATCTGAATGAGCGCATGGGCCGAACGCAAGAACCCTGCACGGTCTGCATCGAGAATGGCAACCAATGATGCCTCTGGAATATCCAGCCCTTCGCGCAAAAGACTAATCCCAATCAAAACATCGAACTCTCCTGCGCGCAGGCCATTGATGATCTCAACACGATCCTCCGCTTTTATGTCCGAATGCATGTAGCGCGCTCGAATCCCGTTGTCCGTCAAGAAATCCGTTAGCTCTTCTGCACTGACCTTCGTCAGCGTAGTCACAAGCACTCGATTCTTTCTCTTCACGCACTTCGATATTTCGGCAAGCAGGTCATCTATGTATCCATCCGCTTTCCGCACTTCAACCTTGGGGTCAAGCAGTCCCGTTGGCCTGATAACCTGTTCGACAACCCTGCCTTTCGACACCCTCAGCTCGTAGTCGCCCGGAGTAGCGGAAACAAAGATGGTCTGAGGCTTGACCTTCTCGAACTCGTCAAAGTTCAATGGCCGGTTGTTCTTCGATGAAGGCAAACGGAACCCGTAATCGATCAGCGTGTCCTTGCGCGCCTGATCCCCCCGGTACATTGCGGATATCTGTGGCACCATGACATGAGATTCATCGACGAACAGCAGCCCGTCTTTCGGCAAATAATCCAGCAACGTGATCGGAGGAGAA
The DNA here is from genome assembly GCF_030482905.1 of Burkholderia sp. AU45251. NCBI lineage: Bacteria > Pseudomonadati > Pseudomonadota > Betaproteobacteria > Burkholderiales > Burkholderiaceae > Burkholderia > Burkholderia sp. AU45251. Next base: position 130,323 of record NZ_JAUJQH010000014.1, on the reverse strand, counting down.
GCTGCGTCTCGGTCGCTGAAGTAGCAGGAATAATTCTCCATCCCCGAGCAATAGCCGACCTCGCGCATCATTTCCACGTCATGCGTGATCCGCTCGTACAGTCTGTTTGCCTCGACCAAGCGATTATTCCTGTTCAGCTCGGCAACCCGCTCTTCCATATCAGCGAGTATCTTTTTGGATGCAGAATCTATTTTGTTCGTGGGCGGTGCGAAAAGCGTTTTTGGCGAAACCAAATAATGGTCTATCTCTCCCAACGTCTTGCCAGTAACAGGGTCCATCCATTGGACAGACGCAACAGTGTCATCCAACAGTTCCACCCGAACCGCCCTGTACTCGGAATCAGCGGGGAAAATGTCAATCACATCACCTTGGACGCGGAACGTTGCACGCTTGAGCGTACGCTCCGTGCGATCATATTGCAGCAAAGCCAAGCGACGAATTAGCTCTCTCTGGTTTAGTTTGACCCCAGGGGACAGAGCGATCTGTAGCGCTCGATATGCATCTGGATCACCCAGGCCGTAGATTGAAGACACCGAAGCGACGACGATCACGTCACGACGCTCAATCAAGGATTTGGTCGTGGACAGGCGCAGGCGCTCAAGGTGGTCATTGATGGCCGAGTCCTTCGGTATGAAACGATCGGTGCCCGGCATATAGATCTCGGGCTGAAAATAGTCGTAATACGAAACGAAGTACTCGACCGCATTCTCAGGAAAGAAGTGCTTCATTTCACTATAGAGCTGCGCGGTCAACGTCTTGTTGGGAGCCAAGATCAACGTGGGCCGCTTCAGACGATGAATCACATTGGCCATGGTGAAGGTCTTACCTGAGCCGGTGATACCTTTCAGCGTCTGGTGCGTCGCACCTTCTTCTATGTCCGACAGCAGCCGCGCGATCGCCTCTGGCTGGTCCCCCGCCGGCGTATAGTTGGAGTGCAGAATAAACATACCGGTTGACATTAGATATCTCCTAATTGAGCTACTTCAATTTGTCCTGATGTATCGGCTATTCCAGAAGACCTATAGCAGTACCAAACTGGGGTGTAAATGACGGCGATCCTGCCGCGCCCCACCTGGGCGTAGGCGTCGCCAACATGATAGCCCAACACATGGGCGGGCTTCCCAGTGCATATCCGCCGATCGCCACGACGTCAGCCAGCGGCCCGTCTGCCAATGCACCTGGAGCCACTCGCCTCGTTGAGCGCTGACATCGAGCCGTGGCGGGCGAGGTTGCTCTGTACGCCCAATGTGTGGCGCCGGCTCCCGCCGATACGCGCCTTTGTCTCTCTCAGCCCTCCAGACGAGGCGTTGGAAACGTGGAGCTACGTCGCCCCTCTAAAGATGCACGATCTCAACATTCGGCCATTTGCCTGCAAGGTACTCGGCCACTAGCCTCCGATGGCAGTGATGGGGCTTGTCTTCGCTGCAAAGCAGGCAACTGTTATCAATCTTTTCTTTATCGATTGACTCAATCTTTCGGGACGACATTAAATCCAGAAATTTACTGGCGTAGATATCCCAATCTCCCCCTTTTATTTTATATTCCTCGAACATGTCTTTGGTTGGAGCAAGTGCTGGTAGATGTTCATATTCCATCCCACACAACGCCTCGGAAAAATATCGAAGATCCTCGCGTTTAGCGAACCCGGCCAATTGCGAAACATTATTCAGGCGAACATCGACAAGGCGCTTGGCACCAGAAGCACTTAACTTGGTGAAGAAGGACCGCGCGGAGGTCTTAGTGAATCCAATCGTGAATATCTTCATCTGCCTTATTCCCCTCGTTCCTTCATCCATAAATGGCTGTTATTGAGCTACCGCCAGGCATGCCCGTCAATCGCAGCTAAGGAAACGCTGGGGGCATGGTGTACTAGGGATGGTCTGAAGTAGCCCCTGTTTTCCGGCTACTTCGCCATCGACACTTTCAAAAAACGGTAGCCGCTCAAATCCCGGTCAAACCTGCCGTCTATTTCAGCCTTTTTTGCCGCTGCAAGGGAAGGTCTGAAAAAGCCGCCTGTTTTTGACCGACTTCAGCCCTTGCCGATTTTGAAAGCGGCAAATCGATCAAAACCCGCCCGATCACCCGCTCATTTCTTGGTTTTTAGCCGCTGCGAGCTTCTCGCGGCGGCTATTCCCCGCATTACAGGCGCACCTCTCCTGCACTCATCAAATGTCTTCGCGCCATCCACAGGTTCGACAGCGCGAACAGTGTCACCAACTGAGCGGTGTTTTTCGCCAGACCACGGAAGCGCGTCTTCACATAGCCGAACTGGCGTTTGATCACTCGAAACGGATGTTCGACCTTCGCGCGCACCTGAGCTTTGGCTTGTTCGATCCTGCGCTTGGCCTTGTACAGCACGCTGCGCTTGCCCAGCTTCTTGTAGGTGCTGCGACGGGCGGCAATCTGCCAGACGACCTTCCGGTCGGCGTGCTCCGGACGTTTGTCGACGCCGGTATAACCCGCGTCGCCGCCCACCCTCTGCTCGTCGCCATGCAGCAGCTTGTCGACCTGGGTGACGTCCGCCACGTTGGCCGCCGTGCCTACCACGCTGTGCACCAGCCCTGACTCGTCATCCACGCCGATGTGCGCCTTCATGCCGAAGTAGTACTGGTTGCCCTTCTTGGTTTGGTGCATCTCCGGGTCACGCTCGCCATCCTTGTTCTTGGTCGAGCTCGGCGCGTTGATCAGCGTCGCGTCGACGATGGTGCCTTGGCGCAACGACAGGCCGCGGTCACCCAGATAGCCGTTGATTACCGCTAGGATTCCCGCGGCCAGTTCGTGTTTTTCCAGCAACCGACGGAAGTTGAGGATCGTGGTTTCGTCAGGGATACGCTCCAGGCTCAAGCCCGCAAACTGGCGCAGGATGGTCGTCTCGTACAACGCCTCTTCCATCGCCGGATCGCTGTAGCCAAACCAGTTCTGCATCAGATGTACTCGCAGCATCGCCATCAACGGATAGGCCGGACGGCCGCCTTCACCCTTCGGGTAGTGCGGCTCGATCAACGCAATCAAACCCTTCCACGGCACCACTCGATCCATCTCGATCAGGAACAGCTCTTTGCGGGTCTGCTTGCGCTTGCCTGCGTACTCGGCGTCGGCGAAGGTCATCTGCTTCATGGGAAAACTCGGCGAGGTGAAGTCGGGGGATTTTGCCAAATCAGGAAGTCTTTTTCAGACCTTCCCAAGCACCTCGCAGCAGTCACTTCACTCTTCACGGACGCACCTCTCCTGCATTGGAGAGCAAATGTCGACGCGCCATCCAAATGTTCGACAGGGCGAACAGCGTCACCATCTGAGCAGTGTTTTTCACCAAGCCTCGGAAGCGCACTTTCGTATAACCAAACTGGCGCTTGATCACCCGAAATGGATGCTCAACCTTGGAGCGAACCTGGGCCTTGGCTCTTTCGATCTTACGTATCGCTTTGTATAACGCGCTGCGGTTACCGTGCTTTTTGTAAGTGCTGCGCCGGGCTGCAATCTGCCAGATGACTTGGCGCCCCTCATGCTCTTCACGCTTCTCTACACCGGTATAGCCCGCATCAGCGCAGACCACGTTCTCACCACCGTGCAGCAGTTTGTCGACTTGGGTTACGTCCGCGACGTTGGCCGCAGTGACCACCACGCTGTGCACAAGCCCGGACTCATCGTCGACACCAATGTGAGCTTTGGCACCGAAGTAATACTGGTTGCCCTTCTTGGTCTGATGCATTTCCGGGTCGCGTTTGCCGTCCTTGTTCTTGGTCGAACTGGGCGCATGAATCAGAGTGGCATCGACGATGGTGCCTTGTCGCAGTGACAAGCCACGGTCGCCCAAATAGCCATTGATCACGCCGAGAATACCGGTGGCCAACTCATGCTTTTCCAGCAGGCGACGGAAGTTGAGGATGGTGGTTTCATCCGGGATTCGCTCCAGGCTCAGACCGGAAAACTGGCGCAGGATCGTCGTCTCGTACAGCGCCTCTTCCATCGCCGGATCGCTGTAACCGAACCAGTTCTGCATTAGATGAATCCGCAGCATCGCCATCAGCGGATAGGCTGGACGGCCCCCTTCGCCCTTTGGGTAATGAGGTTTGATCAGAGCAATCAAACCCTCCCAGGGTACGACCCGATCCATCTCTATCAGGAACAGCTCCTTGCGGGTCTGCTTGCGCTTACCGGCGTACTCGGCATCGGCGAAGGTCATTTGTTTCATCATCGAAAAGCTCGGCGATTGGTGTCCGGGGATTTTGCCAAATCAGGAAGTCTTTTTCAGGATTTCCCCAGCTGCGCCACAACGGCCATGGCAGGCTCCATTCTCTCCCCGCTTCAACGGCCACGACCCGAACAGCTCAAGAGCTTAGCACCGCCTTTTGCGGTTGCGTGCCTCACCACTCACGCTTACTCCCTTCCAGAACGCGCCAACTGCTAAGCTACATGAGGACGACTCGCCCACAGCGCAAAGCACCTGTGTTCGCGCTATTGGCTGTCCCGTGCGTTGTGGTGCTGACCGTCGATGACGAGTCGAACCTACTGTATGGGCACTGCGCGCGGCAGCCTTTCATGCGTGCCAGCTACGTGCCCAAGGTTGGACGCGGATCGAAGCGTGCGCAGGGTTTTTCGTGAAAGTATAAAATCTAATCAACTTTATCAGAAGAAAATATATGATCGTAAGAAACTTTGAATACTTGCTTGCTTTGCACCGTGAAGGCCATTTTGGCAACGCGGCCAAAAGCTGCAATGTTTCTCAGCCGACACTCTCCGCGGGCATTAAGCAATTGGAGGAAGACATGGGTGTCGAGATCGTGCGTCATGGCCGACGCTATGACGGCCTCACTTCTGAAGGGATGCGCGTACTGTCTTGGGCTCAGCAGATGTATGACGACTGCAAAGGGCTGGAGCGAGAACTCTCCGCACTACGGCGAGGTATAGAGGGGCAATTCCGGCTAGGGATACTCCCAGGAACTGCCGGTGTAGCGCCCACATTAAGCATCGCCCTTGCTGAAAAAACACCCTTACTTCAACAATCAGTTCTGGTTTCCGGCGCTTCTTCCCTGCTACAGGCGATTCGAGAAAACAATTTGGATATCGCACTCATGCATTTGGAGGATATCCCAGGGGAAGACTTCGATACTCACCTTCTGTACCGTGAACGCATTTTCCTTTTTCACGCCGCGAGAACACAGCAACCCCGAAGCACAACGTGGGACCATGTTCTCAATAGACAACTCTGCGTGCTGAACTCGGCAGTACCTGAACCCATTCAAGATAGGCTGATGCAATGTACCGCGCAGACTATTCGCACTGATTCAATTGACGTGCTATCGGCACACGTGGCGACAGGAAAATATTCGGCAGTTCTTCCGCAATCTCTCGCCGGCCAACTCGCGCACATTCCAAATCTCCACGCAATCGCAATCAATGGACCAATGTCGCACTCAAATGTCGGATTCGTTGCTGGGAAAAATGCGTTCGAGGCACCGTCATCGCGTGCATTGCTCGAAATGGTGCACACCCCCGAACTCGCCGCCACTCTTCAATCCGTTATATCGATCCATCGTCGGTTCCAGCCCAAAGCAGACTCATCTCAAAGCCCCCTGAAATAGCGAGTCTTGAAGAGCAACTCTGTATTGCTTCAACCAGGCGAAGATTGCAGGCATGCCGTGTGCGCCGCTAACAGGCGCCACGTGCTGAGCAACCCATCGAAGGCCACTAGGTCCAGGGGCAACTCGGGGGACAGGAGTACCTGCTGCATGCGGCCTCCTCATGTCTCGCTGGGTCGAGCTGACTGTTCCTAGATCAAGCTAGGAGGCGCGATGTAGCGATGATCGTTGCCCTCTCCCGGCTAGGAGACGAGCACGGCTCGACGATCCCGCGTAGATAGATCGTGCCTATCTGTACATAGATTATTCCAGTTTGACCACTTCTGAGCTTGATCCGATGCTGTCAAGACCGCAGAAGGAGACGCGGCCAACGGCTAGGCAGTACCACGATCGTTCTTCTTGACAGCGGTAAATTTCGTTTCCCACTTCGATTTAGAAGATGGAAACATTAACGCACAGAGGTGACGAAATGACTCCGACCGGTAACCGAATCGTGACTTTCGAGAAGCCCTTGGAAATGAAGGTCAACACCTTCAAATTTCCAGAGCTGATAACCCCTCAAGGGAAAAGCGCACCCCATGGCGCTATCCTCAAAATAGTTACCACAAATATCTGTGGCAGCGACCTTCACATTTATCGCGGTTCGTTTGCTGTTCCCAAGGGAATGACCATGGGCCATGAAATGACCGGCGAAGTGATCGAAGTGGGATCAGACGTCGAAGTCGTGAAGAAGGGCGACATCGTTTCCGTTCCCTTCAATGTGGGGTGTGGGCGTTGCTACAACTGCAAGCATATGCGCTCCGATGTATGCGAGAACACCAACCCCGAAATCGACTGCGGAGCCTACGGGTTCAACCTCGGTGGCTGGACGGGGGGGCAAGGTGATTATCTCTTCGTACCGTATGCGGATTTCAATCTCCTTCGCTTCCCTGACAAGGATGCCGCCATGGAAAAAATCCGCGACCTGACCCTTCTCTCTGACGTATTACCCACAGCTTTCCATGGGTTCGCTGGCCCAGACTGGCCAGCCGCGCCGGCCTACGTCGTCGGCGAAAACATCCTGATCTTCGGTGCCGGGCCGGTCGGCAGAGCGGGTGCCGCCTGCGCCAGACTTCTGGGTGCAGGCGCCATCATCGTTGCCGATTACATTCAAGAGCGGCTGGACCTTCTCAAGCCACACGGCGTGGAAACCATCAACCTTTCCGACGGCGTGCCGATCGAGGAGCATCTCGAACGCATTACCGGGCACAGGGAGGTGGATCGCGTCATCGACTATGTTGGTGTGGACTGCCGCGGGTTTGGCGCGGAGGCTGACAAGATCGTGGAGAGCGCTGTTACCAACGCAATGCTCAAATATGTCCGCTTCGGCGGAATGACCAGTACGGTCGGTGTGTACTGCGCAAACCCGATCTCGAAAGACCCGAAAGCCAAGAAAGGCCATATGGATCTGGAATGGTCCAACGCCTGGATCAAGTCGCCGCGAATGTCGGCTGGTCAATCTCCGACGGCCAACTACAACCACGCGTTAATGCGGGCGATACTGAACGATCGCATGCCTTACCTTTCGCCGATGATGAACACTAAGTTCATCAAGCTCGAAGACGCGCCCGCCGCGTACAAAGAGTTCGACGCGGGTTCTGCATACAAGTACGTCATCGACCCGCATGGTTCAGTGCGGCATTAAGCATCCGGCGCGGGCTAAGCATCAGGATGTCTCACACTTTCTGGTGAGAGGCATTCTGGTCCCGCCAGTCTCCGGGCAGCAACTGGAGCCGGCGAATATTTTCGCCGGCATTTGCCGTCTGCCCCAGGGTACTTGCCTTGGCTCGGACCAGGAGCAGAGCCTCAGCAATCCGCAGGTGATGATCAACCGCAAGCGTGTTCAAGCGCTTGGTTCGCAATCGGCCAAGGGTCAGACGGGGACGATGCACGGCATCCATTGACGTGCGTGGCTGGAGATAGCCTTCGTCTGATCCTTATCACCCCACGGACTTGACAGGCTCGCCTGGTGTTGTGCCTGCCTCGGGCCATCGCACGGTCAACCCAGCCCTGGCTCATTCAGCCAGAAGTTTCCAATGATGTGGCCGAACTCGCCGCCGCCAGAATGGCAGTCACTTCTATAGGGAGATAGCACAGTGTTGGATAAGTCGGAACGGGAGGGTGGCCTATGGAGCTGCGCCATCTTCGCTGCTTCGTAGTTCTTGCTGAGGAGCTACATTTCACGCGGGCGGCTGAGCGCCTGCATATCGAACAACCACCGCTATCACGAGCCATCAAGGAACTTGAGGACGAGTTGGGCGTAGTGCTCTTCGACCGAAACCGACGAGGAACAGTTCTAACGGCGGCGGGCGCGGTCTTCTTGCAAGATGTTCGCCGTCTATTCACAGTGCTGGAACAGGCTCGTGAAAATGCCAAGGCTGTGGCATCGGGCTTGCGCGGTAGCCTGCGCATCGCTGTATCAGATGGGGCTATCGATCCACGGCTGTCGGCATTTCTGGCTCGTTGCCGCGCCGAGGAGCCGGAGATCGAAATACGCTTGTCAGAAGTGCCTCTGGCAGAGCAAGTGCGTGGCTTGCGTTCGGGCGACTTCATGATCGGGTTCGCGCACACGGGCGATGTCGGCGACGGTATCGCTGCCGAACCAATCTGGCACGACCCGCTGGTGATTGCGGTGCCAGCTCGTCACTCATTGCTCACCTACAAGGAGGTGCCACTTCAAGAACTTCAAGGCCATCCACTTGTCCTGTGCGACCCGCAGGTATGCGAGGGCTATTGCCGCGAACTCAAGCGGCTGCTCAACACGTTGGAGCACAAGCTGAATGTTGTCGAGGAAGTGTCCTCGCTGGACATGATGCTCACGTTGGTCGGCGCCGGCTACGGCATCGGCTTCATGACGGCGACCAAGATTCCCATCTCCCAACGGCCGGATGTGGTGATCCGCCCCTTGGCGATGGATTCTGCCGTGATCACCACCTACCTGCTTCGGCCCGACGGCGGCAATTTATCGGCTTCGGTGGAGCGATTTATCGTTCGCCTTCGCGACTCTTCGGACGGTTGACGGAGCCTGGCAGGCTAGACACTCAGGGATCAGTGTCGGCACGCAGATTGCGTTCGGTCGCCGTCATCAGGTCAGCCGCGCTTATTCCAAGTGCCGTAGAAATTTTCAGTATGAGCGGAAGCGTGGGCACGTGCTCACCACGCTCGATCTTACCCATGTGAGAACGCGAAATGCTTGCCCGAGATGCGAACTCGTCTTGCGCGACTCCTTGAGCGACGCGCGCAGCGCGCACGGCCTGTCCGAAGGCTAACGCCGACTCGGATTCATACGTCGATGTGCCAGAAGGACGGCCTGGCTGAATTGTTGATTTCTGCATTAGCAGAAGCGTCAAACAATCTGCCACAATTAACCACGTTAAAGATAACGACGTTAAACTTCACTCTTTCCTGCAACGCTGGTTTGCCTTTCTGGACAGATCGCTTATTGGGGGCCCTCATGCATGACGCCACCAGCCAGTTTTCCCATTTCAGGCTTGCTATCGCGCCCGGAGTGCCATCCTCTTGCCTCACAACGCTTCTTGCCCTACAGCGCGCGGAGGAACCAGAAGTCACCATCACGTTCTTTGAGACCTCAGCCGATGATCTGTTGACGGGCCTTGAGGAAGGCCGCTACGACGCTGGAATGACGCTTCGGAACGCTGGTGCTCCGGCCGTGAAAAGCCAACCGCTCTGGGTGGAGAACGTGGCTGTTGCAGTGCCGCTGGGGTCCCCCTTAGTTGCCCAGGCGAAGATCACGCTTGCCGAGCTTCTGGACTATCCGGTGTTTCGCTGGCCGGCGGAGGCTTGCCTACTGCTGGATCAGCGACTGTCCTTTCTTCCGTTGAGCCAGCAGAGCATTCAGCACGTGACTTCGTTCGAGATGATGGCGCTTTGGGTGACCGCTGGCTACGGAGTGGGGCTCTCCGCGCAATCGCGCATTGAGCGTGCCCATGCGTGGGGGATCACTATGCGACCGCTTTCAGACGGCCCCTACGAGATCGTGACATATCTGCAGCGGCCCCACGGACGAGCCAATGTTGTTTCTGAGCGGTTCGAGCACAGGGCAATGTTGGTTGCCAGGGACAGGGCGGCTTGCTCGAATACCCCATAGCCCGCTCTCGCCGAGGCTGCGTGCGGGTAATTGCAGCGGCACGCGCCTGTTAGCGCGCCAGTGATAGCGCTTCCATCTCTGGCAATATGATGAATTAACATGGTCTTTGGAGGCACGAATGGTTGGAAGTGGTTGGGATCGAGTACCAATTGACTCGCAAAGCATCGATGCGCCGCTGTCGCGCGCGGCGGTGTTTCTCACGTTGACAGTCGCCGAGGGCCACGAGGCCCTTCAGGCGGTCGCCGGCGTCTTGGACGGGCTGGACGACCTGATCAAAACGGTGGGCTTCCGCGATCTCAACGGCCGGCTGTCGTGCATCACTGCACTGGGATCGGCGCTATGGGACCGTTTCCAGACCGGGAAGCGCCCGAAGGAACTACGGCCCTTCGTGCCCATCGAGGGTGCCAAGCACACCGCGCCTGCCACGCCCGGCGACCTGTTCTTTCACATCCGTGCCGAACGCGAGGACCTCTGTTTTGAATTCGAGCGCCTGCTGCTGGACCAACTGGGCAGCAGCGTGACGGTGGCCGACGAGGTGGTCGGTTTTCGCTACTTCGACTCCCGCGACCTGCTTGGCTTTGTCGATGGCACGGCCAACCCGACCGGGCACGACATCGGCGCCTCGACGCTGGTCGGCAGTGAAGATCAGGCGTTCGCCGGCGGCAGCTACTTGGTGGTGCAGAAGTATCTGCACCAAATGCAGCCGTGGGCTCGGCTCGCCAAGGACGAGCAAGAGCGGATCATCGGCCGGGAGATCGTCAGCAATGTCGAATTGCCCGACGCGACGAGCGGCCAGAAATCGCACAAGACCCTCGCCACGATCGTGGACGACGACGGCACCGAGCACGACATCCTGCGCGACAACATGCCCTTCGGCCGCCCCGGCCAGGGCGAATATGGCACCTACTTCATCGGCTACTCCAGGCATCTGTGGGTGACGCAGAAGATGCTGGAGCGCATGTTCCTCGGCGATCCGCCAGGCATGCACGACCGCCTGCTCGATTTCTCGACGGCGCACACCGGCGCCGTGTTCTTCGCTCCCGCACCGCGCACGCTGAGCGAACTCGTGGAGGCGGTGCAAGCGTAATGCAGGGGCCGCAAGGCCCCTGCAAGGTTTGAGAGCCCTATGCTCCGTCTAGAACTACTGCGCTATCCACCAGCCGACGAACGCTTTGCCGCACATCCTCGGGGATGGGGTACGGGGCAATGGCCTCGGGCATATCCGCATAGTGCTGGTAGTCGCCCATGATGACCTGGATGATCGCCGGCACGTTGGTCGGCGTGACCGCATCAATGGCCGCGCGGTCCCCCAGGTCAGGGTGCGGCTGGGTCAGCATGCGGTACAGATCCCACGAATCCGCGTGCGGGCACTGGTTCATGAGCACCTGGGCCAGCTTGTGCTTGAGCGGCACCAGTTGCCAATCGGGAACACGCTGCCCCCGATTGCCCAAACTGATGGACAGCAACTTGCCCGCTTTCAGTTCGCGGTTGATCTGGTCCTTGGACTTTCCGGCCAGCTTGCCGAACAGCGGGACCGGCAAGCTGCTTGGAGACTCGTAGATGGTCAGCATTTCCTCGCGCTCGCGCTGGATCGCGGACACTTCCGGCTCTGGGGCATGCGTCGGAGGCGGCGGTACCTGAGACAGCCGCTGGAACGTGATGCCGCCGTTGCTCGGGGTTACGACAATAGGCGTGGCCACGACGGGCGGGACGCCGGGAGGAGTGGGCTCGGCCATCGCGAGGGTCGCATCCACCGCTTCCTCCACTTCTGCCATCGCCGGCACCCCGTCGATACGGATGGTCAGATGCGCGCTCGCGGCTTCCACTTCGCCCTGTTCGAGCAGGTCGAGCCGATCGGCCCAGTCCTGCATCATCCGACGGCGCGGCTCAACGTACTTGGCGTGGTTGTAGGACGAACTCACCTTGTTGGGGTCGGAATGGGAAAGCTGCGCGTCCACCCAAATCTTCGGGTAGCCAATCTCGTTGAGCGCCGTCGAGATAGTGCCGCGGATGCCGTGGCCGGTCAGGCGCCCCTCATAGCCCATGAGCTGCACGGCCTTGTTGAGGGTGTTCTCGCTGATGCGCTTCTTGAGTTCGCTGCGGTGTGACAGCAAGTACTTCTGCGCCGGCCGCATCACCCCCAGGAGATAGCGCACGATCTCGATGGCCTGCAGGGATAGCGGCACGATATAGGGGGGCACATCCTGCGGCCGCTTCCCTGCCTTGCGCATTTCATCCTGGAGCTGCTTGACGATCTGCGGTGGGATGATCCACAAGCCCCTGTCGAGGTCGAACTGTTCGGGTTCGGCCAATCGCAGTTCGCCGGTGCGCACCCCGGTCAGGAACAGCAGCCGGACGCCAAGCTGGGTCTGCCAGCCACGGGGGTTGTAGAGCCGGAGCTTCTGGAGGAACTCGGGCATCTCGGGCAGGTGCAGGTAGGGATTGTGGGCTACGGGGGGCTTGGGCTCTGCCACCACGTCCAGGTCGGCGGCCGGGTTGACTTCCAACCCCTCGGCAATGACCAGGGCATAGCGGAACAACTGGTTGAACCAGGTGCGGACCTTCTCGGCGGTGGTGAACGCCTTGCGTTTCTCGATCGCCGCCAAGACGCCCAGGAGTTGGGGGCGGCGAATGTCGTAGATCGACATTCTTCCCAGGGTGGGCAACACGTCCTTGTTGAAGATGCGCAGGATCTGCGACAGCGTGCTTTGACGGCCTTCCTTGAGTTCCTTGCGGCGATGCTCGACCCAGGCATCGAAGACGGTCTTGAAGGTGTATTCGCCCGCCAGCTTGGCCGCGTGCCGTTTCTGGTCGCGCTCGACCTGAGGATCGATCCCCCTGGCGAGCAGGGCCTGGGCCTTGTCTCGCTCGATCCGGGCCTCGCGCAGGCTGAGAGCAGGATAGCCGCCCAGGCACAGGCGCTTTTGCTTGCCCAGCCAGTAGTAGCGGAATTGCCATGACTTGCCGCCTGCGGCTGAGACCATCAGGCCCAGGCAGTCGTTGTCGGAGAGGGTGTAGCGTTTTCCGGTGGTCTTCGCCTGCCGGACGGTCAGATCAGAGAGCGCCATTTCGAGACTCCTAAGTAATGACTTAGGCCCTATGCTCGTCATGGTCCCCGCTCAGCCCCAGCAACTATCCGGTAGCCGACCCACCCGTATTCTTGTGCCTTATTTGGTCACTCAAAAACGGTAGCTGTGGGTGGATTTCCGTGGCACTCGCTGGAATGAAAAAAGGAGCCGAAGCTCCTTTTTTCAATGACCTACAGACCCCAGTAGAAGTCTGTGGATCAAAATTTGGAGCGGGAGACGAGTCTCGAACTCGCGACCTCAACCTTGGCAAGGTTGCGCTCTACCAACTGAGCTACTCCCGCATGTGTCCTGCATCTGCAGCGCTTTGCCGTACAACACGCTGCCAGATAAAATCTGGAGCGGGAGACGAGTCTCGAACTCGCGACCTCAACCTTGGCAAGGTTGCGCTCTACCAACTGAGCTACTCCCGCGTATTGCTGCGCTACTGCTTCCCCGTCACACACTTACTTCGTCGTGCAGCGGAGAAGCGAGATTATGTCGAAGGCACATTCGTGTGTCAAGAGCTTTTCCAGCCCTTTTTCCAAAAAACCTGCGCCGCAGAATCTGCGGTGCAGGTCACGCGCCCCCGCGCTCGCGAATTTGCGGCCATGCGAGCTTCATGTAGTACAGCATCGACCAGATCGTCAGCACCGCGGCGAGATACATCAGCCATTCGCCCCACACCCGCGTGTCGATCGTCGCGACGCCAAGCGGCAGCGGCCCGTAAAACAGCAGCATCGGAATCGCGACCATCTGGCAGGCGGTCTTGAACTTGCCGAGCTGGTTCACCGCGACGCTCTTCGACGCGCCGATCTGTGCCATCCACTCGCGCAGCGCCGAAATCGCGATCTCGCGGCCGACGATCACGAGTGCGATCGCCGCGTCGACCCGCGAAATCTGCACGAGGATCAGCAGCGCGGCCGTCACCATCAGCTTGTCCGCCACCGGATCGAGAAATGCGCCGAACGAAGACGTCTGGTTCCACTTGCGGGCGAGATAGCCGTCGAACCAGTCGGTCAGCGCCGCGAGTATGAAGATCGCCGCCGCCGCGAGATTGCGGTGCGCGCCGCCCATCACCGTGTCCGGCAGATAGAACACGCCGACGACGAGCGGGATCAGCACGATCCGTACCCACGTCAGGAAAATCGGGAAATTGAACGGCATGGCATGCGGGACAGTAAAGGATTCGCAATTGTGCCGTGTCGACCGGCCTGCCACAAGAACGCTGGCAACGCAGCCGGCCGCACGGCCGCGTCAGTGAAGCTGCTTGTAGATCTGCTCGGCGAGCGCGTGCGAGATGCCCTCGACGCTCGCGAGCTCCTCGACGCTCGCGGCAACCACGCCGCGCAACCCGCCGAACCGCGCGAGCAGTCGCTGCCGGCGCTTCGCGCCGACGCCCTCGAGCTCCTCGAGCCGCGACGTCTGGCGCGCCTTCGCGCGTTTCGCGCGCATGCCGGTGATCGCGAAGCGGTGCGCCTCGTCGCGGATCTGTGCGACGAGCATCAGCGCCGCGCTCTCCTTGCCGAGTTCGAGCGGCGTGCGGCCGTCCGCGAACACGAGCGTCTCGAGGCCGACCTTGCGCCCCTCGCCTTTCGCGACGCCGACCAGCATCGACGTGTCGAGGCCGAGCTCGGTGAACACCTGGCGCGCGATTTCGACCTGACCCTTGCCGCCGTCGATCAGCACGATGTTCGGCAGCAGGCTCGACGCCTCGGCCTGACGCGTCGACTCGCCGTCGATCCCGGCCGCATCGTCGGCGGCAGCCGCCTGCGCGGCCTGCTCGACCATCTTCTCGTAGCGGCGCGTGAGCACCTGCCGCATCGCCGCGTAGTCGTCGCCCGGCGTGATCCCGGTGATGTTGTAGCGGCGGTACTCGCCCGACTGCATCTTGTGATGGTGGTAGACCACGCACGACGCCTGCGTCGCCTCGCCCATCGTATGACTGATGTCGAAGCATTCGATCCGCAACGTCGCGAGATCATCGCATTCGTAGCTGAGCGTCTCCGCGAGCGCACGCGTGCGCGCTTGCTGCGAGCCTTGCTCCGACAGCAGCCGCATGAGCGCGATCTGCGCATTCTGTTCGGCCATCGACAGCCACGCGCGCCGCTGCCCCTGCGGCTGCCGCACCAGCGACACCTTGTGGCCGGCCTGCTCGGACAGCAACTCGAGCAGGTCGCGGCTCGCGGGCGCATGGCTCACGACGAGCACCGGCGGCACGCGATTGCCGAGATAGTGCTGCGCGATGAACGCGTCGAGCACCTCGGCCTCGACCGACGCCGCCGCGTCGGCGCGCGTGCGGCCGGGTTCTTCCGCGGGCAGGTCGGGCAATACGTCGACGGCCGCAGCGGCCGCCTCCGCCAGCTCGGACTCGTCGCCGATACCGCCCTCGGCGAGGGTCAGCGCGCTTTCGACGTGCGTCGGAAAATACGCCTTGTCGCCGAGATGCCGGCCGCCACGCACCATCGCGAGGTTCACGCACACGCGCCCACCCTGCGCGACCACGGCCAGGATGTCGACGTCGCTGTCGCTGCCGACCTCGATCGCCTGCTGGTGCAGCACCGTCGCGAGCGAGCTCATCTGGTTGCGCACGGCCGCCGCCTGCTCGAATTTCAGCTCGGCCGCGAACGCGTGCATCTTCTGCTCGAGCTCCTTCATCACTTCGGACTGCCGGCCGAGCAGGAAGCGCGCGGCGTTCGACACGTCGATCGCGTAATCCTCGTCGGAGATCGCGCCGACGCACGGCGCCGTGCAGCGCCCGATCTGGTGCAGCAGGCACGGCCGTGTGCGGTTGTTGAAAACCGAATCCTCGCAGGTACGCAACTGGAACACGCGCTGCAGGATCTGGATGCTCTCGCGCACGGCCCAGGCGCTCGGGAACGGCCCGAAATACTGGTTCTGCTTGTCGACCGAGCCGCGGTAGTAGGCCATCCGCGGAAATCGGTGCGCGGTGAGCTTCAGGTACGGATACGACTTGTCGTCGCGAAACAGGATGTTGTAGCGCGGCGCGAGCGCCTTGATCAGGTTGTTCTCGAGCAGCAGCGCCTCGGCCTCCGAACGCGTAACGGTCGTCTCGATGCGCGCGATGCGCGTGACCATCATCGCGATGCGCGGCGACAGCTGCGTCTTCGTGAAATAGCTCGATACGCGCTTCTTCAGATCGCGTGCCTTGCCGACATAGAGCACGGCGCCCGCCGTGTCGTAATAGCGATAGACGCCGGGCATGTGCGGCAACTGCGCCAGGATCTTCTTCGGTTCGAACGGGGTATCGGAAGCTTCAGGGGATGTCATGCGTGATCCGGGCGCCTTGTAACGCGGAACGGGTCTATTAGAATCGCCAGTTTAGAGCATTCACCGCCCCGCTTCGATGCCACGCACCACCGCTGCCCCCCTGCCCGCCGCACCGCTCCCGTCGGGCGAACCGATCGCCTGCGACCTCTTCTGTACGGTGGTCGACAATTTCGGCGACATCGGCGTCTGCTGGCGCGTCGCGCGCCAGCTCGCGCACGAGCACGGCTGGCAGGTTCGCCTGTTCGTCGACGACCTGCGCACGTTCGCGCGCCTGCTGCCCGGGGTCGATCCCGACGCGGGGCGGCAGACGGTCGACGCGATCGTGGTCGAGCACTGGCATGCGGAAGTCGGCGACGCGCTGGAGATCGCCGATGTCGTGATCGAAGCGTTCGCGTGCGAGCTGCCCGGCGCGTATCTCGCGGCGATGGCGCGCCGCGCCCGTCGCCCCGTGTGGATCAACCTCGAATACCTGAGCGCTGAGGACTGGGTCGCCGATTTCCATCTGCGGCCGTCGCCGCATCCGCGCTACCCGCTGCTGAAGACGTTTTTCTTCCCCGGCCTGTCGGCCGGCACCGGCGGCGTCCTGAAGGAGCACGATCTCGATACGCGCCGCACGGCCTTCGAAACCGACGCCGCGGCGCAAGACGCCTGGTGGCGGCGCGCGACTGGCGGCCCGCTGCCGGCCCCCGGCACCACGGTCGTCAGCCTGTTCGCCTACGAGAATCCGGCCGTCGACGCGCTGCTCGCGCAGTGGCGCGACGGCTCGTCGCCGGTCGTCGCACTCGTGCCGGCCGGCCGCGTGTCGCCTGCCGTCGCGCGCTTTTTCGGGGTCGAGTCGTTCGGCGCGGGCACGCATGCGAACAGCGGTAACCTGACGGCTCACGGGCTCGCGTTCGTCCCCCAGGCCGACTACGATCCGTTGCTGTGGGTGGCCGACATCAATTTCGTGCGCGGCGAGGATTCGTTCGTCCGGGCGCAGTGGGCACGCAAGCCGTTCGTGTGGCACATCTACCCGCAGGCCGACGACGTGCACCTGCCGAAGCTCGATGCCGCGCTGGCGCACCTGTCGGCCGACCTCGCCGACGCGCCGCGCGCGGCACTCGAGCGGTTCTGGCATGCCTGGAACGGCGTCGGCACGCCCGACTGGGCCGATTTCTGGCAGCACCGTGCCGTACTGGACGCCAACGCGGCCCGCTGGGCCGATGCGCTCGCGGCCGTCGGCGATCTCGCTGGAAAGCTGGCGGAATATGCAAAATCTCAGTTAAAATAAGCGGTTATCCGACGGCTGACCAGGCAAGCGCTCGCTTTTGGCGTCCACCGGAACGCACGCTTGCACCGTCAGCCGTTGCGCAACGCTCAGGCACCTATTTATTTGATTTGATCAGGACAGTTTTTTATGAAAACCGCACAGGAACTCCGCGTAGGCAACGTCGTGCAGATCGGCAGCGACGCATGGGTCATCGCCAAGGCCGAATACAACAAGTCGGGCCGTAACTCCGCCGTCGTCAAGATGAAGATGAAGAACCTGCTGACGAACGCAGGCCAGGAAGCGGTTTACAAGGCTGACGACAAGTTCGACGTCGTCGTGCTCGACCGCAAGGAAGTGACGTACTCGTACTTCGCCGATCCGATGTACGTGTTCATGGACGCCGACTACAACCAGTTCGAAGTCGAAGCGGAAATGATGGGCGAAGCGCTGAACTACCTTGAAGACGGCATGGCTTGCGAAGTCGTGTTCTACAACGAGAAGGCCATCTCGGTCGAACTGCCGACGGTCCTCGTTCGCGAGATCACCTACACGGAACCGGCAGTCAAGGGCGACACGTCGTCGGGCAAGGTGCTGAAGAACGCCAAGCTCGCAACGGGCTTCGAACTGCAAGTGCCGCTGTTCTGCAATACCGGCGACAAGATCGAAATCGATACGCGTACGAACGAATACCGCAGCCGCGCGTAATCGCCAGCAGTACCCGCATCGAACAAAGCGCCCTTCGGGGCGCTTTTTGTTTGTCCGGCGCCAACAACCTAGCGGGCGTCAGGCTCATGTAAAGCACAAAATCCACCGGTAAAGATATTCAATTTGTATCATCGGTAACTGTTTTATAGCGCCGGAGAAATAATGCTCGTTACGCGTTCAGCGGGGCATAAAATCAGTTTTTAATCTGACATGCGGTTGCGGCCCCGTTGGCCGACAGCCCGCCTCTCTTGACTCGACTCGCGTCCACCATGCCACACGCCCTGATTGTCGAAGACGATCCCAACAGTCTGTCCGGCCTCACCGCGCTGCTCGCCGCGGACGGCTTCTCGGTCGACACGGCCACGTCGCTCGCCGAAGCGCGCACGGCGCTCGGCCGCTCCATTCCCGACGTCGTGCTCGTCGACCTGAACCTGCCGGACGGCAGCGGGTTCGACCTGCTCCAGCACCTGCCGCAGCAACAGCCGAACGGCTCGCTGCCCGTCATCGTGCTGACGGGCAATGCGACGGTCGAAAGCGCCATCGAGGGCCTGCGTCACGGTATCTGGGACTACCTGCTGAAGCCGATCAACATTCCGCGCCTGCGCAGCCTGCTCGCGCGGATCCCGCGCCCGTACGAACTGATCGACGAAGTGCAGTCGTTGCGCGCCTCGCTGCGCCATCTCGGCCGCTTCGGCGCGCTGGTCGGCCGCAGCGACGCGATGCAGCACGTGTACGACATGATCGAGCACAACGCGCGCACCGAAACAGCCGTGCTGTTCTCGGGCGAAACCGGTACCGGCAAGAAGCTGGCCGCGCGCACGCTGCACGACCTGAGCCGGCGCCGCAAGGGGCCGTTCGTGTCGTTCGACTGCCGGACCATCGCGCAGGCCGGCCGCCACGGCGCATCGCTCGACAGCGTGTTGTTCGGCCATGAGCGCGGCGCGTTCGATGGCGCCGAGCGCCGCGAATCGGGCCTGTTCGAACAGGCCGGCGGCGGCACGCTGTTCCTCGACGAAATCACCGCGCTGCCGCTCGTGCTGCAGGAAGCACTGCTGCATGCGCTCGATTCGCAGAACTTCATGCGGATCGGCGGCACCAGCTCGATCACGAGCGATTTCCGGCTGATCGCGACCACGCGCCGCCCGGCGCGCGAAGCAGTCGCGAACGGCACGCTGCGCGAGGATCTGTGGCTGCGCCTCGATGCGGCGTCGATCACGATGCCGCCGCTGCGCGAGCGCGACGGCGACGCGCTCGCGATCGCGGACGCGCTGATCGACGAACTGAACCGCGAAGCGCGCGCAACCGGCCGCAGCACGACCGACAAGCGCGCAGCGCCGGGCTTCGTGCGCGAATGCCTGTCCTACGAATGGCCGGGCAACGTGCGCGAGCTGCAGGAACGCGTGCGCTTCGCGTACGACGCATCGGGCGATTTCATCGAGACGCTGCGCGCGGGCGAACCGAGCTTCTCGGCCGGCGCCGCGCTGAACGGCAGCAGCGTACAGATCAAGGTCGGCACGCCGCTGTCCGACGTCGAGGATCTGTTGATCCGCGCGACGCTCGATGCAGTCGGCGGCACGCGCCACCGCGCGGCAACGCTGCTCGGCATCAGCCCGAAGACGCTGTACAACAAGCTGCAGCGGATGAAGGTGAACTGAGCGGGCGGCGATGCAGACAGGCGCTGACAGGAGCCGACCGTTAGTTGCGTGTTAATTCACGTCACCGACTGGCCTGAATCCCGAAGCTGCCTGGTTCACGCCGGCAGTAGTCCATAAAAAAGCCGCGCGATTGCGCGGCTTTCTGTTTCGGTGACCGGAATGGCGCGCACCGCGCCATCTCCTCCCCGCTCAGGCCAGTGCGCTGCTCAACAGCGCCTGCGCCTGCAGATACTCGGGCTGCGCGATCAGCTTGTCCCACTTGAGCGCCTTGCCGCGCGCGCGCATCCGCTTGATGCGTCGCACCGACTCGTCCGTTGCCCGCGCTTTCAGTCCGTTCAGCACGACCTCGGCCGCGTCCGGCTGATTGCAGACGAGCACCATGTCGCAACCGGCCGCGAGCGCGGCGTCGGCCGCCTGCGTGAGCGTGCCGCCTTCGCGCGCGGCTTCCATCGACAGGTCGTCGCTGAAGATCGCTCCCGTGAAGCCGAGCCGCCCGCGCAGGATGTCCTGCAACCACACGCGCGAGAAACCGGCCGGGCGCTTGTCGACCTGCGTGTAGATCACATGCGCGGGAATCACCGCGGACAACGACAGGCCGAGCCAGTCGTACGGCGCGACGTCCTGCTTGAGGATCGCGTCGAGCGTGCGGTCGTCGGTCGGCAGCGCGACGTGCGAGTCGGCCTCCGCGAAGCCGTGCCCCGGGAAATGCTTGCCGCAGTTCGCCATCCCGGCGAGCGACAGCCCATGGTTCAGGCTCTTCGCGAGCAGCGTGACGACGCGCGCATCGCGATGGAACGCGCGATCGCCGATCACTTTCGAGTGCCCGTAGTCGAGGTCGAGCACGGGCGTGAAGCTCATGTCGATCCCGCAAGCACGCAGTTCGGCAGCCAGGATGTAGCCGACGGCCGTGGCGACCTTCGCCGCGAGCAGCACGTCGCGATCCCACAGCTCGCCGAGGCGACGCATTGCGGGCAGCACCGTGAAGCCATCGGTGCGGAACCGCTGCACGCGCCCGCCTTCGTGATCGACGGCGATCAGGATGTCTTCGCGCACCGCGCGGATCGAGTCGGTCAGCGCGGTCAGTTGCGCACGGTTCTGGAAGTGCCGCGCGAACAGGATCACGCCGCCGGTATTCGGATGCGCGAGGCGCCGCGCATCGTCGCGCGACAGGGCCGTGCCGACGACGTCGAGCATGACCGGGCCGGGAGTCGTTTTCATTGAATCGGGAATTCCGTCAGGAGGAGGTTCGGGAAACAGGTGCAGGCGCCGCATCCGTCTCGGCGATCACGAACGACACCGCGTAGTCGCGTTCGTCGCTGACCGTCACGCGCGCCGTGATGCCACGGGCGGCCAGCCAGTCGGCCAGCTCGCCCGACGCGACCACGTACGGCTCGCCGCTCGGATGGTTGAGGGTCTGCAGCGCACGCCACGTCATCGGCCAGTGCATGCCGAGCCCGATCGCCTTCGAGAATGCTTCCTTCGCGGAAAAGCGCGTCGCGAGGAACGCGATGCCGCGCGCCTCGGAGCGGGCGCGGCGCGCATGGAACACGCGCAGTTCGTCGGGGCCCAGCACCTTCTCGGCAAACCGGCCGCCCGTGCGTTCGAGCACGGCTGCGATGCGGCTCACCTGGGCGATGTCGGTACCGATGCCGTAGATCGCCATGTCAGTACGCGCCAGTGCGACCCGGGCGGGCCGGGTCAGGCATGACGCGCGACGCGCGGCGGCATGTCATCTTCAGCGCGCGCCGCCATGCAGCGCGGCAACGCGCGCGGCGACCATGATCGCCTTCATTTCGCGCACCGCGTTGTCCCAGCCCGCGAAAATCGCGTGCGCGACGATCGCGTGGCCGATGTTCAGTTCGACGATGCCGTCGATCGCGGCGATCTGCTGCACGTTCGTGTAATGCAGCCCGTGACCGGCATTGACCTTCAGGCCGAGCTGCGCGCCGGCCTGTACACCCGCGACGATGCGCTCGTATTCGCGCTGCTGCTCGGCTTCGTCGTGCGCTTCGGCGTAACGGCCCGTATGCAGCTCGATCACCGGCGCGCCCGCTTCGTGCGCGGCACGGATCTGCGTCTCGTCCGGGTCGATGAACAGCGACACGCGCACGCCCACATCGGCAAGCTGCTTGCATGCCGCCCGCACGGCCTCGAAATGGCCGGCGACATCGAGACCGCCTTCGGTCGTCAGTTCCTCGCGCTTCTCGGGCACGAGGCACGCGTCGTGCGGGCGCACTTCGCATGCGATATCGAGCATCTCGGCCGTCACCGCGCATTCGAGATTCATGCGCGTCTTCAGTAGCGGGCGCAGCTTGCGCACATCCGCGTCGACGATGTGGCGGCGATCCTCGCGCAGGTGCAGCGTGATCGCATCCGCACCGGCTTCTTCCGCGGCCAGCGCCGCGCGGATCGGATCGGGATAGGTCGTGCCGCGCGCATTGCGCAGCGTCGCGACGTGGTCGATGTTCACGCCGAGGTCGATGGCGGTGGGCGTTGTCAGGAAGAAGCTCATAGGTTTTGCAGGTCGATCAGGATCTGACGCGTGGCAAGCGGCGTACCGCCGAGATAGGTGTTCAGCAGGAAGCGCATCAGCGTCTTGCTTTGCGCAACCGTCTGGGCTCGATGGTAATCGTCCTGCTCCATATCGAGCAACGTCTGTCCGGAAATCACCGGCCAGTGCGATGGGACTTCGTCGTCCGCATTACGCACGCCGCGCTCGGGATCGAACACGTAGCGGCGGTCGGGCTCGACCGCGCGGCGCGCGACCGTGCGGTTCAGCGCCATCGCGTAGCCGGTCTCGCGCAACAGCACGCGCTCGAACGAGCGCAGCACCTGCACCGCGGGCTCGCCGTGGGCGAGGCGCGTGAGGGTCAGCACGTAGTGATTGAAGAGCGGCGGCTGGGGATCTTCGCGCGCGCAGAATTTCACGAGCAGCTCGTTCGCGTAGAAGCCGCACAGCAGCCCGTCGCCGCCGAGCGGCAGCATCCCGCCGACCCACTCGGCGCCCGTCAGCGTGCGCACCTCGGATTTGCCCGACCAGGACAGCAGCAGCGGCTGGAAGGTCTGCAGGACGCCGCGCAACGCGGAGTGCGGGCGCTTCGCGCCCTTCGCGACGAGCGCGAGCCGGCCATGATCACGCGTCAGCACGTCGATGATCAGGCTCGTTTCCCGATACGGGTAACTGTGCAGCACGAACGCCGGCTGCTCGGCGACGCGGAAATCGGACGTGCGAGACGTCGCGCGCCGCGCCTTGCGCGGCGGTTCGGGCGGTGCCGGCAGCGGCGCGTCGTTCGCGCCGGCCGTCACCGCGTCTTCGGTCGACGTCAGCGCGTCATTCGTACCCATAGGCGCGCAGCCCTGCCTCGTTGTCGGCCCAGCCGCTCTTCACCTTCACGAAGGTCTCGAGGTACACGGGGCCGTCGAACAGCTTCTCCATGTCCATCCGTGCCTCGGTGCTGATCTGCTTGAGCTTCTCGCCCTTCTTGCCGATCACCATCGCCTTGTGCGAATCGCGCTCGACGAGGATCGTCGCGAAGATGCGCTTCAGGCGCCCTTCTTCCTCGAACTTGTCGATCAGCACGGTGCTCGTGTACGGCAGTTCGTCGCCGGTCCAGCGGAACACCTTCTCGCGCAGGATTTCAGCTGCGAGGAAGCGCGAGCTGCGGTCGGTGAGTTCGTCCTCGCCGTAGATCGGCTCGCCTTCCGGCAGGTACGGCTTGATCGTGTCCAGCAGGCGCTTGATGTCTTCCGGGCGCTGCGCCGACAGCGGCACGAGCTCGGTGAATTCGCGCAGCCCGCTCATCTGCTGCATGAACGGGAACAGCGTCGCCTTGTCGGTCACGCGGTCGATCTTGTTCGCGATCAGCAGCGTCGGCATGCCGGGCGGAATCAGGTCGAGCACCTTCTGGTCGTCGGGCCCGAAGCGGCCGGCCTCGATCACGAACAGGATCACGTCGACCGACGTGAGCGTCGACGTGACCGCGCGGTTCAGCGAACGGTTCAGCGCGGTGCTGTGGCGGGTCTGGAAGCCCGGCGTGTCGACGAACACGAATTGCGCGTCGTCGAACGTATTGATGCCGGTGATGCGGTGGCGGGTCGTCTGCGCCTTGCGCGACGTGATGCTGATCTTCTGGCCGACGAGTGCGTTCATCAACGTCGACTTGCCGACGTTCGGGCGGCCCACGATCGCGATCATGCCGCAACGGAAACCGGTAGGAGCGGGAGTGTTCATATCGTTTGGGAGACAGGTTCGGAAACGGCCGCGCGGCGCGCGGCACGATCGATGGGCAATTCAGTGGTCGGCATCGGCCACGCGCGCCTGTGTGGCAGCGAGGCTCGCGCCGCCCGGCGGCGTCTCGGAATCCGGCGCCGCGGCGTCGCGTGTGCGCACAGCCGCGCGCGAAGCGGGGTCGGTACCGGCGGAAGTCTTGTCGGCGGACGCCGCCGCCGGATCGGCCACCTGGCCCGCCGGCTTGTCGGCTGCACGTGCAGCGGGTACGGCTTCCGCGGGCTTCTCCGCAGCCTTGTCGGTTCGCTCGGCCGGCTTGTCGGCAACCTTGTCGGCCGCCGGCTTCGCCGCCCGCTCGCCCTTCTCCGCTGCCGCGTCGACATGCACCGCGCGAATCGCGGCCATCGGCGCCGCGGCCGGCTCGGTACCGGTCGCCGTGGATGCCGCGGGCGCCACACCGGCTGCCCTCGCCTCGCGCGCCGCCGCGCGTTCCTTCCGCTCCGGCGAGCGCAGATCGAGCGCTTCCTGCACGCCCTTCACGCCCGGCACGATTTCGGGTTCGACATGCTTCGACCCGCGCGCGTTTTTCGAGCGCTTCGGCTTGGTGGCCAGCATCGGCGCAGCCGCCATCACTTCATCGAGCGCCTTCTTCGCGGCAGCCTGCTCGGCCGCGCGCCGGCTCGCACCGGAGCCCGACACCTTCACGTCGAGCTTCGGCACCGTGCATTCGACTTCGAATTGCTGATTGTGCGCCGCACCATGCGTCGCGACCACCGTGTAAGTCGGCAGTGCGATCTTGTGCCCCTGCAGGTATTCCTGCAGCAGCGTCTTCGCGTCCTTGCCGAGTGTGCGCGGATCGATGTGGTCGAGAATCGGGATATAGAGGCGTTTGATGACCCCTTGGGCGGCTTCGAAGCCGCCATCGAGGAATACGGCCCCGATGATGGCTTCGAACGCGTCCGCGAGGATCGACGGGCGGCGGAACCCGCCGCTGCGCAGCTCGCCCTCGCCTAGCCGCAGCCCGTCCGAGATATTCAGGGCCTGAGCAATTTCGTACAGCGACTGCTGTTTGACGAGGTTGGCGCGTACGCGCGACAGATCGCCTTCGTCCAACTTGCTGAAACGCTGGAACAAAAGGGCGGCCACCGCGCAATTCAGAACGGAATCGCCGAGAAACTCGAGCCGTTCGTTGTGCGTGGCACTGTGACTACGATGGGTCAAAGCCTGGCGCAACAATTCCGCATTGCGAAATTCGTAGCGCAGCCGGCTTTCCAACTGGGATAGGGGCATGTGCAGGAGTATAACGCGGGCGCCGGTCGGGCCGAAACGGCACGGCCGGACACGAAAAGGCGTGACGAGGCGGTGTTACCGCCGGTTCTTAAAGTAGTTCGGCACTACGCGACGCGGCCTGTGCATCGCGTAGTGCGAGTGAGTCGAATGCGATCAGTTGAAGGAACCGATGCGCTTCAGGTCGCTGAAGTTCATCCAGATGAAGAACGCGCGGCCGACGATGTTCTGGTCCGGCACGAAACCCCAGTAGCGGCTGTCCGCACTGTTGTCGCGGTTGTCGCCCATCATGAAGTAGTGACCGGGCGGCACCTTGCAAATCACACCGCGGCTGTTGTACGTGCAGTTGTCGCGAAACGGATAATCGTATGCGCCCATCACGAACGGCGGCACGGCCGGGTTGTTGAGGATCGCGTTCTTCTTGTTGCCGATCGTTTCCTCGAACTGCTTCGCGTAATTCTGGCGCTCGTCGTCGAAGAAATCGGGCAGCGGCGCTTCGGGCACCGGCTGGCCATTGATCGTGAGCTGCTTGTCCTGATACGCGACGGTATCGCCCGGCAGGCCGATCACGCGCTTGATGTAGTCGACCGACTCGTCCTTCGGATAACGGAACACGACGACGTCGCCGCGCGACAGCGGGCTGCCCTGCGTGATCTTCGTGTTCGTGACCGGCAGGCGCAGCCCGTATTCGAACTTGTTGACGAGGATGAAATCGCCGACGAGCAGCGTCGGCACCATCGAGCCCGACGGAATCTTGAACGGCTCGACGACGAACGAACGCACGACGAACACCGCCAGGATCACCGGGAAGAAGCTCGCCGTGTACTCCAGCCACCACGGCTGACGCAGCTTCTCGTCGCGCAGCTTCGAACGCGTCTGCACGGCATTTTCATCCGCGAAACGCTTGTCGATGCGCGACTGCTGGCGATCGAACTCCTCGATCGCCGAGTCGGCCGCCTTGCGTCGCCGCGGCAGGAACACCAGTTTGTCCAGCACCCACGCTACGCCCGTCAAGACGACGAGCACAAAAAGAATCAGCGCAAAATTCATAAAAGGATCAGTCCTGTTATTTGTCTTCGACGCGCAAGATTGCAAGGAACGCTTCCTGCGGGATCTCGACCGAACCCACCTGCTTCATCCGCTTCTTGCCTTCCTTCTGCTTTTCGAGCAACTTCTTCTTTCGCGTGATGTCGCCGCCGTA
Organism: Burkholderia sp. AU45251; assembly: GCF_030482905.1. Lineage (NCBI taxonomy): Bacteria > Pseudomonadati > Pseudomonadota > Betaproteobacteria > Burkholderiales > Burkholderiaceae > Burkholderia > Burkholderia sp. AU45251. Next base: position 103,916 of record NZ_JAUJQH010000014.1, on the reverse strand, counting down.
GCACTTCGCGAGCACGTTCTTGCGCAGCGCCTTGATGTTCTCGCGCGCGACGATGTGCGCGCCGATCGCGGCCTGGATCGCCACGTCGTACATCTGGCGCGGGATGATCTCGCGCATCTTCGCGGCGACTTCACGACCGCGGTACTGCGACTGCGAACGGTGCACGATGACCGACAGCGCATCGACCTTGTCGCCGTTGATCAGCATGTCGACCTTCACGACGTCCGACGAACGGTATTCCTTGAACTCGTAGTCCATCGACGCATAGCCGCGCGACACCGACTTCAGGCGATCGAAGAAGTCGAGCACGATCTCGGCCATCGGGATCTCGTACGTGAGCTGCACCTGGCGGCCGTGATACTGCATGTTGATCTGCGAGCCGCGCTTCTGCTCGCACAGCGTGATCACCGAGCCCACGTAATCCTGCGGCATGTACAGGTTCACGGTGACGATCGGCTCGCGGACTTCCACGATACGACCGGGCTCCGGCATCTTCGCCGGGTTCTCGACCTTGATCGTCGAGCCGTCGCTCTGCACGACCTCGTAGACGACCGTCGGTGCGGTCGTGATGAGATCCATGTCGAACTCGCGCTCGAGCCGCTCCTGCACGATTTCCATGTGCAGCAACCCGAGGAAGCCGCAGCGGAAACCGAACCCGAGTGCCTGCGACACTTCCGGCTCGTACTGCAGCGATGCGTCGTTCAGCTTCAGCTTCTCGAGCGACTCGCGCAGCGCGTCGTACTGGTTCGCCTCGACCGGATACAGCCCCGCGAACACCTGCGGCTTCACTTCCTTGAAGCCCGGCAGCGGCTCGGTAGCGGCCTTGGCCACATGCGTGACGGTGTCGCCGACCTTCGCGGCCGTCAGCTCCTTGATGCCGGCGATGATGAAGCCCACCTGCCCTGCCGACAGCGATTCGAGATTGCGCGACTTCGGCGTGAACACGCCGACGTGCTCGACCGGATACTGCGCGCCGGTCGCCATCATCTTGATCTTGTCCTTCGGACGCAGCGTGCCGTTGACGATACGCACGAGCATCACGACGCCGACGTAGTTGTCGAACCACGAATCGATGATGAGCGCCTGCAGCGGCGCGGCCGGATCGCCCTTCGGCGGCGGCACCTTCGCGATCAGCGACTCGAGCACGTCCTCGACGCCGAGACCCGTCTTCGCGCTGCAGCGCGTCGCGTCGGTCGCGTCGATGCCGATCACGTCCTCGATCTCCTCGATCGCGTTCTCGGGGTTCGCGGCCGGCAAGTCGATCTTGTTCAGCACCGGGACGACCTCGACGCCGAGCTCGATCGCCGTATAGCAGTTCGCGACCGTCTGCGCCTCGACGCCCTGGCTCGCATCGACGACCAGCAGCGCGCCTTCGCACGCGGACAGCGAACGGCTGACTTCGTACGAGAAGTCGACGTGCCCCGGCGTGTCGATCAGGTTCAGGTTGTAGACCTTGCCGTCGCGCGCGCGATAGGACAACGCGGCTGTCTGTGCCTTGATCGTGATGCCGCGCTCGCGCTCGATATCCATCGAGTCGAGCACCTGCGCTTCCATTTCACGGTCGGCGAGGCCGCCGCATACCTGGATGATGCGATCCGCGAGCGTCGACTTGCCATGGTCGATGTGCGCGATGATCGAGAAATTGCGAATATGATCCATTCAGTGCCGATCAAGCGAAAAAGGCGCGCTCGACGACCGCGGAGCACGCCTTGTAAGTCGGTGAAAAAACGGCTTATTTTAGCCGAAAAGGCCTTCGCCGGGCGGGATTTCGGACGCCGCGCCGCGCGGTGGCCCGCCGAGGGGGGTGCCCGTCGGGTCAAGCCCCGTGCGAAACGACGCCCGCTGGCGGCAGGTCAGGCTCGGCGCCGGGCCGCAAGCGCGTCGCGCACCTTCGCGGCGTCGAACCGGTGACGACACACTTCTGCCCCATCCAGCAGCAGCACCGGCACGTCCTCGTCGTAGCGGGCGACGAGCGCCGCATCGGCGTCGATGTCGATGTAATCGACCGCGACGCCGAATTCGGCCGCCACCGGCGCCAGTGCGTCGCGCATGTCGTCGCACAGGTGGCACCAGCCGCGGCCGTAGAGCGTGAACATCGGCGCGTTACTTCTGGCGCGGCCGAACCGGCACGAACTGCGTGTTGTCGCCGCGCCGCACGAGCACCGCGACCGCCTTCTGCGGATCGAGCTGCGCGGTCACGTCGGCGAACTGCTTCGCGTTCGTGATGTCGGTGTCGCCGACACGCAGCACGATGTCGCCGCGCTGCAGGCCCGCACGGGCGGCCGGGCCGTCGACGCCGTCGATCTGCACGCCGCTCTTCAACTTCAGCGTCTTCAGCTGCTCCGCCGTCAGGTCACTGACCGTCAGGCCGAGCGAATTGGTCTGGCGCGGCTTCTGCGGCGCGTTCTTGCGCTGCTCGGCCTTCGCCGTCGATTCGGCCGGCGTCTCCGCGATCGTGATCGGCAGATCGCGTGCCTGACCCTTGCGCCATACGCTGACCGTCGCCTTCGTGCCGGGTTTCGTGTCGCCGACCATGCGCGGCAGATCCGACGCCGTGTCGACCGAACGACCATTGAACTTCAGGATGATGTCGCCCGGCTGGATGCCCGCCTTGTCGGCCGGACCGCCCGGCTCGACGCTGCTGACGAGTGCACCTTCGGCCTTCGGCAGCCCGATCGAATCGGCCACGTCCTTCGTCACTTCGCCGATCGCGACCGCGATCCGGCCGCGCGTGACCTTGCCCGTCGCCTTAAGCTGGTCGGCCACGCGCATCGCCTCGTCGATCGGAATCGCGAACGAGATGCCCATGAAGCCGCCGGTACGGCTGTAGATCTGCGAGTTGATGCCGATCACCTCGCCCTGCATGTTGATCAGCGGGCCGCCCGAGTTGCCGGGGTTCACGGCGACGTCGGTCTGGATGAACGGCAGGTAGTCGCCCGTATTGCGGCTCTTCGAGCTGACGATGCCGGCCGTCACGGTGTTGTCGAGACCGAACGGCGAACCGATCGCGACGACCCACTCGCCGACACGCACCTTGTTCGAATCGCCGATCGCGACGACCGGCAGGTTCGACGCCTGGATCTTGACGACCGCGACATCCGTGCGATCGTCGACGCCGATCAGCTTCGCCTTGAATTCGCGCTTGTCGGTCAGCGTCACGTAGATGGTGTCCGCATCGTCGACGACGTGCGCATTGGTCATCACGTAACCGTCGGCCGACACGATGAAGCCCGAGCCGACGCCACGATTCTGCTCGGTGTCGGGCGGATTGTCCGGCGCCGGCGCGTTCTTCGGGTTGCCGCCGCCATTGCCGCTACCGTTGCCGGGCGCCTGCGGCAGCGGAATGCCGAAGAAGCGCCGGAAGAATTCCGACATGTCGCCGTTGTCGAAGCCCGGCGGGAGCATCCCGCGCGGGCCGCTCGTCGGCACGTTGGCTGTGGTCCGGATGTTCACGACGGCCGGCCCGACCTTTTCGACCAGGTCGGCGAAGTCGGGCAGGCTGGCAGCGGGAGCCGTCACCGCGAACGCGGTATGCGGCACGAGCGGCAGGCAGGCAGACAGCGCCGCGGCCGCGAGCCATTTGCGCAGCGTGGGTTTCATCATGTCGGAAGCCGTAGCGTTACTTGGAAGCCTTGTATTCTATGGCAGACGCGAACTGCTGCAACGTAGCCGGCGGCACTTCGCCGAGCACGGTGATCCAGTAGTCGCCGCGGCGCTTCACGAGAACGTTCGTTGCACCGGTGCTGCCCGCGCCTTCCTTGCGTGTATTCTTTTCGGCCGGCTCGATGAAGACCGAGATCGTCGCGAGACCGTCGGTGAAGACGGCCTGATCGACCGGGATCGGCGGCTCGCCCGCGTCGCGCGCAGCCATCGGCCGGCGCACTTCACGAATCTTCTGGAAACCGGCCACGCTCGGTGCGAGCTGCCAGCCCTGCGCTTCCATGTCGACTGTCGCGACCGGCGGACGCACGACCGTCCAGCCGTTCAGATTGCGCATGCCGGCCGCGATCGCGGCCTTGTCGCCGCTTGCGCCGCCCGCCTGCAATTGCGAGAACGCGATCTGCTCGAGCACGTGATCGTTCGCATCGAGCGTCTGCGAACGCAGCAGCAGCCCGGTGCGCGCATCGGCCCACAGCTTGTACGTGAAGCGGTACGCATCCTTCGGCACGAGCTCGACGACCTGCGCGTCGATCCCCGCCACGCGATCCTTGCCGAGCGACTTCGCGTCGTAGACGGACATCACGTGCTCGCCGCTCGCGCCGAGCAGCGCGGGGAACGAGTCGCGCGTCTGACGGCGCTCGACCACGCACAGCTTGCGCTCGGGCACGAACGTGTACAGCTCGTCGTTATGGCGCAGCAGCTTGCGCGGCTTGCCGTCGAGCGTCTCGATGCGTTCGAACTCGCCGTCGCGGGACGCGACGTGCGCGATGCGCGACGACTGCACATACCCGCCGCGCTGGTAGACGAACGTGCCTTCGTAGCTCTGCTGCTGCGCCGCCTGCTGGACGCGGTCGAGCCAGTCCGCGGCACCCTTGCGGGTCGCGACGGGGTCGTCCGGTTGCTGGGCGCTGGCAGGAAGGGATTGAACGGACAACAGGGCGGCTGCGCAAAGCAGGAGGGCCGGCAGCCGCTTCCATCCGGAGATGGCGTGATTCAACTGCAATGTCCGCATCGGGTTTATTGGCCTGGCGTGGTGGTCACGGCAGCGCGGATCAGCGGCATCGAACCCGTGACGACGGGCTGCTGCGCGAATTGCTGATGCGCTTCAAGGTATTGGTCGAGGCTGGCGTCGCGAATGATGTTGACGTCCTGCAGCCCCGGCTGGGCCGATGCCTGCGCAACCGTCACGCGCTGCAGGTTGCCGCCTTGCGGCGCACCGGCCGATGCGACCTGGACGGCGCCCGGGGCACCGGCCGTCTGCATTTGCGGGACGACGATCCACGTCAGCGTGGCCGCGGCAGCGGCGACCGCGAACGCGGGCACGACGCGCCGGCGCAGCGACAGCAGCTTGCGCGCGACGGGCGCGGCCGCCGGTGCGAGCAGGTGCGGCTCGCTTTCCAGCGCAGCCGACATGCGCGCGGTGAACGCAACGCTCAGCGCGGGCGACAGCGCCAGTTCGTCCGAGCGCAGCGCATCGCCGATCAGGTGGTAATGGGCCCACGCAGCGCGATCCGCGCGGTTGAGCTCAGCCAGAAACTGCCCGTTGTCCGGGCCATCGAACATTTCGCCGTCGACCAGCGCGGAAAGGCGCTCGCCGCGCGAGGACGCTTGCGACTGCGTATTGACCGACCCCATGATGCTCCCCATCTTGCACACCCCGTCGTGACTTCACGACTCTATCCGTAACTAGACCCCGACCCGCGTCGCTCCGCCTGTCGCGCTTACCAGCGCTTGCCTTCGGGCGTATCGAGCAGCGGACGCAATTTGGCAGCGATTGCCTCGCGTGCACGGAAGATCCGCGACCGGACCGTCCCGATCGGACAGCCCATCATTTCCGCGATCTCTTCGTAGCTCAGGCCCTCGATCTCGCGCAGCGTAATTGCCTGGCGCAGTTCTTCGGGCAGCAGAGCCATGGCAGCGTTGACCGTCTCGGCAATCTGCTTGCTCATCAACATCGACTCAGGCGTGTTGATATCCCTTAGTTGGTCTGCGTCGGAGAAAGTTTCCGCTTCCTCCGCATCGGCCTCGGTCGAGGTCGGTGCCCGGCGGCCTTGCGTCGCAAGGTAGTTCTTCGCCGTGTTGACGGCAATTCGGTACAACCACGTATAGAACGCCGATTCGCCGCGAAATTGCGGCAGCGCACGATACGCCTTGATGAACGCGTCCTGGGCCACATCCTCGACCTCGGCGGGATCCCGCACGAGGCGCGAGATCAGCCGAATGATCTTGCGGTGGTATTTGGAGACCAGGAGTTCGAACGCTGCCTTGTCGCCCTTCTGTACGCGCTCGACCAGAGCCTGATCGATTTCTTTTTCACTCACCTGACAAATCCGTTAACTAGGGATGCAACGCGGAGCAATATTGTAGCGTTCCCGCGCCGGCCGCTGGTTACGGTCCGTAACCGCGCCGCCGTCACGCCCGCCCCGCCGCGCCCGCCGTTCTCGCCAGCACGGAAAGCGCGCTGAACGATACGGCGTCGAGCGCATCGGCTGGAATCAGCAGCGGCCGGGCCCGCCGGGCACCCTGCCCGACCGACAGCACCAGCAACAGGCTGCTCCAGTGCGCATGGCCCGTCACGCGGCCGCGGGCCAGCAGGCGCCCGGTGCGGCCAAACGCCGCAATTTCCCCGAATGCGTCGATCCTCAGCTCGGCCGGCAGCCGGCGGGCACAGGCCCGCGCGGCGCACACGGCCAGCAGCGCTGCCGTCGCGGCCGACACGCATGCGCCGGCGGCAGCGCCCGCGCGCGGTGCCCAGAACAGGTAGACCGACGCGGCAGCCGACGCGACGAACGCGGCCAGCACGAGATACGACACGGCCGAGGCCCGCAACGCAAAGCGTTGCGGGCGCCCGGCCGGAGCATCGAATGGACTCGTCAAGCGATTGCAGCGTCAGACGCGCTTGAACACCAGCGTGCCGTTGGTACCGCCGAAGCCGAAGTTGTTCTTCACGGCGACGTCGATCTTCATGTCACGCGCGGTGTTCGCGCAGTAATCGAGATCGCACTCCGGGTCCTGGTTGAAGATGTTGATGGTCGGCGGCGACACGTTGTTGTGCAGCGCCAGCACCGTGAACACCGATTCGAGGCCGCCCGCGCCGCCCAGCAGGTGGCCCGTCATCGACTTCGTCGAGTTCACGACGAGCTTGTACGCATGCTCGCCGAAGGCCGCCTTCACCGCGTCGGACTCGTTCTTGTCGCCCAGCGGCGTCGACGTGCCGTGCGCGTTCAGGTACTGGACCTCATCCGCGTTCAGGCCGGCGTCGCGCAGTGCCGCGACCATGCAACGGCGCGGGCCGTCCATGTTCGGTGCGGTCATGTGGTACGCGTCGCCCGTCATGCCGAAGCCCACGACTTCCGCATAGATCTTCGCGCCACGCGCCTTCGCCGATTCGTACTCTTCGAGCACCATCACGCCCGAGCCCTCGCCCAGCACGAAGCCGTCGCGGTCCTTGTCCCACGGACGGGACGCAGTAGCGGGATCGTCGTTGCGGGTCGACAGCGCACGCGCGGCAGCGAAGCCGCCGATGCCCAGCGGCGACACCGTCGATTCGGCGCCGCCCGCGACCATCACGTCGGCGTCGCCGGCCTGGATCAGGCGCGCGGCGAGGCCGATGCTGTGCAGACCGGTCGTGCAGGCTGTCACGGCCGCGAGGTTCGGGCCCTTCAGGCCGAACATGATGCTCAGGTGGCCCGAGATCATGTTGATGATCGAACCCGGCACGAAGAACGGCGAAATCCGGCGCGCGCCTCGATCGACGTAGGTCTGGTGCGTGTCTTCGATCATCGGCAGGCCGCCGATGCCGGAACCGACCAGCACGCCGATGCGTTCCGCATTGGCTTCGTTCACTTCGAGGCCGCTGTCCCGGAACGCCTGGACGCCGGCTGCGATGCCGTAATGAATGAACGTATCCATGCTGCGGGCATCCTTCGCCGGGATGTACTCCTCGGCGTTGAAACCCTTCACTTCGCCCGCGAAATGGACGGCGAGGTTCGACGGATCGAACTTCGTGACGGTGGCAATACCGGACTTGCCGGCGACGAGATTGGCCCAGCCGTCGGCAACATTATTGCCAACAGGCGAAATCAGCCCCAGGCCTGTAACAACAACACGACGGCGGCTCACGGTAACCTCTTTTCCATTATTGGATGACAAAAACAAAAGCCACAGTGGCCACAGGAATCAGCCCTGCGAGCCCTGTGGCTGTTAGCCCGTCCGGCGCGAAGCCGGCAGGATGGCGCGTCAATCGCGAAGATCGCGGCGACGAGGCGGACAAGCGCGAAAGGCGCCTATTACGCCTTGACGTTTGCGCGAGCGTAGTCGATCGCTTGCTGAACGGTCGTGATCTTCTCTGCTTCTTCGTCCGGGATTTCCATGCCGAACTCGTCTTCCAGAGCCATCACCAGTTCGACCGTGTCGAGCGAGTCGGCGCCCAGGTCGTTCACGAACGAAGCTTCGTTCTTGATCTCGGCTTCCGCGACGCCCAGTTGTTCAGCGACGATCTTCTTGACACGTTGTTCGATGTTATCCATTACCCCTCCGAGGGAAAGTTCAGATTTACAAGTGCGCGCATTTTATCAGGTTTGCTGACGCCAAAACGCGCGTTGGCTTGATGGTCGATCAAGCGCCGATCCGCCTGAAAAACGGGATACGGCGCGGATGGTAAACGAAAACCGTTACGACATGTACATGCCGCCGTTCACGTGCAGCGTCGTACCGGTGATGTAACCGGCCTGCGGCGATGCGAGGAACGCGACGGCATGGGCGATGTCTTCCGGGCTGCCGAGGCGGCCGAGCGGAATCTGGGTCTTGAGCGCGGCCTGCTGTTCTTCCGGCAGCGTCTTCGTCATGTCGGTATCGATGAAGCCCGGCGCCACGCAGTTCACGGTGATGCCGCGGCTGCCGATTTCGCGCGCGAGCGCACGCGTCATGCCCGCGACGCCGGCCTTTGCAGCCGCGTAGTTGACCTGACCCGGGTTACCGGCCGAGCCGACCACCGACGTGATGTTGATGATGCGGCCGCCACGCGCCTTCATCATCGGGCGCAGCACTGCACGCGACAGGCGGAACACCGACTTCAGGTTGGTGTCGATCACCGCGTCCCAGTCCTCGTCCTTCATGCGCATCGCGAGCTGGTCCTGCGTGATGCCCGCGTTGTTGACGAGCACGTTCAGCGCGCCGAATTCCTTCACGGTCGCGTCGATCAGCGCCTCGGCGGCTGCCGCGTCGTTGACGTTCAGCACCGCGCCGCGCCCCGTGACGCCCGCTTCCGCGAACGCCGCGGTGATCGCAGCAGCGCCCGATTCGCTCGTCGCCGTGCCGATCACCGTCGCGCCCAGGCGCGCGAGTTCGAGCGCGATCGAACGGCCGATGCCGCGCGACGCGCCGGTGACGATCGCAACCTGTTTATCGAGAGTCTTGTCCATGAATCGAATATCCGTCTCTTGAGAAAAGGCGCCGCGTCAGGCGGTCACCAGCTTGAGCGCTTCGTCGAGCGACGCCGGATCGAACACCGACGCACCCGTCAGGTTGCCGTCGATGCGCTTCGTCAGGCCGGCGAGTACCTTGCCCGGACCGCATTCGATCACGTGCGTGACGCCGGTGCCGGCGATGTGCTGCACGCACTCGACCCAGCGCACCGGGCCCGCGGCCTGGCGCACCAGCGCGTCCTTGATCGCAGCCGGATCGCTGACCACGGCGACGTCGATGTTGTTGACGACCGGAATCTGCGGCGCCTTGACGTCGACGTTCGCAAGATAGTCGCGCAGCTGGTCCGACGCCGGCTTGAGCAGCGACGAATGGAACGGCGCCGATACCGGCAGCGGCAGTGCGCGCTTTGCGCCCTTCGCCTTCGCGATCTCGCAGGCCTTTTCGACCGCGGCCTTGTTGCCTGCGATAACGACCTGCGCGGGCGCATTGAAGTTCACGGCTTCGACAACGCCAGCTTCCGCTGCTTCGGCGCAGACCGCGCGCACCGTGTCGTCGTCGAGACCCAGGATCGCGGCCATGCCGCCCTGGCCCACCGGCACGGCCGTCTGCATGGCCTGCGCGCGGAAACGCACGAGCGGCACCGCGTCCTTGAACGCGAGCGCGCCGGCTGCGACAAGCGCCGTGTATTCACCGAGGCTGTGGCCGGCGACGATCGACGGCGCCGGGCCGCCTGCCTGTTGCCACGCGCGATAGCACGCATAGGCTGCGGTCAGCATCACGGGCTGCGTGTTGGCGGTGAGATTCAGCTCTTCGGCCGGGCCTTCGGCGATCAGCTTGCCGAGATCCTGATTGAGTGCATCGGACGCTTCCTGGAGCGTCTCGCGCACGATGGCCAGATCGGCGAATGCGTTGAGCATGCCGACCGCCTGCGAGCCCTGCCCCGGAAATACGAATGCAAATTTCATATCGTCCCCAATTGAGTCGATTCGGACGGCGCGCACGAATGGCGCGCCGATGGGATCCGCGCGCAGCAGTCGCGCGCTGCGGATCAGTAGCGGAAGACCGACGCGCCCCAGGTGAAGCCGCCGCCGACGCCTTCGATCAGCACGTGCTGGCCACGCTGGATGCGACCGTCGCGCACCGCGGTGTCGAGCGCCAGCGGGATCGACGCGGCCGACGTGTTGCCGTGCTGGTCGACCGTCACGACCATGCGCTCCTGCGGCAAGCCGAGCTTGCGGCAGGTGCTGGTCATGATGCGAATGTTGGCCTGGTGCGGAATCAGCCAGTCGATCTGCTCGGGCGCGAGATTCGCCTTCGCGAGCGCCTCGATCGCGACCTTCTCGAGCACGTTGACCGCGAGCTTGAACACGGCCTGCCCGTCCATGTACAGGAACGCGCTGCCTTCGATCACGCCACGGTTGACGTTGCCCGGCGTGCAGAGGATGTGCGAATAGCTGCCGTCCGCGTGCAGTGCGCTGCCGAGCACGCCCGGCTCTTCCGACGCGGACAGGATCACCGCGCCCGCGCCGTCGCCGAACAGCACGCAGGTCGTGCGGTCCTTGAAGTCGAGAATGCGCGAGAACGTCTCCGCGCCGATCACGAGCGCGGTGCGGTGCTGGCCGCTGCGGATGAAGCTGTCGGCCGTCGCCATCGCGTACGCGAAGCCCGAACACACGGCCTGCACGTCGAATGCCGCGCCGCCGTTCTTGATGCCGAGCTTGTTCTGCAGCAGGCACGCGGTGCTCGGGAACACGAAATCGGGGGTCGAAGTCGCGACGATGATCAGGTCGATCGACTGCGGATCGATGCCGGCGGCTTCGATCGCGCGACGCGACGCCTCGAACGCGAGGTCGCTGGTCGTCACGTCCGGTGCGGCGAAATGGCGCGCATGGATGCCCGTGCGCGCAACGATCCATTCATCGCTCGTCTCAATACCTTCCTTCGCGAGACGATCGGTCAACTGCTGGTTCGTGACGCGGTCAGGCGGCAGGTAGCTGCCCGTGCCGAGCACGCGGGAATAGAGAGTCGATTGGGCCATTTATGCTTTAGAGGATTGCGCAGCGGAAGGTTCGGCGTGATGGCCTGCGGCGGGGCTTGCATGGCCCGCGCCGCCCGCGTCGTGTTCGCCTTCGCCGAGCGACACTGAATTATCCGCCATCGCGCGCGCGAGGCGCTCCAGCACGCCATTTTTGACGGCATCATACCCGCGTTTGAGCGCCCACTCAAACGCGTAGGCGTCGGCCGAACCGTGGCTCTTGATCACGAGGCTCTTCAGCCCCAGCAGCGCCGCGCCGTTGTACTGGCGGTGGTCGACGCGCTTCTTGAAACGTAGCAGGACAGGCGCGGCGAGCAGCGCCATCAGCTTCGACATCAGCGAACGGCCGAACTCCTCGCGGATGATGTCTGCCAGCATCTGCGCGAGCCCCTCGGACGTCTTCAGCGCGACGTTGCCGACGAAGCCGTCGCACACGATCACGTCTACCGTGCCCTTGTAGATGTCGTTGCCTTCGACGTTGCCGCGGAAATTGAGCGTGCTGGCGCGCAGCAGTTCACCTGCGCGCTTGATCGTCTCGTTGCCCTTGATCACCTCTTCGCCGATGTTCAGCAGGCCGATCGTCGGGCGTTCCTTGCCCTCGAGCGCGGCCACGAGCGCGTGCCCCATCTCCGCGAACTGCAGCAGGTGCTGCGGCTCGCAGTCGACGTTCGCGCCGAGGTCCAGCATCATCGTGTAGCCGGTCGGGTTCGGCAGTGCGGACGCGATCGCGGGCCGCTCGATGCCGGGCAGCGTCTTGAGCACGTAACGGGAAACGGCCATCAGCGCGCCGGTATTGCCGGCGGAGATACAGGCCTGCGCCTCGCCTTCCTTGACGCGGTTGAGCGCGACGCGCATCGAAGAATCCTTCTTCTTGCGCAGCGCCACTTCGACAGGGTCGTCCATCGCCACGACTTCGGTGGCGGGAACGATGGTCAGCGCGGGATCGTCGAGGGCTTTCAGCTTCTTCAGCTGAGCGCGGATCGCGCTTTCGATGCCGACGAGCATCAGGTGCGCATCGGGATGCGCGCGGACGAACTTGACTGCCGCGGGAACGGTCACGGACGGGCCGTGGTCGCCTCCCATGCAATCGATTGTGAGCTTTACGGTCATGGAATGCGACGAATTTCAGGCACAAAAAAGCGGCAGATGAATGCCGCCTTTTTGTCGAGCCAGGAAAGTGTCAAGCGAACCAGTTGTCACGCGAACGGCAAGCGTAGCGCGCAACGCGTGACTTGACGCTTAGTCGTTCTTCGTCTTGACGACTTTCTTGCCGCGATAGTAGCCGTTCGGGCTGACGTGGTGACGCAGATGCACTTCACCCGTGCTCGGCTCGACTGCCAGCGGCGCCGCCGTCAGGAAATCGTGCGAACGATGCATGCCGCGCTTCGACGGCGACTTCTTGTTTTGCTGGACTGCCATGACTAACTCCTAAATAATTTTCCGGATTCTAACACAGCCCGATCCGGCGCTTAACTACCCTGGCCCAAAGCCTTTACGCCTTCCCGCGCCACAACTGCTTAGTGTTTCTTGGTGCCGTCACCGCCCTTCTTCAGCGCTTCCAGCGCTGCGAACGGATTCGGCCGTTTGCCTTCGTCCCCGGCTTCGTCGGACTCTTCGTCCGCCTCTTCCGCAGGACCGCTCGCACCCGACACGAGGCTTTCGTGAACTGCCGGGCAAACCTCGTGCTTGGGCACGAGCGGCAACGAAAGCAGCAATTCCTCTTCGATCAAGTCGACGAGATCGAACTGGCGTGAGCCCACGATCACATCGGCTTCATCGTCGTCGAGCGGAAATTCTTCAGCTTCTTCTTCGGTCGCGACGACCCGGTACGTCATGTCGACGCCGAACGTCTGGTCGTACGGGGTCATGCAGCGCTGGCACGTGAGCCACGCATGGCCGTGCACCGCAAGGCGCAGATACGGCTGCTGCCCATCGGCGCCGTCGTCCTGCAACTCCTTCTGGGTGAACCCTTCCGCCTGCCATGTGAAGACCGTATCGCGATCTGGCGCGTCCGCGGGCACTTCGTTTAACATGCGCGGCAGTTGCGAGAGGCGTACCGCGCCCGCTGCCTGCCGCCCGCTGCGGGCGAATTCGAACAGGTCGATCGCGTGCGGATCAAGCGCCGCAGCAGGTTTGCCAGAAGAAGTGTTCATGTGCGCTCCTGCCTACAGGCTGACTTGCGGATCCGGCTTGGTACCGCTCGCGTACGGCTCATCCGCAGATGACGTACTTTACTTCCGAAGACCCGGCAGGCGCCACCACAACGGAAGCCTGCCGACGAAAAGCGGGAAAGCATACCTGTTTTACCTTTTGCGGTCAATCACTTAAGCTTGCGTCCGCGCAACGCTGCGCAACACCCGACGACTCACCGATCCAACCGACCATGCCGGATACCGTTTGCCGCCCGCCGCGGCTGATTCTTGCCTCCAGTTCACGCTACCGCCGCGCGCTCCTCGAGCGCCTCGGCATCCCCTTCGACGTCGTGTCGCCCGACCTCGACGAAACCCCGCACGACGGCGAAACGCCGGCCGCGACCGCCCTGCGCCTCGCCGGCGCGAAAGCACGCGCCGTCGCTGCGACGATCGACGCGCCGGACGGCGTGCTCGTGATCGGGTCGGACCAGGTCGCGACCTTCGACGGGCTCCAGATCGGCAAGCCCGGCACGCATGAGCGCGCGCTCGCGCAACTCGTGTCGATGCAGGGCCGCGAAGTCGAATTCCACAGCGCGCTCTGCCTGTACGACAGCCGGACGGGCGAAGCGCAGGTCGAGGACATCGTCACGCGCGTGCGCTTCCGCACGCTGCCTGAGGCCGAACTCGACGCGTACCTGCGCGCGGAAACGCCGTACGACGTCGCCGGCAGCGCGAAGTCCGAAGGGCTCGGCATCGCGCTGCTCGACGCGATCGACTCGAACGACCCGACCGCGCTCGTCGGCCTGCCGCTGATCGCGCTCACGCGCATGCTGCGCGCCGCCGAATACCCGTTGTTTGCAACCATCCGTGGAGACCGCGCATGACCGCCGGCACGCTTTACCTCGTCCCGAACACGCTCGGCGAAGGCGACGAATCGATGCTCGCCGCCGTGCTGCCCGCAGCCGTCCAGGCGCGCGCCGGCACGCTCGGCTATTACATCGGCGAGAACGCGAAAACGACGCGCGCGTTTCTGAAGAAGATCGGCACGACGCGCCCGATCCAGGAAATCGAGATCAGCGAACTCAACGTCAATACGCCGGCCGGCGCCATCGACCGGCTGCTCGCGCCCATTCTGGCCGGTGCGGACGCCGGCCTCGTGTCGGAGGCCGGCTGCCCGGCCGTCGCCGACCCCGGTGCGCTGCTGGTGCGCCGCGCGCATGAGCGCGGCGTGAAGGTCGTGCCGCTCGTCGGGCCGAGTTCGATTCTGCTCGCGCTGATGGCATCGGGCCTGAACGGCCAGAGCTTCGCGTTCAACGGCTACCTGCCGGTCGACGCGGCCGCGCGCGCGAAACGCCTGCGCGAACTCGAGCAACTGTCACGCAAGGCGCGCCAGACGCAGATCTTCATCGAAACGCCGTACCGGAATCACGCGATGCTCGACACGCTCGTCGCGACCTGCGCGCCGTCGACGCAGATCTGCGTCGCGGCCGACCTGACCCTCGCGACCGAGACGATCGCGAGCCGCACCGTAGCGGACTGGAAAAAGGCGCCTGCGCCGAATCTGCACAAGCGCCCTGCGATCTTCCTGCTGCTGGCGAACTGAAGCCTTAGCAGACGAACCGCCAAGCGACTGGCGGGCCCTTGCGGCCCGCCCGCTTTCAGTCAGCGCAAGCTGACCGACGCACCACCCGCCGTCAGCGCCTTCATCGCGGCGCCGCCAACGGCCGCGCCGAACTTGCGCGCGACACGGTTCGTCAGGCTTTCCTTCACCGTATAGTCAACGAGATCGGGCGCCTTCAGCACGTCGCGCGCGACCGTGTCGGTCGTGCCGTAGCCGTCGGCCAGCCCGAGCTCGACACTCTTCTCGCCGGTCCAGAACAGGCCCGAGAACATGTCGGGCGTCTCATGCAGCCGCTTGCCGCGGCCATCCTTCACAGCCTTGATGAACTGCGCGTGCACCTGGTCGAGCAATGCCTGCGCATGCGCGTCCATCTTCGGCGTCTCCGGCGAGAACGGGTCGTAGAAGCCCTTGTTTTCGCCCGACGTATGCAGGCGTCGCTCGACGCCGAGCTTGCCCATCAGGCCAGTAAAGCCGAACCCGTCCATCAGCACGCCAATCGACCCGACGATGCTCGCCTTGTCGACGAAGATCTTGTCGGCCGCCGACGCAATGTAATAGCCGCCCGATGCGCACATGTCGGTCACGACGACGTACAGCGGCTTGTCCGGATACTTCGCGCGCAGCCGGCGAATCTCGTCGTAGACCATCCCGGCCTGCACCGGGCTGCCGCCCGGGCTGTTGATCCGCAGCACGACACCGGCGGTGCCGTCGTCGTCGAACGCGGCGTCGAGCGCCGTGTTGATGTCGTCGGCATTCGCGTTGACCCCGGCCGCGATCTCGCCGTCGATCGTCACGAGCGCCGTATGCCGCCCGCTCGAAGAAAACTTCGAATCGCTCGAGAAATCGATCAACGCGAACGCGAACAGCACGAACACGGCGAGGAACGCGAAGCGGAAGAAGATCTTCCAGCGCCGCGCCGCGCGCTGCTCCTTGACCGCCGCGAGCGCGATCCGCTCGAGCGCCGCACGCTCCCAGTTCGGTTCACGGCTGTCGGGACGGGAGGAGGAATCCGGGGAATTCGGTTGGTCGGCCATGCAGTATTGTCGTTAGTCGGTCGTGGCGGAAACGGCGGGACGCAGGTCGGCGTCGGGCACCCAGAATACCGCACGCCCATCGGACGTGTCGCGCTCGTCGACCTCGACCGGCCGCAGGCGGCCGCCGCGGCACGGGCCGCCGACGCACTTGCCGGTGTTCGGCTCGTAGATCGCGCCATGCGTCGCGCACATCAGGTAGAGACCCGACGATTCGAAGAACTGCCCTTCGGCCCAGTCGAGCTCCATCGGCACATGCGCGCAGCGATTCAGGTAACCGTATGCCTGCCCCTCGTAACGCACGAAGAACACGACGGCCTGCTCGCCGCGCAGCGTCGCGTCGACGCGCACGCCCGCGCCACCATCAGCCAGGGCATCCGAAGCGCACACGCGCACGGCATCCGGCGCCGCGCTCATGCGTGCTCCCGCAGCCACGCAGCCAGCGCGCCGACGTCCGGTGCGACGAAGCGCGGCGCGAGCGCAGCCAGCGCATCGGCCGTATGCGCGCCGTACGCGACGCCGACGCCGGCCGCCCCGGCACTCGCGGCCATCTGCAGGTCGTGCGTCGTGTCGCCGATCATCACGGTGCGCGACAGGTCCTGCCCCAATTCCCGGGACAGCTCATGCAGCATCGCCGGATGGGGTTTCGAGAAGGTCTCGTCCGCGCAGCGCGTCGCGTCGAACAGGCTCGTCAGCTTCGACTGATCGAGCACGCGGTTCAACCCGACCCGACCCTTGCCGGTTGCAACGGCGAGCAGATAGCCCGTGTCGCGCAACTCGGCGAGCAACTCGCGCACGCCGGCGAACAGCTCGATGCGCTGGTCGTCGAGCAGATAGTGATAGCGGTAGCGCTCAGCGAGCCGCGAATAGTCGGACGGATCGAGGGTCGGAGCCGTAATCTGCAGCGCATCGCGCAGGCCGAGGCCGATCACGTAGCGCGACGCCTCGTCGGACGGCGTGGGCAGGCCGAGATCGCGGCATGCCGCCTGGATGCTGTGCGCGATATGCGCAGTCGAATCCATCAGCGTGCCGTCCCAGTCGAAGACGATCAGGTCAAATTGCTGTCGAGCCATGCGGTTCAGGCGTTATCGCGCAGTGCGCTGAGTTGGTCGAGGAAGCGCCGGCATTCGTCCGGCAGCGGCGCGTCGAACTGCAGCGCCTCGCCGGTCAGCGGGTGAGCGAGCCGCAGCCGGTACGCATGCAGGAACATCCGTTTCAACGACGGCTGCGCATTCGCGCGCGCCAGCGCCTTGTTCAGTGCGAAATCGCCATACTTGGCGTCGCCGGCGATCGGCAGGCCGAGATGCGCGAGGTGCACACGGATCTGATGGGTCCGACCCGTTTTGAGTTCCGCTTCGAGCAGCGCGTACTCGGGCCAAAGGTCGACGAGGTTGAACACCGTGTGCGATGGCAGTCCGTCGTCCTGCACGCGCACGCGGCGCTCCCCTTCCGGGGTCGAATACTTGAACAGCGGTGCCTTCACCGCGCGGCGGCGGCCCCAGTCCGACTGCCATTCACCGTGGACGCACGCGAAGTAGCGCTTGTCCATCCTGTTCTCGCGAATCTGCTCGTGCAGGCCCACCAGCGCCGTGCGCTTCTTCGCAAGCATCAGGACGCCGGACGTTTCGCGGTCGAGCCGGTGCACCAGTTCGAGGAATTTTGCGCGCGGGCGTGCCTGGCGCATCTGCTCGATCACGCCGAACGCGACACCGCTACCGCCGTGTACCGCGACCCCGGCCGGCTTGTTGATGACGAGCATCGCGTCGTCCTCGAACAGCACCTCGAAGTGCGCGGGCGGCACGATGGTCGCCTCGGCACGCGCAAGGTCGGCCGCGGCCACCCGCACCGGCGGTACGCGGACGATGTCGCCGAACGCGAGCCGGTACTGCGCATCGACCCGACCCTTATTCACGCGCACTTCGCCGCTGCGCAGGATCCGGTAAATATGGCTTTTCGGCACGCCTTTACAGACGCGCAACAGGAAGTTGTCGATACGCTGACCGGCCGAGCTTTCATCGATCTCGAGCATCGATACCTGGCCGCTTGCGACCGAATTCTGGGATATTTTGCCTAACTCGTTCATACTGAATATAATTTTGCCCAGCCTGACGTTGCGGGCGGCCTCACCGGCCGGCCTGGACTGAGCGGGCAAGGCGCAAGCGCAAACCGTTATTTTACTTGCGCCGGGGGTCTGCTGCTCGCCCCTAATCAAAGAGATGCAGCAAGTTGCACGCACGGCACCGCTCGCCGGCAAGGATCGCGCCCACAGGCGGATTCGGTCGGCAAGGCGCCGCGGTAACGGAAAGTTGGTTGAAAAGAATTCGATCGGCAGCCAGACGGCGCGAAGTGCGTCCGCAAGCTGCCGGTTGCGAAAATTACGGCGTTGCGCCCGATTTGGTTCCGCGAAGCGTGCGGGACTTGGCGACGTCAAACCAGGGAAGTACACCCCAAGCGGGAAAGTCGGGCTGGATTCGATACTCCCCGCTGCGGCCCAAGCCGCAGCATCTGCCGCCCGTCGGCGCGCGCGACCCATTGCGCGCGCCCGTGGCAATGCCCGGACTCAGGCTTAGCGCGCTTTTGCAGCGTGCGGTGTGTGAACGCCGTGCTTTGAAGCCGTATTCGCAGGTGCCCTACGGCCGCCGGCCCCGTCTTTCGGGCCCAAGCGCCTCTTCAGGCAATTCTCCCCGCCATCGTTCCCGCTCCAGCGTGCTTGTGACAACACAACAAGGCGCGGCCTGCCGTCGTTCCCGCCCTCGCGACTGACAACCGCGAGGCACCGCCAGCAGAGCCGCCTGGAGTCGTTCATGAAACGCATGCTGTTCAATGCGACGCAGCAGGAGGAGCTGCGCGTCGCCATCGTCGATGGGCAGAAGCTCATCGACATCGACATCGAGACAGCCGGGCGCGAACAGCGCAAAGGCAATATCTACAAAGGTGTCATCACCCGTATCGAGCCGTCGCTCGAAGCGTGCTTCGTCAACTACGGCGAAGACCGCCACGGCTTCCTGCCGTTCAAGGAAGTCGCCCGCCAGTACTTCAAGGAAGGCATCGACATGCGCTCCGCGCGCATTCAGGATGCCCTGCGCGAAGGCCAGGAGCTGATCGTCCAGGTCGAGAAGGAAGAGCGCGGCAACAAGGGCGCAGCCCTCACCACGTTCATCTCGCTCGCCGGCCGCTACCTGGTGCTGATGCCGAACAACCCGCGCGGCGGCGGCGTGTCGCGCCGGATCGAAGGCGACGAGCGTCAGGAACTGCGCGAGACGATGGCGCAACTGCAGATCCCGGACGGCATGAGCATGATCGCCCGTACCGCGGGCATCGGCCGCAGCGCCGAGGAACTGCAGTGGGACCTGAACTACCTGCTGCAACTGTGGCGCGCGATCGAAGCGGCGTCGCAAAGCGGCAACCCCGGCCAGCCGATGCTGATCTATCTGGAATCGAGCCTCGTGATCCGCGCGATCCGGGACTATTTCCAGCCGGATATCGGCGAAATCCTGATCGATACGAACGAGATCCACGATCAGGCCCGCGCATTCATGGACATCGTGATGCCGGACAACGTCGCGAAGGTGAAGCGCTACCACGACGACGTGCCCCTCTTCTCCCGCTTCCAGATCGAGCACCAGATCGAGACCGCGTACTCGCGCACGGTGCCGCTGCCGTCGGGCGGCGCGATCGTGATCGACCACACCGAAGCGCTCGTCGCGATCGACGTGAACTCGGCGCGCGCGACCAAGGGCGCGGACATCGAGGAAACGGCCACCCGCACGAACCTCGAAGCGGCCGACGAAGTCGCCCGCCAGCTCCGCCTGCGCGACCTCGGCGGCCTGATCGTGATCGATTTCATCGACATGGAATCGGCGAAGAGCCAGCGCGAAGTCGAGCAACGCCTGAAAGACGCGCTCAAGCATGACCGCGCGCGCGTCCAGATGGGCAAGATCTCCCGTTTCGGCCTGATGGAACTGTCGCGCCAGCGCCTGCGTCCGGCCCTGTCGGAAGGCAGCCACGTGACCTGCCCGCGTTGTAACGGCACCGGTCACATCCGCGATACCGAATCGTCCGCGCTGCAGGTCCTGCGGATCATTCAGGAAGAAGCGATGAAGGAAAACACCGCGGCGATCCACTGCCAGGTGCCGGTCGAGGTGACTGCCTTCCTGCTCAACGAAAAGCGTCAGGAAATCAACAAGATCGAGTCGCGCTTCAAGGTCGGCATCGTGCTGATCCCGAACAAGCACCTCGATACGCCGCACTACAAGCTCGAACGCCTGCGCCACGACGACGCACGTCTCGACGATCCGCGCGCGTCCTGGAAGATGGCCGAGGAAGCCGCCCGCGAACTCGAGTCGGAAACCGGCTACAGCAAGCGCACGGCGGAAGTGAAGCCGAAGCAGGAAGCCGCGGTCAAGGGCATCACGCCCGAGCGTCCGGCCCCGAGCCCGGCCCCGCAGCGCCCGGTCGAACCCGTTGCCGCACCCGCGCCCGCGCCTGTCGCGCCGGCAAGCACCGGCTTCATCGGCTGGCTGAAGGGCCTGTTCGGCGTGTCGCCGGCGCCCGCGCCCGCACCGGTTGCTCCGGCACCGGTCAAGGAGCAGGCAGCCCGTCCGGCTCGCGGCGAACAGAAGTCCGAGCAACGCGGCGAACGCGGTGGCGATCGCAACCGCAACCGTCGCGGCGGTGCCCAGCAGGCGCAAGGCGGCCGAGACCAGGCTGCAGCGGGCCGTGGCCAGCCGCAACGCCAGGAACGCGAAGGCAAGGAAGCACGCGAACCGCGTGAAGCGCGCGAGCCGCGCGAGAACCGCGAACCGCGCGAGGGTCGTGAACCGCGTGAAGGTCGCGAGAACCGCGAAGGCCGTGAGGGTCGCGAAGGTCGCGAGGGCCGTGGCCCGCGCGAAGGCCGCGAACCGCGCGAAAGCCGTGAGCCGCGCGAACCGCGTGAAAACCGCGAACCGCGCGAACCGCGTGAGCGTGCCGAGCAGCCGGAAGGCGTCGAAGCAGCCGGTCGTGGCGAGCGCCAGGAACGTCGCGAGCGCGGCGAGCGTCGCAAGCCGACCCAGCATGCGGCTACGCTCGAAACCGTCAACCGTGGCGAAACCCATCCGGAACCGGAAACCGACGAGGCCGTCGCAGAAGCACTGCCCGGCGCCGATCTGGCAGCCGATGCGGAAGCCGGCGCGCGTGATGGCGAGGAACGCCGTCGTCGCCGTCGCGGCCGCCGCGGCGGTCGTCGCGAACGTGAGGAAGACGGCGCAGTCGTCGACCACGCCGAGCAAGGCGCAGAGGGCGAAACCACCGTGCAAGCCGAGACGCAGGAAGCCCCGGCTGCTGCCGAACCGGCCCACACGGCCGCACCGGCAGTCGTCGTGGCAGCCGCCGCGGCAAGCGCCGTTGTCGTCGAAGCCGTGGTCGAGCACCATGCCGAACCGGTAGCACCGGCCGGTGTCGAGCCGCAGCCGGCACCGGTACACGTCGAAGCTGAGCCGGTCGAAGCAGCGGTTGTCGCCCACGCTGCAGAACCGGCACCGGTTGCACCGGCCGTCGATACGGAAGCCGGTCCGGCTCCGGTCGCGGTTTCGCCGACCGACGCGTTCGAAGTGCCGGCAGCGCCTGTCGCTGTCGAGGCGCCGCAGCCGGCACCCGTCGAGCAGGCCGCACCGGCCGTGACGACCGAAGCCGCTCCGGTGGCTGTCGAGCCGGCCCATGTCGAAGCAGCGCCGGTCGAGGCCGTCGCCGCACCGGCACCGGCGCCTGCACAACCGGCAGCCGCGCCCGCTTCGGCGAGCCTGGATGCCGTGCTGGAGCAGGCCGGTCTCGTCTGGGTGAACACGGACGCCGGCAAGTTCGCCGCCGCGCAGGAAGCCGCGTCGCAACTCCCGCGTCCGGCACGCGTGCCACGCGAACGCAAGGCGCTGCCGCCGGCCGATACGGCCCCGATGCAGCAGGTCGAAACGACGCATCACTGATCGACGCATCGTCCGACCAGAAAAAGCCCGCCTCCGGCGGGCTTTTTCACGTCCGCGCTGCGGGTTTCCGCCCACCGGACCGACCCGCCGCTTGCGGCTAAAATAGAGGTCTGGTTCGCACTTCTTTCAACATGTCCCGACGCATCATTCCTCTCGCCGACGTCAGCGGGATGCCGGACGTCTCCGGCATCCCGCACGCCCCGGACGGCACGCTGGCCGACACGTTCGCCAGGCCGCTGCGCGATCTGCGCATTTCGGTGACGGATCGCTGCAACTTCCGCTGCGTGTACTGCATGCCGCGCGCGGTCTTCGACAAGGACTACCCGTTCCTGCCGCACAGCGCGCTGCTCACGCACGAGGAAATCGAGCGCGTGGCGCGACTCTTTGTCGCACACGGGGTCGAAAAAATCCGCATCACGGGTGGCGAGCCGCTGCTGCGCAAGAATCTCGAATTCCTGATCGAGCGCCTCGCACGCCTGACCACGCATGACGGCCGCCCGCTCGACCTGACGCTCACGACCAACGGTTCGCTGCTCGCGCGCAAGGCGCGCGCGCTGAAGGACGCCGGGCTCACGCGCGTGACGGTCAGCCTCGACGCGCTCGACGATACGTTGTTCAAGCGCATGAACGATGCCGAGTTCGCGAGCGCCGACGTGCTCGACGGCATCTTCGCCGCCCAGGCCGCGGGCCTCGCGCCGGTCAAGGTCAACATGGTCGTGAAGCGCGGCACCAACGACAGCGAGATCCTGCCGATGGCCGAGCGTTTCCGCGGCACCGGCGTGATCCTGCGCTTCATCGAATACATGGACGTGGGCACGTCGAACGGCTGGAACATGACCGAAGTGCTGCCATCGGCGGACGTCATCGCACGGATCGCCGAACACGTCCCGCTCGTGCCGCTCGAGCCGCATACGGCGGCAGAAACCGCCCAGCGCTGGGGCTATGCGGACGGCAGCGGCGAGATCGGCGTGATTTCGAGCGTCACGCAGGCCTTCTGCGGTGACTGCACGCGCGCGCGGCTGTCGACCGAAGGCAAGCTGTACCTGTGCCTGTTCGCGTCGACGGGCCATGACCTGCGCGCGCTTGTGCGCGGCGGCGCGAGCGACGCCGAGATCGCGACTGCGATCGCCCGGATCTGGCAGGCCCGCACCGACCGCTATTCGCAACTGCGCGGCAGCGCGTCTGCCGACGCGTTGCCCGACGGCGCGGGCAAGCGGGTCGAAATGTCGTATATCGGCGGCTGACGCGCGCTGCCCTTCCCGCCTTCTCACGATGCCCGCTTCCGCCTCTCCTACGATCGCCGGCCTGCTGCTCGCAGGCGGGCGCGCCACGCGCATGGACGGCGTCGACAAGGGCCTGCAGCTGCTCGACGGCACGCCGCTCGCGCTGCACGTGCTGCGCCGGCTCTCACCGCAGGTCGACGAGACGCTGATCAGCGCGAATCGTCACGCCGATCGCTATGCCGAGCTCGGTGCGCCGTTCGACGCGCGCATCGTCGCGGACGCAACGCCCGACTTCCCCGGCCCGCTCGCGGGCCTGCTCGCCGGCATGCGGGCGGCACGCGCGCCGCTCGTCGCGTGCTCACCATGCGATACGCCCTATCTGCCCGCCGACCTCGTCGCACGGCTGCAGGCGGCGCTCGATGCGCAGCAGGCCGACATCGCCATGGCGGTAACCGTCGACGCGCAACAGGCACGCTCGCCGCAGCCGACGTTCGCGCTGCTGCGCACATCGCTGGCCGACGATCTCGCCGCCCGGCTCGCGGCCGGCGATCGCAAGGTACGTGCGTGGTACGCACGCCACAAGACGGTCGAAGTCGAGTTTCACGACGAGCGTGCGTTTTACAATGCCAACTCCTGGCAGGAACTCGCCGCGCTGGCCCGCCGCTGACGGCACCCATGCGATTCCCGCCCGGCGCCCGCCGCACGCGAAACCCGCGTCCAGGCGCCCTCCTCGCGCCACCGGCCACGAACCCGATACGCCTTGCGGCGCAGTCCGACTGATGATCACGCAATCCTCGCCCATCTCCCGAACCGCACCCGATTCCGATGCCCCGCTGTCGCTCGCCGACGCGCAGGCGCTCGCGTGCCGCTTCGCGGTGCCCGTCGACGCGTGCGACACGGTCACGCTGCGCGATGCGCTCGACCGCGTGCTCGCGGCCGACGTGAACGCGCCGTTCGACATTCCCGCGTACGACAACTCGGCGATGGACGGCTATGCGTTCGACGGTAGCGCCGGCCCGCACGCGTCACCGCAAGCGGACGTCGCGTTGACGGTCGCCGGCACCGCGCTCGCCGGCCATCCGTTCGACGGCGCCGTGGCGGCCGGATCCTGCGTGCGCATCATGACGGGCGCGCCGATGCCGGCCGGCTGCGACACCGTGGTTCCGCAGGAACGCGTGCGCGTCGACGGCGACACGATCCACTTCGCCGCGCACGACATCGCGCGCGGCGCGAACTGCCGCAAGGCCGGCGAGGATCTCGCGCGCGGCGCCTGCGCGCTCGCCGCGGGCCGCATCCTGCGGCCGTCCGATCTCGGCCTGCTCGCGTCGTTCGGTATCACCCAAGTCACGGTGCGCCGGCGCGTGCGCGTCGCCGTGTTCTCCACCGGTGACGAACTGCGCGAGCCCGGCGAGCCGCTCGGCCCCGGCGCACTGTACGACAGCAATCGCGGGATGCTGATCGCGATGCTCGAAAGGCTGCACGTCGACGCGGTCGATCTCGGGATCGTCCGCGACGACCCGGTCGCGCTCGAAGCCGCATTGCGCGACGCCGTGGCCGCGCAGGCCGACGCGGTCATCACGTCGGGCGGCGTATCGGTCGGCGAAGCCGACTTCACGCGCGACGTCATGGCACGGCTCGGCGACGTGACGTTCGCCAGCCTCGCGCTGCGTCCCGGCCGGCCGCTCGCGTGCGGCACGCTCGCACGCGCGGCCGATGGCGCCGGTCGCGCGCTGTTTTTCGGGCTGCCCGGCAATCCGGTCGCGTCAGCCGTGACGTTCTACGCGATCGTACGCCCCGCGCTGCTGACGCTGGCCGGCGCGCAGGCCCAGCCGCCGGCAATGCATACGGCACTCAGCACGCATGCGCTGAAGTCGCGCGCGGGCCGCACCGACTACCTGCGCGGCATCGCGACACGCACCGCCGACGGCCGCTGGCACGTCGCACCGGCGGGCTCGCAGAGTTCCGCGTCTCTGAGCGGCCTCTCGGCCGCCAACTGTTTCATCGTCCTGGGCCACGATACCGCGGCAGTCGACGCGGGCACCCCGGTCGACATCCTGCCGCTCGACGGCCTGATCTGAATTCCACTATCGGTAACTCTCTACGGGGCAATCCGCACATGAAGAAACAAATTTCGTCGATCGCCGCGGGGCAGACCGCAAAGGCGCTGATCCTCGTGTACCTGACGTTCAGCGTGCCGATCGTGCTGCTCGGCATTCTCGTCGCATACATCCGCTACGGGATGGTCGAACTGAGCACGATCCTGAGCGCGCTGCTGCTGAACGCCATCCTCGGCTTCGTGCTGCTGTGGATCGCGTGCCACGCGTACAACTGGGTCGCATCGCGCTTCGGCGGCATCGAGATCGTGCTGTCCGATCCGCCGGAGGAAGCGTGAGCGGCACACCGCTGATCCGCGCGGCCCAAGCGCGCGACGTCGGCGCGATCCTCGCGCTGATGCGCGAACTGGCCGAGTTCGAGAAGCTCACGCACCTGTTCGTCGCGACCGAGGCCGATCTCGCCGACGCGCTGTTCGGCGCGCACCCTGCTGCCGAGGCACGCGTGGCCGAACGCGACGGCGCGATCGTCGCGTATGCGCTGTTCTTCCACAATTATTCGACGTTCCTCGGCCGTCGCGGCCTCTATCTCGAGGATCTGTACGTGCAGCCATCGCAACGCGGCACGGGCCTCGGCACCGCGATGCTGCGTCACCTCGCGGCATTGGCCGTCGAACGCCGGTGTGCGCGCTTCGAATGGTCGGTTCTCGACTGGAACCAGCCTGCGATCGATTTCTACGAAAAGATGGGCGCAACCGTGCTGCCCGACTGGCGCATCGTGCGCGTCACGGGCGACGCGCTGGATACGCTCGCCGGGCATTGACCGCTCGCCGGCCATGCCGGCAAGCGCTGCAAAAGAAAACGGGCGCCGCGGCGCCCGTTTTTGCTTTCAGGCCGATGTCGGCCGTGTGCGTCATGCGTCGTCCGCATCGGCGCCGTCGACACCTTCCGCGCCAAGCAACCCGGCCGCCGTGTCGCCCGGCAGCGCCTCGACCTGCTTCAGCTTCCGGTTCATCACGCGCGTGCGCTGCTCGGCGGCCTCGATCGAGCGCGTGACCGTTTCGAGCTGCGACTTCGTGCGCGCGAGCACGTCGCCGAACTTGCCGAACTCCGTCTTCACCGCGCCGAGCACCTGCCACACCTCGCTCGACCGTTGCTCGATCGCGAGCGTACGGAAGCCCATCTGCAGGCTGTTCAGCAAGGCGGTGAGCGTCGTCGGGCCGGCGACCGTCACGCGATAGTCGCGCTGCAGCAGGTCGGTCAGCCCCGGGCGACGCAGGATCTCCGCATAGAGCCCTTCAGTCGGCAGGAACAGCAACGCGAAATCCGTCGTGTGCGGCGGCGCGACGTACTTCTCGGCGATCGTGCGCGCCTCCTGCCGCACGCGCGCTTCGAGCGCGCGGGCCGCTTCCTCGACCGCCACCGCATCGGCGCGCTCCTGCGCATCGATCAACCGCTCGTAGTCTTCGCGCGGGAATTTCGCGTCGATCGGCAGCCACACGGGCGGCGCGTCGCGCGTGCCGGCATCGCGCCCCGGCAGCCGGATCGCGAACTCGACGCGCTCGCTGCTCTTCGGCACCGTCGCGACGTTCTTCGCGTACTGCTCGGGCGTCAGCATCTGTTCGAGCAGCGCCTCGAGCTGCACTTCGCCCCAGGTGCCGCGCGTCTTCACATTGGTCAGCACTTTCTTCAAATCGCCGACGCCCGCAGCGAGCGTCTGCATCTCGCCCAGCCCGCGATGCACCTGCTCGAGCCGGTCCGACACGAGCTTGAACGATTCGCCGAGCCGCTGCTCGAGCGTCGCGTGCAGTTTCTCGTCGACGGTGCGGCGCATCTCCTCGAGCTTCGCCGCGTTGTTGGTCTCGATTTCCTTCAGCCGCTGCTCGAGCGTCGCACGCACTTCGCCGATCCGGCGGTCGTTCGCCTCGGTCAGTTGCGTGAGCTGCCGGTTCAACGTGTCGCCGAACAGCCGGAGCGCGCCCGTCTGCTCCTCGCGCGCCTGCTGCGCCTGGCGCTGCACGCTCTCGCGCATTGCGTCGAACTGCTGCGCATTGCCGGCGACCAGCTTGCCGAGCTGCTGCGCGAAGCCCTCGATCTGGTTGTTCTGCACGGTCGCCACGCTCGTCAGTTGGGCAGCGAGCGTCTGCTGCAGCTGCGCGAAGCTGCCGGCCAGCTCGGTGCGCGAGCCGCGCGCGTTCTCGACGATCTCGCCGCGCAATTCGCGTTCGAGCCGCTCGACCGCGCGCGCCTGCGCATGCGCGGCGTCCTCGATCTGGTCGCCCAGTACCGCCGCATCGTCGTGGTGGCCACCGCCACGCACGAGCGCGACGATCGCCACGGCAAGCGCGACGGCCAGCACGACGACCGCCGCAAGCAACAACGTCATCGTCATGCGCGCGGCTTCCCGATCACGTCAGGGTTGATCGGATTCGGCGGCTGCCCCGCGCGGGGCCCCTCGCCCAGCGCGGCGATCAGGTTGTCGGCGGCGAGGTTCGCCATCGCGCGGCGCGTTTTCTCGGTCGCGCTCGCGATATGCGGCGTCAGCACGACGTTCGGCACCTCGAGCAGTGCCGGATGGACCGTCGGCTCGCCTTCGTACACGTCGAGGCCGGCCGCGGCGATCGTCCCGTCGCGCAGCGCGACGGCCAGCGCCGCGTCGTCGACGATCCCGCCGCGCGCGATGTTGGTCAGCGTCGCGGAGGGCTTCATCTTCGCGAGCTCGGCCGCGCCGATCGTATGATGGTTCTCCTTCGTGTACGGCAGCACGAGTACGACGTGATCGGCGCGGGCGAGCAGCGCGTCCTTCGACACGTATTCGGCATTCAGCTCGGCCTCGATCTCGGGCGCGACCCGCGACCGGTTGTGATAGATCACCTGCATCCCGAAGCCGCGCGCGCGGCGCGCGAGCGCCTGGCCGATGCGCCCCATCCCGATGACGCCGAGCGTCGAGCCGTAGATGTCGCTGCCGAGGAAACCGTCGTACGCCCACTTCTGCCAGTGGCCGGCCCGCAGCCAGTGCTCGGATTCGGCGATCCGGCGTGCCGCGGCCATCATCAGCGCCCAGCCGAAATCGGCGGTCGACTCGTTCAGCACGTCGGGCGTGTTCGTGCCGAGCACGTTGGCCGCGTTGAACGCGGCCATGTCGAAATTGTTGTAGCCGACCGCCATGTTCGCCACGACGCGCAGGCGCGACGCCGCCGCGAGCTCGGCCGCGCCGATCGGGTCACCGGCCGTCAGCGCGCCGTCCTTGTCGGCCAGACGCGCGGCGAGCGCGTCGGGAGCGAGTGCGTCGCCGTTGTTCCAGTCGACGTCGAAATACTGTTTGAGCCGCTCGATCACGTCCGGAAAGATCGGACGCGCGACCAGGATCTTCTGCATCGCCATCTCCGCATGCTGCGGACGGATCGCTGCGCGCCGTGCGCCGCCGGGACCGCCCGCTCTAGGTTGAAAATCGTCAGCTTACGCCGTGAAGAAGAGCCACGACGTCAGCAGGAATACCGGTATCAGCACGACCAGCGCCCAGCCGAGATACGCGAAGAAGCTCGGCATCTTCACGCCGCGCGATTCGGCGATCGCCTTCACCATGAAGTTGGGTGCGTTGCCGATATAGCTGTTCGCGCCCATGAACACCGCGCCCGCGGAAATCGCGGCGAGCGTCGACGCGCCGGCCGTCATCAGCGACTGGGCATCGCCGCCCGCGAGGTTGAAGAACACGAGATAGGTCGGTGCGTTGTCGAGGAACGACGACAGGATGCCCGTCGCCCAGAAGTACATCGCGTCGATCGGCTTGCCGTCCGGCCCCGTTACGAGATGGACGATCTGTGCGAACGCGCCGTCGGCACCGGCGCGCAGGATCACGATCACCGGCGCGATCGTCACGAAGATCCCCGCGAACAGCTTCGCGACTTCCTCGATCGGCGCCCAGTTGAACGCGTTGCCCTCGCGCGCGGAGCGCGGCGTCAGCGCGAGCGACGCAAGCGTCACGCCCACGAGCGCGACGTCGCGCACGAGGTTCTGCAGCGCGACGTGCGTGCCCCATACGTCGAACATGATGCCCGGCTTCCAGATGCCGCTCATCAGCACTAGGCCGATCACGGCCGCGAGCAGCACGAAATTGATCTTGCCGTCGATCGACAGCCTGTCGCTGTCGGGTGTTGGGTCGAGCACGGCCGGCCGTTCCTCGCCGCCCTTCCGGTAGAAGTACGTATCGAGCGCGAAGAACAGCGTCAGCAGCACCGCGCAGATGAACAGCATCGGCAGCGCGAGGTGCGTGGTCGTCCAGAAGAAGCTCACACCATTCAGGAAACCGAGGAACAGCGGCGGATCGCCGAGCGGCGACAGCGAGCCGCCTGCGTTCGCGACGAGGAAGATGAAGAAGATCACGACATGCACGACATGCTTGCGGTTGTCGTTGGCGCGCAGCAGTGGCCGGATCAGCAGCATCGCGGCGCCGGTCGTGCCCATGACGCTCGCGAGCAGCGTGCCGAGCGCGAGGATCGCGGTGTTCAGTTTCGGCGTGCCGTGCAGGTTGCCGTTCACGCAGATGCCGCCCGCGACCGTATAGAGCGCGGTGAGCAACACGATGAACGGAATGTATTCCTCGAGCAGCGCGTGCACGAGCGTGCCGAACGCGGTGCCCGCGCCGAACGCGAACGCGAACGGGATCAGGAACACGATCGCCCACCCGGCCGCAATCTTGCCGAAGTGGTGATGCCAGAACACCGGGGCGACGAGCGGGAACAGTGCGATGGAGAGCAGGATCCCGGCGAACGGGATGCCCCAGAGAGCAGACAGCGTGGCACCGTCGAGCGTTGCGGCCGATGCAAGCGCGGGAACGGCGCCAAGCGCGATCCCCGACGCCATGCCCGCCCAGGCGGCATGTCGTTTCATGCAGAACTTCCTTGTTCGAGTGGTAGTGGATGCGGCGGGCGCGTCATGCGCCCCGTACGACGATCACGTGAACGCGGTACGGGCCGTGCGCGCCCAGTACGATGGTCTGCTCGATATCGCCCGTGCGCGACGGACCCGACACGAAATTGACCGCGCGCGGCAATTCGCCGCGCTCCGAGCGGATCAGCGCAAACGCGTCTTCGTGACCGGCGACGATCCGCGACGCGGGAACGATCGCGATGTGAGTTTCCGGCAGCAGGCCGGCCGACGCATAGGTATCGGGGCCGGACAACAGCACCAGCGAGCCGGTTTCGGCGGTCGCGCAAAAGCAGCCGGTGAGGCCGACCAGATCGCCGTCGCGCGGCTTGCGGCATTCGACCGACAGACCTGCGCCCGCCCAGTCGAAATCGGCCAGCGTGCGCCACGCGACGGCCTGCATCGGCAGGCCGTGAGCGGAAAGGTAACGTGCCGCGGCGGCAGGGACATCGACAAGCGTCGCGACTTCGTCGACCGTCGTCGACAGACGGGCCGCTTCGTCGACGAATGCAGCGACGAGATCGGCCGGCGCCGGCGGGCGCGGGCCCTCCGGATGACGGGAGAGATAGTCGGCAACGCCGTCGCGCTCGGCCGCATCGGGTTCGGCCGCACGCCCCTGCGCCGCGCGAATGCGCGCGAGGATCTGGCGACGGGCAGCGGAAGTGTCCATGAACGGTCCTCGTGACGTTGGCGGGCGATACCGTCGGATTATACCGGCCGACCTCGCCCCAACGCAGTTTTGGCCGTTCGGCCGACGCTTACTTCGACGCGTCCTCCTCGACCGGCTGCGCGATGCCGAACACCTGGCGCAGGTACGCGAGATACGCCTTGTCGTCGCACATGCTCTTGCCCGGCGAATCCGACAGCTTCGCGACCGGCTGGCCGTTGCAGCGGACCATCTTGATCACGATCTGCAGCGGCACGTAGCCGAGATCGTTGGTGAGGTTCGTGCCGACGCCGAACGCGAGCTTGCAGCGGCCGCGGAACCGTTCGTACAACTGCATGACCTTCGGGATATCGAGCGCGTCGGAGAACACGAGCACCTTGGTACGCGGGTCGCAACGGTTCGACTCGTAATGGCGCAGCATCCGCTCGCCCCATTCGAACGGATCGCCCGAATCGTGTCGCGCGCCGTCGAACAGCTTGCAGAAGTACATGTCGAAGTCGTTCAGGAACGCATCCATCCCGTAGACGTCCGACAGCGCGATCCCGAGGTCGCCGCGGTATTCCTTCGCCCACATCTCGAAGCCGTAGATCTGCGAATCGCGCAGCCGCGGGCCGAGCGCCTGGCATGCCTGCAGGTACTCGTGCGCCATCGTGCCGAGCGGCGTGATGCCGTGCTTCATCGCGTAAAGCACGTTGCTCGTGCCCGCGAACTGTGGGCCCAGGCCGTCGCGCAGCGTGAGCGCGACTTCCTCGTGCCAGACCTTCGAGAAGCGCCGGCGCGTACCGTAGTCGGCGATCTTGCAGTCGGCGAATTCCGGCTTCGCACCGAGCAGCTTGATTTTCTCGCACAACCGCTCGCGGCCTTCGCGATAGTCGGGCTCGCGCTGCGTGTTGCGGAAATACACTTCGTTGACGATCGCGAGCACCGGGATCTCGAACAGGATCGTGTGCAGCCACGGCCCCGTGATCGCGATGTCGATCTCGCCGTTGCCCTTCGGCGACGGCGAGATCGAGATGTACTTCTCGTTCAGGTGGAACAGCGCGAGGAAATCGACGAAATCGCTCTTGATGAAGCGCATCCGCCGCAGGTAGTCGAGTTCGACGTCGGAAAAACGCAGCGCGCACAGGCCGCGCACCTCGTCGCGAATCTCGTCGATGTACGGCACGAGATCGACGCCGGGCGTGCGGCACCGGAAACGGTATTCGACGCTTGCAGCGGGGAAGTGATGCAGAACGACCTGCATCATCGTGAACTTGTAGAGATCCGTGTCGAGCAGCGAAGTGATGATCATGATTACGGCACCGCCAATATCGTGACAGGGCCCCGGCGCACCGCGCGCCGCCCGGTCTGTCGGCCATGTTACCCGAATGCGGGCCCGACCATCGTGAAACCGCCTGCCGCCCTGCTCCGGCCGCACCGGCGTGCGGTACATGCGGCCCGGCGGGGGCGTCCCTTCGGCGAGCCCCTGGGCGGCCCCCATAAACTAATCACGAAACGATATAAGCCGGATAGCCGACCACGCCATGCGGGTTTTGCGCTTCAGTTACAATGCCGGTTTTGGCGCAAACGCCACCCCATATATACCGCCAAGCAGGAGCGTTTTAATGACTCACGTTGTGACCGAAGGCTGCATCAAGTGCAAATACACGGACTGCGTGGATGTGTGCCCGGTGGATTGCTTCCGTGAAGGTCCCAACTTTCTCGCCATCGATCCGGACGAGTGCATCGACTGCGCCGTGTGCGTCGCCGAGTGCCCGACCAATGCGATCTATGCCGAAGAAGACGTTCCGGGCGACCAGCAGCAGTTCACCGCGCTGAACGCCGAGCTGGCGAAGGACTGGCCGTCGATCACGAAGACCAAGCCGGCACCGGCCGACGCGGACGAGTGGAAGGACGTGCAGGACAAGCTGCACCTGCTCGAGCGCTGATCGCACGGCGATCCTGCAAAAAACTTTGCGCCTCATCGCCCAAAAGTATTGACAGGTTAGCCAACACTCCATACAATCTCGTTTCTCTGCTGTTGTTGTTTGTTCCCCGATAGCTCAGTCGGTAGAGCGCCGGACTGTTAATCCGTAGGTCCCTGGTTCGAGCCCAGGTCGGGGAGCCAAAAACGCAAAGGCCCGTTGAAAGTGGACGGGCTTTTTGCTGGTAGACAAACACGCATGCAGATGTACCGATTTATTCCCCGATAGCTCAGTCGGTAGAGCGCCGGACTGTTAATCCGTAGGTCCCTGGTTCGAGCCCAGGTCGGGGAGCCAAATAGCGAAAGGCCCGTCATTCGACGGGCCTTTTGTTTTTCCGGCCCGCCTTTCGCCTTTCATCGCCCGGTCGTGCGCATGCTAGAGTCTCTGTCCCGCATTCGCATCCGGTTCCGTCGATGAAGCATCGCCTCCTCCGCTCAGCCCCCTTCGCCCTCCTGCTTTCCGCGTTCGCCGCGGCACCGCTCGCGCACGCGGAGGAAGTCGGCAGCGTCAACACCCATTTCCGCGTCACCGGCTCCGATCGCGTGGTCGTCGAGGCGTATGACGATCCGGTCGTGAACGGCGTGACCTGCTACGTGTCGCGCGCCCGCACCGGCGGGATCAAGGGCACGCTCGGCGTCGCCGAGGATCCGAGCGAAGCGTCGATCGCATGCCGGCAGGTCGGCCCGATCAGCTTCAAGGAGCCGCTCAAGCAGCAGACCGACGTGTTCAGCGAGCGCATGTCGTTCATCTTCAAGACCCTGCATGTCGTGCGCGTGGTCGATGCCAAGCGCAACACGATCGTCTACCTGACCTACAGCGACCGCATCGTCAGCGGCAGCCCGAAGAACGCCGTCACCGCGGTGCCGATGCCGGCCGGCACGACGATTCCGGTCAAGTAAAGCGCACGCCTGCCGGGCGCGCGAGCGATACACTGTCGATTCGACCGCTTCCGCGCCCGATCATGTCCGCCACCCGCCTTCCCGACTCAGCACGCTACTGGCGCACGCCGCTGCTGCCGGATGCGGATCTCGTCACGGCCACCTATCGCGACCACACGTTCGCACCGCACTGGCACGACGCGTACACGATCCCCGTGATTCTCGAAGGCGCGGAACGCTTCACCTATCGCGGCAGCGGCTATGTCGCCGAAACCGGCTCCGTGCCCGTGATCAATCCCGGCGAGGTGCATACGGGTTCGCGCGCGGCCGACGAGGGCTGGTGCTATCGCGTCAGCTACATGCCGGTCGAATTCATCCGCGAACTCACCAGTGCAATTGCCGGCCGCCCGCAGGACGCGCCGTGGTTTGCGCCTGACGTGATTCGCGACGCCGATCTTGCGGCCCGGCTCACGCTGGCGCACCGGATGATGGAGGCCGGCAGCGAGCGCGCCCTGCCCTTGCAGGTGCATGGGCAGCCGGCTCATGATCCGGCGACCGGCGCACCGCGCATCTACGATCCGCTCGCTGCCGAGACGGCGATGCTCGATGCGTTGTCGACGCTGATCGTGCGCCATGCCGATGCCCTGCCGCGACCGGCGCCGCTCGCGGCGGACGAGCCGCGCGTCGACGCGATGCGCGAGCGGCTCGCCGCCGATCTCATGTGCACGGTGTCGCTCGACGAAGTCGCGCACGCGGCCGGCCTGTCACCGTTCCACGCGGCGCGCCTGTTCACCCGCACGACCGGCATGCCGCCGCATGCCTGGCGCAACCAGTTGCGCTTGCAGCGCGCGCTGGCGCCGCTGCGCGCGGGCGTACCCGTCGCCGATGTCGCGGCAGCCAGCGGTTTCGTCGACCAAAGCCACTTCACCCGACATTTCAAACGCATGTTCGGCGTGCCGCCCGGGCGCTGGCAGGCGAGCTGACACACGGCGGCGCACGGCCCGCCACCGCGATGCGGGCGGCGCCGGCAAGCGGGCAGGCACCGGCCCGATCCCGCGAGCGCAAGAACATACAAGCCGGCCGGTCACCTGCCCGCTATCCTCCAATTCATGGAGGAGCACCCTTTGAACCCGACACCCGCATCGCCTGCCCGCCGCCCGCTCAACGAATGGCTCGACGGCGCACGCGACACGATCCCGATGATGATTGGCGCCGCCCCGTTCGGCGTGATTTTCGGCACGCTCGTTGGCGGCGGCCCGCTCGCCCCGTGGCATGGCGCGCTGATGTCGCTCGCCGTGTTCGCGGGCTCCGCGCAGTTCATCGCGCTCGGCCTGATCGCGGGCAGCGCGAGCTTCGTCGTCGTGCTCGCGACCACGCTGATCGTGAACCTGCGTCACCTGCTGTACAGCGCGACGCTCGCGCCCTATGTCGCGCACCTGCCGCTGCGCTGGCGCGCGACGCTCGGCGCACTGATGACCGACGAGGTGTTTGCGGTCGCCTATGCGCACTACCGGCACTTCCCTCCTGGTGCAATCGGCCCCCACTACTTCTTCGGCTCGGGGCTCGCGATGTACCTGAACTGGCAGGTCTGGACGCTCGCGGGCATCGGCTTCGGCGCCGCGTTCCCGGGCCTGCAGTCGCTCGGCCTCGATTTCGCGATGGCGGCGACCTTCATCGCGATCGTCGTCCCGCAGCTCGGCACGCTGCGCTATTTCGCGGCGGCCGTGACGGCCGGCACGCTGGCGTACTTCTGGCAGGGCTGGCCGTACAAGCTCGGGCTGCTCGGCGCGGTTGCCGCCGGCGTCGCGATCGGCGTCGCGCTCACGCTGCTGCACGAACGCACGCGCGCCGGCTCGCGCACGGAGGCCGCATCGTGAGCTACGCGCTGCTGATTCTCGGGATGGCGGTCATCACGTACGCAATCCGCTCGACGCTGTTCCTGTTCGGCGAACGGCTGACCTTCCCGCCGCTCGTGCGGACCGCGCTCGGCTTCGTACCCGTCACCGTGCTGACCGCGATCATCGTGCCGATGACCGTCTCGCCGCACGGCGGTACGGCCGAGCTGACCTGGCGCAATCCGCAGCTCGTCGGCGCGCTGGCCGCCGTGCTCGTGTCGGCAGCCACCCGCCGCCCGCTCGTGACGATCGCGGCGGGGCTCGCGGTGTTCTTTCTCTGGCAAGGGGTCGTGCTGCCCCACTGGCTGCCCGCCTGAGTACACGCTCGGTCAAGCACGCTCAAGTTTTCGTCCGGCACGCCGATATAGGGAATGAAGACCCGCCACCGGCCTCGGCGCGCACCGGTCAGTCGACGCTGCGCCCGCTCCGGTGCGCCGTGCCGGCCGCCGGCTTGCGCGGGCCGCCATCGAGACGATTCATGGGCCAGATCACCCTTTCCCTCAAGGACGACACACTCGAGTCCCTGCGCAAGGACTACGACGCGTTCGTCCGCGTGTCGCTGAAACTCGACCCGCAGTTCGCGACGCCGTCGTTCGAGGATTTCCTGCGCGCCAAACTGCTCGACAACATGGTGCCGCTGACCGAGCACGCGGTGCAGCGGATGCTGCAGGGCGGCCAGTACGCGTGGGCAAAACGCACGCTCGACAAGGAATTTCCGGACGTCGTCGCAATCTTGATGCAGCAGGCCGGCGAATTCGGCTTCGGCTTCGCATTCCGCTCCGAATGGACCCCCGACGAACTCGCGAAGGCGTGCCGCGACTGGGCGAAAGCGATCGTCGCCGAAGCGCAGGGCGACCCGTCGCTGGTCGACCCGCTCGCGTCGCAGATCAAGGGGGCGGCGCAAGATATCCAGACGCTCGAGGAACTGATGCAGACGCCTGCATGGCGGCTCGCGGAATCGCTGCGACAACGGGTCTACGAGGCCAAGCTCGCGTGCGAGATGAGCGTCGGCAGCACCGCGCGCGACAAGCTCGGCGAGCTGCGCGGGCTGCTGCGGCTCGGGCTCTCGCATGGCTCGTTCCAGAAGCAGGAAGCGCAGCAGATCATGGAATACCTGCGGCTGCTTAAGCCGGAGATCTTCATCGAGGAACCGTACGACGTGTTCGCACGGCTCGCCGCGTGGCTGCGCAGCGTATTCACCCCGGCGGCCGTGCGGCCGGCGCAAGGACAGGGACAAGGGCAAAGCCAACGCCGGCCGTAGCGGCGCGCCCCATCACATCAACACATGAAAACGGCCCGGTTCGCGCAACGCGCACCGGGCCGCCGGACGGCCGCCGTCGCGACGCGCCGTCCGGGACGAGCGTCACGCGGCATCGGGCACCGCTTACTGCGTAGTGCCCTGGGCCGATGCACCGCCCTCCGCGCCGACCGCTGCTCCACCTTCGGCCGCTTCACCGGTCTTCGCTTTGGCCGAGCCGGCATGGCCCTTGGCCGATTTCGCGGCATGCTTCGCGTGCTTCTTGGCCGAATGGACGGCCGACGACGCCGTATCCTTCGCGCCGTCGGCTGCCGCGCCGACCGCATCGGTTGCACCGCCGACAGCATTGCCCGACGCGTTCGCGCCCGCACCACCCTGCACACCTGCACCGACACCCGCTGCCGGCGTCTGCGCCTGCATGCCGGCACCGGCTGCGCCCTGCGCCGCCGTGCCCGTCTGGGCAAATGCGGCCGAAGTGGCGAACGCCGTCAGCGCGGCACCGATCAGCATCGTACGAATCTTGGACATGGCAATTCTCCTCAGGAAGTTGTGAGCCCGAACCGCAGCGATGCGGTCCGTGGCGCCCCCGCCGCAACACGCAGCAGGTACGACAAAAGACCCGCGGCGCGCATGGCCGGTTCTCGAATCTCTCAGACTGTTACCCACCGTTTCATTTGCTGACGAATGGCTCACATTCCCTAACAACTGCATGCGGCAGCCGACCGCGCTCGCGTGCCGGCCCGCGGTGCCGTATGATGCGGGGCGATTCCTCCCGCGCATCGCGCACCTTCTTCGTCATGCCCAATCTGGATTTCACGCTGACCGGCGAATACGTCGAGCTGCACAACCTTCTCAAGATCACCGGCCTCGCAGACAGCGGCGGCACCGCGAAACTGATCGTCGCGTCCGGCGCGGTGAAAGTCGACGGCGCGGTCGAGCTGCGCAAGACCTGCAAGATCCGCGCGGGCCAGGTCGTCCTGCTCGGCGACACGCGCATTGCCGTGCGCGAAGCCTAGCGTTCCCCTGCCTGCGACATGGCCATCGGTGCGCGCGTTCGACACAGTTCGAATTAAGCCGTAAGCTAGCTGTCTCTCAAAATAAATACATATAGCGCGGGCCCGCACCCGCGCGAGCGCCCATTCCATGTCGCATTCCGGTCTTACACGGACGGCCGCCGCGCCGCCGTCCCTGTCCAGTCATGCCGCCGATACCGCGCGCCTCGCCGCGCCGCTCGCGATCGCGCAGCTCTCGCAGATGGCGATGAGCGTCACCGACACGGTACTGCTCGGCTCGCTCGGCCCCGATTCGCTCGCAGCGGGCGGGCTCGGCGCGAACTTCTTCTTCGTCATCGTGACCGTGCTGCAAGGCGTGCTGTCGTCGGTCAGCGTCAGCGTCGCGCATGCGCGCGGCGCCAAGGCCGACGAACGCGTCCCGCACATCTACTGGACCGGCTTCGCGCTGTCCGTGTTGCTCGCGATCCCGGCCATCATCGCGCTGTCGCTGTCCGAACCGATCCTGCTGATGTTCCACGAGCCCCCCTTGCTCGCGCATCACGTCGGCGAATACACGGGCATCCTGCGCTTCGCCGCGCTCGGCAGCCTGATCGGCGTCGGGCTGATGCGCGCCTTCCTGCCCGCGATCGGCGCCGCACGCCGGCTGCTGTGGGTGTCGATCGGCGGGGTCGGCGTCAACGGCGTGCTCAACTACGGGCTGATCCACGGTGCGTTCGGGCTGCCGCGGCTCGGCTTCCTCGGCTCGGCCGTTGCGACGACCATCACGATCTGGCTCACCGCGCTCGCACTGATCTGGCTGCTGCACGGCCGGCAGCGCTTCCGTCACTTCGTGACCGCCGCGCGCCCGAAGCTGCCGATGATGGGCGAACTGATCGGCATCGGCTGGCCGGTCGCGATCACGTACGGGGTCGAATCGACACTGTTCCTCGCCACCGGCCTGACGATCGGCGTACTCGGCGCGACGGCGCTTGCCGCACACCAGATCGCGCTGAACGTCGCGTCGGTGGCGTTCATGGTGCCGCTCGCGATCGGCCAGGCCGCCAACGTGCGGGTCGGCTACTGGGTCGGCGCAGGGGCACCCGTCGCCGCGCGCCATGCGGGCTTCGTCGCGCTCGGCCTCGGTGTCGCGTTCATGACGCTGTCGGGCATCGTGCTGATCGTCGCACCGCACGCGATCGTCGGCCTGTACCTGAACCTCGGCGATCCGGCCAACGCGGCCACGGTGTCGCTCGCCGCGTCGCTGCTCGGCATCGCAGCGGTATTCCAGATCGTCGACGGCGCGCAGACCGTCGCATCGGGTGCGCTGCGCGGCCTGAAGGACACGCGCATCCCGATGCTCGCGGCGACCCTCGGCTATTGGGGCATCGGTTTTCCGACCGGTTACTGGTTCGCGTTCCACGTGGGCCTCGGTGCCCGTGGCCTCTGGTGGGGCCTCGCGGCCGGCCTCGCCAGCGTGGCCGTGCTGATGGCGTGGCGCTTTCATCTGAAGAGCGCGTCGCTGGTTACGTCGCCGCACTGAGCGCGACACGACGCGAAATCCGAGCCGGCGCTATGCTTGTCGGTTGAAGATCTCAAGACGCCGCGCGAGCGGCGCGACTGCCTCACGATACGTCTGATTACGTCTGATGCCGCGCGAGCGCGCGCGGCCTTTCCCCTTTCCTGGAGGAGTGGATCATGAACGAAGCAGTTCGGATGGAACGCGATACGTTCGGCGAGATCGCCGTGCCGGCCGACCGGCTCTGGGGCGCACAGACCGAGCGCTCGCTGCAGAATTTCCGGATCTCGACCGAGAAGCAGTCGCCCGAGCTGATCCACGCGCTCGCGATCGTCAAGCGCGCCGCGGCGGCCGTGAACCAGTCGCTCGGCGTGCTGGCCGACGACAAGGCGCGCGCGATCATCGACGCGGCCGACGAGATCATCGCCGGCAAGCATCCGCGCGAATTCCCGCTCGCCGTGTGGCAGACGGGCTCCGGCACGCAGACCAACATGAACCTCAACGAGGTGATCGCGAATCGCGCGAGCGAACTGCTGGGCGGCGAGCGCGGCGAAGCGCGCAAGGTTCATCCGAACGATGACGTGAACCGCGGCCAGTCGTCGAACGACGTGTTCCCGACCGCGATGCACGTCGCGGCCGCGTATGCGATCGTCAACCACCTGCTGCCGGCGCTGCGCACGCTGCGCACGACGCTCGACGCGAAGTCGAAGGCGTTCGCCGACATCGTGAAGATCGGCCGCACGCACCTGCAGGACGCGACGCCACTCACGCTCGGCCAGGAGTTTTCCGGCTACGTCGCGCAGCTCGACCAGGGCATCCGTCACGTCGAATCGGCGTTGCCGCACCTGTACGAACTCGCGCTCGGCGGCACCGCGGTCGGCACGGGGCTGAACGCGCATCCGGAGTTCGCGGTGCGCGTCGCCGATGAAATCGGCCGGCTCGCGAAACTGCCGTTCGTGACCGCACCGAGCAAATTCGAGGTGATGGCGGCCGCCGACGCGCTGGTGTTCGCGCACGGCGCGCTGAAGACGGTGGCAGCCGGCCTGATGAAGATCGCGAACGACGTCCGCTGGCTCGCGAGCGGGCCGCGCTGCGGGCTCGGCGAGCTGTCGATTCCGGAGAATGAGCCGGGCAGTTCGATCATGCCGGGCAAGGTGAACCCGACGCAGTCGGAAGCCGTGACGATGCTGTGCTGCCAGGTGTTCGGCAACGACGTCGCGGTGAACGTCGGCGGCGCGAGCGGCAACTTCGAGCTGAACGTATTCCGGCCGATGATCGCGCACAACGTGCTGCAGTCGGTGCGGCTGCTCGCCGACGGCGCGCAGAGCTTCAACGACCACTGCGCGGTGGGCATCGAGCCGAACCGCTCGCGGATCGACCTGCTGCTGAACGAATCGCTGATGCTCGTGACGGCGCTCAATCCGCACATCGGCTACGACAAGTCCGCGCAGATCGCCAAGAAGGCGCACAAGGAAGGCACGACGCTGAAGGCGGCCGCGCTCGCGCTCGGCTACCTGACCGAGGCGGAATTCGATGCGTGGGTACGTCCCGAGCAGATGATCGGGTCGCAGTAACGGCCGGAAGAGGCAGGACGACGGGCGCGGCGCGATGCGCGGCGCCCGCAGCGGTCAGACCGCGCCCTTCGCGACTTCTTCCGGCTTCATCTCGACGATCTTGTCGAGCGCGGCCCGCACGTCGGCCGCATATTTCGCGAGCACCTTCTGCTCGTCGGTCTCGGGCACGAACGGCGGCACCGGCACCGGGTTGCCGTTCTCGTCGACCGCGACGAACACGACCAGGCAATCGGTCGTCTGGCGCAGCATGCCACCCTTCGGATCGCCGGCATGCACGGACACATGGATATGCATGCTGGTACGGCCCGTCGCAACGACGCGCGCCTTCAGCTCGACCAGATTGCCGACCATGATCGGACGCTGGAATCGGATGTTGCCGACGCTGACCGTCACGCAATAGCGGCTCGACCAGACGGCCGCGCACGCATACGCGACCTCGTCGATCCACTTCATCAGCGCGCCGCCATGCACCTTGCCGCCGAAGTTCACGGACGACGGCTCGGCGAGGAAGCGGAAGACGGTTTCGGTGCGGTCGAGGGCGGCCGGTACGGGGGACGGTTGGGACATCTTGTTGGCTCCAGGCGGCAGGGGCGCTGTAATCGGGCCATTATACGTTGCGCTGCGGCAACGCGTCGCGGAGCGCCCCGCGTGGCGCGGCCGCCGGGGCGGTGCCCGGCGCACACGGCACCGGCACCGGTCAGCGGCGCACCGTGATGCCCTGATCGATCGTGCCGTACATCTCGATGCTGCCGCCGCGCTCGCCGGTCGCGCCACCGCCCTGCGCACAGGCCGCACAGACGAGCGCGGCCGCCAGCAAACAGAAAATCGTCTTCATCGTTGCGTCGTGTCACATGCGGCAGCCCGCTGCCGCCGCTTTCGGCCATTCTACGCGCGCGCCGCAAGCGGCCGCAGCCCGGTTCGCCGCATCGACGACGCCGGCGCCGCCGCATCCGACATTTCAGCCAACAGCGAAACATCGAATGCGCGCGCCCACTACACTGAAGATCATCCCGCCTGACGAGACACGACGATGACCGACCAAGACGACCACCACTTTCCGGGCCTGAGCCGCATCGGCTCACTGATCGCCGACCCCGGGCGCGCCGCGATGTTGTGGGTGCTGATGGACGGCAGCGCACGACCGGCGGGCGAATTGACGATGATCGCGGGGCTGTCGCCGTCCGCCGCAAGCGCCCACCTCGCACGCTTGACCGAAGGCGGCCTGCTCGCGCTCGACGTGCGCGGCCGGCACCGCTACTACCGGATCGCATCGGCCGATATCGCGGCCTCGCTCGAGGCGCTTGCGAACGTTGCCCGCGCGGCCGCGCCGCATCGCCCGGTTCCGTCGCCGTCCCGCACG
The DNA here is from genome assembly GCF_030482905.1 of Burkholderia sp. AU45251. Taxonomy (NCBI): domain Bacteria; kingdom Pseudomonadati; phylum Pseudomonadota; class Betaproteobacteria; order Burkholderiales; family Burkholderiaceae; genus Burkholderia; species Burkholderia sp. AU45251. The sequence continues at coordinate 61,746 of NZ_JAUJQH010000014.1, read as the reverse complement.
GTCCCGGCCGAGCTGCGCTATGCGCGCACCTGCTACGACCACATGGCAGGCGAACTCGCAGTGCGCATCTTCGACGGGCTCACTGCGCGCGGCTGGCTGCTTGCCGACGGCGACGCGATCGAGGCCACCGAACTCGGCACCCAGGCGCTTGCACAATGGGGCATCGACGTCGCGCAGCAGCGCACGCGCCGGCGCCGCTTCGCGTGCGGCTGCCTCGACTGGAGCGAGCGTCGCTCGCATCTCGGCGGTGCACTCGGTGCAGCGCTGCTCGAGAGCTTCTGCGCGCACGGCTGGATCGAGCGCGCCGCACGACCGCGCGTGCTGCGCGTCACGGTGCCCGGACAGCAGGTTTTCGACGGGTGGCTTACGTCCGCTTGACGCCTGCATTGCGTCTGCACGACAACGGCGCGCGGTCGACAGGTTTTGTTACATCGCGTGCCATTCAACTTACAAAACACCGAGCATTGAAACAGGCCAAGCGGATATTGTGAACTCAACGGCACGAATCGACGCGCCGCGATAATGACGAAGACGCTCACCATGGCCACCCTGTTCACGCTCAAGCGAACCGCCCGCTGCACGCTGCTCGCGTTCGTTGCGCTTGCGGCACTGCCCCCCGCATTCGCGCAATCGGCCGACGCCCCGCCCTATTCGGCTGCGGCACGGCAACCGGGCGGCGATCCGCCCAGCCGTGTCGCGCGGCTCAATTACCTGTCGGGCGCCGTGACGACCGAACCGGCCGGCACCGATACATGGTCGTATGCCGCCGTGAACCGGCCGCTGACGACCGGCGACCAGCTCTGGAACGATGCCGGTGCGCGCTCGGAACTGCACATCGGCTCGACCGCAGTGCGGCTCGGCGAGTCGACGAGCCTGTCGGTGCTGAACCTTGACGACTCGACGACCCAGCTGAAAGTGGGACTCGGCACCGTATCGACCCACGTGCGCGATCTGCCGGCCGGTGGATCGTACGAAATCGACACGCCGAACCTCGCGCTCGGCATCACGGGCCCCGGCGACTATCGCGTCGACGTCGCACCGAACGGCGCGAGCACGACGGTCACGTTGCGTAGCGGCAGTGCGACCGCCTACGGCAGCAACGGCCAGTACCCGCTGTCACCGGGGCAGCAGGTCGTGTTCACGGGCACCGACCTGCAGGTCGCGCAGCAATCCGCTGCCCCGGGTCCCGACCCGCTCGACCAGTGGGCCGCCAGCCGCGATGCGGCCGAGGAGCGCTCGGTGTCGGCCCGCTATGTATCCCGCGACATTCCCGGCTACCAGGATCTCGACGCGAACGGCACGTGGCGCGAAACCCCGAACTACGGCCAGGTATGGGTGCCGAACGACACGCCGGCCGACTGGGCGCCGTATCACGACGGCCACTGGATCTGGCAGGCACCGTGGGGCTGGACCTGGGTCGACGACGCGCCGTGGGGCTTCGCGCCGTATCACTACGGCCGCTGGGCATACGTGGACGATAGCTGGGCCTGGGTACCGGGCCCGCTGGTCGTCAGCCAGCCGCCGGTCTATGCGCCGGCACTCGTCGCGTTCGTGGGCGGTGGCGGCGGCCCCGACTGGAGCGTCGCGCTCACGGTGGGCGGCGTCGCCGCAGCCGGCTGCGCGTGGTTCGCGCTCGGCCCGGGCGAACCGTGGCATCCGGGCTGGGGCGGCTGGAGCCCGCACTACTACGACCGCGTGAACCGCAACATCGTGGTGAACAACGTCAACGTGAACAAGACTGTGAACGTGACGAACATCACGAATATCACCAACATCAACAAGACGTACGTGAACTTCCGCGCGCCGCACGCAATCACGGCCGTACCGGCGTCTGCGTTCGTGCACGGCCAGCCGGTCGCGCACTTCTCGCAGCACGTCGATCCGCAGCAATGGCGCAATGCGCACGTCACGCCGGGTACGCCCGGCATTGCACCGGTACGCCAGAGCTTCACCGGCGGGCTGCGCAATGCGAGCTACCGTCCGCCGGCGGCGATCGCGCAGCACCCGTACGTCGCGACGCGCAATCCTGCCGTGCCGGCCGCGTATCGCGACCAGGCCGCGGCGCACCTCGCGCAGCAAGGCGGGCGCGTGCCAGGCGCCGGTGCGCCTGTCGTGAAGACGAACGTGCCGGCCGACTATACGGCGCGCCCGGTCCGCGTACCGGGCAAGCCGGGCGACGGCGCATGGGCGATGCACAACGTGCAGCTCGTGAATCCGCACGGCCCCGTCGTGCAGCCGGCTCACGCGTCTCGCGAAGGCCAGCCGGCCGCCGCGCAGGCCGGGCGGCCGGGGGCTCCGATGCAGGGAGCACCGATGCCGGGCATGCCGAATGCCGCGCGGCCGGCGAACGGCGAAACGCCCAACGCACCGCGTTTCGCCAACGGCGGCATGCCGCAGGCACCCGGCAACCCGATGCCGCATCAGGCCTTCGAGCCGGGCAACGGCGTCCCGCATCCACCGGTGGCGAACAACGGTCCGTCGGGCATCGGCAATGCGCACGCAGCCGAGGCGCCGTCGCCCGCGTGGATGCAGCCGCACACGCCGATGGAGCGTCAGCGCCCCGCTCCGCCCACCGCGCTGCATGCGGCGGGACAGAATGCGCTGCCGCCCGTGCGCAGCGCTGCGGTCCCGCGTCCGGAGGGCGTGCCGACGCCGCAGGACGCGCAGCCCGGCGGCCGCAACGAAGCGCCGCGCGCACTGCCGCAACCGCGGCTCGACAATACAGCGCAGATTCCGCAGCCGCGTCCGCGCCCCGATTTCCAGACGCCGGCCCAGCATGGGCAACCGCAACCGGAACGGGCGGCACCTGCGCCGCAACCGCGCCCCGAATTCGCGCAACCGGCGCCGCACCGCGAAGTCGCCCCGCCACGCGTGAACGAGTACCGGCCGCCGGCCCCCGCCGTGCATGACATGCCGCGCCCGCAACCGCAGGCGCCACGCATGGATCCACGGCCGCAACCCGCGCCGCGTATGGAGCCGCGGCCGCAACCGGCACCACGCATGGAACCGCGTCCGTCGATGCCCGCACCGCGCATGGAACCGCGGCCGCAACCGGCCCCGCACGTCGAGGCGCCGCGCCCGAGCAACCCGCCGCCGCAAGGCGGTCACGAAGAGCGGCATCGCCAGTAAGTGCCGCAAACGTGAAACAAAAAGGCCCGACCGGCATCAGCCGGTCGGGCCTTGTTTCTGTCGGGCGCGGATCGATGCATCCGCACGGCCCGGGTCGCGCGATCAGACCGCCATCGGCGCGGTCAGCGGCTCATGGTGTCGATAGCCGACGAGCGAGAAATCGGACGGCTCGATCTGCTCCAGCCACTCGGGCGCGTAGACGCCCGTCTTCGCGTATTCCGGCACACGCTCGGCGATCTCGAGCCGCGGGCTGTCGTAAGGCTCGCGCGTGAGCTGGCGCTGCAGCATGTCGAGCTGGTTCTCGTAGATGTGCGCGTCGCCGATGAAGTACGTGAACCAGCGCGGCGTGTAGCCCGTCAGCCGGCCGACGAGCGACAGCAGCGCGGCCCCTTCCGTCAGGTTGAACGGCGTACCGAGGCCGACGTCGTTGCTGCGGATGTACAGGCAGAGCGAGATCTCGCGCGTCGTCGCATTCGGCAGGAACTGGTACAGCAGATGGCACGCGGGCAGCGCGATCTCGTCGAGCACGGCCGGATTCCACGCGTGAAACAGGATGCGCCGGTCGGACGGGTTCTCCATGATCGTGTCCAGGCACTGGCGCAGCTGGTCGATCGCCTTGTACAGCAGCACCTTCGGCGCGCCGTCTTCTTCGAAACGCGTGACGATCCGGAAGCCGCGGCGCGTCGCATCGGCGATCTGCGCGTCGGCGCCCGCGTCGAGCACCTTGTAGCCCGGCCACTGGCGCCATTGCACGCCGTACACGTCGCCAAGATCGTCGACGCCCTGGCGATACGGGTTCGCGAGCCACTGCGCGTTCTCGTTCGCGTTCGCGTCCCACACCTTGCAGCCAAGCGCGCGGAAATCGGCCGCGCTGCGCGACGCGCGCAGGAAGCCGACCAGCTCGCCGATCGCGGACTTGAACGCCAGCTTCTTGGTCGTCACGGCCGGGAAGCCTTGCTGCAGGTCGAAACGCAGCATCGCGCCCGGCATGCTGATGGTGCGGATCCCCGTGCGGTTCTCCTGCCAGGTGCCGGTATCGAGAATGGTACGAACGAGATCGAGATACTGTTTCATGCGGGTTCCTTCGGCCGCGAGGGCGGCCGTACCCGCCAATTTTAGCAAGCGTGGTGAGGAAGCTCCGGCAACGGCGCCGAAAACCCTGCCAGCGTGTCGCCGCGATCGCGCATGCCGTGCGCGCACATCAGCCGGTAGAGCGTGACGCGCGACACGCCGAGTTCGCGCGCCGCATCCGCGAAACGGCCCCGATGACGCAACAGCGCCTGCTCGATCGCCTGCCGCTCGGCCGCCTCACGCGCCTCCAGCAGCGACACGGGCGCGAGCGTCGCGAAGTCGTTCAGCTCGAGATCGGCCGCGGTGATCATCCGGCCCTCCGACATGACGATCGCGCGGCGCACGCGATTGATCAGCTCGCGCACGTTGCCCGGCCATGAATAGCCGTACAGCGACGCGACCGCGTCAGGGGAAAAGCCGCGCAGGCGACGATGCGCGTCGCCCTTGAAACGCTCGAGCATGTGCCGCGCGAGCACCTCGATGTCCTTGCCGCGCGCACGCAATGGTGGCTCTTCGATCTTCAGCACGCACAGGCGATGGTACAGATCCTCGCGGAACCGCCCTTCGCGCAGCGCCGCTTCCATGTCCACGTGCGTCGCGCAGATCACGCGCACATCGACGGGCACCGACACGTGGGCCCCCAACCGCTCGATCTTGCCTTCCTGCAGGAAGCGCAGCAGGCTGGCCTGGCTTTCGAGCGGCAGGTCGCCGATCTCGTCGAGAAACAGCGTGCCGCCGTTGGCGGCCTCGACGCGGCCGATCTTGCGCTGGTTCGCGCCGGTGAACGCGCCGCGCTCATAGCCGAACAACTCGGCCTGCAGCAGCGTCGACGGAATCGCACCGCAATTGATCGCGATGAACGACGCCTGCGCGCGCGACGAACGCTCGTGAATCGCGACCGCCGTCAGCTCCTTGCCCGTACCCGATTCGCCCGAGATGAACACCGGCGCGTCGGTGGCCGCGACGCGGCGAATCGTCCTGAAGAGCCCGAGCATCGCATCGCAGGTCCCCACCATTTCGCCTTCGCTGCGTCCGGTGCCGACGGGCGGCGCGACGGGTTCGGTCAGCGCGACCATGCCGTGCGCATGACCGACGGTCTCGACGATCCGCGACGTCTCGTACGGCATCGTCACGTAGTCGAAACAGTAATCGCGAATGAGATGACGCAGCGTAGCGTCCTGCAACTGGCCGCGGCGCGTCGCCGCGATCCAGCCGATGTGCTGAATGCTCAGACAGGATTCGAGTTCGCGCAGGTCCGAGGGTTTGAAGCCCGGCGAAAAATCGAGCAGCCCGGCCGTTGCGACACCATGCTGCACGACGCGCCGTACATCTCGCACGGTCTCCGCGAGATCGACACGCCAACCGCATTCGTCGAAATGGCCGCGCAACGCGTCGTTCGGTTCGCGCGAATAGTAGATCACGTGCCGCTGATCGGCTCCCATATGCTCACCCCGTTCATCAACCGTCTAACGATTGCCGTGCACGCCACGTCACGTGCGAAAAGGATCGAATCGGGTCAGCCAAAGGTGGCTCGATTCGCCATGCCGATGCGCGGCGACGACAAAGCCTCGCATGATGGCGCTTATCTCGCGTCCAGTTATTTTGTGATCCAGACAGCTTGGTTATAGGCACTGAATACGACAATCCGATTTCAGCGCGGTGGGCGATGCGGCCGAATCGCTCAGGAGGTCGATGCATGTCAATCGTCTGCACATAGCCCCCGCGCAGCGATACGCTCTGCCATCAACACATGCGGCGATTTTCGTCCTTGAAGCGTATCGATTGAATCCGCAGTATTCCCGAGCCCCCTCGTTTCAGGCCTGAAACATTTTCAGCCGTTTTTCGACACAATTCGCAACGCTTGCGCACGAATCGCAGTCTCGACAATGGTCCCGGCGCGATGGCATGCATTTCGCTGAATATGAAAACCGTCGGAGACAGCGACCATGCGAAAACATCTGTTACTTTCTTTCGTGCCGATGGCCATTGCGGTCGCGGCAGCCGGCCCGCCCACGCCCGTCCGCGCAGACGAAAGCACGAATCCGGATCGCGCCATGCTGCTTGCGGCAAACGCGCCGGACATGCAGCCCGTCAACGGGTTCGGCATCGTGACCGTGTCGTCACCGCAACCGCTGCCGGCCGGCAGGACTTTCGTGACGCTGTGGGACGAGATCCCGCCGCCGCCCCTGTTACCGATGCCGCTCCCGGTACCGCAGCCGGGCGACGTGCAGCACGCGATGGAAGGCACCACGCAAGACACGACGCGTCAGTGATGCATCGGCCGATCCATTTGATAAGGATGACATATTGATCTGAGCAGACCTGACCGCATCGGTCAGATGCCCGCGTCATCGATCTCGCAACACGAAACGGTTTTGTGCTCCGTCCCCCGGCGGGCACTCTTTTTATTCATTCCATCGCCGCGACGCATTGCTTCGAGCGTCGCGGCGCGCAGCGCAGAAAGACGGACGCGCGCGTCCGGAACCGGCACCCGCCGCCGTTCCGGTAGAATCGGCGCCATTCCGGTTTTCCTCTCCCCGACCTTCATGACGACGTTGACCCTGATCGTCGCGCGTGCCCGCAACGGCATCATCGGCCGCGACAACCAGTTGCCCTGGAAACTTCCCGAGGATCTCGCCTTCTTCAAGCGCACGACGATGGGCGCACCGATCGTGATGGGCCGCAAGACCCACGAGTCGATCGGCCGGCCGCTGCCGGGCCGCCGCAATATCGTCGTCACGCGCGACGCGACGCGCCGCTTCGACGGCTGCGATACGGTCACGTCGCTCGCCGACGCGCTCGCGCTCGCCGCACGCGACGGGGTGCCCGAAGCGTTCCTGATCGGCGGCGCGCAACTCTACACGGAAGGCCTCGCCCTCGCCGACAAGCTGGTCGTCACCGAGATCGATGCCGACTTCGACGGTGACGCGTCGTTCCCGGCGCCGGACGCCGCGCACTGGCAGGAAGTGTCGCGCGATGCGCACCAGGCGGCCGCGCCGAACACGTTCGGCTATGCGTTCGTCGTCTACGCGCGCAAGCGCGGCTGACGCGTCGCGCACAATGAAAAAAGCCCGACCGGCTCACGCCGGTCGGGCTTTTTCGTTTGATGGCGGCCAATGCCGCGCGCCGCTTACTGCCCGGCGATCGTCATCTGCTCGATCAGCACCGAGCCCGTTTCCTTCGTGCCGCGCACGATCGAATCGGCGCCGATCGCGACGATATGGCGGAACATTTCCTGCAGCGTGCTCGCGACCGTGATTTCCTCGACCGGATACTGGATCACGCCGTTCTCGACCCAGAAGCCCGCCGCGCCGCGCGAATAGTCGCCCGTCACGTAGTTCACGCCCTGCCCCATCAGTTCGGTCAGCAACAGGCCGGTGCCGAGCTTCTTCAGCATTGCGTCGAAATCGTCGCCCGCCTGCGTGTTCGAGCTGCGCAGCGCGAGGTTGTGCGAGCCGCCTGCATTACCGGTGGTCTGCGTACCGAGCTTGCGCGCCGAATAGGTCGACAGGAAGTAGCCTTCGACGACACCGTCCTTGACGACGCTGCGCGCACGCGTGCGCACGCCTTCCTCGTCGAACGGTGCGCTGCCCATCGCGCGCGGCACGTGCGGATCCTCGACGACCTGGATGTGCGGTGCGAACACCGGCTTGCCGAGGCTGTCGACGAGGAACGACGTCTTGCGGTACAGCGCGCCGCCGCTCACCGCCTGCACGAACGCGCCGAGCAGGCCGGCCGCGAGCGGTGCTTCGAACAGCACGGGCACCTTGCGGGTGTCGAGACGGCGCGCACCCATTCGCGCAAGCGCACGCTCGGCCGCGTAACGGCCCACCGCTTCGGGCGCCGCGAGATCGCTCGCGCTGCGCTTCGACGAATACCAGTCGTCGCGCTGCATATGACGGCCGCTGCCCGCGATCGGCGCGCAGGCGATGTAGTGGCGCGAATACGGGTAGCCGGACAGGAAGCCGCGCGACGTCGCGAGCACGAACTGCGAATGCTGGGCCGACACGCTCGCGCCTTCCGAATTGCGGATCTGCGGGCTGACCGCGAATGCGGCGTCTTCCGCGCGGCGGGCAAGCTCGACGGCCTCGTCGGCCGTCAGCGCCCACGGGTGGTACAGATCGAGGTCGCGCGGGTCGGTTTCGAGCAGCTCGGCCTCGGCGAGACCGGCCGCCTCGTCTTCGGCCGTGAAGCGCGCGATGTTGTAGGCGGCGGCGACGGTATCCTTGATCGCGCCCGGCGAAAAATCCGACGTGCTCGCATTGCCGCGCTTCTTGCCGATGAACACGGTCACGCCGACCATCTTGTCGCGGTTGTGCTCGATCGTTTCGACTTCGCCGCGGCGCACCGACACCGACAGGCCGTCGCCCTCGGAGATTTCGGTCGCGGCGTCCGTCGCGCCGAGCGCCTTCGCATGGCGAAGGATGTCCGAGGCGATTTCTTTGAGCTGGTCCTGCGTGTGCGGGAAATAGCGCGCTTGTACGTCGAGATTGGCTGCCATCGTCGTGATATCCGGTGGCGGGCGGGCGCCCGCATGTTCAAAATGTTGCGTATCCCGCGATCATAGCAAGGTCCGGGGCCGGACACCGACAAGCTTGGGGTGTCCGCGGCGCGATACAATGCCGTCCATGACACGCAAAACCCGAATCCAGCCGATCGAGCATGCCGTCGAAGACGACGACAATGGCTACGATCGTCCCAGCAAATCCCAGTTGAAGCGCGAGATGCACGAGTTGCAGGTGCTCGGCCAGGCCCTTGTCGATCTGCCGAAAGACGCGCTGAAACGCATGCCGATGCCCGAAAGTCTCGCGGACGCCGTTCGTGAGGCCCGCCGGATCACCGATCACGAAGGCAAGCGCCGCCAGCTCCAGTACGTCGGCCGCGTGATGCGCTCGCTGACCGAAGACGAGACGGCCGCGCTGCGCACCGCGCTCGACGCGCAACGCGGCGTGAACAAGGCCGCGACGGCCCGCCTGCACTGGATCGAACGCACGCGCGAACAGTTGCTCGCGAACGACGACGCGCTGACCGAATTCCTGCGCCAGCACCCGGAAGCCGATATCCAGGAAGGCCGCACGCTGATCCGCAACGCACGCAAGGAAGCGCAGCAAGGCAAGCCGCCGCGCTATTTCCGCGAGCTGTTCCAGTGGATCAAGACCGCTGGCGGCACGTCCAATGCGGACGACGAAGCGGCGGACGACGCCGGAGACGACCATGACGACGACGAAGCGTAACCACCCGGACGAGCTCGTCGTCGGCCTCGTGTCGATCAGCGACCGCGCGAGCACGGGTGTCTACGAGGACAAAGGCATTCCCGCACTGCAGGAGTGGCTCGCCGGCGCGCTGGTGTCGCCGTGGCGCGCCGAAACGCGCCTGATCCAGGACGATGCGCCCACGATCTCCGCCACGCTCGCCGAGCTCGTCGACGTCGCCGGGTGCGACCTCGTGCTGACGACGGGCGGCACGGGCCCCGCGCGCCGCGACGTGACGCCCGAGGCCACGCTGGCGGTGGCGACGAAGGAAATGCCGGGATTCGGCGAACAGATGCGGCAGATCAGCCTGAATTTCGTGCCGACCGCGATCCTGTCGCGGCAGGTCGCGGTGATCCGCGAGACGGCCGACCATGCGGCGCTGATCATCAACCTGCCCGGCCAGCCGAAATCGATCCGGGAAACGCTCGAAGGGCTGCGCGATGCCGACGGCAAGTCGACCGTGCCCGGCATCTTCGCCGCGGTGCCCTACTGCATCGACCTGATCGGCGGCCCGTACATCGAGACCGACACCGCGGTGGTCGCGGCGTTCCGGCCGAAAAGCGCTCAACGCGCACCGCGCTGAGCGCGTGCCGGCCTGCTCAGGCAGCCGGCGCGGACTCGCCTGCCGAAGCCGACGCGGCCGGAATCAGGAAATGCTCGCGGTAATACTTCAGCTCGTCGATCGACTCGTGGATGTCCGCGAGCGCCGTGTGCATCGCACGCTTCTGGAAGCCCTTGTAGATCGCGGGCTGCCAGCGACGGCACAGCTCCTTGAGCGTGCTGACGTCGAGGTTGCGGTAGTGGAAGAACCGCTCGAATTCGGGCATCCAGCGCGCCATGAAGCGGCGGTCCTGGCAGATCGAGTTGCCGCACATCGGCGACTTGCCGGGCGATACGTACTGCGCGAGGAATGCCTGCAACTGCGCAGCGGCTTCCGCCTCGGTCACGGTCGACGCGCGCACGCGATCGATCAGGCCCGAGCGGCCGTGCGTCGACTTGTTCCAGTCGTCCATCTTCGCGAGCGTTTCGTCGCTCTGGTGGATCGCGAACACGGGGCCTTCGACGGCGATGTCGAGCGTGGAATTGGTCACGACGACCGCGATCTCGATGATGCGGTCGTTATCCGGGTCGAGGCCCGTCATCTCCATGTCGAGCCAGACGAGATTCAACTCGTTGCGCACGAGCGCGGGCTGGCTGGTGGAAGCGGCGGTATCGGTCATGAGTCATCCTGGAAAATGGCGGACGGCGCGCGGCGCCGCCCGAGCGGCCGGCATCGCAACAGCGGGCCCGGTCCGCAAGAACATATAATTCTCGCATAGAACCCTTTGGCCCCTTCGATGTCACCCTTTTCGTTCACCCTGCTGTTCGCGCTCGCCGTGCTCGCGATGGTCGTCACCAAGCTGTGGCTCGCGTCGCGGCAGATCCGCTTCGTCGCGGCGCACCGCAATGGCGTGCCCGCGCAGTTCAGCGCAACCATCCCGCTGACCGCCCACCAGCGCGCGGCCGATTACACGGTCGAGCGCACCCGGCTGACGATGCTCGAGATCGTCGTCAGCGCGGCCGTGCTGATCGGTCTCACGCTGCTCGGCGGCGTCGGCGCGCTCGACACGCTGCTCACCGGCTGGCTCGGCCGCGGCTACGGGCAGCAGGTCGCGCTCGTCGCTGCGGTGCTCGCGATCACGGGCGTCATCGACGTCCCGTTCGAGTATTACCGCCAGTTCGGGATCGAACAGCGCTTCGGCTTCAACCGGATGACGAAGCGGCTGTTCTTCACCGACATGCTGAAAAACTCGCTGCTCGGCGCCACGCTCGGCCTGCCGCTGCTGTTCGTCGTGCTGTGGCTGATGAACCAGGCCGGCAGCCTGTGGTGGCTGTGGACCTGGATCGTCTGGGTCGCGTTCCAGATGCTCGTGCTGCTGATCTACCCGACCTTCATCGCACCGATCTTCAACAAGTTCGAGCCGCTGAAGGACGACGCGCTCCGCGCACGCATCGAGTCGCTGATGAAGCGCTGCGGCTTTGCGGCCAAGGGGCTGTTCGTGATGGACGGCAGCCGCCGCTCCGCGCACGGCAACGCGTACTTCACGGGCTTCGGCGCGTCGAAGCGGATCGTGTTCTTCGACACGCTGCTCGCGCGCCTGTCCGGCCAGGAAATCGAGGCCGTGCTCGCACACGAACTCGGCCATTTCAAGCGCCGCCACGTGATGAAGCGGATGCTCGTGTCGTTCGTGCTGAGCCTCGTGCTGCTCGCGCTGCTCGGCTGGCTCGCGCAACGCACGTGGTTCTACACGGGGCTCGGCGTCACGCCGTCGCTCGACACGAGCAACGCGGGCGCCGCGCTCGTGCTGTTCTTCCTCGCGATTCCCGTGTTCCTGTTCTTCGCGACGCCGTTCGGCAGCCTCACGTCGCGCAAGCACGAATTCGAGGCCGATGCCTTCGCGGCCAGCCAGACCGACGCGCAGGACCTCGTCAGCGCACTCGTGAAGCTCTATGAGGACAACGCGTCGACGTTGACGCCCGACCCCGTCTACACGGCCTTCTACTACTCGCATCCGCCTGCGTCGCAGCGGATCGACCGCCTGCTGCAACACGCATGAGCCGCCCGACTTCCCGCAAGCCGACCCCGCGCGCGTCGAACGCGCAACGGGTCGAAGGCCGCGTGATCGCGGCGCACGGGCGCCACTACATCGTCGCGCCCGACGACGGCGGCCCGATGCTGCAGTGCTTCCCGCGCGGCAAGAAGAGCGATATCGCGGTCGGCGACCGCGTCGTGTACGAACTCGCATCGGCCGACCAGGGCGTGATCGTCGAGATCGGCGAACGGCGCAACCTGCTGTACCGCTCCGACCAGTTCAAGTCGAAGCTGTTCGCGGCCAACCTCGACCAGTTGCTGATCGTGCTCGCGACCGAGCCCTATTTCAGCGAGGACCTGCTCGGCCGCGCGCTGATCGCGGCCGACGCGAACCAGCTGAAGCCGCTCGTCGTGCTGAACAAGATCGACGTCGAAGCCGCGCTGCCGGTCGCGCGCGAGCGCCTCGCGCCCTACCGCGCGCTCGGCTACGACGTGCTCGAGCTGTCGGTGAAAGGCGCGCCCGACGACGCGCGCGCGCAGCTGATGCCGCACCTCGCCGGGCATTCGACGATCCTGCTCGGCCAGTCCGGGATGGGCAAGTCGACGCTCGTGAACCTGCTCGTTCCCGATGCCGAAGCCGCCACGCGCGAGATTTCGGCCGCGCTCAACAGCGGCCGTCACACGACGACGTTCACGCGCCTCTACCCATTGGAGGGCGGCGGCGCGCTGATCGATTCGCCGGGCTTCCAGGAATTCGGTCTCTACCATCTGACGGAAGGCCGTCTCGAGCGCGCCTTTCCGGAGTTCCGGCCACTGCTCGCCGACTGCCGTTTCTATAATTGTCATCACCTGCACGAACCCGGCTGCGCGATTCTCGAAGCCGTCGCCGACGGCCGCATCGCACCGTCGCGGCATGCGCTCTATGCGCAGCTCGTGCACGAGGCGAGCCAGATCGTCCGCTGATCGCGCGGCACGCGCGCGGCGGCCAGCCGGTGCCATGCGGGCCGGCTTTCATCGACAGGAGCCGCGATGCGTTTCAAGGCACCCGATCTCGCGACGGCGCAGCATTGGGCCAACGTGCTTCAGGTGGCCGGCATCGGTTGCGAGCTGCATAACTGCTACGCGACCGGCGCGCTCGGCGGCCTGCCCGCCGACGCATGCACGCCCGAGCTGTGGCTCGACGACGAACGCGACGACGCGCTCGCGCGCCGGCTCCTCGATGCCGCGTCGCACGGTCCGTCGGCCGATGCCGCGCCGTGGCGCTGCCGGCAGTGCGGCGAGGCGCTCGAAGCCCAGTTCACCGCATGCTGGCAATGCGGCGCCGTACGCGACCCGCGCGACGACTGACCCACAGCAAAAAGGCCGGCATCAGCCGGCCTTTTGCCTTTCATCGGGTACCGCACTGCCCCGTCACGACACCCAGACGGCGAGTGTCAGCATCAGCAGCAGAATCATCCACAGGATCACTGCGCGCCAGACAAGGCCAACCGCGGATTGCAGCGTACGCGGCGTGCAATCGTCACCGACCGTCAACGGGCCGCTGTCGCCGACCGCCAGCGCATCGAGGCTCGACGGTTCCGCGAGCGGGCCCGCGAGGCGTGCGCCGAGCGCTCCGCTGCCGGCGGCCAGCAGGACGCCGTCGTTCGGATCGGGCCACTGGCGCGTGTGGTTGCGCCACGCGTAGATCGCGTCCTCGAAATTGCCGACGATCGCGAAGCCGAGCGCGGTCAATCGCGCGGGAATCCAGTCGATCACGAAGAACGCACGTTGCGCGAACGTCGAGAAGGCCGCCGTGCGGTCGTCGCCCGGCGTCGACCAGCTGCGCGCGAGGTATTCGGAGATCCGGTACAGCACGGCACCGGCCGGGCCGATCGGCAGCACATACCAGAAGAACACGCCGAACACGTGGCGATGGGACGCGACGACCGCATGAATCAGCGTATGGCGGACGATTTCGCCGACCGGCATGTCGACCGTGTCGATGCCGGTCCACTCGTGCAGGATTTCGCGCGCACGCGGCACGTCGTCGTTGTTGAGCGCGAGGTGGATATCGGTGAAGTAGTGGCTGAACTGGCGGAAGCCGAGCGTGAAGTACACGACGACGACGTTCCAGATGAATGCGAGCACGAAGCTCACCTTGTACAGCAGGAAATAGATCAGCGCGACGATCAGCACCCACGGCAGCACGACCGCGAGCCATGCGAGGATGCCATGCTTCTGCTTGCCTGCGTCGAGACCATGCGCGACGGTTTCCGCGTGAAACTGGAACAGCGCGAACACCGGATTGTTCGGCGACAACGCGCGGACCTGTTCGATGATGAGAGCGAGGAGAACCGAGAAGAAAGTCATGCGTGTGCCGTCTTCGGAGTTATGTCATTTTTTGCATAACGATAGCACAGCGTCAGCCTGGCATGATTGCCGGCGCGGTCGCCCGGCTGCCGGCCGCGCGCGCCAGCCGGCGCGCGGCATCAGCCGGCGGCCAAGAAGCGGTACAGATTGCGCAACATGCCGGCAGTTGCGCCCCAGATGAAGTAATGCCCGCCGGGTTCGCCATTTGGATAGGGCATCGCAAAAAAACGACGCTCGCCGCCTTCCCAGCGGAACACACGGACCTGATGGTTCGCGGGATTCATCAGGAACGCGAGCGGCACCTCGAAAATCTCGGCCACTTCGAACGTGTCGGCCTGCACGGTGAACGGTGGATGCACGAGGCCGACCACCGGCGCCACGCAGAAGCCCGTGCCGGTCAGGTAGTCGGGCAGCGCGCCGAGGATCTCGACACGCTCGTCTGCCAGCCCGATCTCTTCCTTCGCCTCGCGCAACGCGGTGGCAGTTGCATCGCGATCGAACGGTTCGCGACGACCGCCGGGGAAGCTGATCTGTCCGGCGTGGTCGTTCAGGTGGTCGGCGCGCTGGGTCAGCAGCATGGTAAGGCCGGACTCGCGGACGACGAGCGGCACGAGAACGGCCGCGCTGCGTGGATCGACGCCCTCCTGCAGCCTCGCCTCGTCGGGCTCGACGCTCCATTCGAGCGTGCGCGCGAAACGGTCACGCAGGCCGGATGGCGTCATCAGACGGGAATCAATGGCCGGCAGGCCGGCACCGGTGCCTTCGACCGGCAGGACTTCGGGATCGATGATGGGGCGGCGATTCAATGGGGCTCTCGGGGTCGTGTCGTATCGAGCATATTGTCGCGCCAGAATGAAAAAAGCACCCGGGTGGGTGCTTTTTCCTTACAGCTCTTACTCTTGGGAAGCTGCTGCGGCGCGATCCTTCGACACCAGCTTTTCCTTGATACGAGCCGACTTGCCCGAACGCTCGCGCAGGTAGTACAGCTTCGCACGACGCACATCACCGCGACGCTTCACGACGATGCTTGCCAGCAGCGGCGAGTACGTCTGGAACGTACGCTCGACGCCTTCGCCCGACGAGATCTTGCGGACGATGAAGTTCGAGTTCAGACCACGGCTGCGAATCGCGATCACGACGCCTTCGTAAGCCTGAACGCGCTTGCGGTTACCTTCAACCACGTTCACGTTCACGATCACCGTATCGCCCGGGGCGAAGTCGGGGATCGTCTTGCCGGCGAGCGCGCGCTCGATTTCTTCCTGCTCAAGTTTTGCGATCAGATTCATTACTGACTCCTTATGCCATCGTGTCGGCGTTGGCACCCGCCTGCTTCCAGGCCTGGCCCCGATAGAGGATGGATTCACATCAGGCGCCGCACACGCATGCGCGGCACCGCCAATTCCCGCTCGCGCAGCCGCCTCAGGAGGCGTTTTTCGCTTCGCGTGCGAGGTTCGCAAGCCATGCCTCGTCGGCCCGGCTCAACAACTTTTCGCGGCGCGCCCGGACGATCAGGTCCGGCCGCTTCCGCAGCGTATTCCTCAATGCTTCCTGACGCCGCCACCGCTCGATCTCGGCATGATGCCCGCCGAGCAGCACGTCCGGTACACGCACGCCGTCGTATTCCTCGGGGCGCGTGTAATGCGGACAATCGAGCAGGCCATCGGCAAAACTGTCCTGCACGGCCGACAGTGAATCGTTCAGCACGCCGGGCAGCAACCGCACGACGGCATCCATCATCGCCATCGCCGGCAATTCCCCGCCGGACAGCACGAAATCGCCGAGGCTGATTTCCTCGTCGACGCAACGATCGAGCAGGCGCTGGTCGATCGCTTCATAGCGGCCGCACAGCACGACGACACCGGGTTCCTGCGCCATCCGCACCGCGCGATCGTGCGTGAGCGGTGCCCCTTGCGGCGACATCATCACGACACGCGTGCTCGCGATGCCCTGTTCTGCCTGCGCCGCTTTCGCGGCATCGATCGCAGCTTCGAGCGGCCTGGCCAGCATCACCATGCCCGGACCACCGCCGTACGGACGATCGTCGACCGTGCGGTAGTTGTCCGTCGTGAAATCACGCGGGTTCCAGGTGCGCAGCCCGAAGCGCCCTTGCTTGACGGCCCGGCTGGTGATCCCCCAGTCGGTCAGTGCACGAAACATCTCGGGGAAGAGCGTGACGACGTCGAACTGCACCGCGCTCTCGGTAACCTGGTTCATTTCAGTAATCGGCTTCCCAGTCGACGACGATGCGACGCGCCGCCTGATCCACCGTTTTGACGTATACGCCGACGAACGGAATCAACCGCTCATCGGTGGTCGGCTGACCGTCTTTGCCGGTCGCCGGATATTCGACACGCATGATCGAATGCACGCCATTGTCGATCATCCCGCTCACCTTCCCGAGTGCCACCGATTGCTCGTTGACGACGTCGAGACCGATCAGGTCGACCCAATAGAATTCGTCCGCGGCCAATGCCGGGAAATCTTCCCGGCGCACGAACACGCGAAAGCCACGCATAGCCAGCGCGGCATCGCGGTCGCAGACGCCCGCGGGTTGCGCAACGACGGTGTCGCTGTGCGTCTTCGACTGCATGATGCGGACGGAAAGCCGCTCCGCACCGCGTTCCAGCCACCAGCGGCGCGCGTTGAGCAGCGCATCGCCGCCGCGACCGGCGTCGGCATGCGTCGCCACCTTGACCCAACCCTTCAGGCCATAGGCGTCGACCACCGCCCCGACCTCGACGGCATCGTCGGGCCAGGCTTGTGCCACTTCGAGACTGCCCTGCTCGGCAGCCTGACCGGCGTTCGCGACAGCGTCGCGCTCGACCGGCTTGCGGACGAATGCGCCAAACGACGCACGCCCGCGCCTTGCATTACCGGAATCGTGACCCGCCATCAATGCTCCTTACAGCCGGCACGACCGGCACACCGTGCCACGTTAGGCAGCCGGTTGCGCCTTTTGCGCTTCCTTCACGAGACGCTGAACGGTCGGCGACAGTTGTGCGCCAACGCCTTGCCAGTACGTCAGGCGATCCTGAGCGATACGCAGCGATTCGCCCTTCGTAGCGACCGGGTTGTAGAAGCCGACGCGCTCGATGAAGCGGCCGTCACGACGGTTACGCGAATCGGTAGCAACGATGTTGTAGAACGGGCGCTTCTTCG
The DNA here is from genome assembly GCF_030482905.1 of Burkholderia sp. AU45251. Lineage (NCBI taxonomy): Bacteria > Pseudomonadati > Pseudomonadota > Betaproteobacteria > Burkholderiales > Burkholderiaceae > Burkholderia > Burkholderia sp. AU45251. The sequence goes on along the minus strand of NZ_JAUJQH010000014.1, from coordinate 44,214 downwards.
AGCCGCCACGAGCCAGACGGATGATAACCATATGATGTCCTTCGGGAAAACCGGGTTCGAAACTACTGAAACACGCGATTATAGCCGGAAATCAGAGGTACAACAAACACTTACGCGTAAAAAATCCGTGGGAGGCCTGTCCGCCGGGCATACAATCGTCGTGTCCGGGACGTTCCACACCGTCATGCCGCCCCTTCGCGCCGCCTCGACGCGCCGCGCGCAGCACCGTTTCGCGGCGCTGCTTGCCGGCCTTGCCTGCCTCGCGTCCGCACTGGCGTTTGCCGCGCCGTTGCCGGTGGACCAACTCGTCGTCCCGCCCGGCTTCCACATAGAAGTGCTGACCGACGCGGTACCGACCGCCCGCGAAATGGCATGGTCGCCGCGCGGCATCCTGTATGTCGGCACGCGGGAAGGCCGCGTGCATGCGTTCGTGATGCACGAGGGCCGGATCAGCGCCCGCTACGTGATCGCGTCCGGGCTCGACATGCCCGTCGGCGTCGCCTACCGTGGCGGCGCACTCTATATATCCGCCGTATCGCGCATCCTGCGTCTCGATCATATCGACGACCGGCTCGCCGCACCACCCGCCCCCACCGTCGTCACCGACGCGCTGCCGTCCGAGCACCATCACGGCTGGAAATTCATCGCGTTCGGGCCCGACGGCAAGCTGTACGTGCCAACCGGCGCACCGTGCAACGTCTGTCTCGCCGATCGCAGCCGCTACGCGATCATCGCACGCATGAAGACGGACGGCAGCGGGAGCGAGGTCGTCGCCCGCGGCGTACGCAATACGGTCGGCTTTGCGTGGCACCCCGATTCGGGCGAGCTGTGGTTTACCGACAACGGGCGCGACATGATGGGCGACGACGTGCCCGACGACAAGCTGAACCGCGCCCCGCGGGCCGGCCTCGACTTCGGCTTCCCATACTGTCATGGCGGCGACACGCCCGACCCCGAATTCGGCAGCGCCGACGTATGCCGCCGCTATGTGCCGCCCGTATTGAAACTCGGTGCGCACGTCGCGGCACTCGGTATGCGCTTCTATACGGGGCCGATGTTTCCAGCGTCGTATCGCAATAACGTGTTCATCGCCGAACACGGCTCGTGGAATCGCAGCGCGAAGGTTGGCTACCGCGTGATGCGCGTCGTCGTCTCGGCGGACGGCAGCCAGGCGCGCCAGACCCCGTTCGTCACGGGCTGGCTGCGGTCCGACGGCACGGTATGGGGACGCCCGGCCGACGTGCTGCCGCTGCCGGACGGCTCGCTGCTCGTCAGCGACGACTATGCGGGCGCAATCTACCGCGTGACCTATGCGGCACCTTGACGCAGGACAGGGGTGACCGGGCCCGACCGGGCATCGTAGAATGCGTGCCGGGCCGCGCGCCCGCGCCGGCCCGCCGGCCGCCCATGCCAACGACAATACGCCGCCATCCATGTCCAGCAGCACCGCATCGTCCCGCCGCTTTCGCTCCAAGACGCTCACCGCCGCCCTCGCGTTCCTGTTCGGCTCGCTCGGCGCGCACCGCTTCTATCTATATGGCTTTCGCGACGTATACGGCTGGGCGCACCTGCTCGCGACGATCGTCGGCATTCCGGGCTTCCTCTTGCTCGCCGCGACCCAGCGCAGCGCCAGCCTCGGCTGGTGGCTCGCGGTACCCGGCGCAATCTCGCTGCTGGCGGCGTTCCTCGCCGCGCTCGTCTATGGGCTGCGCCCCGACGAAAAATGGGACGCGCAATTCAACGCGGAGACGGGCAAGCACAGCAAGTCGGGATGGACCGTGATCTTCGTGGTGATCTTCTCGCTGCTGATTGGCGCGTTCCTGCTGATGACCGCCCTCGCGCTGTCGTTCCAGACGTATTTCGAGTCGCAGGTCGAAGCGGCCAAGCAGATTTCGCAGTAAGCGCAACGAACGCGCTCCACCGGCACCCCGCGTCGGCTTGGCGCGCCGGTCAGAACAGGTTCAATTGCATGTCGTCGCGCGACTGGTTCGACCGCGTGCCGGCCGAACGAACCGCAACGTGCGGCACCGGCGCCGCGGCAACCGGCGCACCGCGAAACTGCGACAGATCGAGAATGCCGTTCGTGCGCTCGTTCAGCCCGAGCCGCTTGACGGCCTGGCGGAAGCGCTGCCGCAGCAGGTCGGCCCAGATCCCCTCGCCCTTCATCCGTTTCGAGAAATCCGAGTCGTAGTCTTTCCCGCCGCGCATGTCGCGCACGCGGTTCATCACGCGCTCCGCACGGTCGGGAAAATGCGCGGCAAGCCAGTTCTTGAACAGCGGCGCGACTTCCCACGGCAGCCTCAGGATGATGTAGCTCGCATACGTTGCGCCGGCTTCCGCGCACGCCTCGAGCACGCGCTCCATGTCGGGCTCGGTGACGAACGGAATCATCGGGGCAATGCTCACGCCGACCGGCACGCCCGCCTCGCTCAGCGCACGGATCGTACGTAACCGTCGCGCCGGCGTCGCGGCGCGCGGCTCGAGCGTGCGCGCGAGATCGGCATCGAGCGTCGTGATCGTGACCGCCGCCATCACCTGCCCGCGTTCGGCCATCGGCGCGAGCAGGTCGAGATCGCGCTCGATCAGCGACGACTTCGTGATCGCAGCGAACGGCAACCCGCGATCGTGCATCACCTGGATCACGCTGCGCGTGATGCGCAGGTCGCGCTCGACCGGCTGATAGGCGTCGGTGTTGACGCCGAGCGCGATCGGCTCCGGCACGTAGCGCTTGCGCGAAATCTCGCGCTCGAGCAGTTCGGCCGCATTGACCTTCGCATAGATACGGCTTTCGAAATCGAGCCCCGGCGACAGGCCGAGATAACTGTGCGTCGGCCGCGCGAAGCAGTAGATGCAGCCGTGCTCGCAGCCGCGATATGGATTGAGCGATACGCTGAATGGGATGTCGGGCGACTGGTTGTGCGTCAGGATGCTCTTCGCGCGCTCCTCGAATACCTGCGTGCGCAACGGCGCGGGAAAATCGGTATCGTCCGACTCGTGCGTCCAGCCGTCATCGACCGCTTCGCGCTGCGCGATCTCGTATCGCCCCTGCAGGTTGTCGACCGCGCCGCGCCCCTTGCGGGGCACGGGCGGCGCTACCGGAAATTCGTTGTCGGATCGATCGTCCATGTGCCCACTCATTTACCTGCGCCCAATACTGTACATTTATACAGTATTGGGCGCAGCATGCCAAGGGTGGGATAAAGGGCTCGACGGCCTGCGGCAGGCGCGTCAGTCGCCCACCGCGATCGTCAGCGTCTCCTTGATTTCTTCCATCACGACATAGCTCTTCGACTGCACGGCGCCGGGCAACTGCAGCAGGATGTCGCCGAGCAGCTTCCGGTAGTCGGCCATCTCGCCGATCCGTGCCTTGATCAGGTAGTCGAAGTCGCCGGACACGAGATGGCATTCCAGCACCTCGTCGATCTTCATCACTTCCCGGCGGAATTGTTCGAACATGTTGCCGCCCTTGTGGCCGAGCGTGATCTCGACGAACACCAGCAGCGCGGCATCGAGCTGGTGCGGATCGACACGGGCGTGATAGCCGGTGATCACGCCGTCGCGCTCCATGCGTCGCACACGCTCGATGCACGGCGTGACGGTCAGTCCGACCTGTTCCGCGAGGTCTTTCATCGCCATCCGGCCGTCGTCCTGGAGCAGTTTCAGGATGCGCCGGTCGAGCTTGTCGAGCGAGCGTACTGGCTGACGTTGCGTTCTCATTTGTTTATGCTGAAAACCTGAAAAATACGATAACAAAACCTACACATTCGACAATACCATAGCGCAAAAAACTAGATCAGCTAGAGGTTACACGGAGACGCAGGTGCGCCCGGCCTCGATCTGGTCCCTTCCATCTGGAGCAGCTATGCGAGTCGTCATTCTGGGCAGCGGTGTGGTGGGCGTGGCAAGCGCGTATTACCTCGCGCGCGCCGGTCATGAAGTCACGGTGATCGACCGGGAGGCCGGCCCGGCACTCGAGACGAGCTTCGCGAACGCAGGCCAGATCTCCCCTGGCTATGCCGCGCCGTGGGCCGCGCCCGGCGTGCCGCTGAAGGCCGTCAAGTGGATGTTCGAAAAGCACGCGCCGCTCGCAATCCGCCTCGACGGCACGCGCTTCCAGCTCCAATGGATGTACCAGATGCTGCGCAACTGCACGGCCGAGCGCTATGCAGTCAACAAGGGCCGCATGGTCCGCCTCGCCGAATACAGCCGCGACTGCCTGCAGGCACTGCGCGCCGATACCGGCATCCAGTACGAAGGCCGCACGGGCGGCACGCTGCAGCTGTTCCGCACGCAGCAGCAACTCGACGGCGCGGCGAAGGACATCGCCGTCCTGCAGGAAGCGAACGTGCCGTTCGAACTGTTGTCGCCGGCCGATCTGAAGCAAGCCGAACCGGCACTCGCCGCCGTCTCGCACAAGCTGACGGGCGGCCTGCGCCTGCCGGGTGACGAAACGGGCGACTGCCAGCTGTTCACGACGCGCCTCGCAGCGCTCGCGGAATCGCTCGGCGTGAAGTTCCGCTACAACACGCCGATCGATGCGCTCGCGATCGCGGGCGGCAAGATCGCCGGCGTGCAGTGCGGCAGCGAGACGGTGCGCGCGGACGCGTACGTCGTCGCGCTCGGGTCGTACTCGACCAGCTTCATCTCGAACCTGATGAAGATCCCCGTCTATCCGCTGAAGGGCTATTCGATCACCGCGCCGATCGTCAACGCAGCAGCCGCGCCCGTGTCGACCGTGCTCGACGAGACCTACAAGATCGCGATCACGCGTTTCGACCAGCGCATCCGCGTCGGCGGCATGGCGGAAATCGTCGGCTTCGACAAAAATCTGCGCGCCGCGCGCCGCGAAACGCTCGAGATGTGCGTGAACGACCTGTTCCCGGGTGGCGGCGACACGTCGAAGGCAACGTTCTGGACGGGCCTGCGCCCGATGACGCCGGACGGCACGCCGATCGTCGGCCGCACGCCGGTGTCGAACCTGTTCCTGAACACCGGCCACGGCACGCTCGGCTGGACGATGTCGTGCGGCTCGGGCCAGCTGCTCGCAGACCTGATCTCGGGCAAGATGCCCGCGATCCAGGCCGACGACCTGTCGGTGCATCGCTACCTGAAGGACGTGGCCGGCCAGACGCGCCCGGCATACGCCTAAGCCGACGCCGCCCGCAGCCATGCGGGCTAGCCGGCATCGAAAAAAAGGCGCCCCTGGGAGCGCCTTTTTCATTTCATCGAACCGTCAGCCGATCAGAACTGATCTTCCGTCAACACGAGCACGCCCTCGCTGCCCTTCGTGCCGACAACAGCATGTCCTTGACGGGGGCGTGATAGCTCATGGTGCGTCGCCTCTCTCTTCTGTCGATGGCGAAAAAAAGGGGCGCTCGTCGCGCCCCTCTTCTCGTGTGCTTACCGAAGCATCACACTGCGTCAGCCGAGCTCGGCCACGAGCTCCGGCACGAGCGCGAACAGATCGCCGACGAGGCCGTAGTCGGCCACGCTGAAGATCGGTGCTTCCGGATCCTTGTTGATCGCGACGATCACCTTCGAATCCTTCATGCCGGCCAGATGCTGGATCGCACCCGAGATGCCGACCGCGATGTACAGCTGCGGTGCGACGATCTTGCCGGTCTGGCCGACCTGGTAGTCGTTCGGCACGTAGCCCGCGTCGACTGCCGCGCGCGATGCGCCCAGGGCTGCCGACAGCTTGTCTGCCAGCGGCTCCAGCACCTTCGTGTAGTTCTCGCCGCTGCCCAGGCCACGGCCGCCCGACACGATGATCTTCGCGCTCGTCAGTTCCGGACGGTCCAGCTTCGTCACTTCACGGCTCACGAATTGCGACTTGCCAGCGTCGGCTGCCGCTTCGATCTTCTCGACCGTCGCGCTGCCGCCTTCCGCTGCCACCGGATCGAAACCCGTCGCGCGCACCGTGATCACCTTGATCGGGTCGCTCGACTGCACCGTCGCGATCGCGTTACCCGCGTAGATCGGGCGCTCGAACGTGTCGGCCGAATCGACCGCCGTGATGTCCGAGATCTGCGCGACGTCCAGCTTCGCGGCGATACGCGGCGCAATGTTCTTGCCGTAGGCCGTCGCCGGCGCGAGGATGTGCGAGTAGTCCTTCGCGATGTTCAGCGCCGTCGCTTCGACGTTTTCCGCGAGGCCCGCTTCGAGTTGCGGCGCGTCGGCCAGGAGTACCTTCGACACACCTGCGATCTTCGCTGCTGCATCCGCTGCCGCTTGCGCGTTGTGTCCCGCGACCAGCACGTGGATGTCGCCGCCAATCTTCGCTGCCGCCGCCACCGTGTTCAGCGTCGCGGCCTTGATCGACGCGTTGTCGTGTTCTGCAATCACCAGAATCGTCATTTCTTTCCGCTCCCTCTTACAGCACCTTGGCTTCGGTCTTCAGCTTCTCGACCAGCGTCTTCACGTCCGGCACCTTCACGCCGGCTGCGCGCTTCGGCGGCTCGACCACCTTCAGCGTCTTCAGACGCGGCGCAACGTCCACGCCCAGGTCTTCCGGCTTCACGGTTTCCAGCGGCTTCTTCTTCGCCTTCATGATGTTCGGCAGCGTCACGTAGCGCGGCTCGTTCAGGCGCAGGTCGGTGGTGATCACCGCCGGCAGCGTCAGCGACAGCGTTTCCGCGCCGCCGTCGACTTCGCGTGCGACCGTTGCCTTACCGTCGGCCACCGTGACCTTCGACGCAAACGTCGCTTGCGGCAGGCTTGCCAGCGCAGCCAGCATCTGGCCCGTCTGGTTCGAATCGTCGTCGATCGCCTGCTTGCCGAGGATCACCAGTTGCGGCTGCTCCTTGTCGACCAGCGCCTTCAGGATCTTCGCGACGGCCAGCGGCTCGACGCTGTCGGTCGACTCGACCAGGATCGCGCGATCCGCGCCGATCGCCAGCGCCGTACGCAGCGTTTCCTGCGCTTGCGCGACGCCCACCGACACGGCGATCACTTCGGTCGCCACGCCCGCTTCCTTCAGGCGCACCGCTTCTTCAACCGCGATTTCGTCGAACGGGTTCATCGACATCTTCACGTTCGCAATGTCGACACCCGTGTTGTCCGACTTCACGCGGACCTTCACGTTGTAATCGACCACTCTTTTCACTGGCACCAGGATTTTCATGCACACGCTCCAAAGTTACGAATACGACCAGAGGCCATTCTATAGCGAGGCCTCATGACTGCGCGGCCAAGCGGACCCAACCTTCGTGGTTGTCGAGGATACCGCTTCTTGGCGACGCGCCAATGATAGCGAACGGTCGTTCTATTTTAAAAGAGAAAAAACCCGGACGCAAAGCCCGGGTTTTCGATCATCGACTCTAATCTCGCCGGGCGCCCGTTGCTTCGCCCGTTACCAGGCGGCAATGACCGCTCCGCCGAACTTGCCTTCGATGAACTGCTTCACATCGGCCGAATGATAGGCCGCGACCAGTTTCGCGACCCACGGCTTGTTCCGGTCCGCCTCGCGGATCGCCAGGATGTTCGCGTACGGGCCGTTCGGCCCTTCGATCGCGATCGCGTCCTGTTTCGGTTTCAACCCCGCTTCCATCGCGTAGTTGGTGTTGATCGCGGCCGCGTCGACGTCGCCGAGCGAGCGCGGAATCTGCGCCGCATCGAGTTCGACGATCTTCAGCTTGCGCGGATTGTCGACGATATCGAGCGGCGTCGCCTTCAGCCCCGCGTCCGCGCGCAGCTTCAGCAGGCCCTGCTTTTGCAGCAACAGCAGCGCACGGCCGCCGTTGGTCGGATCGTTCGGGACCGCGATACGCGCGCCCGGCTTCAGTTCGGCCAGCGATTTCACACGCTTCGAATAGATGCCCATCGGGAACGTGACGGTATCCGCGACCTTGATCAGCTTGTAGCCGCGGTCCTTCACCTGCGCCTGCAGATACGGATCGTGCTGGTAGCTGTTCGCATCGAGGTCGCCCGACGCAAGCGCGGCGTTCGGCTGCACGTAATCGGAGAATTCGACGATGCGGATCTCGAGGCCGCTCTTCGCGGCGACCTTCTTCACCGCTTCCATGATCTGCGCGTGCGGCCCGCCCGTCACCCCCACCTTGATGGTTTCGGCCTGTGCGTGCGCGCCCGCGAACAGCGCGGCCGCGCCCAGTGCCACCGCGAATTTCAGCATGAAGCGTCGTTGCATCGAGTGTCTCCTGACCAATCGGTCTTGTTTTACTTGTGGCTCAGCCGGCGGACGAGCCAGTCGCCGAACGACTGCACGATCTGCACGAACACGATCAGGATCGCGACCACCGTCCACATCACTTCGGGCAGATAGCGCTGGTAGCCGTAGCGGATCCCGAGATCGCCGAGGCCGCCGCCACCGATCGCGCCCGCCATCGCCGAATAGCCGACCAGCGACACGAACGTGATCGTCAGGCCCGCGACGACGCCCGGCAGCGATTCGGGCAGCAGCACCTTGAAGACGATCTGCGACGTGGTCGCGCCCATCGATTGCGCAGCCTCGATCAGCCCGCGGTCGACTTCGCGCAACGCCGTCTCGACGAGACGCGCGACGAACGGCGCGGCCGCGAGCGTCAGCGGCACGACCGCCGCGGCCGTGCCGATCGACGAACCCGTGATGAGCCGCGTAAACGGAATCACCGCGACCAGCAGGATGATGAACGGCGTCGAGCGGACGGCATTCACGATGCCGCCGAGCACACGATTCACAGCGAGGTTCTGCAGCACGCCCTGACGGTCGGTCAGGTAGAGCAGCACGCCGAGCGGCAGGCCGACGAGCGCGCCAACCACCCCGGAGATGCCGACCATGATCAGCGTCTCCCAGAACGACTGCACGAACATATCGAACATCTCACTCAACATACGAAAGCTCCTCTACCACCACACCTTGCTCGCGCAGAAACGCGAGTGCCTGCCCGACCTTGCCCGGCTCGCCGCCCGCGAGCACCGCGAGCGAACCGAATGCCTGCCCCTGGATCTCGTCGATCTGGCCGTGCAGGATGTTGAAATCGAGCTCGTACCGGCGGATCGTCTCCGACAGGATCGGCTGGTCGACCCCCGAGCCCGTGAACGCGAGCCGCAGCAGATGCCCGCTGCCCGTCTTCAGCCGCTCGGCCACACGCGCCTTCAGCGCGGGCGGCAGCTCCTGTGCGATCACGTCGCCAATCAGCGCGCGCGTCACTTCGTGATGCGGCTGCAGGAACACGTCGATCACACGGCCTTCCTCGACCACGCGCCCCGCATCGAGCACCGCGACGCGATCGCACACCTGCTTGATCACTTCCATCTGGTGCGTGATCAGCACGATCGTCAGGCCAAGCTCACGGTTGATGCGCTTCAGCAGGTCGAGGATCGAGCGCGTGGTCTCGGGATCGAGCGCGGACGTCGCTTCGTCCGACAGCAGCACCTTCGGCTGGCTCGCGAGCGCGCGTGCGATACCGACGCGCTGCTTCTGCCCGCCGCTGATCTGCGACGGATAGCGATCCTTCTGCGCGGACAGCCCGACGAGGTCGAGCAGCGGCAGCACGGCGGCCTCGATCTCGGCACGGCTTGCGCCGGCCAACTCGAGCGGCAGTGCGACGTTGTCGAACACCGTGCGCGATGACAGCAGGTTGAAGTGCTGGAAAATCATGCCGATCTCGCGGCGCGCCTCGCGCAGTGCGCCAGCCGGCAGCAGCGTGAGATCGCGCCCGCCGACGACGACATTGCCTTCGGTCGGCCGCGTGAGCAGGTTGATGGTGCGCACGAGCGTGCTCTTGCCTGCGCCGCTTCGGCCGATGATGCCGAACACCTCGCCCTGCGGGATCGTCAGGTTGATGTTGCGCAGCGCCTCGACCCAGCCGCCCGGCCCGGGAAATCGCTGCGAAAGATTGCGTAATTCGATCATGTAAACAAAACGGCGGCCGGCCGGCGAGTTGGCCCGCCAGTCGGCCGCCGATGCATCTGGAATAACCGTCGATTTTACCGCAAACCCCTCATTCCCCTTAATAATCGATTTCGATCTTTTCATAACTACACGAAATTAGAGGAGCGCCGCTGGCCCGCCGCAGGAATGCCGCGACTATGATCCCGGAACACATGCCAACGAACAGGGGACACGCCAGATGACCGCCACCACCACGCCGGCCGCCGCACCCGCCACCGCCGGACCGGCGCCTTCGGCGTCGCCCGCGCCGACCATGGGCCGGCTGCGTACCGCTGACGGGCTCGAACTGGCGTCGTACCGCTGGCCGGCCGGCGACGGCACCACGCCGCCCCGCGCGACGATCGCGCTCGTGCACGGCCTTGCCGAACACGCGGGCCGCTATGCCGCGCTCGCCAGTCGGTTGAACACGGCCGGCATCGACGTGCTCGCGATCGATCTGCGCGGGCACGGCCAGTCGCCCGGCAAGCGCGCGTGGGTCGAGCGCTTCGACGGCTACCTGAACGACGCGGATGCGCTGGTCGCTGAAGCCGCGCGCGGCAATTCGCCGCTGTTCCTGATGGGGCACAGCATGGGCGGCGCGGTCGCGGCGCTGTACGCGATCGAACGCGCGCCGGCACGCGGTCAAGCACTGACGGGCCTCGTGCTGTCGAGCCCGGCGCTCGCGCCGGGGCGCGACGTGCCACGCTGGATGCTCGCGGTGAGCCGCGTCATCAGCCGCGTCTGGCCGACCTTCCCCGCGATCAAGATCGATGCAGCGCTGCTGTCGCGCGACCCGGCCATCGTCGCGGCCAACCGCGCCGATCCGCTCGTGCATCACGGCGCGGTACCCGCGCGCACCGGCGCGGAAATTCTCGACGCGATGGCGCGCATCGAAAGCGGCCGCGGTGGGCTGCGCGTTCCGGTGCTCGTCTATCACGGCACCGAGGACAAGCTGACCGAGCCCGACGGCAGCCGCGCGTTCGGTGCGCGCGTCGGCTCGCCCGATCGGACGCTGACGCTATACGAAGGCGGCTTTCACGAAACGATGAATGATCTCGAACGCGACCGCGTGATCGACGCGCTGATCGCGTGGATTCACGCGCGCGTGCCGGCGCGCTGAGCGCGCCCGGCCGGTCGATCGATCATCAGATGCCGGCCAGCACGCGCAGGTGAGCGACGACGCTGCGCCCGAGCGCGGACAGGTTGTAGCCGCCTTCGAGGCAACTCACGATGCGGCCCTGTGCATGCCGGCGCGCCACGTCGACGATCTGCGCGGTCAGCCATTCGAAGTCGGCTTCGACGAGGCCGAGGTTGCCGATGTCATCCTCGCGATGCGCATCGAAACCCGCCGACACGAACAGCATCTGCGGCTTGAACGCATCGAGGCGCGGCAGCCAGAACATGTCGACGGCCTCGCGGATCGCCATCCCGTTGCTGCGCGCGGGCATCGGCAGGTTGACCATGTTCGGCGCCTGGTGATCGACGCCCGAGAACGGGTACAGCGGATGCTGGAAGAAGCTGCACATCAGCACCCGCTCGTCGTTCGCGAATGCGGCCTCGGTACCGTTGCCGTGATGCACGTCGAAATCGATGATCGCAACACGCTCGAGACCGTGTACGTCGAGCGCATGCCGCGCGGCAATCGCGACGTTGTTGAAGAAGCAGAAACCCATCGCACGCGCAGGCTCCGCATGGTGGCCGGGCGGACGCACGCCGCAGAACGCATTGGCATAGCGGCCTTCGATCACCGCGTCGGTCGCCGCGATCGCCGCGCCAGCCGCGCGCAGCGCAGCGCGCCACGTATCGCGGTTCATCAGCGTATCGGGATCGACCTCGACGTAGCCATCGACCGGCGTCATGCTCCGGATGTAGTCGATGTGCGCCTGCGTATGCACCCGGCCCAGCGCCACCTCGCTCGCGAACGGTGCGGTTTCGTGCACGATCAGGTCGTCGATGCGGCTCGCGATCAGCTGATCCTGGATCGCCGACAGGCGGGCCGGACATTCCGGATGCCATTCCCCCATCTCGTGCAGCATGCAGTCGGGGTGCGTATAGAAAGCGGTTGCCATAAGCTGTCATCCGCGGCGCACGATGCGCCGCAGGTCTCCATCAATGATGTCCATCGTCTGCCGCGAATTCGCCGCTAACTTACCACAACGGGGGCCCGCCACGCCCCGGCGCGCCGGATCCGTCGGGTATACTGCGCCGAACCCAATCGCCCTGTCCGCCCGCTTCGACATGAATTCCAGCAAGCCTGCCGCCCTTCTCTCCGCGCTGTTCCGTGTTCGCGTCCCGCTCGTTGCGGCCGCCGTGGTCGCGGCCCTCGGCGCCGCGCCCGCCGGCGCGCAGACGCAACCCGCGAAGTCCGCGGGCAAGCTCGTCGCACAGGCCCAGCCGCAGCAAGGCCAGACCTTCGAAGAGGAAATCGTTCCGCAGCGTTACGCGAACAACGCGAAGGTCGACGCGTTCATCGACGAGATGGTGAGCCGCAACGGCTTCGACTCCACCAGCCTGCACGCGCTGTTCTCGCGCATCAGCTATTCGGCGACGGCCGTCAAGCTCGTGAGGCCAGCCCCGTCGCCGACGGTCAAGAACTGGCGCGTCTATCGCTCGCGCTTCATCGAGCCGATCCGCATCAATGCGGGCGTGAAATTCTGGAAGGCGAACCAGGCAACGCTGCAGCGCGCGTCCGAGCAATTCGGCGTGCCGCCCGAGGTGATCGTCGGCATCATCGGCGTCGAGACGATCTACGGCCGCTACATGGGCAATTTCCGTGTGCTCGACGCGCTGACGACGCTCACGTTCGACTATCCGGACACGCCGAACCGCGACAGCCGCCAGGCGACGTTCCGCAAGAACCTCGAGGATTTCCTGGTCTGGACGCGCGACAACCAGCTCGACCCGACCACCGTGCTCGGCTCGTATACGGGCGCGATCGGTATTCCGCAGTTCCTGCCGAGCAGCATCCGCGAATATGCGGTCGACTTCGACGGCACGGGCCATGTCGACCTGCGCAGCAGTCCTGTCGATGCGATCGGCAGCGTCGCGAACTACCTGAAGCAGCACGGCTGGGAAACCGATCGCCCGGTGGTCTGGCAGATCACGCCCGATACGGGCAGCCTGGGGATCGCACAGGCCGCCGCCGACGGCCAGCCCGAACCGCACTGGGCGCTGTCGCAACTGCTGCGCGCGGGCATGACGCTGAACGAGCCGACGGTCAACATCACGACCGAAGCCGGTACGCCCGTGACGGTCGTCGACCTGCCGTCGCCGGGCCGTGCGACCGAGTACATGCTCGGGCTCAAGAACTTCTACGTGCTGACGCGCTACAACCGCAGCTTTTTCTACGCGCTCACCGTGTACCAGCTTGGCGAGGCCGTGAAGGCACAGATGGAAGCGAGCGGCGCACTTCAGCCGAGCGCCACCGAAACGCAGTCGCAGTAAGCACCGCCTGCCCAAAGAAAAAGCGCCGCACAAGCGGCGCTTTTTTATTGCACGTGCCCTGCGCACGCTTGCCCGCGGTCAGGCGGGAAACACGCCCGTGGACAGGTAGCGGTCGCCGCGATCGCAGACGATGAACACGATCGTCGCATTCTCGACCTGACGCGCGATGCGCATCGCGACTTCGCATGCGCCACCGGACGAAATGCCCGCGAAGATGCCTTCGACCGACGCGAGCCGGCGCGCCATCGTTTCCGCCGCGGCCTGGCTCACGTTCTCGACGCGGTCGACGCGGCTGCGATCGAAAATGGTCGGCATGTACGCTTCCGGCCACTTGCGGATGCCCGGAATGCGCGAACCGTCTTCCGGCTGCGCCCCGACGATCTCGATCGCCGGATTCTGTTCCTTCAGATAGCGCGACGTGCCCATGATCGTGCCCGTCGTGCCCATGGCCGACACGAAGTGCGTGATGCGCCCTTCGGTATCGCGCCAGATTTCCGGGCCCGTCGCTTCGTAGTGCGCGATCGGATTGTCGGGGTTCGCGAACTGGTCGAGGATCACGCCCTTGCCTTCGCGCTGCATCTGGTCCGCGAGATCACGTGCCAGCTCCATCCCGCCCTTCACCGGCGTCAGGATGATTTCGGCACCGTAGGCGGCCATGCTCTGGCGGCGCTCGACCGACAGGTCCTCCGGCATGATCAGCACCATCTTGTAGCCGCGGATCGCCGCAGCCATCGCGAGTGCGATACCCGTGTTGCCGCTCGTCGCCTCGATCAGCGTATCGCCCGGCTTGATGCGCCCGCGCGCCTCGGCCTTGCTGATCATCGACAGTGCCGGACGATCCTTCACGGAGCCGGCCGGATTGTTGCCTTCGAGCTTCGCGAGCACCACGTTGTTGCGCGCGCGAATCTCGTCGTCCGGCAAGCGGACCAGTTGGACGAGCGGCGTATTGCCGATCGTGTCTTCGATAGTTTTGTAAGCCATGGATATACCGTGAGTACGAGGCCGATCAATCAATCGATTGTAAACCACCAGCGCCGCTGCCCGCGCCGGCAACCCCATTGCGACGATGGAATACGCCTGCCGCGCGACGCGTGGCCGCCGCGTACACCGTGCCCACGCAAAAAACCCGCGGCATGCCGCGGGAAGCCGTCGCAACGACGGCGACTGAAGGAGCTCGTTGTCGACTTCGCGCGACGTGTTACTTCTGCGCGGTGCGGGCGGGCGCAGCCGCGGGCTTGCCGGCCGCCGGCTTGCCCGCGGCCGGCAGCGCGGCACCGGTGCTGGCCGCCCCTATCGTCAGGCCTTCCTGCTGAAGCCGCTCGACGGTATGGCCGCCCATGCCTTTCACGCGTGATGCGAGATCGTCCGCATTCCTGAACGGACCGCGTGCGCCGCGTTCATCGAGAATCGCCTTTGCCCGTGCCGGGCCGATGCCCTTGATGCCGACGAGCCCATCCTCGTTCGCGGTGTTGACATCGACGGCCGCCCAAGCCGACGCGATCGTACCGAGCATTGCCGCTGCGACCAACCATTTCCTGATCATGTGCTGGATCTCCGATGAATACGGCCGGCGGCTGCCGACCGTGAGACCCAGTCTATCGATGCAACGCTTCCGCTTAAACCTGGCCGGATAGCCAACGCACGTAGCGGTCGACACCTTCCTGCACGGTCAGGAACGGCGCGTCGTAACCGGCCGTGCGCAGCTTCGTCTGGTCGGCCTGCGTGAAGCACTGGTACTTGCCGCGCAACGCATCGGGGAACGGCACGTATTCGATCAGCCCCTGTTCGACCTGCTGCGCGAGCGTCAGCGGCGGCAGGTTGTCGAGCGCGCGCAACGTATTCACGACCGACGACGCGATATCGTTGAACGGCTGCGCGCGGCCGGTGCCGAGGTTGAAGATGCCCGACTTCTCCGGATGATCGAAGAAGAACAGGTTCACCTTCGTCACGTCCTCGACCGACACGAAGTCGCGCGTCTGCTCGCCCGGCGCATAACCGTTGTACTCGCCGAACAGCTTCACCTTGCCTTCCGCGCGGAACTGGTTGAAGTTGTGGAACGCAACCGACGCCATGCGCCCCTTGTGCGTCTCGCGCGGGCCGTACACGTTGAAATAGCGGAAACCGGCGATCTGGCTCTTCGCGCTCGGCAGCACGCGACGGATCACCTGGTCGAACAGGAACTTCGAATAGCCGTAGACGTTCAGCGGCGCCTCGACGTCACGCTCCTCGACGAAACGCGTCGAGCCGCCGTAGATCGCCGCCGACGACGCATACAGGAACTGCGTGCCCTGTGCGAGGCAGGTGTCGAGCACCGCGCGGCTGTAGCGGAAGTTGTTGTCCATCATGTAGCGGCCGTCAGTTTCCATCGTGTCCGAACAGGCGCCTTCGTGAAACACCGCGCGTACCTTGCCGAAATCGCCGCGAGCGAAACGCTCGACGAATTCCGTCTTGTCCAGATAGTCGTCGATCTCGCAATCGACGAGATTCCGGAACTTGTCCGCGCGCGTCAGGTTGTCGACGGCGATGATGCGCGTCTCGCCGCGCGCGTTGAGCGCGTTGACGATGTTCGCGCCGATAAAACCGGCTGCGCCGGTGACGATGAGGGTCATGATCGTCCTGCCTGAAAAGTGCGAGCGATGCGTGGGGCGCGCTTGTCGCGCCACCGCATGCGCTCAGTGAAACAGTTCGTCGTAGTCCACCGTGGCCGTGCCGAGCTTGCCGACCACGATGCCTGCCGCGCGATTCGCGAGCACGACAGCGTCGACGAGCGGCACGCCTGCGCCGAGCATCGTCGCGACCGTCGCGATCACGGTATCGCCCGCGCCCGACACGTCGAACACCTCGCGCGCGAGCGCCGGGGCGTGCAGTTCGCCGGTGGTGGAAAAGAGCGTCATGCCCTCTTCCGAACGCGTGAGCAGCAGCGCGTCGATGTCGAGTTCCGCGCGCAGCTTCGCGACGCGCGCGCGCAGATCGTCTTCCGATTTCCACTGCCCGACCACTTCGCGCAATTCCGCGCGATTCGGCGTGATCAGCGACGCGCCGCGATAGCGTGCCCAGTCGTCGCCCTTCGGATCGACGAGGACGGACTTGCCGGCCGCACGTGCCTTCTCGATCATCGTCGTGACGTGCGTCAGGCCGCCTTTCGCGTAATCCGACATCAGCACGACGTCGTGCTGCGGCAGCAGCGAATCGAAGCGCGCGAGACCTGCGAGCAGCACCTCGTGCGTCGGCATCGCCTCGAAGTCGACGCGCAGCAGTTGCTGCTGGCGCGCGAGCACGCGCAGCTTGATCGTGGTCGGCAACGCCGGGTCGCGCTCGAGATGCGGCGTCACGCCGCTGCTGGCGAGCAGCTCGACGATCCGCTCACCGGGCTCGTCGCAACCGACGACGCACAGCAAGCCGGCCTGGCCGCCGAGCGTCACGGCGTTGCGCGCGACGTTGGCCGCACCGCCGAGCCGCTCTTCCTGACGCTGCACATGCACGACCGGCACCGGCGCTTCAGGCGAAATGCGATCGACGTTGCCGAACCAATAACGGTCGAGCATCACGTCGCCGACGACAAGCACGCGCGAGCGCGCGATCTGCGCACGCGGCACCGGAACGACTTCGCGGAGAGTATTCATCGTGCGGTCAGCCACGGGAAGACGACTGGGGATCGACATACGGCCGGCCGATCGCATAGTAGTCGATGCCCAGCTCGGCCATCGCGTCCGGCTCGTACAGGTTGCGCCCGTCGAAGATCACCGGCACCTTCAGTTCAGCCTTCAGGCGCGTGAAATCGGGGCTCCGGAATTCTTTCCACTCGGTCACGATCACGAGCGCATCCGCGCCCTTCACGGCGACGTCCTGCGTGTCGACGAGATGCAGCCGCGCCAGCGCGCTCGCGTCATTGCCGAAATCCAGCGCGAACACGCGCCGCGCTTCCTCGATCGCGACCGGATCGTAGGCACGCACGGTCGCACCGCGTGCGAGCAGCGCGGCGATCAGGCGGCGGCTCGGCGCCTCGCGCATGTCGTCGGTGTTCGGCTTGAACGCCAGACCCCACACTGCGAACTCGCGGCCGGTCAGGTCGGCACCGAAGCGCTGCTCGATCTTGCCGATCAGCACGTCCTTCTGCGCATGGTTGGCCGCCTCGACGGCCTCCAGGATACGCAGCGGCTGGCCGTTCTCGCCGGCCGTGCGAATCAGCGCCTGGACGTCCTTCGGGAAGCACGAGCCGCCGTAGCCGACGCCGGCGTACAGGAAGTGATAGCCGATGCGCGGATCGGAGCCGATCCCGCGGCGCACGGCCTCGATGTCGGCGCCGACCTTGTCGGCGAGATTCGACATCTCGTTCATGAACGAGATACGCGTCGCAAGCATCGCGTTCGCCGCGTATTTTGCGAATTCGGCCGAACGCACGTCCATGTAGATCGTGCGCTCGTGGTTGCGGTTGAACGGCGCATAGAGCTTCTTCATCTTCTCGCGCGCGATCGTGCCCGTCTCGTCGTCGTCGACGCCGATGATGATCCGGTCCGGACGCATGAAGTCTTCGACCGCGGCGCCCTCTTTCAGGAACTCCGGGTTCGACACGACCGAGAAGCGGTGCGCGACGCTACCCGCCAGCCCGCGGGCGGCAAGCGCCTCGTCGACCACGCCGCGCACGCGCTGCGCGGTGCCGACCGGCACCGTCGACTTGTCGACGATCACCTTGAAGCCCGTCATATGGCGGCCGATGTTGCGCGCGGCTTCGAGCACGTACTGCAGGTCGGCCGAACCGTCCTCGTCGGGCGGCGTGCCGACCGCGATGAACTGGATCTCGCCGTGCGCGACGCTCGCCTCGATGTCGGTCGAGAAGCGCAGGCGCCCGGCCGCGCGGTTGCGCGCGATGATGTCCAGCAGCCCCGGTTCGTGAATCGGCATCCCGCCGTTGTTCAGGATGTCGATCTTGCGCGGATCGACGTCGAGACAGAAGACGTCGTGACCGATCTCCGCCAGGCAGGCGCCCGTGACGAGACCGACGTAGCCGGTGCCGATGATGGTGATTTTCATAGATGTTCCGGTACTTCCCGGTGATTGACTAACTTGGCCGCCGGGACGAGCCCGGCGACAACCGCAGCGCGTTGGCTCGGCGTGCCGGGATCAGCCCGGCATCGCTGGTTCGACGCGGCGCGGCGCATAGGTTTCCCAGCCGCTGCATCCGGGACACTGCCAATAGAAAAGCCGTGCCCGGAAGCCACAATTCTGGCACGTATACCGTGGCAGATTCTTCGTGCGCTGCTTGATCAGCGCACGCATCATTTCAAGTTCCTTACGACGCGGTTCGTCGGCCGCCGCGATTTGCGCATCGAGCAAATGCAGCATCCCTGACAGGTTCGGCGACTTCTCCATCTGCGTGCGCGCGAGCGTGTGCGCCGCGTCCTGGCCACGCAACCCCGCGATGTGCTGGTACGCGATGTCGAGCAGGTCGTTCGACGGATAGCGATCGATATACCCCATCAGCAGCTCGGCGCCTTCGGCGTTCTTGCCGAGCGCGACGTACGCCTTCATCAGCTTGTCGGCGACGAGCGGCAGATACGCCGGATTCTGCGCTTCGACGCGCTTCCAGTGCTCGATCGCGGCCGCGTGGTTGCCCTCCGCTTCCGCCGCGTCGCCGGACAGGACCGTCGCGCGAACGTTCTGCGGGTTCACGGCCAGCGCCAGGCGCAGCTGTTCGGCGGCCGCTGCCGCGTTCTTGCGTTGCAGCGCGTCCTGCGCGAGTTCGCAGTGGAACTGAGCGATTTCGACGCCAAGCGGCCTGTCGCTCATCGACTCGATGCGCTTCGCCGTATCGATCGACTTGTTCCAGTCCTTCTCGATCTCGTAGATCGTCAGCAGCGCCCGCTGCGCGCCGAGCGCGTAATCGCCGTCGGCGAGCTTGTGGAACGCCTCCTCGGCACGATCGAGCAGGCCGGCTTTCAGGAAATCCTGGCCAAGCTCGTACAACGCGTGGTCGCGCTCGTTGACCGGCAGGTCCGTGCGGCTCAGCAGGTTCTGATGCACCCGGATCGCGCGGTCGGTTTCACCGCGGCGGCGAAACAGGTTGCCGAGCGCGAAGTGCAGCTCGACCGTCTCGGGGTCGAGCTTGGCGACCTCGATGAATGCGTCGATCGCCTTGTCGGGTTGTTCGTTCAACAGAAAATTCAGGCCGCGAAAATACGATCGCGGCAGGTTGGCACTCTCCGACAGGAGATTCTTCAGGTCATAGCGTGACGCCGCCCAACCGAGCGCGAACGCGACCGGAATCGCGAGCAACCACCAGAAATCCAGATCCATGCGAAATATCGAAGCAGAGACGAAAACCGCGCGATGATCGCGCGGCGTCCGTGTTAAATGACGGGCGGCATCGGCGGCTGGTCGATGACGGCCGGCGTTTCGCGCGCCGCGCGCAGATCGCGCTTCAGGCGCCCGTTCTCGAGGCGCAGGCGGAAGATCGAAGGCAGCACGGACAGCAAGCCGGCCAGCAGCCCCACGGCGAAGAACGCCAGGCCGAGCAGGATCAGCGGCGCTTGCCATGAAAAGCCGGCAACGAAATTCAGCGTCGCGGTTTGCGTATTGGCCAGCGCAAGCACCAGCAGCAGTACGAACACCAATACCCGGATCAGCCAGACGATAAACTTCATGAAGCCCTCTCTTTGTTGAGGTTTGCCGCGGCGCGCGACTCCCCTTCGTCGCACCGAATCGACCCGTATTGTAAAGGAAGCGTTTCCGCGGCTGCGCACATCCTGCGCTCACCCGTTACGCCGCCCGCGCCGGAAATGAAAAAAGCGCCCGCAAGGGGCGCTTTTCTTTTCAGCCTTCGCCGGATGGGTTCCGGGCAAACCGGATGACGCTCAACGCTCGTCGTCCGGATCGTCAGCCTTCAGCGGTTCACCGGCGCGGCCGTCGACGCGTTCACGCAATTCCTTGCCAGGCTTGAAGTGCGGCACGAACTTCTCGGGCACCTGCACTTTCTCCCCCGACTTCGGGTTGCGTCCGACGCGCGCCGGGCGACGGTTGAGGCCAAAGCTGCCGAAACCCCGAATTTCGATACGATGCCCTTTCGCCAGGGCGTCAGACATCGCATCGAGCATCGTTTTCACCGCGAAATCCGCATCCTTGAGGACAAGTTGCGGAAATCGCGATGCCAGCTGCGCGACCAACTCGGATTTGGTCATACTTCAGCAGACCTCGTGAGGCTTACTGGTTCTGGCCGTCGAGCTTCGCCTTCAGCAGCGCGCCGAGGTTGGTCGTACCGGTCGCAGCCGAGCTGGAGTCCGACTGCAGGCCGCGGATCGCTTCCTGTTGCTCAGCCGAATCCTTCGCCTTGATCGACAGGTTGATGCCGCGCGACTTGCGATCGATGTTGATCACCATCGCGTTGACCTTGTCGCCTTCCTTCAGCACGTTGCGTGCATCTTCGACGCGATCCTGCGAGATTTCCGACGCGCGCAGGTAGCCTTCGATGTCGCCCGTCAGCGTGATGACCGCACCCTTCGCATCGACCGTCTTCACGACGCCGTCGACGATCGAACCCTTGTCGTTCATTGCAACGTAGTTGCTGAACGGGTCGCCTTCGAGTTGCTTGATGCCGAGCGAAATGCGCTCCTTCTCGACGTCGATACCGAGCACGATTGCTTCGACTTCGTCGCCCTTCTTGTACTTGCGAACAGCTTCTTCGCCGGTTTCGCTCCACGACAGGTCCGACAGGTGGACCAGGCCGTCGATGCCGCCCGGCAGACCGATGAACACGCCGAAGTCGGTGATCGACTTGATTGCGCCCGTGATCTTGTCGCCCTTCTTGAAGTTGCGGCTGAAGTCATCCCACGGATTCGGCTTGCACTGCTTCATGCCGAGGCTGATACGACGACGGTCTTCGTCGATCTCGAGGACCATGACTTCGACTTCGTCGCCCAGCTGGACAACCTTCGACGGAGCAACGTTCTTGTTGGTCCAGTCCATTTCCGACACGTGGACGAGGCCTTCGATGCCCGATTCCACTTCGACGAATGCGCCGTAGTCGGTGATGTTCGTGACCTTGCCGAACAGGCGCGTGCCCGACGGGTAACGGCGCGAGATGCCTTCCCACGGATCGTCGCCCAGTTGCTTGATGCCCAGCGAGACGCGGTTCTTCTCTTGGTCGAACTTGAGGATCTTCGCGGTGACTTCCTGGCCAACCGACAGGACTTCGCTCGGGTGACGCACACGACGCCATGCGATGTCGGTGATGTGCAGCAGGCCGTCGATGCCGCCGAGGTCGACGAACGCGCCGTAGTCGGTGATGTTCTTGACCACGCCGTTGACGATCGCGCCTTCCTTCAGCGTCTCGAGCAGCTTCGCGCGCTCTTCGCCTTGGGTGGCTTCGATCACTGCACGACGCGACAGCACGACGTTGTTACGCTTGCGATCGAGCTTGATCACGCGGAACTCGAGCGTCTTGCCTTCGTACGGGGTCGTGTCCTTGACCGGACGCGTGTCGACCAGCGAACCCGGCAGGAACGCGCGGATGCCGTTGACCATCACGGTCATGCCGCCCTTCACCTTGCCGGTGATCGTGCCGGTGACGAGTTCGTTGTTGTCGAGAGCCTTTTCCAGCGACAGCCACGATGCAAGGCGCTTCGCCTTGTCGCGCGACAGGATCGTGTCGCCGTAGCCGTTTTCGAGTGCGTCGATCGCGACGGACACGAAATCGCCCGACTGCACCTCAACCTCGCCCTGATCGTTCAGGAATTCCTCGATCGGAATGTAAGCCTCGGACTTCAGGCCTGCATTGACGACCACGAAGTTGTGGTCGACGCGCACGACTTCGGCGGAAATCACTTCGCCGGCGCGCATGTCTTGGCGGGTCAGCGACTCTTCGAACAGAGCCGCGAAAGATTCAGTATTCGGGGTAGAGGTTTGCAGGTCGGACATAAAAATCTGATTGTGCATGGATCGCTGTGCCACGCCGGCCGGAATGGCAGGCTGAAAGGGCCAGATCGAGGTCCACACGGGGTTAAGGGTTCGAAACACGCTCCGCACTTATGCGCGGAGCACCTACCGCTACCCGCCTTCTCAGGCGGGCTGGCCGAGCGCCCGGTACCACTGCAGCACCTGATCGACGGCTTCATCGACCGAAAGTGCCGACGTATCGAGCAGCTTGGCATCTGCCGCGGGCTTCAGCGGCGCGGCCGCGCGATTGCTGTCGCGCGCGTCACGTTCACGAAGATCCCGGAGCAAGTCATCTATATTAGCAGAAAAACCTTTTTGCATCAATTGCTTATGCCGTCTGGTCGCGCGCGCCTCGGCGCTGGCCGTCAGGAACACCTTCAGCACGGCGTCCGGGAAGATCACGGTGCCCATGTCGCGCCCGTCTGCAACGAGGCCCGGCGTCTTGCGAAACGCGCGCTGGCGCGCGACGAGCGCGGTGCGCACCGGCCCGTGCACGGCGATCGCCGATGCGCGGTTGCCGACCGCTTCGGCGCGGATGTCGTTCGACACATCGACGCCGTCGAGCTGCGCGCAGCCTTCGCGGAACGTGATGTGGAGATCGTCGATCAGCTTCACGAGTGCATCGATGTCGTCGGCCGCGATGTCGTAGCGCACGCTCGCCAGCGCCGCGAGACGGTACAGCGCGCCGCTGTCGAGCAGGTGGAAGCCGAGATGCGCGGCGACGAGCGCGGCGACGGTGCCCTTGCCGGAAGCAGTCGGGCCGTCGATCGTGATGACAGGGGTCGGGTGAAAGGGTCGGGTCGATTTCATCGGAACAATCAGGTCAGGCTTTGGCGAGCGCGGCGAAGCGGTCGAAATAGTCGGGGAACGTCTTGCCGACGCACTTCGGGTCGTTGATCCGCACAGGCACGCCGCCCAGGCTGACGAGCGAGAAGCACATCGCCATCCGGTGGTCGTCGTACGTGTCGATCGCCGCGTTCGGCGTGAGCTTTTCCGGCGGCGTGACGACGAGATAGTCGGGGCCTTCCTCGACGATCGCACCGACCTTGCGCAGCTCGGTCGCCATCGCGGCGATGCGGTCGGTTTCCTTCACGCGCCAGCTGGCGATGTTGCGCAGCGTGCTCGTGCCGTTCGCGAACAGCGCCGCGACCGCGATGGTCATCGCCGCATCGGGGATCAGGTTGAAGTCCATGTCGATCGGCTCGAGCTTGCCGTGGTCGTGGCCGATGCCGCGCACGTCGATCCAGTCGTCGCCCATCGTCACGTTCGCGCCCATCTGCATCAGCGCATTCGCGAAGCCGACATCGCCCTGGATGCTCGCACGCCCCACGCCTTCGACGCGCAGCGGGCCGCCGCCAAGCGCGCCGGCCGCGAGGAAGTACGACGCGGACGACGCGTCGCCCTCGACCATGATCCGGCCCGGCGAGCGATAGCGGACGCCGGCCGGCACGACGAAGCGCTGCCAGCCGTCGCGCTCGACGGTCACGCCGAAGCGCTCCATCAACCGGATCGTGATGTCGATGTACGGCTTCGAGATCAGTTCGCCGTCGACCTCGACGACGGTCTTGCCGTCCTTCGCCTTCACGAGCGGCAGCGTCATCAGCAACGCCGTGAGGAACTGGCTCGACACGTCACCGCGCACGCGGATCGGTGCGTCGACGGAAACCGTCGCGGGCTTGATCCGCAGCGGCGGGTAGCCTTCGTTCAGCTCGTAGTCGATCTGCGCGCCGATCTGCCGCAAGCCGTCGACGAGATCGCCGATCGGCCGCTCGTGCATGCGCGGCACGCCATGCACGCGATAGTCGCCGCCGTTCACCGCGAGCGCGGCGGTCAGCGGCCGCACGGCCGTGCCCGCGTTGCCGAGGAACAGGTCGGCCGTCTTCGCGGTGAATGCACCGCGCGTGCCCGTGACGACACAGGTGTCGCCATCGCGCGCGAGCTTCACGCCGAGCTTGCCGAGTGCGTCGAGCATCACGCGCGTGTCGTCGGAGTCGAGCAGATTGGTGATCGTCGTTTCGCCTTCGGCAAGCGCCGCGAGCAACAGCACGCGGTTCGAAATGCTCTTCGAGCCGGGCAGGCGCACGGTGCCCGATGCGCTGGAGTATGGGCCGAGATCGAGATAGTCCATGGGAATCGTCCTGTTATTTCTTGATCGGTTCGGCAGCGGGCGTACCGCCGCGCTCCTGCCATGCCTTGCGCGCGGCACGCGAGCGCGTGAACACGGCTTCGAGCGCCGCGCCGTCGCCGGCGTCGATCGCCGCGCGCAGCCGTGTGAGCACGCGCGTGTAGCCATCGAGTTCGTCGAGCAGCGCCGCGCGGTTCGCGACACACACGTCGCGCCACATCTCCGGGCTCGACGCAGCGATGCGCGTGAAATCGCGGAAGCCGCCCGCCGCGTACGAGAATTTCAGTTCCGCGTCGGCCTCACCGAGGATTTGCTCGACGAGCGCGAACGACAGCACGTGCGGCAGATGGCTGATCGACGCAAACACGCGATCGTGCTGCTCGGTGCTCATCGTGCGCACGTCGGCGCCGGTTTCGCGCCACATCGCGTCGATCCGGGCGACGGATTCGGGCAGGTTCTCCGGCAGCGGGCACAGCACGACGTTGCGGCCGACATACAGATCCGGCAACGCGGCCTCGACGCCGCTCGACTCGCGACCGGCAATCGGATGCCCCGGTACGAACTGCGCGATGCGCGCGCCGAGCGCTTCGCGCGCGGCCGCGACGACATCGGACTTGGTGCTACCCGCATCGGTGACGATCGTCGCCGCCTCAAGCCACGGCGCGATGCGCGCGAGCAACGGGCCCGTCTGTGCGACGGGTGCCGCCAGCAGCACGAGATCGGCGCCTGCCAGCGCGTCGCGCAATTGCGCGTCGTCGTCGAGCGCTGCCGCGCGGTCGATCACGCCGAGCGCGAGCGCGCGCTCGACCGACGTACGCGAACGGCCCACGCCGACGACCTCGCCCGCGCTGCCCGGCGCGCGCTCGCGCAGCGCGCGGGCCAGCGATCCGCCGATCAGGCCGACGCCGAAGATGACCAGTTTGTTGAATGCAAAGCCTGACACGACAAGAGCCAAGTTACGCGCGCAGGGCGACACCCCGCACGCGGAATTCCAGATTCCGGGCAACGGGCTCGCATCCGGCGCAAGCTGCGCCAGACACCGCCCGAACCCGCCTTCGGCAGCACCGACCGGCCTGCCCTGCCCGCCTGGCCGCAACGCCTGCTCGAACAGGCGACGGGCCGCCGCGCATCAGCGTGCGCGCGGATACGAACCGAGTACCTTCAGGAACGCAGCCTTCTGGCCGAGTTCCGCGAGCGCGGCCGCCACCGCCGCATCGTCCCGGTGCCCTTCGATGTCGATGTAGAAGTAGTACTCCCACGTGCCGACGCGCGCCGGGCGCGACTCGAAGCGCGTCATCGACACGCCGTGCCGCGCGAGCGGCTCGAGCAGCTTGAACACGGCGCCCGGCTCGTTCTTCACCGACACGATCAGCGACGTCTGGTCGTGACCGCTTTGGCCGGCCGGCTGCTTGCCGATGATGACGAAGCGCGTGCGGTTGTGCGGATCGTCCTGGATCAGCGAGAACGCGATCTGCAAGCCGTAGTGTGCGGCCGCGCGGTCGCCCGCGATCGCCGCGACGGTCGGATCGGCCGCCGCGAGACGCGCGGCCTCCGCGTTGCTCGCCACCGCCTGCCGCTCGAGCTGCGGCGCATTTGCCGCGAGCCACTGCTGGCATTGCGCGAGCGCCTGCGCATGCGCGCAGACGCGCTTCACACCGTCGAGCGTGCCGCTCTGCGTCAGCAGGTTGTGGTGGATCGGCAGCGCGAGTTCGCCGCTGATCAACAGTTGCGTCTGCAGCAGCAGGTCGAGTGTGCGTGACACGGCGCCTTCGGTCGAATTCTCAACCGGCGCGATGCCGAACGCGGACGCGCCGGCCTCGACCGAACGGAACACCTCGTCGATCGACGGGCACGGCAGCCCTTCGATCGACTGGCCGAAATACTCGAGCATCGCCTGCTCGCTGTACGTGCCGACCGGCCCGAGGAACGCGACGTGGATCGTCTGCTCGAGCGCTCGGCTCGCAGCCATGATCTCGCGCCAGATGGCGCTGATGTGCTCGCTCGCGAGCGGCCCCGCGCTCATGTCCTGCAGCCGCGCGATCACCTGCAGCTCGCGCTCCGGCCGGAACACCGGTGCGTTGAAATGCTTCTTGACCTCGCCCACCTCCAGCGCCACCGCAGCGCGCTGGTTCAGGAGCGAGATCAGCTGCGCATCGATCGCGTCGATGCGATCGCGCAGCGGTTTCAGGCGGGAATTCAGTTCGTCGTCCATGCGTTTTGCCGTGCTGTTTGAACAGCGCCGCCGTCAGGCGCCGCGCTGCTCGAAGTCCTTCATGTACTCGACGAGCGCTTTCACGCCCTCGAGCGGCACCGCGTTGTAGATCGACGCCCGCATGCCGCCGACGGACTTGTGGCCCTTCAGCTGCAGCAGCCCGCGCGCCTTTGCGCCGGCGAGGAAGTCTTCATTGCGCGTTTCGTCGGCCAGGAAAAACGGCACGTTCATCCGCGAACGTGCTGCCGGCTCGACCTTGTTCAGATAGAAACTGCTCGAATCGATCGTGTCGTAGAGCAGCTTCGCCTTCTCGATATTGCGGGCCTCGATCGCTTCGAGACCGCCCTGCCGCTTCAACCACTGGAATACCAGACCCGCGATGTAGATCGCGTAGGTGGGCGGCGTGTTGTACAGCGAGTTGTTCGCGGCGATGGTCTTCCATTCGAACGCGGACGGGCAGATCGACAGCGCGCGGTCGAGCAGATCCTCGCGCACGATCACGAGCGTCACGCCGGCCATCCCGATGTTCTTCTGCGCGCCGCCGAACAGCACGCCGTACTTCGCGACGTCCATCGGACGCGACAGGATGTGCGACGAGACATCCGCGACCAGCGGCACGTCGCCCAGATCGGGAATCTCGAACGTCTCGACGCCGTCGATCGTCTCGTTGGTGCACAGATGCACGTAGGCCGGATCGTCCGACAGCCGCCATTCGGCGCGCGCGGGCGCACGCGTGAAGCCGTCTTCCGTCTTGCCGGTCGCGGCGAGATGTGGCGTACCGTATTTCTTCGCTTCGCTGAACGACTTCTGCGACCACGAACCCGTGACGACGAAGTCGGCCGTCTTGCGCGACCCGAGCAGGTTCATCGGCACGATCGCGTTTTCCGCGATACCGCCGCCCTGCAGGAACAGGATCCGGTGGCTGGCTGGCACGCCGAGCAGGTCGCGCAGGTCGGTCAGCGCGGCCTCGTGGATCGACATGAATTCCTTGCCGCGGTGGCTCATCTCCATCACGCTCATGCCGCTGCCGTGCCAGTCGAGCATTTCGTCGGCAGCTTGCCGCAGCACTTCCTCGGGCATCGCCGCGGGGCCGGCGGAGAAATTAAAGACGCGCATCGTGAAAACCTCGGAGGGACGCGACCGGCTCGCTGCCGGCAGAACGCGCCAGAAAAGAAATGGCCGCTTGCGCTCACGCGCAAACGGCCATTATCGCACTGTCGTCAGGCTCCCGCCAAACCCGGCCGAACGGCCGGGGGCGTGCCCGGACGGCTTTACTTGCCCGGCTTGACTGCTGCGACTTCCTTGTCAGCCTGCGTGCGCGTTGCCTGGATAGCTTGCGGCATGTACTTCTGCATCAGGCCATTGACCACGTCGCGACCGACCTGATCCTGAACCTGGATGAACTTGCGGCCCGTCGGGCTCTTGTAGAACGTCGTCAGATCCTTGATCTCCGACGTGCTGTAGTACTTCGCGTAGGCGTCGTACTGAGCCGACATTGCGTCGTTCTGGAACTGTTGCGTGCCGAACACCTTGCCTGCGCCGTCAACCAGCTTCGGCACCGCGTTCTTTTGCAGCGTCGGAACGGCAGCCTGCTTCTGCTTGTCGTTCAGCGTCTTGTTTTCCGACAGCGCGTCCGACAGGATCGCCGGGACGAGTTGCTTGGCCTGCATTTCGGCGCTGTTGCCGATTGCCGACACGAGCTTCGGCGCGTCGATCGCGTCGAGCAGATCCTTGATCGCTGCCTTCTTGTCGGCGTCGATCGGCGCAGCTGCTGCCGGAGCTGCCGGTGCGGAATTCGACAGCGCTTGCGCCATCGCGAACGTCGGCACCAGTGCAGCCAGCAGAACCAGTTGCTTGAATTGCTTTTGCATCATCACTCCCTTTTGGAAATATGAATGGTTGCTCGCCGGCCGCGGCGCTTCGCGCCCGCGGCGGCTAGAGTCTCATCCGTTCTTCAGGCTTCGCCGTCCGACGCCTCGTCGGCCTCGCCGTCACCCTCCTCGGCCTCCGCGATCTGCTGCAGGCCAGAGAGCTTGGTACCCTCATCGAGACTGATGAGTGTAACACCTTGCGTGGCACGCCCCATCTCGCGAATCTCCGAGACACGGGTGCGAATCAACACACCGGCCGTCGTGATCAGCATGATCTGATCTTCGGCATCGACGAGCGTTGCGGCCACGACCTTGCCGTTGCGCTCGGACGTCTGGATCGCGATCATACCCTTCGTGCCGCGGCCGTGACGCGTGTACTCGGTGATCGGCGTGCGCTTGCCGTAGCCGTTCTCGGTCGCGGTGAGCACCGTCTGCTCTTCGCTGCCGGCGACCAGCAGCGCGATGACCTGCTGCCCGTCCTCGAGCTGCATGCCGCGCACGCCGCGCGCCTCGCGGCCCATCGGACGCACGTCGTTCTCGTCGAAGCGCACGGCCTTGCCGGAGTCCGAGAACAGCATCACGTCGTGCGCGCCGTCGGTGATCGACGCACCGATCAGGTAGTCGCCTTCGTCGAGGCCGACCGCGATGATGCCTTTCTTCATCGGACGGCTGAACGCCTCGAGCGGCGTCTTCTTCACGGTGCCGAGCGACGTCGCCATGAAGATGAACTTGTCGGCCGAGAATTCCTTGACCGGCAGCACGACGTTGATCTTCTCGCCTTCCTGCAGCGGGAACATGTTGACGATCGGGCGGCCGCGCGAGTTGCGCGAGCCCTGCGGCACTTCATAGACCTTGACCCAATACACGCGGCCGCGGTTCGAGAAACACAGGATGTAGTCGTGCGTGTTCGCGATGAACAGCGTCTCGATCCAGTCGTCTTCCTTCATCTGCGTCGCCTGCTTGCCGCGACCGCCGCGCTTCTGCGCACGGTACTCGGACAGCGGCTGCGACTTCACGTAGCCCGCATGCGACATCGTGACGACCATGTCCTGCGGCGTGATCAGATCTTCGGTGTTCAGCTCGGTCGCGTTCAGCTCGATCTTCGAGCGGCGCGCGTCGCCGAACTCGGCCTTCACCGAGGTCAGCTCCTCGCCGATCATCGTCGTGATCCGCTCGGGGCGCGCGAGGATGTCCAGCAGGTCGGCGATCTGCGCCATCACTTCGCGGTACTCGCCGATGATCTTGTCCTGCTCGAGGCCGGTCAGGCGCTGCAGACGCATCTGCAGGATTTCCTGGGCCTGCGTGTCGGACAGGCGGTACAGCCCGTCGACCTGCATGCCGAACGCCGGGTTCAGGCCTTCCGGACGGTACGCGGAACGGCCGCCGGCCGCCGCGTTCTCGCTCTCGGCGCGCGTGAGCATCTCTCGCACGAGCGACGAATCCCACGGCTTCGCCATCAACTCCGCCTTCGCGATCGGCGGCGTCGGCGCGGCCTTGATGATCGCGATGAACTCGTCGATGTTCGCGAGCGCGACCGCGAGACCTTCGAGCACGTGGCCGCGTTCACGGGCCTTGCGCAGTTCGTAGATCGTGCGGCGCGTCAGCACTTCGCGTCGATGCGACAGGAAGCACTGCAGGATTTCCTTCAGGTTCAGCAGCTTCGGCTGGCCGTCGACGAGCGCAACCATGTTCATGCCGAACGTGTCCTGGAGCTGGGTCGCCTTATACAGGTTGTTCAGCACCACTTCCGGCACTTCGCCGCGCTTGAGCTCGATCACGACACGCATGCCGCTCTTGTCGGACTCGTCGCGGATGTCGGAGATGCCTTCGAGCTTCTTCTCGTTGACGAGCTCGGCGATCCGCTCGAGCAGCGACCGCTTGTTCACCTGGTACGGCAGCTCGTCGACGATGATCGCCATCCGCTGGCCGCGGTCGATCTCCTCGAAGTGCGTGGCCGCGCGCATCACGACGCGACCTCGCCCGGTGCGGTAGCCATCGCGCACGCCGGCGACGCCGTAGATGATGCCGGCCGTCGGGAAATCCGGCGCCGGGATGATCTCGATGAGTTCGTCGATCGTCGCTTCCGGGTTGCCCAGCAGGTGCTGGCACGCGTCGACGACTTCGTTCAGGTTGTGCGGCGGAATGTTGGTCGCCATACCGACCGCGATACCCGACGAGCCGTTGATCAGCAGGTTCGGGATGCGCGACGGCAGGACCGACGGCTGCATTTCGTTGCCGTCGTAGTTCGGCTCGAAATCGACCGTTTCCTTGTCGATGTCGGCGAGCAGCTCGTGACCGATCTTCGCCATGCGAATTTCGGTGTAACGCATCGCCGCGGCATTGTCGCCGTCGATCGAGCCGAAGTTGCCCTGCCCGTCGATCAGCATGTAGCGCAGCGAGAAGTCCTGCGCCATCCGCACGATCGTGTCGTAGACCGCGGTGTCGCCGTGAGGGTGGTACTTACCGATCACGTCACCGACGATACGCGCCGACTTCTTGTACGCGCGGTTCCAGTCGTTGTTCAGTTCGTGCATCGCGAACAACACGCGCCGGTGCACGGGCTTCAGGCCATCGCGGACATCCGGGAGGGCACGTCCGACGATCACGCTCATCGCGTAATCGAGATACGAACGGCGCATTTCCTCCTCTAGGGAGGTGGGCAGGGTCTCTTTGGCGAATTGATCCATGTATCCGTATCGTTTCGGAGCGAAGACGGCGAACGCCTTTCGCGTGGGCGCTGCATGCGCAACGCAACGCGAGATTCTAACATGCGTCCATCAGCCGCCAATTCGCCGCCCCCTCTATATATAAATAGCAAAAATCGCAGCACCAGCGAATCGGCCGGAATTGCACACCGCAATCGCGCCCGACTCGACATCACAGACGATTGCAACATCGCTTGTTTTTCGCGCACGAGTAAACAACTGCATTCACCGGCGCAATTTCGTCGCCACACTCTTGACAATCTCTGAAAGTTACGGCAGGTCAGTGTTGCGCATGCACCACAAAGTTGAAGCGATCTTGGGGTGGGGAGGATTTTTTTTCGTAGGAAGGGAACGATATGGCAAAATGCCAACGCACTGAAAGTTAGACGCTGCTCGAAGTCTACACAGAGGCGGCGCCGCGTTTTTTGTGCCGCACCAATGTTATACTTCGAGCAATGTATGACTTGTCACCGTCAACAGGCTCGCAGTAAACCTGCGGTAATCTCAATTTCGAGAGGAGAAATATGAATAAACTTTCAAAGCTCGCGTTCATTGCAGCTACCGCAGTTATGGCTGCATCCGCTTCGGCACAGTCGGTGCCGGCGTCGCGTCAAGCCGTCAATGACAACTGGGTCAACGGCACGGGCGAATGGGTGTGGATGAACGGCACGAACGAGCTCTGCTGGCGCGATGCGTTCTGGACGCCGGCCACCGCCAACGCGAAGTGCGATGGCGCACTGGTCGCCCAGGCACCGCAGCCGCCGGTCGCTCCGGTCGCTCCGGCAATCACGAGCCAGAAGATCACGTATCAAGCTGACGCACTGTTCGACTTCGACAAGGCAACGCTCAAGCCGCTGGGCAAGCAAAAGCTGGACGAACTGGCTTCGAAGATCGAAGGCATGAACACGGAAGTGGTCGTCGCAACGGGCTACACGGACCGCATCGGTTCGGACAAGTACAACGACCGTCTGTCGCTGCGCCGTGCGCAAGCCGTGAAGTCGTACCTGGTCAGCAAGGGTGTGCCGGCCAACAAGATCTACACGGAAGGCAAGGGCAAGCGCAACCCGGTTACGACTGGCTGCAACCAGAAGAACCGCAAGCAACTCATCGCCTGCCTCGCACCGGATCGCCGCGTGGAAGTCGAAGTGGTTGGTACGCAGCAAGTGCAGAAGACGACCGTTCCGGCAAACTAAGCCGCGGTTTTCGACTGCTTCAAAGCCCCGCCCCGGCGGGGCTTTTTCTTTGACGCCCGCCCAGGCGCTCGTCGCTTCGCCGCTCGTCCGCTTCTTATATACTCGGGGCTGACGAACCGCAGCACCGCCCTCCTCCCGTAGCCCGTTTGCCGACATGACCAACGCCGATCCGCACGAACTCCAGAAATTCAGCGACCTCGCCCATCGGTGGTGGGATCCGAATGCCGAATTCAAGCCGCTGCACGACCTGAACCCGGTCCGGCTCGGATGGATCGATGCGCATGCGCACCTCGCCGGCAAGCGCGCACTCGACATCGGTTGCGGCGGCGGCATCCTGTCCGAATCGATGGCCGGACTCGGCGCACAAGTGAAAGGCATCGACTTGTCGACTGAAGCGCTTGGCGTCGCCGACCTGCACAGCCTCGAAAGCGGCATCACGGTCGATTACGAGGCCATCGCCGCCGAAGCGATCGCCGCGCGCGAACCGGGCTCCTACGATGTCGTCACGTGCATGGAGATGCTCGAGCACGTACCGTCGCCCGGCGATATCGTCGCCGCGTGCGCGACGCTCGTGAAGCCGGGTGGCTGGGTGTTTTTCTCGACGCTGAACCGCAACTTGAAGGCCTACCTGTTCGCCGTGATCGGCGCGGAGTACGTCGCGCAAATGCTGCCCAAGGGCACGCACGACTACGCGCGCTTCATCCGCCCGTCGGAACTGGCCGGCTTCATACGCGCGACGGATCTGCACATCGTGGAGATCAAGGGCATCACGTATCACCCGATCGGCAAGCGCTTCGCGCTGTCGAACGACGCCGACATCAACTACCTCGTCGCGTGCCGCCGCGGCGCGTGACCTTCCAACCGGCATGACGACTCCTCTCTCGACCGCGCGGGCTGCACTCGACGAACCGCGCCTGCTGCACTGTGATGCCGTGCTGTTCGACCTGGACGGCACGCTCGCCGACACGGCGCCCGATCTCGCGGCTGCCGTCAACAAGATGCAACGCGTGCGCGACCTGCCCGAAACACCGCTCGACGTGCTGCGGCCGCTGGCCTCAGCCGGCGCACGCGGCCTGCTCGGCGGCGCGTTCGGCATTGATCCGCACACGCCCGGCTACGAAGCGATGCGCGACGAGTTCCTGGCCAACTACGCGACGGATCTGTGCGTGCATACGACGCTGTTCCCGGGCATCGGCGACGTGCTCGACGAGCTCGACGCGCGTGGCGTGCGCTGGGGCATCGTCACGAACAAGGCGATGCGGCTCACGGCGCCGCTCGTCGACCTGCTCGGTCTCGCGCCGCGCGCCGCCTGCGTCGTCGGGGGCGACACAACGCCGCACCCGAAGCCGCACCCGGCCCCGCTGCTGCATGCGGCCGACCAGTTGACGCTCGCGCCTGTGCGCATCGTCTACGTCGGCGACGACCTGCGCGACATTCAGGCCGGCAGCGCCGCCGGCATGGCGACGGTCGCGGCCGCGTACGGCTACTGCGGCGACGGCGCCGCGCCATCCGACTGGCAAGCGCAGCATCTCGTCGACACAACGCAGCAACTACGCGAACTGCTGCGCGATGTTGGGCTATAATGTTTGATCTTATCCGCGGGGGCGACCTGGTTTCGACAGGGGTTGTGAAGCGGCTAGGGCATGTCGAGGACCCGTCACCTCGTTAATCAATGGGAAAATCGTAACTGCAAACGACGATACGTTCGCACTGGCAGCCTAAGGGCCGCCGTCCTCTGCCTAGTTCACTGACGGGCTAGTGTCGCAAGACCGGTAGCAATACCGCCAGAGGTCATTTACGTCAGTTAAGCCCTGTCGGCGTCGCGACGCCAGGGTCGAAAACTTAGCGAATCGCCGTAGTGCAGCGTGTTCGTCCGCGTCGCTGCGGTTAAATCAAATGACTGAACTAAACATGTAGAACTAGTCGTGGAGCGCTTCTGGACGCGGGTTCGATTCCCGCCGCCTCCACCAAATACCCGCCAAACGTTCACCACGTTTCGCAACGAAGACCCCGCCGAGCCTTGCTCCGCGGGGTTTTTTGTTGCAATCTTCCACCAACAACCCCCACTGAGTGCAATCCTATGGCGGGGGTTGTCCTGGGGGTGTTTCGCAATTCCGCCAATCGACAACCCCCACCATCCCACGGCGGCAACCCCCGAACGGAAAAGCATATGGCCCTGACCGACGTGGCGATCCGCAACGCCAAGCCAGCGGAGAAGCAGCAAAAGCTGTTCGACGGGGGTGGCCTCCATCTGCTCGTGACCCCGGCCGGCGGCAAGCGCTGGGTGCTCAAGTATCGATTCGGCGGCAAGGAGAAGAGCCTGGCGCTCGGCACCTATCCCGAGGTAACGCTCGTCGAGGCCCGCCAGAAGCGCGCCGCCGCGCGCGAGATGCTGGTACAAGGCACCGACCCCGGCGAGGCGAAGAAAGCAGAGAAGCGCACCCAGCGCCTCAACGCCGAGAATTCGTTCGAAGCCATCGCGCGCGAGTGGCATGCGAAGTACGCACCGAGCTGGTCCGCCAGCCATGGCGCGCGGCTGCTTCGCCGACTCGAGGTCGACGCCTTCCCGTGGATCGGCGGCAAACCCATTGCCGAACTCGCGCCGCCCGATGTGCTCGACGTGCTGCGTCGGGTCGAGAAGCGCGGCGCGCTCGAAACAGCTCATCGCCTCCATGCGAACATCGGCCAGGTCTGCCGCTATGCAGTCGCGACCGGCCGTGCCGCGCGCGATGTGACCGCCGACCTTCGCGGTGCGCTGCCGCCGGTGCAGCAGGAGCACATGGCCGCGATCACGGACCCGAAACAGGTCGCCGAGCTGCTGCGCGCGATCGACGGCTATCAAGGCACCCTCCCCGTTTCGTGCGCACTGCGTCTTGCACCGCTGCTGTTCCAGCGGCCCGGCGAGCTGCGTGCCGCCGAGTGGGCCGAATTCGACCTCGACGCGAGCACATGGGAAATCCCCAGCGACCGGATGAAGCGCACGAAGCAAGGCAAGGCGGCCGGCGGCGCGCATATCGTTCCGCTGCCACTGCAAGCTGTCGCCATCCTGCGCGAGCTGCAGTTGCTCACCGGCAATGGGCGGTTGCTGTTTCCCAGCGTGCGCACGAAGGACCGCCCGATGTCCGACAACACGGTAAACGCGGCGCTGCGGCGCCTCGGCTACGACGGCGACACCATGACCGGGCACGGCTTCCGCGCGATGGCGCGCACGATCCTCGACGAGGTGCTCGCCGTGCCCGCGCCCATCATCGAGGCCCAGCTCGCGCACACCGTCAAAGACCCTCTCGGACGGGCATACAACCGCACCGCTCACCTGCAGCAGCGCCGCGAGATGATGCAGAAATGGGCGGACTACCTCGACCGGCTGAAGGCCGGCGCGCAGATCATCCCGATCGGAGCGGCGGCCGGCTGACGGGCGCCTGCGGAGGCCACATGGAAATCGTCACGGCGTATCTCGCCGGCATCATCACCGCCGGCGTCCTCTGGTTCCTGGTGCGCTGGCTCGAAGTCGCGCGCGATCCCGAACTGGAAGTCGTTTATCGGCAACGCGCCGAGGAAGATCGGATGCGGCGCCTGCGGCGCAAGGGCGAAGCGGCGCGCCGAGGCAGGGGATGAGCCCGGAGCAACGTCCGCGAACTGCGCCTCGCGCGCGCACGCGCGGGTAGTGGCGATCATCGCGCTGACGCGCAGTTATTCAAACCACACGGGGAGGCAACACATGAGAGCATCGAACGGATTCACGCGCCTCGGCGCAGTGCTGAAGATCGTCGGATACATCCTCTTCGCCTTCGCCGCGTCCGCATGGATTTTCGGGCCGGCTGGCCTCGCCGGTGCGCTATTTTTCGGCGTGCCCGCGGCCGGGGTCTGGGCGCTCGGTTGGGTGATCGGGGGATTCGGCGCAGCGTAAGCGTTACTCCCCTTCGGATTGTCGGCCGACCGTTCCCCCGATCGCTTCGATCGCATTCAGTACCGAAAACATCGCATCTCGGGCTCGCCGAATTTGCTCGCCCAGCCAGTCGGCGGTGAGTAGCTGGTTGAACTCGACCTTGACGCGACCTCTCACGGGACGCGAGAACTTCACCAATCGCATGTCTGCGTCACCCTCATGCAACATGATTCGCCCATGTGCGAATGCATCTCGAATCGCAACGATCCCGCGATCAATCACCACACCTAGGTCTCGGCGTCCAGAGATCGTATTGAAGTCGTCAATCAATTGCCCGAGCGAACGCCAATCCGTCATTGGAGTCTCGTCTACCTCTTCACCAATGCCACGGTTCCAGTCGCCTTGATGCGGTGCGGCATGTGCACGGGCGTCGTGCGATAGAAAGAGCCGTAGCGTGGCCTCCAGGCTGCTGAGATTGCCATGCAATTTCCCAAGCAGGTTGCTGTGCTCTTCCAGTTTCAATTCACTCTCCATGCGTGCTCATTTTCTCGCGCGAACAGCCAGCGGCAGCGGACTCAACGCGGCTCCGCTCCTGGTCGCGGGCGCCTTCAACGGCGGGGGCGACTGTGCGCGGGGTGCGGCTGATTGCGCTGGCTCGCGCGCCGATTCCACCCATGCCTCGTACCCTTCGAGGTCCATCAGAATGCGGCCGTCAGGCGCTTTGACCCAGAGCTGGCCCGCCAGCCAGACACCGTCGCGCCGCTTCGACTTCACGGCCTCTTCGGTATAGCCGGTCAACTCGCAGAATTTCAGGACGGTGACGTATCGCGGAAACACCCTCATCGCGGTCTCCTGTCGTCGAGTATGCGATCACAAACTGCCGAACGACAGGGTACCCGTTCCCGGCGGCGCGCGGCGAAGCGCGACCGCCGAGCGGTCACGATCGAAACCGCGGAATCGCCATGCAGACGTCGCGGAACTGCCGGAGCGAGTCGGTATAGCCCGTCAGCTCACCGATGCCGTGCGGGCGCGCCAGCAGCCCGATACGGCGGCCAGCGATGCTTGGCGGCTCGCACTCGGGGATCCAGTAGCCGACACGGAAGCCACGCCGCCGTGGCCGCTCTCTGACCTTGCCGAGCACGATCGCGCCGAGCATCACCGGCCGCACCGCATCGGCGGGCACCCCGAACTTGAGGGAAATCGCCTCCGCGGAGTAGACGCGGCCGGGCACCAGATCGCGCAGCACGTTCTCGAGGGTGAACGGCGGCGGGTTCTTGCGGGCCCTCAATCCCCCTCCCCTTCGCCCTCTAGAGGGTCGAGCTCACCGAGCGCGATCTTCGTCAGGCGCATGTGCCGCTCTTGCTCTCCGTGGATCAGCCGCAGGCGGCGCTCATACTCGACAGCGGCCTGCGGGTGGAAATCGCGCAGGTAGCGCAGCTTCCCGCCGTTCTCATCCAGATACGCCGTGCAGTGCAGGCAATCGAGCGATGCCATGCCGTACCCGTATTGCCGCGGGATCTCAATGCCTTCGGCCTGCAGGTAGGCGATCACGTCCCCCTTCGTCCAATGCTGGATCGGCAACACGTAGGCGCGCCCATCACCGTCGCAGGCCCCGGATGCGAACGGCGCACGCTTCGCCTCGTCATCGCGCTGACCGCGGATCACCAGGTCGAAGCCGCCCGCAGCGACGGCGGCAGCCATCGGCTGCCAGAAATTCGCGAGGCAG
Source organism: Burkholderia sp. AU45251 (assembly GCF_030482905.1). Taxonomy (NCBI): domain Bacteria; kingdom Pseudomonadati; phylum Pseudomonadota; class Betaproteobacteria; order Burkholderiales; family Burkholderiaceae; genus Burkholderia; species Burkholderia sp. AU45251. The sequence continues at coordinate 6,253 of NZ_JAUJQH010000014.1, read as the reverse complement.
CAGTCGTAACGATTGACGAGCCCGAACCCGTCATCGGTCGGCTCGACCATTCGGCCGAACCAGGTCGCGCGCGCTGGGACACAATCTGTCGGCCACGTGTTCGCCGACGCTGCACGCCACTGCTCGGCGCCGCCGACTTCAATGACGTCATGCACCTTCCTGCGAACGTCCTCGAATAGCTCGCGCGCCTCGGGATACGCATCGCTACGGCTCGACCATATGACCGTCAACCGACCCCAGTACGGACGCAGCAGATACAGGCAGGCGAGCGAGTCCTTGCCGCCGGAAAACTGCAGACACGGCCGCCGGCACGCCGCCATCGCTCGGCCGATCTCCTCGCGCGCAGCATCGACCAGGAACTCCATGCGAGGAACGGTGCCCACCGAGCCTGAAGCGAGCAGCTTCCGTCGCATCTCGTCAATGTTCGCGTCCCAGTACGGCGACGCCTCTCCATATCGAAACAGTGAGAGCGCCGCGGCCGGACTGAGAATCGGAACCACAGGCTCTCCGGCAGGTACGGGCTGCGATGCCTCATCTTTGCCCGCAATCAACGCTGGATCCGGCTTGCTCATGTTCCGCTTCATCGTCATCGCGTCCACCCCTGCTTCCAGGTACCGGAGCGAAGGTCCAGATGCCGCGCGCCGCCGGCGCGCGCATCGCGAAACTGCAGGCTGGCAGCGTCGAACCAGAGCTTGATCCGGCCTTCCCATGCGTAATGCCGCTGCTTCGCGCAAATGAGCAGTGTGTCGCCCGTGTTCTCGAGCTCGGCACGCCTCACGTCGGACAGGTCATCCCTGCGCAACTGGGCTTCCTTGTCCTTATTCCGATGCACGATCAGCACGTTGTCGACCAAGTCCGTGATCTCGCCGGCGCCCTTCATGTCGAACTTGTCCGGCACGACGGATTCCTTCTCGCCCTTGCGCGCGTGGTGCACGAGGTGGATGTGCACGCCCGTGTCTCGCGCCAGAGAGCACAGTGCGTCGACGAATGTCTTCTGGCCGGCATAGTCGTCCGGAGCGATGCCGCACTTCAACAGGCTGTCGATCACGACATGGTGCACGCCGAGCTCCTTGCGGCAGTACCGCGCGACCGCGAGCATGCGCGCTCGCTCGACCGTGCCGACATGGGAGTAGAGCCACAGCCGGTCGTTCGTCCACCGTCCGAAGCCACGGATAAAGTCCGGCGCAGGCATCGCAGTCGCCGCGGCCTGGCGCGTCAGGCGCTCCATGGTCGCGATCGGCCGCATCTCCATCGACGCGATGCACGCACGGTCGCCGGCTGACATGGCGTGCAGCATCACTTCGCCGAGGACAGCGGACTTGCCGTGGCCGTTCACGCCGCCCCAGAGCGTCACCTCGCCCTCGCGAAAGCGGAGCGAATCGCCGACGCTGGCCCAAGGCGACTCGGTACCGGGCGCGACTTCCTTCGGGCTGTGCAGGTGCTCGACCAGGCTCTCGATGAACTCGCTCGCGCGGCGCACGTCCGCGCGGCCGTCATCCTCGCCTCTGGCGTAGGCTGCCCAGTCGATCGAATCGGGAATTGTTCGGGCCATCAGGCCACCTCCTTGGCGTTTCTGCTTCGTTCGGCGGCGAGCTGCACGACGAGCTCGCACGCGCGGTCATAGGGATTCGGCAACGTGTCGCCCAAGGCATCGAACAGGCGGCGCGCCAGCGTGTGCGATGCCGGCCAGCACATCGGCGCGATCGGCATCGGGAACCAGTCGAAGAGCGCGAAATCTTCGCCCGGCACTGCGCGCCGCTCGCCGCAGTGCACGCGCGGCCCCTCGCGGAACGCAAGCACCAGCGTGTCGGGTACCGCGGCCGCGATGTCGGCGAGCGCGCGCAGCAGATCGCTCCAAGGCACGTCCGCGGATGCGAATACCTCGACGTTGAGTGCGGCAACTGGGCGCCAGTCGTAGGGCTGGCCGGCACTGGCCGAGAGCGTCACGTTGTCGAAGCGAAGCGGCCCGGCCAGCGTTACGAGGACCGGCAGCTCCGGCACTCGGCCGGCTCGACGCATCGACGCGAGCGCGGCACCGTTGGATGGATAGCGAAGGCTCATGGCGGTCACGCGAAAGGATCGTCGGTGGAGCGCCCATTCGCGCGCGGCGATGAGTCAGCCAGCCACTCCGCCTTGAAGCCGCCCCAGCCGTTCTCGCAGGCCAGCTTGACGGCGGCAGCCATCGACAGACCGGCCTTGGCCGCTTCCGCACCAACCCGATCGAGCGAGGTTTGCGTCGGTGCGAGCCTCTTGCCCTTCCGGGTCTTCAGCCAGTCAGCGGCGATCGTCTGGTCGACACCCAGAGACACGAGATGCGCGTGCGCATCGAAGCGCGAAGCGCGCTGTGTTTGTTTCTTTGAAGACGAAGACGAAGATGAAGATGAAGAGCCGTCACCCAAGGGGGGCTTTGGTGAAGCTTTGGTGCTATCACCCAAGGGGGGCTTTGGTGCACCCTTCGCCGCACTGTCGTCATCGCTCTGGAAGCGCGACGACTCGCCACGAACCGCGCGCACATACTCGTCTTTGACCATGCGTGACGAGTACCAGATCGGGCCATCCTGCTCGGCCACCAGCGTCACCGGCTCGCCGTCGCGACGGCCGGAGCGCGGCACGTAGATGCACGCGGCGCACGACTGCCCGTTGTCGGCGCCCTTCAACACGCCCTTGCTGACGATGGCCCTGAGCGCCGCGAGCGGCGCGCCGATCGCCTGCGCGATCTCCTTGAGCGGCCAGCGTAGGACCCCGTATTCCTCCGAGTCGTGCAGCAGGCACATCACGTCGATCCACACGCCCTTCTCAGCGTGCGTGCAGCGTCGCAGGTTGCTGTTCGCCTGCCAGTCGCCTGGGTAAAACTGGAACGATGGACGCGTCATGCTGGCAGCCCCATCGCATCCTCCATGCGCCGGATCTGCGCCGCGCTGCGGTGCCTGATTTCCAGACGCATGAGATGGCTGCAGCGAGCGCGCAGCACGCGCGTGCCGGCGGCGCACATCAGTCGCCCGAGCGCGTCGATACGCAGCTCGCGCGCGTGGTCATCGACAGATCGCCCGAGCGCGGCCGCAGAGCGGATGGCGGCGCGCGTCGACCAGCTTCGCAGCTGGATAGCGCCGACGCGGCGCGTGCGGATCGCAAGGTTTGCCGTCATGGCGCACCTCACGCGTTTTCGGGAGCACGGTAGCCGGCCGGATCAGCCAGCCAACGATGGATCTCGCGATTCGGCCACGCAACGCAGCGCGCCGATCCGAGCTGCACGCGCTTCGGGAATCGCCCGGCACGCTCGCGAAGACGCACGGCCTCGTGGCTCAACGGCACGAACTGCTTCAGATCGTTCCAGCGCGTGAAGCCGTCGAGCGGCAGAGCCAGCGGCTCGGGTTGATTGCCGGCAGCCGCCGGCGTATTGGGGAAGTTTGCGCCCATGTGCAAAACCTCGCGGTTGATTGAACATGGGCCGATGATGCTGTTCGAGACTCTCCCGGTCTAAGGGTAGCCATCTCGCGAAATGACTACCCCTCAACGGTCGTCAGAGGCCATCCGCGCTGTCAAACGCGCCGCCATTTTCTGGACTATCTCACCGCGGTAGACGCTGAAGAGCCGCCGCAATTCCTTCGAATCGAGCGGCTTTTCCAGCTGCTCCTCCCTCGCGATCACGTCGCATATCTCGTCCCAGGTGGGCACGGCACCGCCCGTTCTGCCGGGTTCGACCTCGCGCAGCTGAAAGATGCGCATGGCGATACGCTCATTGCGGTCGGTCCGATTCGAACTGCGACGGCGCCGCCCATCAACCTTGACACCGAAAGCAGCGTCGAGCGTCGACTGCTCGCCATTCAAGTACGCCGCGAAGGCGTCGGCAGCGAAGTGAGCCAGCTCTGCAGAAATTGGAGACGTCGGAAACGAGAGCGTGCGCAACTGCACGACGAGCGCAGCCAGTAGATCACGCGCCACCTCCGCGTCGCTTCCCCGTGCCGCTTCGATCCACGGCGCGAAACCCGACCAGGTCAGGCTATTGATCTCGGCCGCCACGCGATCGAGCCGATCCGGCGGTTTGCTGTCGCTCATTGCGCCCTCACGCAATCCCTTGAGAGGGGCCGCGCCGGCCGGGTAAGGGAGCCCGGTTTTCGCCCCGTCGAGCTAGGCGCGGTGAAACGATTATGCCGCAGTGTCGGAGCGTGCCGGCCGCACCGCATATTCGTCGGCCCAATCCGACAGTGCCCCGATATCCTGCACGAGCATCCCCGACACGGCCGCGCCCATCGCAAGAAGCGCCTCCACGGTCGTCGGCTGCAGGGGCGGCTCCACTTCGCAACCCTCCCCAGCACTGCGATATGACGTTTCCTGAACCAGATTCGCACGCGCGATCGCGAAAATATGCTCGAGCCCATGGACTACCGCATAGGCGCGTTCAAGGTGGTTCAGCAACGGGCCGGCCCTGACGAGCGAATCGTCTGCGGCAGCATCGGACACACGTTCGCTGAAGACCGGGAATCGGGAATCGAGGAAGTTCTCGCCGCTCATCACGCCACCTCCGCGCGGACGATTTCAGCCAGGCGGCGCAGTGCGTCGCCGGTGGCGTCGAGCGCATCCTGATAGGTCGGCGCGAGCGCGGCGGCGCGCAGGGCGGCGCGGATAATTTCGAGTGGGGATTGCGGTTGCTCGGGACGAGCGAGGGCTTGGCGCATGGTGTGGCCTCCTTGTACGGTTGAGGCCCGCTGTCCCGTCGCCAAACGGGGTGAGCGGGCACTGAGCAGGGTTGGCGAACCGGCGTACAAGGTAACCGGCAGACCCTAAGGTCTCCCCGCCCAGGCCCGCCCATTGAAGGCGTGCAAAGGCAGCGCAAATAGAAAAGCCGCGGGTCGATCGACGGCGCGGCTTCGTTGCGCCTTGTACACGTCAGGTCGCCAAACCCGGCCGCTGTTGTCTCAGCAGCGCATACAGGCTATCCCCGTCGGTCGCGCAACGTCAAGAGGGAATTGAACCCAGCTACTGAACTCGACGACGACGGCAGAAGAACAGCTTGGCCGATACGACGAAGAACTGCAGTTGCAGCGGCCACGCTGCCGCGCACGTCGGTCGATACTGATGCGGCAACGGCGGTGATGCCCATCGACCAGCCAACGGCATGAAATCGGCTGAAATCGCCTCGATGCCATCGAACATCGACGGCTGTGTTTCCTCGATGTGCGACGCGCGCGCCACTCGTCGATTGAGCGTTCGCGCTCCGATCGCCAGATAGGTCGCCACACGCACCGCGTCACCATCGAAACGCTCGAATGTGCGGAGGTATGCGATGGCCTCGGAGAATCGGCCGCTGATCGCGTGCGCTGCCACCGCGGCGTCTTCGCGCATCTCGAGCGCAACCAGCGGCTCGTATTTTTCTGGAGCTGAAAGTCGCGCGCCGACAGCACTGGGTAGAAGATCGCCATCGTCGTCGATATCGTCTCGATCGATGCGCAGCGCGAACCGCTCCTTCCGATTGACGAATTTCCCGAACTGGCGCTGCAGCCGGGCGACAATCATGTCGCGCAGGCTTTCGTCGTCCGGGTCAGGAGTTGCATCCGGATCCGCGTGGAGCTCGTCCACGATCAGCCAGGTTTCGCTTGTGAGATCGTCAACGGAGTGATCCCCTTCCGAAGACCAGGCGATTCGCTCGAGCTGCTTGCGAATCAGGCTTGTGACGCGCTGGAAGAATGCGAAGGCTCGGCTCAACGGCCCTCCCAGTCAGCCGGGGACGCGTTACCCGCGCCTGTATCGGCAGCGCAGCAATTCCTCGGCAGCGATAGCCGGGCGCGGCGCCCGGTACTCGATCTGGAGTGCATCGCGCGATGCTAAATCAATCGTATGAAAGATCAATGCATCATCGCCACGAGATGAGTAGCAGTGCTTTTAGCGAGTGACGCGACATCGCACGGGGCGTGCACGGTCATCCAGGTGATGCGTGCGCACAACGGTTCGGGACTGGAGCGAAACACCCCCAGGCGCTCATTCGCGGGGGTCGTTTTGGGGGTTTTTTGACCACGAAAAGCAGGCACACCCTTTCCAGATATGGGATTGCCGACGAAATTCGAGTGACGCCGCCCCACCAAATTCCGCGTTCGCCGCACGAACCCCGCATGACGCAAGTCTGCGGGGTTTTTTGTTTCACGATGACTCCAGCCCGGTAGTTCGCTGGACTGCGCCGTAGCTAGATACAGCAGGTTTATCAATAACTTACGCGCGTCCATCATATGCCGGTGCTTTCTGAAACTTGACCCGGTTT
>NZ_JAUJQH010000013.1:0-202315 GCF_030482905.1 Burkholderia sp. AU45251 | reverse complement strand
CCGAGGATCAGCTCGCTTCCATCAAGCGCCCACACTTATCGGCTGTTAATTTTTAAAGAGCGTTTCTGCGAGGAACTTCGTGTTTCTCAGCAGCGCTGCGTTTTCAGCAGCAGAGAAGCGAGATTATCAACCGTTTTTTCAAACTCGTCAACAACTTTTTTAACTACTTCGTTGCGACGACTGCGGTTTAATTTCGTGTGCACTGGAGTCGCTAAATCCGACTTCAACAGCACCGCTTCCCTTCTTTCCCCCGCGCTGCGTTTCGGTTAGCGCGAAAGAGGCGTGATTCTAAGCACCAGCTTCCATCTCCGCAACCCCTTTTGTGAAATTATTTTGACATGCAGTCCCGGGGGTCGCTGAACCTCTCCAATGGTCATATATAAGCGACACGGCAGGAACCGTCTCGGTCGCCCGGAAACAGCCCCGCCGCATCGGACGCGCAACCCTCCGTCGCTCACCGCCCCACCATCGCCCTCACCACGCCGTCGCGCCGAATCAGCCCGTGATACAGCGCAGCGGCAAAGTGCGCGAGGAACGTCGCGAAGAACAGATACGCCAGCACCCGATGCGCGACCCGGAGCCAGGCGAACGTCACCGGATCCGCCGCCACGATCGCCGGCAGCTGCACACCACCGCCCAGCGTCACCGGATACCCGCCCGCCGACAGCATCGCCCAACCGATCAGCGGCATCGCGAGCATCAGCGCATACAGCACGAGATGCGACCCGTGCGCGGCAACCTTCTGCCACCACGGCAGATCCTCCGGCAATGCCGGCGGCTTCGACAGAACCCGCACCACGATCCGCACGCACACCAGCACCAGCACGGCCACGCCCAGCGGCTTGTGAATCGCCACCAGGATCTCGTGCCGCCCGGAAACGGACGCCACCATCCCCACCCCGATGAACAGCATCGCGACAATCATCGCGGCCATCACCCAGTGCAGCACCCGCGCCGGCCAACCAAACGTCGTCGAAGCCTTCCTCATCGTCCCTCCCCACTCACTCGCGCCACACCTGCTACCCCGGCCTCTTCACTCGTGCGTCGCAGATACGAATCCGCATAGGCCGCCGACCGCGCCGCCAGCAACGGATCCCCCGACACCTGAATCCCCTGCGGCAGCACCGTCGGGTCGTAATTCACATCGCGGCACGGCCCGCTGTCCTGCGCCTCCACGCGGTCGAGCACGAGCGTGCCCGCATCGATCGTCGTGCGCTGCGCGGGCCAGACCTTCGTCGCGTCGTCCACCGGATCGCCAGGCTCCGCCAGCGAGACCAGCAGCTTCCACTTCTGCGCACCGGCCGCGATGCGCTGCGTCACGTCCTGCTGCAGCACGTTCGGGTCCGCGGCCGTCGCGACGTCGCCGGCGCCGGCCGTCTGCTGCGGCACGACGCGCCACCGCACCGCCTGGCGCTTGCCGGCCGCATCGACGAAGTAGAACGCGTTCAATCCGTAATAGCTTTCGGTGACGTAGCTCGCGCTCGGCTTCGCACCCTTCACCCATTCGCGGAACGCCCCCGTCTCCGGGTGCGCGCCGAAAAACGCCTTCACCTTCGCCGGATCGGGCTTGCCCGTCTTCGGATCGGGCCGGGTCGCCAGCAATTGCGCGTAGAACGCCTGCGGCGTCGCGACCGGAAACACGGGCATCGCGTTCATCCCGGTGCGCCATTGCTCGCCGTCCGGCGCGGTGAGCTTCAGCGCGAGGCTGCGGATCGGCACGCTGCTGTCCGGCGCATACGGATTCCCGCCCGGCAAAGCGAAGCGCCCGACCACCGGCGTGCGCACCGCCTTGAAGAACGGCGCGACCGAATACGCGCTCGCGGCGCCGTTGCCTTCGAAGTAGCCGGTCACGCATACGCCCTTCGCGTGATTGCGCCGGAAACCCGGATGAGCACCGCCGCCGGCCGTCTGCAACGCATCGACGATCCGGTGCGGGGTCAGACGCGCCGGCGCGAACCACCCGCCGACGTACCCGAACGCCACGGCCACGCCGGCCACCGCGCCGCCGATCGCGGCCCAGCGCCACCCGCCGCGCCCGGGCTCGCGCTGCGGCGAAGAAGAGGAAGAAGATCGCTCCATTGAATGTGCTCCCGACCGTCAGGTCATTGTCGAACCCGCGTAGGACGCCGCCCCCACCGCTTTATTCCACGAAAAATTTTTTCCTATGCTGGTGGAATAAGCGGCGCCGACCGGCGTCCTACGCAGCATCTCGACCCATTCGGCAACCGGCCCGGCCATGCCCTCCACCGCCCTCGACGACGACGCGCTGCGCGAACTCATCCCCAGGCTGCGACGCTTCGCGCTCTGGCTCGCGCGCGACGTCCACGCGGCCGACGATCTCGTCCAGTCGACGCTCGAGCGCGCGCTGTCGCGCTGGACAAGCCGCCGCGACGACGCGTCATTGCGCAGTTGGCTCTTCACGATCCTGTATCGGCAGTTTCTCGACGGCAAACGCAGCGCGAAGCGCTACGCGTGGCTGCTCGGTCGCATCCGCGACGACGACGAAGCGCACTGGCCGTCCGCCGAACGAGAATTCGCGGCGCGCGCGACGCTCGAAGCATTCGGCCAGCTCTCGGACGAGCAGCGCAGCCTGCTGCTGCTCGTCGCGGTCGAGGGCTTCACCTATCAGGAAGTCGCCGACCTGCTCGACGTGCCGATCGGCACCGTGATGTCGCGGCTCTCCCGCGCGCGCCAGGCGCTGCGCCAGCTCAGCGACGGCGAGCTTCCCGCTCCTTCTCTCCGGTTGATGAAGAAATGAACACGCCTCCGAACGAACACGACCTTCAGGCCTACGTCGACGACCAGCTCGACGACGATGCACGCGCCGCGGTCGAGCGCTATCTCGCGCTGCATCCGGAGCGCGCGGAACAGGTGAAGCAATGGCAGCAGGATGCGCAGCGGCTGCGGGCCGCGCTCGAGAGCGTGCGGATGCCGGCGGATAACCCTGCACTGGATCCGGCGGCGATTCGTGGTCGGCGCATGGAACGCACGCGGATGCGGTTCGCGATGGCGGCTTCGTTCGTGTTCTGCGTCGGGCTGGGGACGTTGGGCGGGTGGCAAGCGCGCGAGTGGAACGCGCCGCCGCCCATCGCGCCGATGAGCGATGCGGTCGAGGCCTACCGGATGATGGTGGTCGATCAGACGGCGAAGGTCGATTACCGGCCGACAGGTGCGGGAGATTTGCAGGGGTGGCTCACCCGGCGCGTAGGCGCATCGGCGAAGCTGCCGGATTTGAGCGCGGCGGGGTTCAGGCCGGTCGGCGGACGGTTGTTCGCGACGGACAGCGGGGCCACGGCTGCAATGGTGCTCTATGAGGATGCAGCTGGGCGAACGCTGAGTTTTTATCTGCGGCCGGCGGAATCGGTACATCGGCTGCTACCTGCCGGGCAACGCGTGGACGGCACGCTGCTGGCACGGTATGGGTCGGTGAACGGGCTCAACTATGCAGTGGTCGGGCCAGCCGGGAGCCTCGCGGAGAAAGCGGTCGTGCAGGCGCTCGATCAGCAGACTTGAGCGGTACAATGCGCGCCCTGCTGGCGGCCCTCAGTGGCCGCCAATGCGTCAAACGAGGCGGCTTCGCTGGCTTGAGCGTGCTCACGCTCACTGCTCGCCTGCACAGCGTTTCGACTGACTTTCCCGGCCGGTTGTCCACACCGGCACGCCTTCGGTGCCCTCACCCTTTGAGGTCACAGGGTTTCGAGTCGCCGTGGAACGGGATATCCACATCGATCGTGGCGGCACCGCGCGCGGTCATTGGTCAGCTTGCCCACCTTCGGTCTGCACAGCGTTTCGGGTTGCTTTGGCGTGCGATATCCACAACCCGTGAGATAGCGCGAACACCTGCTCCGAATTCGATTACCCTCACTCGCCGAATGCACAGGCCTTCGAGTGCTTTGACTTCTCGATATCCACAAGGCATTCCATCACGACGCATCACGCAAAAGCTCTCCGCATCATCGGTTCCATTCCGGAAAGACCTTGCCAGACAAGGCGTTCGGGCCGATTCATGTCGTCGAATGCACGGGGCTCACCCGTTCGGTGCACAGCGATTCGACTGATTGGGTGTGCGGGTTGTCCACACGTAGCCGCCGGCAGGCGCATGAAACGCGACGCACATTCCGCATGTGCCCACGTCGTAGAACCGGTAGCCCGCCGTCCAGTCGTGCACTTGCGCACTCGGATCGGCGTGTCACGGTCAGAATTCGCCCGGATCCGCGCCCGGCTTGCGATCCGGATGCATGCTCACCGCTTGCTTGCACAGCGTTCCTCGTCGTTTGGTATCGCGGTTATCCACATACGAAGGCGGCCCCCTTCACCGCCTCCGAAGTCACTTGGTCAGATAAACCCTGAGGATCTCGCCGGTTTCCGGAGAAACGACATATTTGATCGACGTCCCGAGCGGACTCGCGTTACCGAGCCCGCGCATGCCGGGCGGCATCTTCGCCGAGAACGTCACGCTGATGATGGCGTCCTCGGGCTTCGGATCGACTCTGGCGGCACTTTCATCCTCGATGCAGATCTCGAAGTTGCGCAGGTCCTGCCCGGTCTTCGCAAAATCCTCATAGGCGGCCTTCAGGCCGAGCAGCGTCGCGGTATTGAGTCGGACGGAACATCGATCGACCGTGCCGAAATTCAGCTTACTCATGGTGTTCTCCGAATATCACGGGCACGCGCTCGTCTGCGGCACCTGTTGCGGCTCCAGGAAATACTGCGATTCGTCGGGGACGACGCCGTCCACGTAGCGCCGGTCTTCCCATAACAATCGCCAGCGCGCCCGGATGAACAATCCCCTGAGATCATCCCTGACGTGCGGCGCTCGAACGCCTCGAATGAAATAATTGAAGCAACCGTCGTTGCGCGCACTGCGCTTGATGATCGGCAGGATACCCGGTCGCTTCGACCACTCGAAGACGACTGGCTCCCAGATGCCATCGCACGGCACTTTCTGGCCGGTCTTGATCACCGGGCCCACGGCTTGCGGAACCTCGGGCAGATCCGCCGGAAACACCGGATACGGAAGCGTGTAGAAGCCGTGCCCATAGGCATCCGGGGACAGCAGGAGATTGGCCGAACGCAGCTTTGCCATATCGCCGAATCGATTGCCCGGGTCGAACGGCGCATGGTCCATCTGGTATTCCGATGCGTGCAGCAGTTGGGCCAGCGCGTCGATCTTCGCCGGGTATGGGGCAATCTGCCCACCGCGATCCCAGTAATCGGGATTAGGGTAGAAATACGCGTTCAGATGGTGATATTTCCAGAACACGTCCTCGAAAGGCCCATTGCTCTTCCAGACACGCCGGTTCCCTCGGGCCAACTCGGTCAGCCCTCGATCGTAAACCGCGAGAATGTCGGCGATGGCCGGAAAGTGGGTGTCCTGAATCGCCTCCGGATCGCCATCGGGCCACGTGTTCACGGCATGCTCGTACGCGTTCGCGAATCGCGCAAACGCGTCGCGCTTGCGCGTCCAGAGCGACAGGCTGCTCACGCGTTGAAGCAGCCAGAAAATCTTGCGCCGCGCCGCGTCGTCCGTCAGGCGGTCAGTCGGGTCGTCCTGCCAGATCGTGTCCGTCATCCTTGATCCTCGCGCAACGGTGCCGGTTGTCTGTCCATCATGATTGCGCCGTTGCGTTCACGTCGGTTTGGTCGTTGCCCAGGCCGCTGCGTTTCAACACATCCCGCAGACACACCGGACACACGTACTCACCGGCGTCCCACAGCGTTGTGAACGTGGCCTGATCGTCGATCCGGAACGTCGATTCAACGATGTCGATATCCGGCCCGAGCACCTTGCGCAAAAACGCTTCGTCAAACCAATACGGGGATTCATGCTTCCCCCTGGCATCGATCACCCGCACGACGTGACAATCGCGGATCACGTCGATCGTCAGAATCGCGGTTTCGATATCCGGTGAGGCCCGCGTCGGACGGATCAAGCCGTGAAGCTCGCATCGCGCGTATTGGCGAGGCCATTTCGCATTCGCCGCGACGATGGATGTATCGAACGCCTGCTCCTTCGTCGTCGGTTTATGCGGTGTCTCGCCGGAGCGCACCAGCAGTTCGTCCAGGCACGCCAGACACACATACGCGCGCAAGCGTTCCAGCGCCGCGATCTTCGGAAATGCCTTCACGTGTGCGACCCGATCGACAAAGGTCGCATCGACCTCGTGCGCGTCGAGCTCGGCGCGCAGCATCCACATCTCCCAGCTGTATCTCGGCCGGTCGAGCGAGACCTTCACGAGTTCGCCGGGCAGACCCTGTCCGCGCACCCTGATGCGTTCGGCAACATCCGTCGACGTTGTCGCCATCGAATCGTAGCCGTGCCGATGGCAGACCCTCGGTCCCATTACCTGCTCCCATTGCGAGCGCCGCTCGCGTCGCCCTGCTCTTTCTTCGGTTTCATCGCGTCGCGGAAAACGTCGATCGATCACACGCCACATTCGTGGCGTTCGATGATGGTCTGCCCCGGCCCGCGCCATGCGATCGAACGGTACGCGCTGCGAACGACGCCGATCTCCCGGTAATACTCGACGAGCGCCTGCGGGCTCCAGTCGCGGCCCGCGGAGAACAGCGCATCGAGCTCGACGAGCGCGGCCACGAGCGCCCGGCGGACGTCATCGTCTGCGATCGCGCGTTCCCAGCGATCGGTTTGCCGGGCGAAGCCCAACCGGACCAGCGCATGGGCGGAAGACTCCACGTCGGTCACGACCACCGCAACGTGGCCGGCAATATCCGTCACCACCATCTCATTGACAGGCGCCTTCATCGATCGCTTCGCCCTTCGTCATTCGTCGCGCTCCCGTCGATCCACTCGACCGCGAGCGCCAGCAACTCGGGTAACTTGCCCGGGCCGCCATAGCCGGCGAATTCGGCATGGGTCGCGCGAATGGATATCCAGTCCGACTCGTCGCGCTCGATCTGGCGATCGAGCGCCTTGCCGGACGACGCGCCGCTAAGCTTCACCATCCAACCCGGATTGTCGAGCGTGGCGATCTCGATGCCGTGCGCGTGTTCCCACACGCCATCGCAGCGCGATGCGTACCAGCGCTGCAGCGCAGTCAGTGAATCAATCATGTGCCTGTGCCCCTCGTCATCCGACTCACATCGTGGTGAGCCATCTGACGATCTCTTCGATGTCCCGGCGAGACAGCCTCCCGACGCGATCGATGGACACCCCGTAGTCGAGATCGAACTTCACGTTGAATCGCTCGCCTTTGTAGCGGCAACACAGGACATCGGCTTCCGGCATCGACACGCGTTGCTCGAACACGATGTCGCCCGGGTGTTGCTGCAACCGGTGTACGACGGCATCGATCTCGAGTGCGTCGAGCCGGGTCAACGAAGAATCGCTCATGTCGTGAGCCTGTGCGCCAGACCCTCGCATCCTGAATGCCGGCGATTCTACAGACACAGCGGCTCGCGCATCGTCCGATGCCCTCACAGCTTGCCGTTTCGTTTATCCGATCGCTGCACGCAGTGCATATCCTGCGCGGATCACAGTCGACGGACTGTGCTTATCCAAAGGTGTTAACAGAGTTCGTATACATACGTAGTGATAGTTAACAAACCCTGTGCCTCACAGTGGATAACGTCCCTAACCCCATGAATTCTCGACAGGAAGCTGGATGCATAACCTTGGGTGTGGCACGTGAACAGCTTCGTGGAGCACAGAACAACTTTTCGTCGATTCACAGCTGCGGCGACATATCCTCAATCGTTCCACTGTGAATCCAGAGGCTTATCGGACGGTTATCCAGAGGCCAATGTGGATAACCCCACAGCGCATCGACGCGTTTTGCTGTGATGCGAACAGCTGAAGCCAGCGATCCCGGCATCGCGAGTCAGCATCGATCGTTGGCCCCCGCGCACCCCGATTCAAAAAATTTTCACGAAAGGGCTTGCGCTCCTTAAAAACGCTCTCTATAATTCGCGGCTTCTTAGGCTCGTAGCTCAGTTGGTTAGAGCACCACCTTGACATGGTGGGGGTCGTTGGTTCGAATCCAATCGAGCCTACCAACGAACAAAATGAAGGGGTCTGGCAGCACAACTTGCCTACAGGCAATGCGGCTCGCCAACATACAAACGCCACGCGGCAACATCGCGTGGCGTTTTTCTTTTTCCGTCCGAAACAACGCCTGTCGCCCCGATGCGTTGCGCGATCCCCGGCATCGCATCCTGCCTCACCGACACCTCGACTTGCCATACGACGGACGCTGCACGGCAGGTAGAATCGTGTGCGACCGAAGCGGCTGCTTCGTACGCCGTTCGATCTTCACCGCTTCCGAACCGCATCAAAACAACGACGCGCGAGCCGCGCGACTGAGAGCACACGACCATGTCCGATGTTACGACTGCCACATCGTCCGCGAGCAACGACGAAATCGCCGCTTACGTCGGCAAGAGAGCTGCCTGGTTCGAGCGGAAATGGGAGATCGCCGCGTCGCGGAAGAACCGGCTGTCGTGGAACTGGGCAGCCTGTTTCCTGGGCCCGGTCTGGATGGCGTATCGATCCATGTACTGGCAGGCGGCAGCCGTCCTTGGCGCGTCGCTCTCGATCACGCTGGTCGAGCTGCTGTTCTTCCCGAAATACTTCGAATCGAGCACGCTCGACCCGGTCACGATCGGGATCGCGGTGTCGCTCGGCTGGTACGGGAACAGCCTCTACAAGACGCACGTCGAACGTCAGATCGAGAAGCTGCGCCCGAACGCGACGTCGCGCGAGTCGTTTCTCGCGCTGCTCGAAGCGCAGGGCGGCACGAACTGGCTCGCGGCGGCCGGTTTCGCGGTGGCAACGCCGTTACTCGGCATCCTGATCTACATGGTGGCCGGGACGTATTGATCGCAGGAACCGGCGGCTGGTCAAGCAGGGCGGCAGGACGGGGAAAGGGTGCATCGCGGCCGCGCGTGCGCACGGCACACCCGACGCACGATCCGCCGCACTCAGTGTAGATGCTTCAACTTGTCAGGATTCCGCACGACATAGATCGCGACGATCTTGCCGTCCTCGATCTCGAGCGCCGTGGTCTGCAGCTCGCCGTCGGACTCCAGCGTGACGATGCCCGGCAGCCCGTTGATGAAGCCCGCGCGCACGAGCTTCGATGCATGCGTGGCGAACAGCTCGGCCAGATGCTCGTGCACCTTCATCACGCGCTCGAAGCCGAACACCGGCTTGCCCGCGGCCGTGCGCTTGCCGCCGCCGTCCGAATGCAGGCTCACGTCCTCGGCGAGCATCGCGCCGAGCGCGCGCATGTCGCCGCTGCGTGACGCCGCGAAAAACGCTTCCGCCAATTCGATCCCGCGCTGCTTCTCGACATGGAAACGTGGCCGCGCCTCGCGCACATGCGTGCGGGCCCGCGCGGCGAGCTGCCGGCATGCGGCCGGGTCGCGCCGGATCGTCGTGGCCACTTCGTCGAACTCGACACCGAACACATCGTGCAGCAGGAACGCCGCGCGTTCGAGCGGCGAGAGCCGTTCGAGCGCGAGCAGCAGCGGCAGCGTGACGTCTTCCTGTTCATCTTCCTCGACGACCGGCTCGGGCAGCCACGGGCCGACATAGGTCTCGCGCTGGTGCCGCGCGGACTTCAGCTGGTCGAGGCACATGCGCATCACCATGCGGCGCAGGAACGCTTCCGGTACGCGCACCTCGGTGCGGTCGACGTCCATCCAGCGGATGAACGCCTCCTGCACCATGTCCTCGGCATCCGCGACGGAACCGAGCATCCGGTACGCGACGCGGATCAGCGTGCGGCGCAGCGGGTCGAAGCTCGCGGCCGCATCGGCCCGTTCTTCGACGCTGCCCTTGGCCGGGTCGAGGTTCGGCATCAGGCCACCATCTTCGCGGCGGCGGCCTTCGCGTCGGCCGGATCGATCCACAGCCCGAAGCCGACCGCGAGACGGTTCCAGCCGTTGATCACGTTGATCATCAGCGTGAGTTTCACCTGTTCCTCCTGGCTGAAGTGGTCGTTCAGCGCCGCGTAGGCTGCTTCGTGCGCTGTGTGGCCCTCCGACAGCCGCGTGAGTGCGTCGGTCCAGTCGAGCGCCGCACGCTCGCGGTCGGTGTAGCAGGGCGCTTCGCGCCACGCGGACAGCAGGTAGATGCGCTGCTCGGTCTCGCCTTGCTCGCGTGCCTCGGCCGTGTGCATGTTAATGCAGTTCGCGCACGCGTTGATCTGCGACGCGCGGATCTTGACCAGCTCGATGAGCGTCGGCTCGAGGCTCTGCGCGGCGGCGACCGAAACGGTCATCCAGTTCTTCATCAGGGCGGGCGCGGCGGCAAACGGATTGAGTTTCGCAGTCATGGTCCTTCTCCTTTCGTGTGGGTTCCGGTGATATGACGAGCGAGCCCCCCGCGGGTGTGACATCGGCGCAAAAAATTTTTCGAAGCCGGCGAGCGGACCGATGCGAAAGGCCGCCGGGCAAGGGCGGGCAGGGTGCGCGTCGAACGCGAAAAACGCGGCGAGCATGCTTCGTGCGCCCGTGCAGGTCAGACGATTCCGCGTTCACGTCATGGTGACGATCGCCGCCGCGTGAACGGCCCGCGGCCCGCGGCGTGCGTCGATCGCAACGGGCGACGCCGCACCTCGATATGCGCTGATGTCAGCAATTGACAGGTGATCGGTTACTTACATTTACATTTCGCAGCCGTTTCGTCCGCATCTCGATCAGCAGCATTCACATTTCTAGCCCATACTGTTCTGCACGGGCAGATGAAGTGACGCCGCATGTGCGGCCCGGCGCGCGCGCCGGCTGCCCGACGACGCAGCAGCAGGTCGCACGTCAGCCGCGCGCATCACGCGCAAGGCTTTCCTTTTTCCGGCAACGCAACGCAGCGAATCGCGACGTGGACGGTAAACCGATGAGCCTCCTTGCATCACAGCTTCAGCGCCGTTACCAGGACGTGCGCGCGCATAGCGTCGCGTTGACCGCGACGCTCTCCGCCGAAGACCAGGCCGTGCAGTCGATGCCCGACGCCAGTCCGACGAAATGGCACCTCGCGCATACGACCTGGTTCTTCGAAACCGTCGTGCTGATGCGTCGCGTGCCCGGCTACGCGCCGTTCGACGCGGCCTTCCAGTTCCTCTTCAATTCCTATTACGAAGCGCTCGGCCCGCGGCATCCGCGGCCGCAACGCGGGCTGCTCACACGTCCGTCGCTCGACGAAGTGCATGCGTACCGGCAGTACGTCGACGATGCGATGCTGCGCGCACTGGCCGGTGCCGATCCGGCGCTGCTCGAGACGATCGCGCCCGAGGTCGTGCTCGGCCTGCATCACGAGCAGCAGCACCAGGAGCTGATCGTCACCGACATGCTGCACGCGTTCTCGTGCAACCCGCTGAAGCCGGCGTTCCGGCCGCGCAACGGGACGGACGCGGGTGCAATGGCCGCGGGCGACGCCGGCGCGCAGCACTGGCTGCACCAGCCGGGCGGGCTCGTCGAGATCGGCCACGACGGCGATGCGTTCTCGTTCGACAACGAACGGCCGCGCCATACGGCGCTCGTGCGGCCGTACGAGATCGCGAACCGCCTGGTGACGAATGCGGAATTCGCGGCGTTCGTCGCCGACGGCGGCTACACGCGCCCCGAGTTCTGGTTGTCGGACGGCTGGGCCACGGTGCAGCGGGAAGGGTGGCAAGGGCCCGCGTACTGGATGCCCGACGACGACGATGCGGCCGCCACGCGCGTGCGGCGCACGTTCGGCCTGCACGGCGTCGAGCCGCTCGCACCCGACGCGCCGGTGTGTCACGTGAGCTTCTACGAAGCGGCCGCGTATGCGGAATGGGCCGGCGCGCGCCTGCCGACCGAATTCGAATGGGAAGCGGCGTTCCCCGCCGAAGGCATCCGGCAGATGCTCGGGCACGTGTGGCAATGGACGCGCTCGTCCTACGAGCCGTATCCGGGCTTTCGGCCGCTCGCGGGTGTCGCGGCCGAATACAACGGCAAGTTCATGGTCGGCCAGCAAGTCCTGCGCGGCAGCAGCATCGCGACGCCGCCCGGGCACGAACGGCCGACGTACCGCAATTTCTTTCCGCCGGCCGCGCGCTGGCAATTCACGGGAGTGCGACTTGCGCGAGACGTCTGACCAGACGGCCACGAGCGGTGGCCAGCAACCCGCCCGCGATTCGCGGCCGAGCGCGTTCGAGCGCGACCTGATCGACGGACTGTCGCGTACGCCGCGCAGCATTCCGCCGAAATACTTCTACGATGCGGCCGGCTCCACGTTGTTCGACCGCATCTGCGAGTTGCCCGAGTATTACCCGACGCGCACCGAGCTCGGCATCCTGCGCGATCGCGCGGCCGAGATCGTGCGGCGTGTCGGCCCGCATGCGGAACTCGTCGAGTTCGGCGCGGGCTCGCTCGAGAAGATCCGCGTGCTGCTCGACGCATTCGCGGGCAACTATGCGAACGCGCCGGCGCGCTACGTGCCGGTCGATATCTCGGCCGACTACCTGCACGATGCCGCCGCGCGGCTGCGTGCCGCGTATCCGTGGCTCGACGTCGCGCCGATCGCGGCCGACTACACGAAGGCCGAGCAACTGGCCGAGCTGACCGCGACACCGGCGCGGCGCATCGGTTTCTTCCCCGGTTCGACGATCGGCAACTTCTCGCCGGAAGAAGCCGATGCGTTCCTGCGCGATGCCGCGCGGTTGCTGCGTGGCGGCGGCTTGCTGGTCGGCGCCGATCTGGTGAAGGATGCGCGCACGCTGCACGACGCGTACAACGATGCGCAGGGCGTGACCGCGCAGTTCAACCTGAACCTGCTGGTGCGCGCGAACGCCGAGCTCGGCGCGGATTTCGACGTCGACGCGTTCTCGCACTGCGCGTTCTACGACAGCACGCGGCAGCGCATCGAGATGCATCTCGTCAGCGACATCGCGCAGACCGTGCACGTGCGCGGCCACGCATTCCGCTTCGACGCAGGCGAACGCATCCACACGGAGAATTCGCACAAGTTCACGATCGACGGCTTCCATGCGATCGCGCGCCGCGCAGGATTCGAGCCCGATACCGTGTGGACCGACGCGGATAACCTGTTCAGCGTGCACTGGCTGCGCAGCGTCGACGATATCCGCGCGTGACGCGTGCGCTTGCGGACCGCTCGCGTACGATGCGGGCGGTTCGCTTTCGGCGCATTCGAGCACACGCCGGCGCGTACAGATCGTGCGGCTTCGTGCCGAAAATCCCCTTTTTACCGGCCCGATGCACCGCTGCAACGGTGCGTAGAATGCCGCCTCTTCCTTGTCGCACAAGGCTTTGCGGGCACCCGTAAACGTCCGTTACCTGTCTCGCATACCCGTTTCACCTGTGTCAGTGTCCGGTGCCTAGACTCCGAACCGTATTCACATGACGCACGACACGTGCAGGGAGTCGCGAGATGAACAAGAAACTCATTCTCGGTGCAGTTCTCGGTGTAGCGGCGCTGGCAGCCTCGGGCGTCGCATCGGCTCACGTCGACCTGTCGGTCGGCATCGGCGTACCGGCCTATGCGGCGCCGGCGCCCGTCTACGTGGCACCGCCGCCGCCGGTCATGTACGCACCGGTCGGCTATCGCGATGACGGCTGGCGCGGCGATGGCTGGCGTCAGCGCGAATGGCGCGAACACGAGTGGCGCCGCCGTGAATGGCGCGAGCACGAATGGCACGATCGCGGCGGTTGGCGCGGCGGCCGCTGGGATTAAGCGGTTCGACTGATCACAACAAGAGGAGAGTGAACACATGATGCCCATTCGACACATCAGGCTGTGCGCCACCGCTGCCATCGTTGCGCTTGCCACCATCGGCAGCGCGCACGCGGCGGGCTGCATGAAGGGCGCGGTGGTCGGCGGTGTGGCCGGCCACTATGCGGGGCACCACGCGGTCGTCGGCGCGGTTGGCGGCTGTATCGTCGGTCACCACATGGCGAAGAAGCACGCGCAAGAAGAGGCCGCGCAGCACAAGGCCGCCGCGCAGGGCATGCAACCGGCGCAGTAAGCGGCAGGGCGGCGGCCGCTGTCCCGAGCGCTTTCGGCCTCAGCATTGGTCTGATTAATGCAAAAACTGCGCATCGTTACGATTATTTACAACGTCGCGCGTCGGCAGGCCGGCACCTTTCTACAATCCGGATCATCCACACGACTCGGAGTTCAAGATGAAACAACGACGTTATCTGTCCGTCCTCGTGACGGCACTCCTCGCGTTCGGCGCGGCTTCGGCCTACGCGGCAGCTGGCGGTAACGGCGGCGGCGGTGGCGGTGGCGGCCACGGTGCGGGCGGCATGTCCGGCGGCATGTCCGGTGGCCACATGAGCGGCGAGGCGATGTCCAGTTCGAACGGCTTCAAGTCGGGCGATCGCGACAAGGGTCTCGCGCGCGCGGCCGACCGCTCCGACACGATCGCCGATCGCGCCGGCGTGCAGCCCGGCCACATGCATGCGCACACCGCGCATCGCAGCACGCACACGCATCACGCGATGCTCACGCGCAAGCAGTAACGCGCGCGTCGCTCGTCGATGAAAAAGGGCTGGGCCCCGTGCGATACGGGAGCCCAGCCCTTCGTCCATCCGACGGCGCGATCGCGCTCAGCAGTTGCCTTTCTTCGCCTGCCCGGGCGGACAGAAACCGTTGCCGGGGCCGCCTTGCGGCGCGACCATGACCGGTTCGCCCGGCAAGTAGACCGCACATCCACCCAGCATCCCCAATACGCTCGCCGCCGTCAGCAGCGTCATCATCCTTTTTTTCACTTCGTTCTCCAGATAAGGGAAAGGGCCGTGCGGCCCTTTCCGGTCAGACCGACAACATGCGCGCGATGCGCGTCAGAAGCTGAAATTGACGTTGGCCGGGTTCGTCGTCGCGTTGACGTTCGTCGACTGCGTCGCGCCCGATGCGGCGTCCGCCTCGATCGCATACTGCCCCGCGGCCGTCGGCACGGCTGCCATCGCGACCGGCAGTGAGCCCGACCAGGTGCCGACGACCGGCGCGGCGGCCGGCAGCGACAACGCATACGCGCCCGTATCGAGGTTCGCGTTGACCGAGGAGATCTCGTACGGGTTCGCGTCGATCATCTGCAGCGCGCGTACCGTTGCGTTCGCGCTTGCCGTGACCGTCCCGCCGACCGTATTCATCGTCGATGCGGGCAGTGCGATCGGCGTACCCGACGTCGACACGGCCGTGTCGCTGTTCACGACCACCGGCACCGAGCGCACGATCCCCGACGCGACGTTGTTCTGCACGATCACGACGTCGTAGTTGCCCTGCGTCGTGCTCTGGATCAGCGGCGACAGCACGAACTTGCCGGAGCCGTCGGCGATCGTGCCGCGCACGACGTGGCCGCCCTGTTCGGCGTAGACGGTTGCGCCGGCCTGCGTCGGCGCGACATAGCCGGAGATCTCGCCGCTGACGACGGTCGGCGTGGCCGTGACGACGGGCTTCAGCGCATAGGTGCCGTTGCCGCGCTGCACGATCGACTTGCACGCGTTGAAGTCGAGCACGAGATCGACGAGCGTGTTCGGCTGGACCGTGAACGGCGTGATGATCTTGTAGCCGCTTTGCGTCGCGCTCGGCGTCGCGAGCGCCTGCTCGGCGCCGCCGGTCGGCACGATCGAGTTCGCGAGCGTGTTGCCCTGGTTCTGCGCGAGCACGAGGCGGACCTGCTGGTACTGGCCGGCCGGCAGCGCGGTCTGGCCGAGATCGGCGAGCGCGCCGTTGGTCAGCGACAGCAGGTCGATCTTCTGCGGCGTCGCGAGCGTGATCGTCGACCAGCCCGCGTCGTTGTCGCCGGCGTTCGAACTGGCGTTCACGCGAACCTGCGACACGGTGACGAAGACATGGTCGAAGCCGCACGACGGCGCGTCGGTCATCGCGACGTGCAGCGTGCCGGTTTGCGGGCTGGAACCACCGTCGCCACCGCCGCAACCGGCGAGGACGAACGAGGCGACGGACACACAGGCGAATGCCTTGAACAGCGTATTCATGGAGACCCCTCCTTCGAATTTCTTATGTGGGTGCCCGGAGCATAGTGTCGGCCGCTCGGCCCAGTATGTGGAATTTGCAACGAACCGTAACGGGCCGCGCCCGGCGCGAGGCGGGCATCGATCCGATGTACGGGAAATTAAAGCAGTGCGCGGCGCACACGAGGGACGTTGTGCGCCGCGAAAATGGCCGGGCGGAACGGCGCATGGCCGTCCGCCGGTCAGCGGATCAGCGAGTCGCGTCCACGCGCTCGAACAGCGCGTCGACCTGGCGCGTACGCATGAACTGCGCACCGTCGCCGTCCACCAGCGCCCGGAAATGCGCCTCGCCGCACGCGAGCTTCGCCCGCTCGTGCTCGCTCGGCACGTTGCCGTCCGCATTCGGCGTATCGACGACGAAGTACAGCCGTTCGCCACCGTCCTGTTCCGCGAGCACGGCCCAATCCGGGTGATAGCTGCCGAGCGGCGTCGACACGCGGAACCACGCGGGCAGCTTCGCGTACAGCCTCACGCCGTCGTGCGCCTCGAGCGCATCGGCGAACGCACGCTCCGCGTCCGTCTCGCACACGACCGCTTCGTAGATCGACTTCTGCGCATCGGGCCGCAGGTTGCGCAGATAGCCGGTCAACGCCTCGCTCTCGAACGATTCGAGCGCATGCACGTGGCGCTCGCCGAGCTTGCGGTACGCGATGCCCGCGACGAGCGCGAGCCGCTTGCAGCGGTTGATCGCATCGGCCGCGACCGCGATGAACTGCTGCGGATTCACGCGGAAATCCTCGAGCCGGCCGCTGTCGGCCAGGATCGTCGCCAGCGAACGGCGCGTGAGCTGCGTGCGGTCCTGCAGCTCGGTGAGCAGGTCGGGCAGCGGCAGTTCGCCTTCGTCGAGCAGCACCGTGCCGGCGCCGGCCACTTCGATCGCCTCGATGCCGGCCTTGCCGATGTCGATCTCGGCCTTGCGCCACTGCAGCCGGGCGCGCGCGATGTCCGGCGCGTCGTGCAGCGCGGCCGCGCAGTCGCGCACGAGCTTCGCGTTGTCGAACTCGACGCGGTACACGGTGCGATGACGGATGCGGTCCCACAGCGCGCGGAACGCCTCGCCGAACACGACGGCCTTGCCCGACGCGTCGCGCCGCAGCGCGATCGCACGGCGCTCGTCCGCATTGCGCACCGCGAAGCGGCCCGACAGCTTGCGCAGCGTCGCGACGATCGGCGCGCGCAGCATTTCGAACGCATCGGGCAGCACCAGCGCGCTCTGGCGCAGCGCGTCCTTCAGCCGGTCGAGCACCTTGCCCTGCGCGTCGACGTAGCCTTGTTCGTGCAGATGATTCCACAGCACGCGCGACAGCTCGACGCCGAGCGCATGCGCGGGCCCATCGCCTTCCTGCACGGGCAGCGCCGCGAACTGGTGTTCCTCGACGATGCCGAAACGGATGCCCGTATCGGCCTCGATTTCCTTCTGCAGGTTCTCCGCGAACGACTCGTAGCGCTCGGTCGCGATCACCGTGAGCGTGTTCACACCCGCATCGCGCACGCGTTCGCCGTCCTGGTCGACGGCGAGACGCAGCCCGCGGCCGAGCGTCTGGCGGCGCTCGCGTTCGGTCTGGATGTCGCGCAGCGTGCAGATCTGGAACACGTTGGGATTGTCCCAGCCTTCCTTCAGCGCCGAGTGCGAGAAGATGAATTTCAGCGGCGTGTCGAACGACAGCAGCGCTTCCTTCTCGCGCATGATGAGGCCGTATGCGCGCTCCGCGTTCTCGCGGGCCGCCGCGCTGCTTTCGCTCGTGTCGGTCCAGCCGCCCTTGCGGTCGATCGAGAAGTAGCCGTTGTGCGCGCGCCCGACTTCGAGCGCGACGTCGACGCCGTCGAACAGCGCACGGTAGGCCGGCACGCGCGCCGCCCGCGCATATTCCTCTTCGAAGATCAGCGCGTAGTCGCCCTTCACGGGCATTCCGTTCTCGTCGTAGCGGCGATAACGCTCGACCGAATCGACGAAGAACAGCGACAGCACCTTCACGCCGCGTTCGGCCAGGCGCAGCTCCTTGTCGAGATGCTCGCGGATCGTGCGGCGGATCATCTCGCGCTGCACGGCGAGCGTGTCGATGTCGCCGAACGCCTCGCCGAGCGACAGGAACGCCTCGCCTTCCGGATGGCGCAGCTCGACGTATTCGGCACCCTTCACCGCATGGACTTCGCCGATCCTCAGCCCCGCGTACAGCGCGCGCTTGGTCAGGCGTTCGAGATCGTCGCCGTCGGTGGCCGTCACGATCTGGCGCTTCACGCCGGCCGTCGTCGCGACGTCGAGCTCGACGCGCGCGCTGATCGCGCCGCGCCGGTTCGACACGCCCACGAGCCGCACGTACGGCTTGTTGTGCGCATCCTCGACGATCGCCGACGCGATCTCGATCTGCTTGACCAGCTTGCGCTCGTACGCGTCGACCGCGTCGAGCCGGTACACCATGTGGTGACGGTCGACGTGCGTGGCCGAATAGCGCAGCGTGCAGAGCGGTGCCATCGCCGCGAGCGCTTCGCGGCCGCGGCCTTCGAGCCCGCCGTCGACGCTTTGCGGCTCGTCGACGATCACGATCGGCCGCGTCGCGCGAATCAGGTCGATCGGCTTCTCGCCGCCGGTCTTCTCGCTGTCCTTGTAGAGGTTGTTGATTTCCTTCTTGTTGATCGCGGCCACCGTCATCACCATGACCTGGATCGCCGCGCTCGCCGCGAAGTGGCGCACCTGGCCGAGCTTCGCGGAGTCGTACAGGAAGTAGTCGTACGGCACGCCCGCGTACAGCGCGCGGAAGTGATCCTCGGTGATCGCGAGCGTCTTGTGCACGCCTTCCTTGATCGCGATCGACGGCACGACGATCACGAACTTCGTGAAGCCGTAGCGGCGGTTCAGCTCGAAGATCGTGCGCAGGTACACGTAGGTCTTGCCGGTGCCGGTCTCCATCTCGACGGTGAAGTCGCGCGAACCGGGCAGGCCGGACGGCGGCAGCCCGCCGCGCAGCTGCACGTCGGCGAGATTGCGCGCGAGCGCGTCGTCGGTCAGCGACAGCCGGTTGCCGACGCCCTGTTCCGACACCGCGAAGCCGAGCGAGCCTTGCGCGGCGGCGGTCGTGCCGGGCGCGGCGTTCGCGAGCACGCTGAAATCGCCGCGATACGATTCCTGGCCGCGAAACAGGTCGCAGACGGCGTCGATCGCCTCGCGCTGGTAGTCGAGATCCGCTTCGAAATGCAGCCGCATCACAGGCTCCGCACGCGCTTCACGCCGTGCTGTTCGAGCAGCGCGGCGAGATTGAGCTTCGCGACGTCGTCGACGAAGCCGCTGTCGCGGAACAGGCACGTGACGTCGTGCGTCGTGCCGGTCGCGTCGAGCAGGTCGACGATGCCGTCGGCCAGCGGGCCCGCGTCGTCGCGCGCGATGCGCGCATCGAAGCACGCGACGATCGAGCGGCCGATCAGGTGCACGGTCTTGCCGGCCACCTGGTGATGCTCGACCGGCGTGCACAGGTCGAGGCCGAGCTTCAGCGTCAGCTCGGCGAGCAGGTCGTCCTCGGTGCGGCCGGTCTTCACGTGCTCGACGGACGCGAAGAGGGCGTGGTCGAAGTCGTCGCGGCGCGGGTCCCACTCGATCACGTTGGTCGTGTCGAGCCGGTACACGCGGAAACCGAGGTCGCCATAGCTTTCCGGATAGTCGCGCGCGACCTGCTGCGCGGCACGGCGCAGGCGCTCCTTCGTGACTTCGGCGAGCGTCAGCGGCTTCTTCAGCTTCGCGCAGAAATCGGCGGCGGCCAGTTGCGTCTTGTCGCGGCGGTCGAGCGCTTCGGGCAATTGCACGAGCACGTAGCGGCGTGCGCCGCCGTCGGTCGCGTTCACCTGCATCACCGCGTGGCCGGTCGAGCCGGAGCCGGCGAAGCAGTCGAGCACGATGTCGTCGCCGCGCGTGCACCAGCCGATCACGGCCGCCGCGAAATCGACCGGCTTCGGCAGGTCGAACGGGATCCCGAGCGTCTTCAGCAGCGCGTCGTCGGAGCCGGCGAACGGCAGCACCGACGGCACGTTTTCGTACATGTTCTCGTCGAGGTAGTAGATCCGCTGCGGCTGCGTTGATTCATCCGCGCCGAATTCGATCTGGCCGCGCTCGATCAGCGCCTGCATCGTCGCGGGCGGGTTGCGCCAGCCGCGCGCCGGCATCGCGCATGGCTTGCCGGTGACCGGGTGGATCAGCGGCGTGAAATACTCTTCCGGCGCCTTCTTCTTGTTCGGCCAGGCCATCGACACGAGGCGGTACACGCGGCCTTCTTCCGACAGCCGGTCGTACATCACCTCGCCGCCGGACAGGTTGGTCTGCGCTTTCATCCACGCGCGGTACGCCTTCTGCGCGTCCTTCGCGTTGCCGCTGCGGTACACGGCGTCGTGCGCGGCGTCGAGCATGCGCTGCGCGTTGCGCTTCGGGCGCTTGAGCGGCGCCTGTTCGAGCAGCGTCTCCGCGTTGCGCGCGAACAGCACCAGCGATTCGTGCTGGTACGCGACGCCGCGCGCGTCGCCCTTCGGGTTGCGCTTGTCCCACACGGCCACGCCGAGCTCGTTCTCCTCGCCGAAGATCTCGCGCAGCATCAGCACCAGCGCGTGCACTTCATGCTCGTCGATGTGCACGGCGATCAGCCCTTCATCGGACAGCAGCGCGTGCGCGAGCTTCAGGCGCGGATACATCATGTTCAGCCAGTCGGTGTGGAACCGGCCGTTCGCCTCGGTGTTGGTGCTGCGCTTCACGCCGCCCTGGGTCTGCCCGGTCATCGCCAGGTAGTGGCGGATGCTGTCGCTGAAGTCGTCCGGATAGACGAAATCGCTGCCGGTGTTGTACGGCGGGTCGATGTAGACGAGCTTCACCTTGCCTGCGTAACTCTTGTGCAGCAGCTTCATCACGTCGAGGTTGTCGCCCTCGATCACGAGATGGCGCGTGTCGTCCCACGCGACGCTGTCGTCGGGGCAGGGCCGCAGCGTGCCCGTCGACGGCGTGAGCGCGGCCTGGCGCGCGCTGCGCTTGCCGTGCCAGTGGAAGCCGTAGCGCTCGTCGGCGTCGCCGACCGTGCGTTCGCCGATCAGCGCCTTCAGCACGTCGACGTCGACCGACGCGCCGCCGGGGCCTTCGGTCACGAGTTCGGGGAACAGCGCCTTCAGGCGCGCGACGTTGTCGGCGGTGAAATCGGTCGACATCGCCTGCGGGCTCGCCGCATCGAGTTTCTGCATCGTCTTTTCCATCGGAGCCCGGCCGCGCGCGCCAGGACGTCGGGCGCGCTCGCGGCACCGGCGGCAACGGCCGCCCGGGCAAACCCGAAACGCTATCGAGTCGATCGTCCGAGGTCAAGCGCCGATGTGGGGCGATCGTGCGGACATCGGCCGCGATCGCCCGCCGGACGGGCCGCAAGCGGCTTCGGGCCGGTTGTCGCATGGGCAGCCGACGGGCGCCTGGCGGGCGTCCCCGGCGTCACGCCGGACAGGACGAAAAAAAGGGCACGGTCGGCGCCAAGCGCCGGCGTGCCCGCATGGAGAATCCCGGACGGAGGGTGCGGCGGGGCCCGGCGGGCCCCGCTTGGGGTCAGAAACGCGTGCGGATGCCCGACGTCAGTTCGAGCTGGTTCTTCGCGCCGAACGTCGACGACACCGTGTAGCCGCCGTGCAGCTTCATGTAGTCGCCGGCGAGGTAGACCTCGGTGCGCTTGCTCAGGTGATAGAACACCGACCCGTAGATCGTTTCCTTGAAGCCGTTGCCGACGCCGTTCGTCAGGCTGAACGCGCCGAGGTTCGCGTTCGGGACGAAACCGTCCGTGTTGTACGCGGCGTTCTTCACGCGCATCTGCTGGTAGCCGAGCTCGTAGTCGAGCGCGCCCTTCGGCGCGATCTTCATCGACACCGTCCAAGAATCGTCGTGGCGCTGGCCGAGCGAGCCCTGGTCGCCGTTGTAGCGGAAGTAGCCGGCGTTCAGGCGCACGATGCTGAACGCGTAGTTGCCGCCGACCGAAAACGTCTGGTTCGTGAAGCCGCCATTGTTCACGTGGTTGTAGAAGCCCGACACGTTGAACGGCCCGCCGTTGTAGCCGAGCGCGACCTGGTACGCGGAGCCGGTCGCGAACGCGGTCGAGTTGCTGAACTGGTAGCCGGCGCTCGCGAAGATACCGTTGCTGAACAGCTTCTTCCACGCGATGCCGTTGTTGTAGCGCGTGCCGGTCGGGCCGGCCGCGTAGAAGATCATCTGCTTGAAGTTGTTCGAATTGGTCCAGCC
Organism: Burkholderia sp. AU45251; assembly: GCF_030482905.1. Classification (NCBI taxonomy): domain Bacteria; kingdom Pseudomonadati; phylum Pseudomonadota; class Betaproteobacteria; order Burkholderiales; family Burkholderiaceae; genus Burkholderia; species Burkholderia sp. AU45251. The sequence continues at coordinate 180,096 of NZ_JAUJQH010000013.1, read as the reverse complement.
GCCTTCCTCGGTCGACAGCTTCGCGGAGCCGTACGGGTCGCCGTAGATCGCGGCCGCATCGCGCGCAATCGTGTTCTGGAAGCCGGCCGTCAGCTTGCCGAAGCGCTCGTCCTCGACGCCGACCCACGCATCGCGGTCGAAGATCTGGCCGCTGTCTTCCATCTGGCCGTTCGCGACCACGAATTCGCTTTCGAGGCGGAAGATGATCTTCGTGCCGCCGCCGATGTCTTCGGCGCCGCGCAGACCCCAGCGGCTGCCGCTGAACCACGGCTCGCCTTCGTTGCCCATCCCGATCACGTGATTGCCGTTCGCGTCGGCGTGGGTCCGGTAGGTCGGAAAGCTCAGGTCCATCAGGCCGTAGAGCTGCACGCTCGACTGCGCATGCGCCTGGGTGCCGGCGCACAGGCCAGCCGCCGCGATGGAAAGGGCAAGGGTTTTTCGTTTCAAGATCGTCTCCTCCGAGCTGCCGCATTGAAATCTGGTCGTTGGCAGTACGTAATGTATGCCGACTCTTGCCGGCCACAGCGAGAGGGCCGACGCATAGCATCGTAGAGGGTGCAATCCTTCACGACGCTTTCCCGGACGCAAGAATCGGATCGGTGAAAACACCGAACGCGCAATAATCACGGATCGGGCAGGTGTGCGGAAGCCGGCAAGCCGGGGGCGCCGGCATGCGTCGATGACGTTTCGTGCTACGAATCGATATTCAGGGCTCGCAAGAGAGCTTGTCAGTCCTGCGTGCTCTTCATGCGCAGGATGTAACCGAGCCCGCGCAGCGTGATGATCTCGGCCGTGCTGCCCGCGAGATGCTTGCGCAGCCGGTGGATGTAGATGTCGATCGCGTCGGCGCTCGGTTCGTCGTCGAGCGCGAACACGCTGTCCATCAGCCGCGCCTTCGACACCGTCTTGTTCTGCTGCAGCATCAGCGTTTCGAGGATCGCGTGCTCGCGGCGGCGCAGCGCGAGCACGGTTTCGCCGCTGCGGAATTCGCGCGTGCCGAACGCATAGACGAGATCGCCGCACACGAGCTGCGTCGTGCCGACGCCGGCCTGCCGGCGGATCAGCGCGCGAATCCGGGCGACCAGCTCGCGCGATTCGAACGGCTTCACGACGTAATCGTCGGCGCCCGCGCCGAAGCAGTCGACCTTGTCGTCGACCGAGCCGTGCGCGGTCAGCATCAGCACCGGCACGTTGTCGTTGCGGCGCCGCAGCCGCGCGAGCACCTCCTTGCCGCTGATGCCGGGCAGGCGCATGTCGAGCAGCACCGCGTCGTAGCGTTCGGTCTTCAGCACCGTATCGGCGCGTTCGCCGTCGCCGACGGAATCGACCGCGAAATCCTCGCCGCGCAGCAGGTTCACGATCCAGTGCGCGAGTTCGGCGTTGTCTTCGACCAGCAGGAGTTTCATGGCGACTTCTCTTCAATCGTAGGCGGGCAGCCGCACGGTCACGACGATACCGCGATTGCCGGCCCCCGGCGCGAGCGACACGCTGCCGCCGTGCGCCTGCGCGATCTCGCGGACGATCGCGAGCCCGAGGCCCGAGCCCTCGGTATCGGCCGACACGCGGTAGAACCGCTTGAACACGTGCGGCCGCGCTTCGGCCGGGATACCGGGGCCGTTGTCGACCACGTCGAGGACGATCGCGTCGCCGTCGCGGCGGGCGGCCACCGTCACGCAGCCGCCCGGCTGCGTGTAGCGCACCGCGTTGTCGACGAGGTTCATCACGAGCGCGGTCAGCAGGCTGTCGCTGCCCGCGACGTCGAGCCGCTCGCCGAGATCGGCGCCGAGGTCGATGTCGCGCCGCTGCGCGAGCACGATCGTTTCCTCGAGCACGCTCGACACCACGGCCGCGAGATCGACGCGATGGGTCAGCAGTGTCGACGGCGTCGCCTCCGCATGCGCGAGCAGCAGCAGCTTGTCGGTCACGTCGGCCATCTTGCGGCTGCTGCGCTGCATGCTGTCGAGCACCGATGCGAGCTCGGGATCGTCGTGCCCGCGCCGCTGCGCGTACTGGATCTGCGTGTCGAGCACCGCGATCGGCGTGCGCAGCTGGTGCGCGGCATCCGCGATGAAGCGGCGCTGCGTGGCCGTGTGCGTATTGAGCCTCGCGATGCACTGGTTGATCGCGTCGACGATCGGCCGCAGTTCGTGCTGCAGCCGCTCGGGGCGGATCGGCTCCAGCTCCATCGGCCCGCGGTCGGCCACGTCGTCCTTCAGCTGCATCAGCGGCCGCATCTCGAAGGTGAGGCCGAGGTACACGAGCCCCATCGCGAGCATCAGCATCAGCGACAGGCGCACGAGCTGCGGCCGCCAGATCGTCGCGACCATCGCGCGGTGCGAGCGGGTCGTCTTCGCGACGACCACCGTGACCGTCTCGACGTGCCCCTCGTCGTACAACTGGCGATCGTAGGCCACCGCGCGCAACGGCACGCCGTCGAGCGACGTGTCGTACAGCGTCGGCTCGATGCCGTGCCGCGCGGGCACGTCGAGCGCCGGCGTGCCGGCGAGCAGGCGGTCGTGGCCGTCGATCACCTTGTAGAACACCGAATCGCGCGACGGCGATTCGAAAATCTCCAGCGCGGCCGGCGGCACATCGGCGACCGGCAGCCCGTTGCGCCATTCGATGTCCTCGCCGATCGTGCGCGCGGACGCGACGAGCGCGCTGTCCTGCACGAGCGCGGCCGTGGTCCGCGCGGTGTCGTACGACATCGCGCCCGCGATCAGCATGAACACCGCGAGCGGCAGCAGCAGCCACCACAGCAGCCGTCCGCGCAGGCTGTGCGCCATCCTGTTGCGCTCCTTCTCCGAAATGCCGAACCGCGCCGGGAGCGCCGGCGCGGTCGGGAGTGTCATGTCAGGCGTCCGTCTGCGGCGTTCAGAACGCCGCGGGGCGCCACTTCAGCAGCCGCTTCTCGAGCCAGGTCAGCAGGTAGTCGGCGGCCAGCGCGACCACGGCCAGCACGATCATCGCCGCGAACACGCCGCTCGCGTTGAACGCGCCCTGGGCGGTGGAGATTAGCAAACCGATGCCCTGCTTGGAACCCAGGAATTCGCCGACGACCGCACCGACCAGCGCGAAGCCGAAGCTCACGTGCAGGCTGGCGAGAATCCAGCTCAGCGCGGACGGGATCACGACCGCCGTGGTGATCTGCCGGCGCGACGCACCGAGGATCTGCGCATTCGCGATCAGGTAGCGGTCGGCTTCGCGCACGCCCTGAAACGCGTTGCCGAACACGACGAAGAACACCATCACGACGGCCAGCGCGATCTTCGACGCCATCCCGAGGCCCAGCGCGATCACGAAAATCGAGCCGAGCACGACGCGCGGAATCGAGTTCGCGATCTGGATGTACAGGCCGAACACGTCGGCCATCAGCTTGTTGCGGCCGAGCACGATCCCGCAGATCACGCCGGCAACCGAGCCGATCACGAAGCCGATGCCGGTTTCCTCGAGCGTGACCCACACCTGCGTGAGCAGCGGGCCCTGCGACGTGCCGTTCACGAACCAGTCCTGGATCTGGTCGAAGATCAGCGACGGCATCGAGAAGAAGAACGGATCGATCCACTTGAGGCGTGCGGCGAGTTCCCACCCGCCGAGCACGATCACCAGCACGGCGATCCGCAGCGTGACGATCAGGTTGCGCCGGCGGCGCAGCCGGCGTTGCGCGGCGCGCTCGTCGTCCTCGAGCGTCGTCGCCGGAATGGCGGTGGGGGGAAGCGTCATGTCGGTCATGCTCCTGTCCTTGCTGTTCTTGCCTTGAGCGTATGCGTCAGCCGATCTGCACTTCTTCGCGCAGGTCGTGCCAGATGTCCTTGGAAATTTCGATGAAGCGCGTGTCGTAGCGGATCTCCGACGTGACGCGCGGGCGCGGCAGGTCGATCTCGTACACGCGCTTGAGCGTGGCAGGCCGCGCGGTCAGCACGAACACGCGGTCGGCGAGGGCGATCGCCTCTTCCAGATCGTGCGTGACGAACACGACCGAGCCCTTGTTCGCGGACCAGAGCTGCAGCAGCTCGTCCTGCATCAGCGTGCGCGTCTGCATGTCGAGCGCGGAGAACGGCTCGTCCATCAGCAGGATTTCCGGCTGGTTGATGAAGGTCTGCGCGAGCGCGACGCGCTTTCTCATCCCGCCGGAAAGCTGGTGCGGGTAGTGCTTCGTGAACTTGTCGAGGCCGACCTTGCGGATCCATTCCTCGGCCTGCGCGTACGCGACGTCCTTCGAGCGGCCGCGAAACAGCGGGCCCGCCGCGACGTTGTCGATCACGTTGCGCCACGGGAACACGGCGTCGGCCTGGAACACGAAGCCGATGCGCGGATCGATCCCGTCGACCGGGCGCCCCATCACGCGCACCTCGCCCGACACGGGCTTGAGCAGCCCGGTGATCATATTCAGCGTGGTCGACTTGCCGCAGCCGGTCGGCCCGACGATCGCGATGAACTCGCCGCGCGCGACGCTCATGCTGAAATCGCGCAGCGCGACGGTGGCCTTGCCTTCAGGCGAAATGAAGCGGCACGACACGTTGCGAAACTCGATCGCCGGTGTGCTCGGGGAGACTGCCTGGTTCATCGCATTCGTCCTGCGGGTGAGGAGGGCGTCGCATCGTGACGACGCCGGGCCGGTCAACCGGGCCGGAACGGGGGAACGCTCGGCGGCGGGATCGCCGCCGCCGGCGCCGCGACCGGGATCGCTTACTTCGCGTTCACGAAATCGTTCGTGAAGGTGCGCGCCAGGTCGATATGCTTGCCCTTCACCGACGGGTTGAACGCCGACAGCACCTTCAGCACGGTGGCCGGGCCGTCGGCCGGCATCTTGCCGTCGGCGGTGTACATCGGCAGCGACGCCTTCAGCGCGCTCACGTACAGCGCCTTGTCCTTCTGGTAGTCGGCCGGCATCTTCGCGGCGATTTCGTCGGCGCTGTGCGTGTGGATGAACTGCATCGTCTTCGCGAACGCGTGCGCGAGCTTGGTGGCCTGCGCCTTGTGCGACTCGGCCCAGGCCGACTGCACGTACAGGCTCGCGGCCGGGTAGGTGCCGCCGAGCGCCGCACGCGTGCCGTCGACGGTGCGCATGTCGACCAGCACCTTCGCGTCGCCCATCTTCTCGAGCGCGGACACCGTCGGCTCGGTCGTCATCCCGGCGTCGATACGGCCCTGCTTGATCGCGGCGATGAAGCTCGCGTCGGCGCCGACCGGCAGCATCGTGTACTGCGTCGACGGCACGCCGTGCTGCAGCGCCAGGTATTGGGTGAGGAAGCTGGTCGACGAGCCGAGGCCCGTCACGCCGAGCGTCTTGCCCTTCGAGTCGGCCATCGACTTGAAGGTCGGCGCGGCCTTGGTCGACACCATCTCGACTTCGCCCGGCACCTGGCCGAACACGGCGATCGCCTTCACGTCCTTGCCCTTGCTCTGCAGGTCGATCGTGTGGTCGTAGAAGCCGACCACGCCCTGCACGGCGCCCGCGAGCAGCTCGTTCTCCGCGTCGACGCCGGCCGGCTGCGACAGCAGCTCGACGTCGAGCCCTTCGGCCTTGAAGTAGCCGAGTTCCTGCGTGAGCCGAGCGGGCAGGTAGATCAGCTTCGCGATCCCGCCGACCATGATCGTGATCTTGCCGCCGTCGTCGGCGAAAGCGGGGTGAGCGGCAAGCGCGCAGCTCAGGCTGGCTGCAACGGCGAGGGTGCGCAGGATGGGTCGCATCGGGTCGTCTCCGTTCGTTGTATTCGTATGGCGCGATGCTTGCTGCATCGTCACGACGAGTATAGGGAGGCGAAACCTTCCGCTACCTTTCGCGGGCGGGCGATTCCTTTAGGGGTTTTCCAGCAACGCAGGGCCGGAACAGGCGGGAAACGGGGAACAGGGGGGCGGGAGGCGCTCAGCGCCAGCCGGTCAGCACGCGGCCCATCGCGTCGAGCCCCATGTCGAACAGGTGCGACACGAACGGCACGAGGTTCGGGATCATCAGTTGCACGAGCAACAGCCCGACGAGCATCGTGACGGGAAAGCCGACCTGGAACACGCCGATCTGCGGCGCCGCGCGGTTCAGGATGCCGAGCGCGAGGTTCGCGATCAAGAGCGCCGCGACCACCGGCAGCGCGAGCAGCAGCCCCATCTCGAACACGGTCGTGCCGAACGCGGCGAGCGTTCGCCAGCCGGGCGCGTGCAGCAGATCGGCCGACACCGGCAGCGACTGGAACGACGCGGTGAGCGCGGCGAACACCTGCAGGTGGCCGTCCACCGCGAGGAACGCGAGCATCGCGACCGCGTTCAGGAAGCGGCCCATCACGGGCGTCGCGCCGCTCGTGTGCGGATCGAAGAAGGTGGCGAAGCCGAGCCCCATCGACAGCCCGATGAAGTCGCCGGCCGCCTCGACGGCCGCGAACACGATCTGCATCGTGAAGCCCATCGCGACGCCGATCAGGAACTGCGTGACGACGATCCAGATGCCCTGCGCGGAGAACACGGTGACGTCCGGCATCGCGCCGAGCGTGGGCGCGACGACCAGCGCCATGAACGCGGCGAGGCCGATCTTCACGCGCATGGGCACCGCCGCGTGGCCGACGACCGGCGCGGTCGCGACGAGCGCGAGCATCCGCACGAACGGCCACAGGAACGCCGTGAGCCAGCCGTTGAGCTGCGCGTAGGTAACCGAGAACATCGCCGCCGGGTGGTGCGCGCGGCTCAGCCGACGCCGAGCGTCGCGACGTGCAGCAGCGTCTGCCGCAGGTAGTCGAGCATCGTCGTCAACATCCACGGGCCGGCGATCACGAGCGTCGCGGCGACCGCGAGCAGCTTCGGGATGAACGACAGCGTCGCCTCGTTGATCTGCGTCGCGGCCTGGAACAGGCTCACGACGAGGCCGACCGCGAGCGCGACCAGCAGCAGCGGGGCGGCCAGCAGCAGGCCGACCATCATCGCCTGGTGCGCCAGGGTCATCACTTGTTCGGGCGTCATCGCGCGTTTCCTCCGCCGCTTACGTAAAGCTCTGCGCGAGCGAGCCGATCAGCAGTTGCCAGCCGTCGACCAGCACGAACAGCATCAGCTTGAACGGCAGCGACACGGTGGACGGCGACACCATCATCATCCCCATCGACATCAGCACGCTCGCGACGACCATGTCGATGATCAGGAACGGGATGAACACCGTGAAGCCGATCTGGAAGCCGGTCTTCAGCTCGCTCGTGACGAACGCGGGCACCAGCAGCGACAGCGGCACGTCTTCGGGCCCCTGCATCGGCGCGGCCTTCGAGATCTTCGCGAACAGCGCGAGATCGGTCTCGCGGGTCTGCTTCAGCATGAAGGTCTTGAACGGTGCGACGCCGCGCTGCACCGCCTGCTCCATCGGCATCGAGCCATCGGAGAACGGCTTGTAGCCGTCGTTGTACGCACGGTCGAGCACCGGCGACATCACGAAGAAGGTGAGGAACATCGCGAGGCCGACGAGCACCTGGTTCGGCGGCGTCGTCGCGGTGCCGAGCGCCTGGCGCAGCAGCGACAGCACGATGATGATGCGCGTGAAGCTCGTCATCATCAGCATCATCGCCGGCAGGAACGACAGCATCGTGAGCAGCAGCATCGTCTGCACGCTCAGCGAATACGTGGTGCCGCCGTGCGGGCCCGGGCTCGCGTTGAACGCGGGCAGGCCGTTCGCCTGCGCATACGCGAGCGCGGGGGCGAGGCAGAGGATCAGCACGGGCGCGAAGCGCGCCGCGCGATGCAGGAATGCGTGTTTCATCGGAATGCGGGGTCGGAAAAAGGGCGCGGCGCCATGTCAGCGGTCCTTGCCGCGACCGAGGCGCTTCGCGGCTTCGCCCGCGAGCGCGTCGCGAAACCGCGAGCCGAACGTGCCGGGCAGGCCGCCTTCGGACGGGGCGGCGCCGGCGGGCGCGTCGGCCGAAGCCGTCGTCGCGTGAGCCGCTGCCGAACCGGCCGGCAGCGTGTGCAGCAGTCGCACGTTGCCCGGCGCGACGCCGAGCACGAGCCAGGTGTCGCCGATCTCGACGATCGTCGCGCTTTCCTTCGCCCCGACCGCGACGCTCGACACGACCTTCAGCGGGCCGCCGCGGCGGGCGTGCTGGAAGCCGAAGCGGCGCGCGAGCCATGCGCACGCGAATACGAGACCGATCACGACCGCGAGCCCGACCAGCGTCTGCAGCACCGCGCCGAAGCCGAGCGACGGTGCGGCGGAGCCGACCATCACGCTCGATGCGATCGCCCCGGCGTTGTTTACCGCGTTCATGTCGGCGGCGCCGGCCGGCGCGCAGGCAAGCGACGCCGCAATGGCCGCGGCAGCCGCCGCCACGCTTGCGACGCGCACGCGGCGACCGGGCGCTACTACGTTCATCGATTCAGCTTCCGGATGCGTTCGGCCGGCGTGATGATGTCGGTCAGGCGGATGCCGAACTTGTCGTTGACGACCACGACCTCGCCCTGCGCGATCAGGCAGCCGTTCACGAGCACGTCCATCGGCTCGCCGGCGAGGCCGTCGAGTTCGACGACCGAGCCCTGCGCGAGCTGCAGCAGGTTGCGGATCGCGATCTTCGTGCGGCCGAGCTCCACGGTCATCTTGACCGGGATGTCGAGGATCATCTCGATGTCGTTGTGCGTCGAGGTCGCCGCGGCCTTCGACAGCGGCTGGAACACGCCGGCGCCCGTCGCGCCCGCCTGCACTGGCTGCTGGTTCTGCTCGGCCAGCGCGGCCGCCCAGTCGTCCATGCCCGGATCTTCTTCCGCCGCGGCCGGTGCCGCCTGCGCGGCGGCCGATGCCGCGAGGGCCGCGTCGGCCATCGCTTGTGCGTCGTCCTCGGGCGTCTGGTTCAGCTCACTCATATCCACCTTCCTTCATCGAATCGCCCGCGCTGATCATCTTCTGCACGCGCAACGCATATTGACCATTGAAAATTCCGTAGCCGCATTCCATCACCGGCACGCCGTCGACCTTGGCAATGATCGTGTCCTCGATTTCCAGCGGCAGCACGTCGCCCGCGCGCAGGTTCAGGATCTTCTCGAAGGTCGACGAGATCTCGGCGAGGTTCGCGGTCAGCTCGACTTCGGCGGCCTGCACCTGCTGCGACAGCACGCGCACCCAGCGGCGGTCGACTTCGAGCGCCTCGCCCTGGATCGGCGAGCTGAGCACGTCGCGGATCGGCTCGATCATCGAGTACGGCATGCAGATGTGCAGCGTGCCGCCCGTCGGCCCGAACTCGATCGAGAACTGCGTGACGATGACGATCTCGTTCGGCGTCGCGACGTTCGCGAACTGCGTGTGCATCTCCGAGCGCACGAATTCGAACTGCAGCGGCCGCACGCTCTTCCAGGCGGTCGTGTAGTGCTCGAACACGAGGTTCAGCAGCTTGCCGATGATCCGCTGCTCGGTGGCCGTGAAATCGCGGCCCTCGACGCGCGTGTGAAAGCGCCCGTCGCCGCCGAACAGGTTGTCGACGACGAAGAACACGAGGTTCGGGTCGAACACGAACAGCGACGTGCCGCGCAGCGGCTTCACGTGCACGAGGTTCAGGTTCGTCGGGATCGGCAGGTTGCGGGTGAACTCGCTGTACTTCAGCACCTTCACCTGGCTGACGGAGATTTCCGCCGTGCGCCGCATGAAGTTGAAGATGCCGATCCGCAGCAGGCGCGCAAAGCGGTCGTTGATGATCTCGAGGCCGGGCATCCGGCCGCGGACGATCCGCTCCTGCGTCGCGATGTTGTAGGGACGGACGCCCGATGTGTCGCGCTGTTCGTCGACTGCATCGGTTTCGCCCGTGACGCCCTTGAGGAGGGCATCGACCTCCTCCTGGGACATGAACTCCTGGTGACCCATACGCGCTCCTTTCGCGGCCGCGTTACTGGACGACGAACTCGGTGAACAGCACGTCGTCGACCTTCGCGCGCTGGTTGCCCGGCTGCGTCGGCTGCTCGATCAGGTCCCGCAGTTCCTTCGCAAGCGAACGTTTGCCGTCCGGCGTCGCGAGTTCCTCGGGATGCTTGTTCGACAGCGCGAGCAGGATCCGGCTGCGGATCTCCGGCATCCGCGCGGTCAGTTGCTCCTGCGCCTTCGGGTCGGTGAGCTTCAGCGACAGGCCGACGCGCAGGTAGTGCTGCGCGCCGTCGTCGGACTGCAGGTTCACGGTCAGCGGGTCGAGCGGGAAGAACACCGGCGCGGCCAGCGGTGCCGGCTCGGCGGGCGTGCTCGCATGGCCGACGCCTTCCTTGCTCAGGAACACGTACATGCCGCCGGCTGCGGCGGCCGCCGCGCCCAGCGCGATGACGGCGATGAGCGCGATGCGCTTGAACTTGCCGGATGAAGCCGGCTTGTCGGCGGTCGGGTTTGCGGTCGTGGAGGCCATGTGAATGCGTGCGTGATGTCTCGTAGCATGCATTGTTCGGCATCCGGGCCGAGCCCGATGGGTGGAAAAGAGGGGGGATTTGCGGCTATCTCAGCCGATTGTCGGCCGGGTGTCGGCCCGATGCAGGGTAGGGCGGGCGGGAGAAGGCGGCCATGCCGGGTGCGGAAAGGCCGCCGGGCCGGCGAACGGAGGCGCGGGCAGGGCCGGGAGGTGGCGCCGTTTCCGCCGCATGGGGTCTGCCGCGCCGAAGGCGGCAGGCACGATCGGGCTGGACTGGCGCCTGGCGGGCGTCGGCCGCCGGATCAGATCGGCAGCAGCGTCAGGAGCGGCGCGATCAGCACCATCGCGACGCCCGCGATCATCATCGTCAGGCTCGACACGACACCTTCCTCGCTGCCGATCTCGCGAGCCTTCGCGGTGCCCACGCCGTGGGCGGCCGCGCCGAACAGCGCGCCGCGCGCCAGCCGCGTGCGCATCGGCACCAGCGCGAGCACCAGCTCGCCGAGCAGCATCCCGCAGATGCCGGTCGCGATCACGAACAGCGCAGTGAGATCCTTCGGCGCGTGGATCTTGTCCGACACGGCAAGTGCGAACGGCGTCGACACCGAGCGCGTCATCAGCGAGCGCTGCAGGTCGGGCGACAGGTGCAGCAGCTTCGCGAGCAGCAGCGACCCGCACACGCCCGCGCCGATCCCGACCGCGACGCCGACCGACAGCGACAGCCAGTGGCGGCGGATCAGGTCACGATAGTCGTAGATCGGCACCGCGAACGCGATCGTCGCCGGGCCGAGCAGCCACATCAGCCAGCGCGTGTCGCGGAAGTAGACCGAATACGGGATGCCGGTCAGCAGGACAAGCAGCACCAGCACACCCGGCACGAACACGAGCGGCGAGAACAGCAGCGTCTTCTTGTATGCGTAGAGCCGCTTCGACGCGAAGTACAGCACGACCGTCAGCACGAAGCAGCCGAACGAGATCGCGGTGTTCGCCTGGTCGGCGGACAGATTCGACAATGCGGCGAGCATGGCAGGCTCCGGCTCAGTGGGCGGACACGGCGCTCAGGCGCGCGCGGCGGCGTTCGGCGAACACGCGCTGGGCGGCGAGCCGGCGCTCGAGCTTTGCGGCGAGGTCGACCGCGACGGCCACCGCGACCATCACGAACGCGGTGCCGGCGAGCATCACCAGCGCGATGCGCCAGCCGTCCTCGCGGAACAGCCCGCCGTACTGCACGGCCGCGACGGCGGCCGGTACGAAGAACAGCAGCATGTCGGACAGCAGCCAGTTCGCGCCGTCCTTCACCCACGCGGGCGCGACGCGCCCCGAGAACAGCAGCACCAGGAGCACCGCGAGGCCGATCACGCCGGACGGAATCGGCAGCCCGATCTTGCGCACAGCCCAGTCGACCGCCATCCACAGCACGCCGAGCGCGGCGGCCTGCAGCGCGATCCGGCCCGTGTGCGCCATGCTGCCCGAAGCAGCGGGGCGGGCGGCGAGTGCGGCGGTCGGCTTGGTCATGGCAGGCTCCCTACAGATATTCCGTTGATGGTGGGAGTATAGGGTTTCCCCTAACCATAAATAAAATGACTTGTCTCTATCCTTGTCATTCCAATTCGGAATTCGTTTAGATCGCCGCACCAATTTGGGGAGTCATCGATGGAATTGCGCGCGTTGCGGTACTTCGTCGAGGTGGTTCGCCAGCAGAGTTTCACGGCGGCCGCCGACAAGCTGTTCGTGACCCAGCCGACCATCAGCAAGATGGTGAAGGCGCTCGAGGACGAGATCGGCTCGCCGCTGCTGCTGCGCGACGGCCGGCAGATGGTGCTGACCGACGCGGGGCGGATCGTGTTCCAGCGCGGCCAGGACGTGCTCGCCGCGCAGGCGCAGCTGCAGTCGGAGCTGAACGATCTCGGCACGCTCGGGCGCGGCGAGCTGACGATCGGGATTCCGCCGCTCGGCGGCTCGCTGTTCACGCCGATCATCGCCGCGTACAAGCAGCGCTATCCGAACATCGAGCTGAAGCTGTTCGAGCAGGGCGCGCGGATGATCGAGGCCGCGCTGACGTCGGGCGAGCTGGAGCTGGGCGGGCTGCTGGAGCCGGTCGATCCCGGCACCTTCGAGCGGCTGCCGATGGTGCGCGCGCCGCTGTGGCTCGTCGCGCCACGCGAGTCGCGCTGGGAGGATCACGCAGCCGTGCCGCTCGGGGATCTCGCGCGCGAGTCGTTCGTGTTCTACGCGGAAAGCCTCGCGCTGCACGACGCGGTGCTGGACGCGTGCCGGCAGGTCGGTTTCACGCCGTCGATCGTGAGCCGCAGCGGCCACTGGGATTTCATGGCCGCGCTCGTGCATGCGGGGGTCGGCATCGCGCTGCTGCCCGAGCCGTATTGCCGGCGGCTCGACGCGGGCCAGTTCACGTGCCGGCCGATCGTCGAGCCGGAGATCACGTGGGCGATCGCGCTCGGCTGGCTGAAGAAGGGGTATCTGTCGCACGCGGCGCGCGCGTGGCTTGAAGTGGCGCGGGCGACGCTGCCGATCGCGCCCGGTGACGATCTGGCGTTTGGCGGGTTGCGGGCGAGGGAGTGAGGCCCGCCGAGGCGGGCGGTAAAACGAACGAGGCGGGCGCAACGGCTGCCCGCCGCGCGGTCAATGCCCCATCGCCGGCCCCGCACCCTTCCTCGGCTTCGTGACCCACACGAGCAACGCGAGTGCGCCGAACATGAACGCCGACAGCAGGAAGAAGTCGTTGGTCGCCATCATGAAGCCCTGCTGCGTGACGAGCTGGTTGAGCTGCGCATTGGCCGTCTGGCCGACGATGCCGAGCTGCGACAGCGCGCCCTGGTAGTCGGTCGTGCTCTGCGCATACACGCTCACCGATTCCGACAGCCGCGCGTGGTGGTAGATCGCGTCGTTCTCCCAGAACGTCGAGCTGGCCGCGGTGCCGATCGCACCGGACAGCGTGCGCAGGAAGTTCGACAGCCCCGATGCACTTGCGAGCCGCTCGTCGGGGATGCTCGACAGCGTGATCGTCGTCATCGGCACGAAGAAGCACGCGACGCCGATCCCCTGCACGAGACGCGGCAGGATCACATGGTTGAACGGCACGTCGAGCGTAAACGTCGAGTTCCAGATCGACACGCCGGCGAACACGATGAACGCGAAGCTCGCGACCATCCGCAGGTCGAGCCGGTGCATGTTGCGGCCGATCAGCGGCGACAGCACGAGCGCGAGCAGCCCGACCGGCGCGGTCGCGAGGCCGGCCTTGCCGGCCGTGTAGCCCATCACCGTCTGCAGCCACAGCGGGAAGATCACGACCGAGCCGAAGAACGCCATGAAGCCGAACGAGATGATCATCGCGCCGAGCGCGAAGTTGCGGTCCTTGAAGAGCGACAGGTCGACCACCGGCTCCTTCTCGGTCGCCTCCCACACGAGCATGAACGCGAGCGACACGACCGCGATCAGCGCCAGCGCGACGATGAACGTCGAGTTGAACCAGTCGCGGTCCTTGCCGAGGTCGAGCATCATCTGCAGGCACGACACGCCGATCACGAGCAGCGCGAGGCCGATCGCGTCGATCCGCTGCTTCGACGTCTTCGTCTCGCGGCCGCGCAGCAGGAAATACGCGCAGGTCGCCGAGAAGAGGCCGATCGGCAGGTTGATGTAGAAGATCCACGGCCACGTGTAGTTGTCGCTGATCCAGCCGCCCAGCAGCGGGCCGAAGATCGGCGCGACGATCACCGTCATCGCCCATAGCCCGAGCGCGAGCCCGCGCTTCGCGGGCGGGTAGCTGCGCATCAGGATGGTCTGCGACAGCGGCACCATCGGCCCCGACACGAGGCCCTGCAGCAGCCGAAACGCGATCAGCGTCTCGAAGTTGGTCGCGAGGCCGCACAGCGCCGATGCGACCGTGAACGCGAGCACCGACAGCGTGAACAGGCGCACCTCGCCGACCCGCCGCGCGAGCCAGCCGGTGAGCGGCACCGCGATCGCGGAAGCCACCGAGTACGACGAGATCACCCACGTGCCTTCGCTCGTCGCGACGCCGAGGCTGCCCGAAATGGTCGGCACCGCGACGTTCGCGATCGACGTGTCGAGCACTTCCATGAAGGTGCCGAGCGCGAGCCCGACGGTGAGCAGCGCGAGTGCACCGCCTGACAGCGGTGCGGGCGAAGCGGCCGGCGAGGCGGCAGATGCCGTGGTGGCGGACATCGAAATCTCCTAGACGCGGCGCGCGCGATGCGCCGGCACAACGCACGGGTGTGCGCCGCAGCGCAGCCCGGCCGGGTGGAACGGATCAACGGAAAAGGGGAGCGCGTGCCCTGTCATCTTCTGCCCAGACAGATAAATAAGCGAACGCTTAACCTAGACATGGGGCCTCCGCGCACATCAGCCGTCCGCCTCTTCGTCGGGTTTCGGGCAACCGGTCGAGCCGGGCCCGTTGGCGATGAAGCGTTGCAGCAGGCCGGTGAGCGTCGCGAGCTCGTCGGCCGAGAAACCGTCGAGCTGCGCGTTGAGCGCGGTCGCGATCAGCGACGGCAGCGCCCGGGCGGCGTCGGCGCCGCGTTCGGTCAGCGTCAGCTCGATCATCCGGCGATCCTGCTCGCTGCGCGAGCGTGCGACCAGCCCCTTGCGTTCGAGCCGGTCGAGCATCCGCGTCATCGACCCGCTGTCGTACGACATCTTGCGGGACAGCTCGAACGGCGTGCGCGCATAGCCGCGCGACAACAGCAGGATCACGCCGATCTGCTGCGCGGTGAGGTCGAGCGGTTCGAGCGCACGGTCCATCCGCTCGACGAGCGCCTGCTTCGCCTTCGACAGGTAATAGCCGAGGCTGGTTTCCAGCGCGATGTTCTCGGGATCGTAGAGGCCGCCGGTCATGCGATTGCGCGCGCAGCAATAGTGCGTTTCAGATTTAAACGCGCCCAGTATCTTGAAAATTGATTGCTTAGTCAATATTATTTGAGGCAACCAGTTACGACGTGCATGTTGCACTGCCGGAGACTATGTTCTGACCGATGCGCCCGCGCTGCGGGCACCCCGAGGATGTTCGCGATGCTGTTCCTGAAAAATGCCGCCGGCGCGCTGCGCCGCAACCTGACCGATACCGCTCATCATGCGTTTTCCGGGCCGCACCGCGGCTGGAAGATCGCGCTGTACGTGACGATGCTGGTGGTCCCGGGCGGCTCGCTCGCGGCGCTCGGGTTCGCATGGTTCGATCATCGCCGGCAGCGCAACGCGAAAGACGGCGCTCGCCGCACGGGCCAGCCGGCCGCGACGGAGCCGTCGACATGGCGGTCCGCCGCCGAACCGCTCCCGCTGCCCGCGCGCTGCCACTGACATCGCGCGTCTCCCGCCTTCCTGACTGCTCCGACTGAGCGCCGGCCGCACCCCGCACGGCCGGCGTCGCACACCCGTCTTCCCGCCCGCTGGCCGTAATGGCCGGTAAACCGGCCGCTCGTGCCGGTAACACATTCCTGTCGCCGCGCACCGTACCCTTGGGGCTGCGCAGCTTTCCCGCCGTCAGTTACCATTTGTCCGCCAGCGGCACGACGACCGCATCGCGCGACGCCGCTCGCCGGACGTCGCGCCCAGACAGGAAAATCACCATGCCGTACGCCACCCTCCCGCGCGCCCTTCGCCCGCTGAGCGCCGCTGTCGCCGTTGCGACGGCCGTGCTGCTCGCCGGCTGCGCCGTCGGGCCCGACTATCACCGGCCCGACACGTCGATCCCCGCCGCGTACAAGGAGGCGCCGGCCGGCTGGAAGGTCGCGCAGCCCGCCGACCGCACCGACCGCGGCGCGTGGTGGTCGGTCTACAACGATCCGCAGCTCGATGCGCTGATCGACAAGCTCAACGCATCGAACCAGACCATCGCGCAATCGGCCGCCGCGTACCGGCAGGCGCGCGCGCTCGTCACCGAGGCGCGGGCCGCGTATTTCCCGACCGTCGGGCTGACCGCATCGGGCTCGCGCGCCCGCACGCCGCGCGCGTCGGTGTCGTCGGGTTCATCGTCGAGTTTCGGCAGCGGTTCGACCGGCTCGATCAACAACAGCTACAGCATCGGCCTCGACGCGAGCTGGGAGCCCGACCTGTGGGGCAAGGTGAGCCGTACGGTCAGCGCACAGCGCGCCGGCGAAGCGGCCGCCGCGGCCGATCTCGCGAATGCGCGGCTGTCGCAGCAGGCGCTGCTCGCGCAGACCTATTTCCAGCTGCGCACGTCCGACGCGCTGCAGAAGCTGCTCGACGACACCGTGAAGTCGTACGAACAGTCGCTGAAACTCACGCAGAACCAGTACGCGCAGGGCGTCGCCGCACGCGCGGACGTGATCCAGGCGCAGACGCAACTGCAGAGCGCGCAGGCCGCGTCGATCGACAACGGCGTCGCGCGCGCGCAGTTCGAGCATGCGATCGCGACGCTGATCGGCGAGCCGGCATCGACCTTCTCGCTGCCACCGAATCCGCTCACGGCCGAGCCGCCGATCACGCCGGTCGACGTGCCGTCCGCGATCCTCGAACGCCGGCCCGACATCGCCGCGGCCGAGCGCCGTGCAGCGGCCGCGAACGAGCAGATCGGCGTCGCGATCGCCGCGTTCTTCCCGACGCTCACGCTGTCGGCCACCGGCGGCTTCCAGAGCTCGGTGTGGTCGCAGCTGTTCACGCTGCCGGCGCGCTTCTGGACGGTCGGCCCGCAGCTCGCGGCCACGCTGTTCGACGCCGGGCTGCGCGCCGCGCAGACCGACGCCGCGCGTGCGACCTACGACCAGGACGTCGCCGCGTACCGCCTCGCGGTGCTCACCGCGTTCCAGGACGTCGAGGACAACCTCGCGTCGCAGCGCATCCTTGCGCAGGAAATCGACGTGCAGCGGCAGGCGGTCGACAGCGCCGAGCATTCGCTCGCGATCGTCACGAACCAGTACAAGGCCGGCACGGTCGCCTACCTGAACGTGCTGACCGCGCAAACCACCGCGTTCACCGCGCAGCAGAAGCTCGCGACGATCTCCGGGCAGCGGATGACGTCGTCGGTCGGGCTCGTGAAGGCGCTCGGCGGCGGCTGGAACGTAGCGGAGATGGCGCGCGAGAACGGCGACATGGCGGCACCGGCACCCGTGCCGGCGTCCGGTGCGGCCGCGCCCGCGGCCACCGCACCGTCGGTCGCCGCGCCGCTCGCGCAGAAGTAGGAAGGGAAGGGCGACGCGCGCGTCAGCGCTGCGCGTCGCCGAAGATCAGCGACACCTCGTTGTTCCCGATCGGGTGGCCGAGCAGGTTCAGCAGCCCCGCGAGGTTCGCCTGCTGCTCGGGCGCCGAATGCGCGGTGCCGCGGAACGATCCCTGGCCCGGGCCGAAGTTGCCGTGACCGTCGAGGAACAGCGGGCCGTGCGTCGTCGACAGGTCGAGGTCGGCGCCGGCCCCCTTCGCCTGCAGCACCGCGCGGTACGAACCGAGCGGCTTCACGCGCGATACGCGCGAACTCATCGAGTCGATCGTCACCGTCAGCTGGCCGAACGCGTTGTTGCCGATCAGGCGCCAGTCGCTCCAGCCGAGCCGCACGTCGCCCTGCAGGTCGAGCGTGTTGAACGGCGTGCCGAGCCCCGCGAGCAGCGACGCGGGCACGGCCATCGTGCCCGCCGACAGCACCGCGCCGCGCCACGTCGCATCGAGCGTGACCGCATCGGGCATCGCCTCGGTCTGCCGCATGCGCATCTGCACGCGCCCGGTCAGCAGCGGCCAGAAACCCGTGGTCCATTCGACCCGGCCCGGCAGCAGCGTCGCCGCGCTCTGATCGGCCCCCGGCGCGAGCATCAGCGTGCCCGAGCCGTGCCACAGCGACCCGTCGGGATCGACGAGATTCACGTGCCCGCCGGTCGCGCGCGCGAACTGCGGTGCGATCCACGCGGCCGGCGCGAGCGCGACGAGCGTCACCGCCGTCGCCAAGCCTCCTGCCAGTACCCACGGCAATGCGGTGGCGAGCCGCTTGATCCCCGGCCTCATCGGCCGACCGCCACTTGCGTCATCCACTGCGTCATTTCTGCGTAGACGGTTGCATCACGGCCGTCAGGTCGACCTGGCCGTCGTCCTTCAGCGCGGTCGCATGTGCCTCGCCAACCTGCACCTTGAACTGCCGGCGCGCATCGTCGAGCCACTGCGTCCACGCCGGGAACGACACGTTCTTCATCTGGACCTGCACGCCGTTGCCGACGATCTGCACCTGCGCGCCCTGCAGCCCGTGATCGGACAGCGATGCGGTCAGTGCATCCTTCAGCGCGAGACCGGTCGGTGCCACACCCTGCGCGGCGGCCGTCAGCGACTTCGCCTCGTTCGCCTGCGCGGTCATCTGCGCGAGCTCGCGGCGCATCGTCGGCAGCTCACGCTGGATCCGCGCGCGGCCTTCTTGCGCGGGCGACCACAGCACCGAATACGCGATCGCGACCGCCAGCACGGCGCCGCCCCAGCCGAGCAGCATCTTTTCGCGCTGGGAGCGCTCGCCCCAGAACTGGGCCAGCGTCTGGTTCAGTTGTTCCGTTTTCATGAGCGGCTCCGGATCGTCCATTTGCCCGTGTTGCTGTCGACTTCGCCGGACAGTCCGTTACGCGCGAGGCGCTGCGTGAAATCGGGATCGACCTTGACCTCCGGCTTGAAGCCGACGTCGAGCTTCCGGTCGTGGTAGTCGAGCGACGCGATGCCGTTCAGCGGCAGCGCGCCCATCGAACGCGACAGCCCGCTCGACAGCGCGAGGAAATCGTTCGGCGACAGCTCGCCGGCCGCGAGGCGCAACTGGTCGAGCTGGCGCTGCATCTGCGCGGGCGGATCGAGCACCGTCGTCGTCTTCGGGAACGCGGACAGCAGCGTCTCGGTGATCTGCGCGGACAGCGCATCGCGTTCGCGCGACAGCTTCCACCAGTGCAGGTTCATCCCGATCACCGCCACGCCGAGGGTCGCCGCGACGAGCGCGAGCGGCACGCGCAGGCGCTTCACCGTCGCGCGGTCGAAGCGCCACGGCTGCGATTCGAATTCGAACTGGCACAGGTCGAACTTCTCGGTCAGCGCGCGCCGCGCGAACGCATCGAACGACAGCGGCGCGGCGCCCGGCAGCAGCGGGCCGTCGGCGCGGCCGACCGACGCGAGCCGCGGCTCCGCGCCCGGTTCGCCGAGTTCGTACAGTTCGACGTCGCCGCCGCCCGCCAGTGCGGCCAGCGTGCCGGCCGCGCGCGACGCGGGCGCCGCGAAGCCTTCGCCGAGCGCCCCGCGCGCGACCGCGAGTTCGAGGCGCGGCGCACCGGCCGCAGCCGGCTGCGCGCCAGCCTCGACCAGCACCGGTTCGACCGATGCCGCGAGGCCGAGCACCGCGGCCACCGTCGCCGGGCGGGCCGGCGGCGCGTCGACGGCGTCGGCGGCAACCGCGGCGGCATCGACTTCGCTGTCGGCTGGTGCGGCGGACGCGTGCGGTGCCGGCAGGCAGCGGGTCGCGGGCACGGCGCTCAGGTGCCGGTGGCCGGCCGCCGTGAACGCTTCGCAGATCGTGCGGAACCACGCGCGATCGACGACGGCCAGCACGCGGCGCCCGTCGGGCAGCGCGTCCGGATCGAGCGCGATATGGCAGCCGAGCGGATCCTGGATCAGCTGATCCTCGACGATGTTGGGCAGCGCCTGGCGCAGCTTCGGTCCCTTCAGCGGCGGCACGGTCGCGGCCAGCAGCAGCACGTCGCGCGCGGCGACGATCAGCACCGTCGCATTCGCTCGCGGCAGCAGCGCGAGCGCGGCACGGCCGGCGCGCTGCACATGGCCGGCCTTGTCGACGAGCGTGAACGGCAGCTCGGGCCACTGCCATTCCTGCAACGGCACGGCAGGCTCGCGCGGCGGCAAAGAAACAATCAACGTGCTCACAAGAGCTCCTCTCCCGATTGGCGTCGTTATAGCTGGTCGCGGATGCGCACGACCCGTGTCGAATGCGTGGTCGGATCACGATACACGAGCGAGGTGCGATCGACCTCCGCGCGATCGTGCTGGATCCGGCCATGCACGATGAAATAGCTCGAATTGACGTCGACGACGCTCGCGTCGAGCGTCACGTTCGGTGCACCGGCGCCGCGCAGCGCGAGCTGCACGTCGGCGACGTTGCGGAAAAACACGGTCTCGCGGCGCGACACGAGCGCCTGCGCGGACGACACGCTCATCCCCGGCATCAGCGCCGCGATCACCTCGGCCGGCGCGGTATTCATGTTCACGGGCGTCGTGGTCGGCAGCACGGTGACGAACGGGCGCAGCCGCGCGACCATCTCGGGCGTCACACCGTCGACGTCGAGCAGGCTGTCGACGCCCGTCATCATCAGCGGCGCGGGCCCGCGATCGCCACCCGTCATGCCCGGATCGTCGGAGAAGCCGCCGCCGCCTTGCTGATCGGTCGTCACCGGTGCGGTGATCGGCGGCGCCGTGCCGCCCCCCGGCAGTGTCGGCATCTGGAAACGCGTCGCCGAATTCAGCAGGCTCGCGCGCACCTGCAGCGCGATGCGCTTCGCGAACGCGCCGTCGTAGCCGAGCGTCGTCAGCAGGCGCTGGAACGCCTGGACTTGTGTGACGTTCAACTGCAGCACGCCGGGCGCCGGCGACGCCACCAGGTTGCGCAGGTTGAACTTCGCCTGCGCGTCCTCGATCGAGCCGGAGATATAGGTGTCTTCGCCGCCGGTGTCGTTGGGCGCGCCGATCCGGCCGAGGAAATCCGACAGCTTGGTCTTCGCGATCGGTACGCCCCAGATACCGCCGAGATACGTGATGCCGGGCGCCGTGTCGCCTTCGGAGCGCAGGATCATCCGCGTCCAGTCGAGCGCGCCGCGTGCGACCCACTGCGCCTGCGCGAGCATGCGCTGATTTTCGATGCGGCGGATCTGCACCTGCTGGCGCCACAGCATCCCCGAGACCAGGATCGCCGACAGCGCGACGACGAGCAGCGCGGTAATGATCGCCGCGCCGCGCTGGCGGCCGCGTGCCGGTGCGCGACCGGCCGCGCGGGCGGCACGCAATGAGCGGTGAGGACGCGTGCGCATCGTCATTCCCCGACGAGGAAGATGCGCGTGACCGGCACGCGCAGCGACGTCGCGCCGATGCTGACCTGCAGCCCCGTCACCGCGCGCGTCGGCGGCGCGTTGCCGATCTGCGGCACCTTGAGCGCATCGTTGTTCTGCGCGAGCGCATCGTTGGCCGTCTGCAGGTTGGTGGTCCAGCCCACGCGCGGCACGTACAGCTTCGCGTCGATCGCGCCGACGCCGCCCATCAGCGCGACCCAGCTCCAGCCTTCGACGCTGCTGTCCTTCAGCACGCTGCGCAGCCGGTTCGCGTCGTCGATCGGCGGCGACGCATAGCGCACGACGCGCCCGCCGGCGATCCGGTAGCGGATCACCTGCAGCCGTGGTGCGGCGCCCGGCACGTCGAGTTCGCGGACGATCTGCAGCGTATTGCCGGCGACGCCGATCGCCGGCTGGCCGGCCTCGTCGTCGGTCGCGGCGAGCCGCGCGTCGATGCGCATCTGGTCGAACATCTGCGCGAACACGCGCTCGTCTTCCATCGCGGCCGCGACCTTGTCGCGCCCGCGCATGATCTGGTCGAGCCCGCGCCACGCGAGGATCGCGACCACCGCGAGGATCGCGATCGCGATCATCAGCTCGATCAGCGTGAAGCCGCGGGCAGGGCGGGCGAGCGGGCGGCGCATCGGCGCGTCAGAGCGGACGGCTGGTTTCATTCGCGACCACCGTCACCATCTGCGCGAGCACGCCGGTGCGCCCCGGCATGCTCACCGAAATCCGGACGCGCCGGAACACCGGATTGGGCGTAGTGCTCACGCGCTGCGTGCAGACGAGCTGCACGTTGCCTTGCGAGCAGTCGAAACTCTGTTCGCCGATCTCCGGCCACGCATGCGTGAGGCGCATCTGCGCGAGCGCGTTGTCGGCGCTCCAGCCCGCAAGCAGCCGGCGATGCAGATCGGAGGCATTGGTCGCCATCGTGCCGACCGCGCGGATCGACGCGGCGAGCGCGACGGCGATGATCGCGAGCGCGACCAGCACTTCGATCATCGTGAAACCGCGGCTCGAAGGAATCCCCCTTGAGGCATGCCGGCGTGATGAAGCAACGGGGAAGGGCAGGCGACGACGCATCGTCATTGCACCTCGTAGCGGCCGTTGCCGGTGCCGACGATCGTCGCGCTGCCGGCGGCCGAATGCAGCGTCACGCGCACCGGCGTGTCGATGCTCTCGGTGCCGAACACGACACGATTCGCATGCGTGTCGGACCCCGGATAGTCGATGTCGGCGCCCGTGACGCCACCGTCCCAGTCACGCGGGCGCAGCAGGTCGTCACGCAGCGTGCGCCAGCCGTCGGGCGAGCTCACGTCGAACCGGAAGCCGTGCGCGGTCGGCTGCCACGCGATCGGCCGGGCACGCACCTGCGCTTCGTCGCCGGCGGTCTCGAACAGCAGCGCGATGCGCTGCGCTTCCTCGCGCAGATCGGTGCGCGGATTGCGCGTGAGCGACAGCGACGCGAGCGACACGAGCAGCCCCGCGATCACGAGCACGACCAGCATTTCGAGCAGCGTGAAGCCGCGTGCGCGATGACGCCGCGCACCGTGCCACGCCTGCCCGCCGTCGGCATGCGCCGGTACGGACGCAGCCGCGCCGTGACGCACACGGCAATCGCGGCCGCAGCGGGAGGTCGTGCGAATGGCGAGCATGAAGAACGGGAACGAAGCGTCGGGCTGGTCAGTGAAGGCTTATTGCCACGAACCGATGTCGGAATCGTTGCCTTCGCCGCCTTCCTTGCCGTCGGCGCCGTAGCTGAACACGTCGATCTCGCCGTGCACGCCCGGGTTCAGGTACTTGTAGCCGTTGCCCCACGGATCGTTCGGCAGGCGCTCGAGATAGCCGCCGTCCTTCCAGTTGTTCGGGATCGGATCGGTGGACGGCTTCTGGATCAGCGCGTTCAGGCCCTGCTCCTGGGTCGGGTAGCGGCCGTTGTCGAGACGGTACAGCTTGAGCCCCTGCATGATCGTGCCGATGTCCTGCTTAGCGGCGATGCGGCGCGCTTCGTCCGGGCGGCTCATGATCTTCGGCACGATCAGTGCCGCCAGGATCCCGAGGATCGCGACCACCACCATGATCTCGATCAGCGTGAAACCGCGCTGACGACGCACGGCCGCGTTGCGGCGAGTGATCCACGTTTGCATGACTGACTACCTCTTTCCAAAAAATGTCGTTGGTTGAGTGACGCACCCGGCGCACCGGACGATTGCCTGACGGCAAGCTTCCGAACCCGCGGGCGCGGAGCACGCATTGTAAGGCGCGCATTGCCGAGGGCTTTCACCCAACGCAAATTTCATATACATCCGTACAATAGCGCGCATGAACGCGCTCTCGATCCGGATCCTTTCCCTCGCCCTCTTCGCGGGTTTGTGCGCGACGGCCACCTACTGGGTCGTCACGCTGTCGGCTCGCGAAGCGCCGCTGCCCGCCGCCGCCGCGCGGCTGCCGATCCGCACCGAGGACGCCGCGGCGCTCTTCGGCGGTCAGCTCGACAAGAATCCCGTGCAGGACATCCACCTGTTCGGCATCCTCGCGCTCGACCACGGTGGCGCCGCGATCGTCGGTGTCGGCGGCGAACCGCCGCGTGCGGTGTCGCTCGGCGCGGACGTCACGTCCGGCGCGAAGCTCGCCGAAGTCCGCCCCCGCTCGATCATCGTCGAGCGCAACGGCGCCCGCACCGAAGTCCAGCTTCCCGCCAACACGCCGTCCCCGGCGATCTACATGCGCTGAAGCCGAAGGTGACGGCCTGACCCACGGTCAGCCCGTCACTGCACCATGTTGTTCAGCTCGATGATCGGCAGCATCACGGCCAGCACGATCACGAGCACGATGCCGCCCATCGCCAGGATCAGCAGCGGCTCCAGCAGGCTCGTCAGGAACATCGTGCGACGCTCGAGCTCGCGCGCTTCGCCTTCGGCCGCGCGATCCAGCATCGTCGTCACGTCGCCCGTCGCTTCACCGGAACGGATCAGGTGCACGAGCACCGGCGGAAACGTCTTCACGTTGTTCAGCGCGCGCGACAGCGCGGAGCCTTCGCGCACGCGCACGATCGCGTCGTCGATGTTCGCGCGCATCGCGCGGTTCGACAACGTCTCGCCGGCCGCCTGCAGCGCACGCAGGATCGGCACGCCCGCCGCGGTGAGGATGCCGAGCGTGCTCGCGAAGCGCACCGTGTTGTAGCCGCGCACGAGCTTGCCCGCGAGCGGGGCGGTCAGCACCCAGCGGTCGAAGCGCAGCCGGGGCCCGTCGCGCGACAGCGTCGCCTTCACGAACCACGCGACGAGCGCGACCGCGATCAGGATCGCCCACCACCAGTGCCGCACGAAATCCGACAGCGCCATCATCACGATCGTCAGCATGGGCAGCTGCTGTTTCGTGCTCGCGAACACGTTGACGACCTGCGGCACGACGTAGCTCAGCAGGAACGTGACGATGCCGAATGCGATCAGCGTGACGATTCCCGGATACGTGAACGCCAGCAGGATCTTCTGCTTCAGCGCGTTGCTCTGCTCGATGTAGTCGGCGAGGCGCGACAGCACGATGCCGAGCTTGCCGGTGTGTTCGCCCGCCGCGACGAGCGCGCGGTAGATTTCCGGAAAATCACGCGGATGCTGGCCCAGCGCATTCGCAAGCGAATGGCCGCCGAGCACCTCGGCGCGGATCGCGGCCATCAGTTCGCGGATGTAGTCGCGCTCGGCCTGCTCGGTCAGCACGCCGAGCGCCTCGTCGAGCGGCAACCCCGCGATCAAGAGGCTCGCGAGCTGGCGCGTAAGGATCGCCTGTTCGCGCTGCGACAGCTTGCGGCCGAACGCGAGCCGCTGCGACCGCGCCCCGCGCGTCGCGCTGGCGGCCGGTTCGACGACGAGCGGCGTGAGCCCCTGCGTGCGCAGCTGGCCGCGCGCGGCACGCGCGCTGTCGGCATCGATGACGCCTTTCTGCGCGCGTCCCGCCGAATCGATTGCTTCGAAACGGAATGCCGGCATCGCGCTATGCGCCTCCCGTCACGCGCAGCACTTCCTCGAGCGACGTCGCGCCCGACGCGAGCCAGCGCTCGGCGTCGTCGCGCAGCGTGCGCATCCCTTCCGCACGGCCGGCGGCGAGAATCTCGGCATCGGCCGCATTGCGGTGGATCAGCGAGCGGATCGACTCGTCGACCAGCAGCAGTTCGTATACGCCGCGCCGGCCCGAATAACCCGAATGCCCGCACTTGTCGCAGCCGACCGGATGCCACACGGTGCGGCCTTCTTCGTGGCGTTCTTCCTTGCAGACGGGGCAGAGCTGCCGCACGAGCCGCTGCGCGAGCACGCCGAGCAGCGACGAGGCGAGCAGGTAGGGCTCGACGCCCATGTCGGTCAGACGCGTGACGGCCGATGCCGCATCGTTCGTGTGCAGCGTCGCGAGCACGAGGTGGCCCGTCAGCGATGCCTGCACCGCGATCTGCGCGGTTTCGAGGTCGCGGATTTCGCCGATCATGATCACGTCCGGATCCTGGCGCAGGATCGAGCGCAATGCGCGGGCAAAAGTCATCCCGATCCGCTCGTTTACCTGCGTCTGGCCGATGCCGCCGAGGTCGTATTCGATCGGATCCTCGACGGTCATGATGTTGGTCGTCGCCGTTTCGAGCCGCGACATCGACGCATACAGCGTGGTCGTCTTGCCCGAACCCGTCGGGCCCGTGACGAGCACGATGCCGTGCGGGCGCGCGATCAGCTTGTCGAATTGCACGAGCGTGTCGCGGCCCATCCCGAGCGCTTCGAGGTTCAGCCGCTGCGCATCCTTTTCCAGCAGACGCAGCACCGCACGCTCGCCGTGCCCGGTCGGCAGCGTCGACACGCGCACGTCGACCGGCCGGCCGCCGACGCGCAGCGTGATGCGGCCGTCCTGCGGCAAGCGCTTCTCCGCGATGTCGAGCTGCGCCATGATCTTGATCCGCGAGATCAGCGCACCGTGCAGCGCCTTCTTCGGCCGCACGACGTCGCGCAACGTGCCGTCGACGCGAAAGCGCACGACCGATGCGTTCTCGAACGGCTCGATGTGGATGTCCGATGCCTGTTCGCGCGCCGCTTGCGTGAGCAGCGCGTTGATCATCCGGATGATCGGCGCATCGTCTTCCGATTCGAGCAGATCCTCGACTTCGGGGATGTCCTGCATCAGCCGCGACAGGTCGACTTCGCCTTCGACCTCGCCGACCACCTGCGCGGCACTGCCGTCCTGACGTGCGTACGCGTGGTTGATCGCCTGCGCGAGCTCGTCGGCCGGCACGCGATGCACGGAGATCGAGCCGAAGTTGCGCGCGATTTCCGCGAGCGCGGCATCGCTCGTGCGTTCGCTGATCCACACCTCGAGCGTGTCGTCGAGCTGGTGCGCGATCAGCACCTGGCCGTTCTTCGCGAAACCGTACGGCAACAGCCGCGCGGCGAGCGGCGACGGCGGCTGCCGTTCGCCCGGCGTGCCGTCATGGGCGGAGGACGCGAGCACGTCGCTCACTGCGATGCTCCCGGCGTGGCCGTCAGCGGCTGTTGCGGCACCGCCTGCTGCGGCACGCTCTGCGGCTGCGCGGGCGTCGCCTCCGGCAACGGCTGCGCCGGCACCGCCTGGCGCTGCAGCTGCTGGCGACGCATCTTGTCGAGATCGAACAGGTTGCCGGCCGGCGTGCCGCCCTGGCTCGGGCCCAACGGCATCGGCGGGACGACCGGATCGTCCTTGTCGCGGATCACGTTGTTGTCCGACTTGTATGCGCCCGTCACGCCCTGGATGTAGTCATAGCGGTTCGCCGTGACTTCCTGCGCGGTACTGCGGTCGGAGATGATCACCGGGCGCAGGAACACCATCAGGTTGGTCTTCTGGCGGATCTTCGATTCCGAACGGAACAGCTGGCCGATCCACGGAATGTCGCCAAGCAGCGGAACCTTGCTGTTCGATACCTGGTAGTTGTCCTGCATCAAACCGCCCAGCACGATGATCTCGCCGTTGTCAGCCAGGATCGTCGACTGGATCGAGCGCTTCGTGAAGGTCGGGCCGGTCTGCGTGTTGGTGGTACCGTTGACGACCGCCGAATCCTCGGTATAGAGCTGGAGTTTCAGGATCCCGCCGTCGGTGATCTGCGGCTTCACGTGCAGCGTCAGGCCGACGTCGCGGCGATCGTAGGTATTGAACGCACTGTTCGCATTGCCGCTCGTCAGGTTCGAGTACGAACCGGTCGCGATCGGGACGTTCTGGCCGACGACGATCTTCGCTTCCTCGTTGTCGAGCGTGATCAGGTTCGGTGTCGACAGCACGTTCGCGTCGCTCACGCCCGCGAAATATTGCAGCAGCGCACCGAGCCCCTGTACACCGAACATGTTGTGCAGCCAGCCGACGTTCAGCCCCTGGCTCAACTGCCCGAGATTGGCGGCCAGCCCACCTCCGGTGATCCCGCCAGCGGCGTTGGTCAAACCGCCGGCCGTCAGGTTGACAATGCTGTTTCCCAAAGCATTGGCGGCCGTGGGTGCCAGGTTCGTGCCGCCTAGAAACTGGCCGCTCGCCACCTGCCACTGGATGCCGAGGTTGCCCTGCGTGTTCGAGTTCAGCTCGACGATCAGCGCTTCGATATAGACCTGCGCACGCCGCGCGTCGAGCTGGTCGATCACCGAGCGCAGGTTCCGGTAAACCGGATCCGACGCGGTGATGATCAGCGAGTTGGTCGCCGCATCGGCCTGGATCATCCCGCCGGGCTGGTTGTCGTCGCCCTTGTCCTTGTCGCCGCCCAGCAGGCCCGCGGTGCCGAGGCCGCCGCTGCTGCCGGACGAGCCGCCGTACCCCGACGACGACGAAGACGAGCCGCCGAGGCCGCCCGACGGCAGCGGCGGGGTGCCGGACGAGCCGGTCGAGAAGTTGCCGCTCGACGACGAGCCGCCGTTCTGGTTGAAGCTGTTCGCATCGTTGGACGACGCCGACGAGCCGCTGTCGTTGCCGCCGCCCTTGCCGAGCATCCCGCGCAGCGTCTTCGCGAGCTTCACCGCATCGGCGTTGCGCAGCGGCACGACGTGCATGTTGCCCGGCACACCGCTCGGCGCGTCGAGCTGCTGCACGAGCCGCTTGGCAGCCGCGAGGCGCGACGCGCTCGATGCGCGCAGCATCAGCGAGTTGGTGCGCGGGTCGGCCGTGACCGACACCTTCAGCGTGGCGTCGCTGTTGCCGATCGCGCCCGGGTCGAGCATTTTCTGCAGCTGCGCGGCGAGGTCGATCGCGTTCGCGTTGCGCAGCGGAATGACCTGCACCTGCGCGCCCGCGGCGCTATCCACGCCCGCGATGATCTGCGCGATGCGCCGCACATTGTCCGCGTAGTCGGTCACGACGATCGTGTTGTTCGCCGGGTAGGCCGTCACCGTGTTGTTCGGCGAGATCAGCGGCCGCAGCACGGGCAGCAGGTTGTTCGCCGATTCATTGTGCAGCTCGAACACCTGCGTGATCACCTGGTCGCCGCGTGCCTGCGGCGCATTGCCGACGTAGGTCGGCACGCCCTGCAGCTTCGCGTCGGCCTCGGGCACGACCTTCAGCACGCCGTGATCCTGCACGAGCGCGAAGCCCTGCATGCGCAGCGCCGACTGCAGCGTCTTCAGCGCCTGGTCTTCCGGCACCGGACGTTCGGCCACGAGGTTGAGCTGCCCCTTCACACGAGGGTCGACGATGATGGTCTTGCCAGTTGCGGCGCCGATCGCCTTGGCGACCTGGTCGATATCCGCATTCACGAAGTTGAGCGTGACCTGAGCGTAGGCGGCCTGCGAGACGATGATGCCGGCGACGATCAAGGTCGTGGCGACACGCCGCATAACGAAGCGATTTCTTGTCATGGATGAATGGGTCGATGCCGGCTCAGGCCACTTCCGGCGGTAGTGCTGGGATCCAAGTCCGAAAGAGGCGACATTAGCAGTTTTTCATGTCCGAAATATCACATTGATCCGAGGACTGTCTCACATACGACATGTATCCGGCGATCCGTATGCAATATGTAAGATTCGACGCTGTTCTCGGCATGCCGGCCATCGTCCCCGTTTCACGATGAACCGACACGCAAATGCGGTATAACCGGGCTGCCGTATTCCTGTATGTCGCAAGCTGACGGACTGTCGGTATGATACGGGCGGCACGTTTCTCGTCGCACGAATAACAGGCACGGGTTTTCCCGACCCGCACGCAATTTCTTGTCGATTCCGCACCATGAACAGACGGTTCGTTTCGATCGCGTTGATCGCCGCCGGCGCGTGTTTCGCCAGCGCGAACGCTCGCGCGGACTGTTTCGACGAAGCGGCCAGATATCAGCAGGTCAATCCGCTGATCCTGCGCGCGATCGCGTGGCAGGAGTCGCGCAACCGGCCCAATGCGCTAAACAAGAACACGAACGGCTCGGTCGACTACGGCCTGATGCAGATCAATTCGATCCACCTGCCGACGCTGTCGCGCTACGGAATCGGCCGCGACACGCTGATGGAGCCGTGCAAGAACGTCTACATCGCCGCGTGGCATCTCAAGCAGAAGATGAACCGCTACGGCAACACGTGGCAGGCCGTCGGCGCCTATCATTCTGAAACACCGTCGCTGCGCGACAAATATGCGCGGCAGATCGCCGGCATCCTCGCGCAATGGAAGCTGCTGCCGCCCGTGCAGTGACACCGCGCCGCACCGTGGTCCGACGCCGTACCGGCCGGCCGGCGCGCGTTTGATGCACAATGCGGGCTCACGCCGCCATTTCGCCCGTTCGCGGGCCGATCGTGCCCCGGAAGGGCGCCGCGGCCGCTTTTTCAATTTTTCCGTTGGTGCATATCGCTATGAATCCGGCAATGAACCAGCCGTTGCCCGTCACCGTGCTGTCCGGCTTCCTCGGCGCCGGCAAGACCACGCTGCTCAACCACGTCCTGTCGAACCGCGCGGGCCTGAAAGTCGCCGTGATCGTCAACGATCTCGCGGCGGTCAACATCGACGCATCGCTCGTGCGCGACGCGCAGGCGCTGTCGCACGTCGAGGAACGCCTCGTCGAGATGTCGAACGGCTGCATCTGCTGCACGCTGCGCGACGACCTGCTCGTCGAGATCCGCACGCTCGCGTCCGAAGGCCGCTTCGACGCGATCATGATCGAATCGACCGGTATCGCGGAGCCGATGCCGATCGCCGAAACCTTCACGTTCGTCGACGACGACGGCACGTCGCTGTCGGCCGTCGCGCGGCTCGACACGCTCGTCACCGTGGTCGACGCGTACAACTTCCTGCGCGACTACGGCTCGGATGACGCGCTCGCGACGCGCGGCATCGCCGCGTCGGAAGAGGACGATCGCACGCTCGTCGAGCTGCTGATCGAACAGATCGAGTTCTGCGACGTGCTGGTGATCAACAAGGCCGACCTCGTCGACGCCGACGCACTCGCACACCTGCAGCACATCTTCGCGCGACTCAATCCGCGCGCGCACCAGGTCGTGTCGACGTTCGGCAACGTGCCGCTCGACGAAGTGCTGAACACGGGCCGCTTCGATTTCGACGAGGCCGCGAATGCGCCGGGCTGGCTTGCGTCGCTCGATGACGATCGCACGCATTGCGACGACCCGGACTGCCATGACGAACATCATGCGCACGTGCACGGCGAAGCCGACGAATTCGGGATCGGCAATTTTGTTTACCGTGCGCGCCGGCCGTTTCATCCGGCACGACTCTGGGCGCTGCTGCACCAGGAGTGGCCGGGCGTGCTGCGCAGCAAGGGCTTCTTCTGGCTCGCGACGCGCAACGACATCGCGGGTTCGCTGTCGCAGGCGGGCGGCGTATGCCGGCATGGCCCGGCGGGTCTCTGGTGGGCTGCGCAGGATCGCGCGGAATGGCCGGACGACGACGAGCTGCTCGCTGAAATCCGCACCGAATGGCACGGCGATCTCGACGATCGCACGGTGGGTGATCGCCGGCAGGAACTCGTGATGATCGGCATCGCGCTCGACGCGGATGCATGGCGCGCGAAGCTCGACGCGTGCCTGCTCACCGACGCGGAATTCGCGCTCGGCGCGGCGGGATGGCACGCGTTCGACGATCCGTTCCCGGTGTGGGATATCGATTCGCACGACGACGACGATCACGGCAACACGCAGATCGTGCACGCGTAACGCGTCGTAAAAACAACCGTTAAATCTTGCAAGAGGGTCGCGGACTGTGGCAAAAATGCCGCGCGCACCCAACAAAAAACCCGCCGAAAGGCGGGTTTTTCTTGGAACAGGCGCTGGATTAACGCTTGTTGACGGCGTCCTTGAACGCCTTGCCAGCCGTGAACTTGACCGTCTTGGCTGCCGGGATCTTGATGGTTTCGCCGGTCTTCGGGTTGCGGCCCGTACGTGCTGCGCGCTTGCCCGAACCGAAGCTGCCGAAGCCGATCAGCTGAACCGCATCACCCTTCGACACGGCCTTCTTGATAACTTCGAGCAGCGTGTCCAGCGTTTCGCCGGTTTGAGCCTTGCTGGCGCCCGTTTGGGCGGCGACGGCGTCGATCAGTTCCTGTTTGTTCATTAAGGTTCCTTTATCAGGTTAGGTTGACACGAACAGCGCGAACGCGCCGATTATACGTGCGCGAACCGTGCCGTCGAGAGTCAGACTCCGACGACACAGCGCCGAATCCTGGCCCGCGCGACGCGCCCTCCGGTTAGCCGGTGGCCACCCCGCGGTACGGCGTTGCTATGATAGCGCAGCGCAAACCCAATAACGACAAGGGTTTCAAAGATTTTCATCGGTATTTCGCCGAATGAATCATCGACTGCCCGTTTTTTGACCAGCGCCAACCGGACAGGATACGCAGCGCGATCCGCCCGTGCGCCGCCCCGTTGGCATTTTCCAACGACCGGTCGGACGGCTCCGCGCAATCCCTTGCCAGGCTTGGCTGCCACGTTTTTTGTTTCGCATGACCGACCGACTTGTTCCCGCCACGCTCGCGCTTCGCGACGACGGCACGCTCGTCTCGCCCGAGTTCGGCGATCTCCATCGCGGCGCGTCAGCCGCGCTTGCGCATCGCGTGTTCGTCGCGGGCAACGCGCTGCCGGCGCGCTGGCAGGGCCGCCGCACATTCACGATCGTCGCGACGGGATTCGGCGCGGGCGGCAGCTTCCTCGCGGCCTGGGCCGCGTGGCGCGACGATCCCGCGCGCTGCGAGCGGCTGCATTTTGTCGCAGTCGAACCGCATCCGTTCTCGCGCGATGACCTGCGCCGCGCCACTTCGCATATAGTTGCGAACACAACCATCTCGGCAGATGTCGATGCACTCACCGACGCGTGGCCGATGCTCGTACCAGGCCTGCATCGGCTCGAATTCGACGAAGGGCGCGTGGTGCTCACGCTCGCGTTCGGCGACGCGATCGACATGCTGGGAAAGATCGTCGCGCGCGCCGACGCGTTCTGTCTCGACGGCTTCGCGTCGTCGAGCGACGCGGATCTCCACTCGACCGACGTGGTCCGCGCACTCTCGAAAATCGCCGGCGAACACGCCACGTTTGCAACGCATGCGCGTTCCGACGTGTTGAAACACGCACTCGGCAAAGCGGGTTTCACGTATCGCGAGGTCGACGATGTGCTCGTCGGCGAATATGCGCCGCGTTGGCGCGCGCGCCGGCACGAACCGCCGCTCGCACTGCCCGTCGCGACGCGCCGCGCGATCGTGATCGGTGCGGGCCTGGCCGGCTGCGCGGTCGTCGAACGCCTGGCCGCGCGCGGCTGGGATGTCACGCTGATCGAGCGGCACGACCGGATCGCGGGCGAAGCGTCGGGCAATCCGGCCGGCGTTTTCCATCCGCTGATGACACGCGACGACAACGTCGCGAGCCGCCTCACGCGCGGCGGCTTCCTGCATGCGATTGCACGCTGGCGCGCACTCGAACGCTCGGGCCACACGTTTGCGCGCAGCACGCACGGGATGATCCATCTCGCCGAATCGGCCGACGACTTCGAACGGATGCGCGATGCATTCGATGCGTTCGGCGCACCGTCCGACTATGTCTCGCTGCTTGACGTCGATGCCGCGCGCGCGCATCTGAACCTGCCGGTCGCGCAGGGCGGCCTGCTGTTTCCGCACGGCGGCGCCGTCTGGCCGGCCGGCCTTTGCGCGGCTCAATACGCGGCAGCCGGCGAGCGCGTGCGCTTGCTCGCGTCCACCAGCGTTGCAAAACTCGAACGGCGGGGCGACGCATGGCATGCACTGGACGAGGCAGGCGGCACGCTGGCCGAAGCGCCCGTCGTCGTGCTCGCGAACGCCGGCGACGCCGCGCGTCTCGCCGGGCTGCAGCATGTCGCGCTGCAACCGGTGCGTGGCCAGCTCACGTTGCTGCCCCCCGGCAGCACGGCACCGCTGCCGTGCCCGACGATCGGCGACGGTTACGCGGTGCCGCTCGACGACGGCACGCTGCTGATCGGCGCGACGTTCGAACCCGACGACGTCGATCCTGCGATGCGCGCGGCGGGCCACCTCGAAAACCTCGAGCGCGTCCGGCATCTGCTGCCGGGCCTGATCGGCGACCTGCCGGATCCCGCCACGCTGCGCGGCCGCGTGGCGTTCCGCTGGGTCGTCGGCGACCGTCTGCCGCTGCTCGGCCCGCTCGCCGACGAAGCGGGCGCCATCGCCAACGCGCGCGCACTGGGCGGTGCGCAGGCACGCGACCTGCCGCGCCTGCCCGGACTCTACGGCGCATTCGGCTTCGGCTCGCGCGGCCTCGTCTGGGCCGCGCTCGGCGCCGAGCTGATCGCCTCGCAACTCGAAGGCGAACCGTGGCCGCTCGAACGTGAACTCGCCGATGCCGTCGATCCCGCACGCTTCCTGATCCGCGCGTTGCGCGCGCGCCGCGTCGGCCAGGCCGGCTGACTGCTCACCCGAGCCGCTCACAGTTTCCCGACTTTTTCGCGCAAGGTTATCCACTCGACACTGTGGATAACCGCGCGGAATCCGCGCGCACTTCGTGTGCAATCACAGTGGACGTAAACTGGGCAACTCGGCACAGCTGTGAAACGGCCCGAAAGTTGCTCAACTCAAACCTCTGTGCACAAACAGTCTGTGCAACGGGTTATGGGCTCCCCAACGCGTTGATCTGTCGACGTAAACCGAAGTTATCCACAGAACTGTGCGTCCTTTGTTAACTTCTACTACGTATATATACAAGTAAACCTTTGAAACCAAAGACCTGCGGTGCCGCACAGCGCCGCGAGTCGAATCAATGGGTTCCAGACCGAAAAAGCTGTGGCACAATCGGTTTCCTTCGCGTTCATCCGGCCAGGCGCCGGACATGCTTCAATGGAACGGTCGGCACGATTTCGAATCTGAATCTTCGAGACTGCGCAGTCCGTTCACACACCAGGCCGACAATCCAGATCGGCAACCTGAACGACTTTCCGCCCTGTGGCGGAAAAGGCGGATCCCATGTCCCGCCGTCGTCGACACAGCAATCACATTCGGGGCGATACCCAGCCGGCGCGCATCCATTTCTGACGCTTGACCCCGCGTCGCTGGCGGTTGCTTCCAAAGGAGAAGTCACCACGATGAAGTCGGCGTTCTCATTCCTGCCCAACTGGCCGCTCACGCCGGATGCCGTGTTCTGGGCGGGGCTCGCGCTGTTCGCGGCCGGCCTGTGTGGCGAGCTTTGCTATCGCGCATGGCGTCTGCCTCGCATCACCGGTTATGCGGTGATCGGTCTCATCGCCGGTTCGTTCGGATTCGGCGTGATCGATGCAAGCACCGACGAAACCTCGCGGCTCTTGATCGACGTCGCGCTCGGCCTGCTGCTGTTCGAGCTCGGCAGCCGCCTCGACCTGCGCTGGATCCGGCGCAATCCGTGGCTCGTCGCGTCGAGCCTCGCCGAAGCCACGCTGACGTTCGTGCTGGTGCTGTTCGCGATGCTCGCACTCGGGGTATCGGGAATGGTCGCGCTCGTGCTGTCGGCGATCGCGATCGCGACGTCGCCGTCGATGGTGATCCAGCTGAAGACCGAACTGCGCGCGGAAGGGCAGGTGTCGCAACGCCTCATCACGCTCACCGCGCTCAACAGCGTCTATGCGATCGTGCTGACCAAGCTCGTGACGAGCTGGCTCCATCAGGAAGCGTACGGCAACGTTTTCGCGACGATCCTGCAGCCGCTCTACCTGATCGCCGGTTCGTTCATCGTCGCGTATCTCGTCGCGCGTTCGTGCAACTACCTGTTCCGCCACATGACCGCGACGATGCGCGACGAGCATTCGTTCGTCGCCTTGTTCGGGCTCGTGATGCTCGCGATCGCCGTCGCCCAGGCGCTGAAGCTGTCGACGCTGCTCACGCTGCTGCTCGCCGGCATCATCGTGAAGAACCTCGAGGCGCGCCCGCAACTGTGGCCCGAGCATTTCGGCACGGCCGGCTGGCTGCTGACGGTGATCCTGTTCGTGCTCACGCTCACGTCGTTCACGTGGGGCGACATCGCGCTCGGCGGGTTGCTCGCGATCGTGCTGATCGTCACGCGGCTCGTCGCGAAGCTGGCCGGCGTCGTCGCGTTCGCGAAGCCGAGCGGCATCGGGATGAAGCAGGGCATCGCGCTCGGCATCGCGCTCACGCCGATGTCCGCGCTGTCGTACCTGCTCGTCGACGACACCTACCAGCTCTATCCGAATTTCGACCCGCACCTGCGCGCGATCGTGATGTGCACGATCGTGATCCTGCAGCTCGTCAGCCCGTTCATCGTCTACCGCTGCCTGTCGGCGGTCGGTGAGCGCAGCGACAGCAACTGATTCCGGAACCTGCCATGGCACTCGAAACCTTCGTCAATTCCGAGCCGTTCACGTTCGGCGTCGAACTGGAGATCCAGGTCGTCAACACGCACAACTACGACCTGACCAAAGCGGCCTCCGACCTGATGCGCCTGATCCAGGGCGAGACCTTTCCGGGCAACATCACGCCGGAAATCACCGAGAGCATGATCGAGCTGTCGACCGGCATCTGCCATTCGCACGAGCAGGCCGTCACCGAACTGCACGCGATCCGCGACGTGCTCGTGAAGGCGGCCGACCAGCTCAACGTCGGGCTGGCCGGCGGCGGCACGCATGCGTTCCAGCAATGGAGCGACCGGCAGATCTACGATGCGCCGCGCTTCCAGTACATCTCCGAGCTGTACGGCTATCTCGCCAAGCAGTTCACCGTGTTCGGCCAGCACGTGCACATCGGCTGCCCCGATCCCGACAGCGCGCTGTTCCTGCTGCACTCGATGTCGCGCTTCATTCCGCACTTCATTGCGCTGTCGGCATCGTCGCCGTTCGTGCAGAACGTCGACACCGGCTTCCATTCGGCACGCCTGAATTCGGTGTTCGCGTTCCCGCTGTCGGGCCGCGCGCCGTTCGTGCTGACCTGGGACAGCTTCGAGGAGTACTTCACGAAGATGGTGAACACCGGCGTCGTCAACTCGATGAAGGACTTCTACTGGGATATCCGCCCGAAGCCCGGCTACGGGACGATCGAGGTGCGCGTGATGGACACGCCGCTGTCGGTCGACCGTGCGGCGGCGATCGCCTGCTACATCCAAACGCTCGCGCGCTACCTGCTGACTGACCGGCCGCTGAAGCTGTCGGAAGACGACTACCTCGTCTACACGTTCAACCGTTTCGAGGCGTGCCGCTTCGGGCTCGAGGGCACCTGCGTGAATCCTCAGACGGGTGAGCGCCGCACGATCGCGGAAGACATCCTCGACACGCTCGACCGGATCGCGCCGCATGCGGCCGCGCTCGGTTCCCGCGCGGCGCTCGACGAGATCGGCGCGCAGGCCAAGGCGCGCGTGAACGACGCATCGTGGTTGAGAACCGTTTTCAAACAGGAAAAATCGCTCAATGAGACGGTCCGCCAGCAGTGCTTACGTTGGCGCGAGTGAAAAAATGTTTTGCAGATTACGGGCTCGACCGAGTGGCGATTCACTGAACGACGGGCGGCCTCGATTGAGGCCGAAATCGTTGCCGGTTGTCCTGAAAATCTGTGGATAACTTGATATTCCGCTGCAAAGTCAACGATCTGTGCGCGGGATAACCCGGTGGATCATTGCGGTCGGCCCGATGGCCGATCCGAACAGGAAAATGTCCGTTCGCACCGTTCCGCGGGCGTTCGGCATTGCAGGCACAACGAAAAATTTCGGTTATCCAGCGATTTTCCACAGAATGAAGGGGATAACTTAGCTGTGCGATTTTCCGCTCTCGCTTAGAATGTCGGCTTTGCGGACACCGGAACGACGCGTGTCTTACCGGTCGCCGCGAACGCGACCGCCGCGTGTGCCCTCGCGACGGCCGTGCTGACGCACTCGCAAGAGCGTGTCTGTTTTGAGATAGACATTCGATCTCCACACTACGGCCGCTCGGCAAACCGGGCGGCGGCAAAGCGAAAAGACTATGAGCGAAGGCGTTTACGGGAATCAGGCTTCGGGACGTGTGACCCACAGCCTGCTGCGGTTGAGTACGGCCATGCGGAGCCAGGCATGGGATTGGGCGGAAGGCGCTGGCCTGACGCCGACGCAGGGCGAGATTCTCGTGCTGCTGCTGCAGCGCAAGGGCCCGATGCGGCTCGGCGAGATCGCGCGCGAGACGCAGCTGACCGCTGCGACCACGAGCGATGCCGTCAGCACGCTCGAGACCAAGGGTCTCGTCGAGAAGCGCCGTGCGCTGGACGACGGCCGCGCGCTGGCCGTGCGCCTGTCGGCCCGTGGCCGGACGGCCGCGAAGAAGGCGCTGCAATGGCCTGAATTCCTGACGAAAGCCGTCGGCAAGCTCGGCGCGGACGAGCAGGGCGCACTGTACCGCGCGCTGCTGAAGACGCTGCGCGAACTGCAGGTGGCCGGTGCGACGCCGCCGCAGCGCATGTGCGTGACGTGCGCCCACTTTCAGCCGGGCAAGCTGTCGAAGAAGACCGTGCATCACTGCGCGGCGCTCGACATCTCGATGTCCGACAGCGACCTGCGTCTCGACTGCTCGGTGCAGGAAGAAGCCGACGCGGCGACGCAGAAGAAGACCTGGAAGATTTTCGCAGGCTGACGTCCGTCGATCGACCGGGAGGCCGATGATGAACGCTGAAGTCGTGGCGATCCGCCACGTGCATTTCGAGGATCTCGGGAGCTTCGAGCAGGTGCTCGGCGAACGGGGCCGGCGGGTGCGGTACGTTGACGTCGGGTCGTCGCGGGTCGAAGTGCTCGACGTGCTCGAGCCATCGCTTCTCGTCGTGCTCGGCGGGCCGCTCAGCGTGTACGACGATGCGCAGTATCCGACGATCGCGCCGCTCACGGCGCTCGTGCGCAATCGCATCGACGCGGGCCTGCCGATCCTCGGCATCTGCCTCGGCGCGCAGTTCATCGCCCGGGCGCTCGGTGCGCGCGTCTGTCCGGCCGCGCAGCACGAACTCGGCTGGGCGCCGCTGACGCTCACCGACGCCGGCCGCGCATCGCCGTTGCGCCATCTCGACGCTGCGGCGACGTCGATGCTGCACTGGCATGGCGACACGTTCGACCTGCCGGGCGGTGCGATGCATCTCGCGTCGACACCGGCCTGCCGTCACCAGGCATTCGCATGGGGCCAGCATGTGCTGGCGCTGCAATGCCATCCGGAAATCCGCACCGACCGCTTCGAACCGTGGCTGATCGCGAACGCCGGCGAAATCGCGGCGACGCCCGGCATCGACGCGCGCCAGTTGCGGGCCGATACCGCACAGCACGGCCCCGCGCTCGAGGCGGCCGCACGACGCATGTTCGCGGAGTGGCTCGACAGCGTCGGACTCTGACGCTGCCAGTCGCGGCGCCGTTCGCCGCGGAGGGGTTGCCCGGCCCGCATCCGTTGCAGGCCGGCGCATCGTCGTTTGCGTCGCGTTTGCCGCGTCGCCGGCCACCCGCCGCGGCCCGTTCCTGACCGTCCGCTTACTGCCGGGTGCGCCGTCAGCACGCTTCCGGCCTGCGTGCTACGCTCGTTCGCTCTTTCCTTTCCTGGCGAGCGGCCTCCATGACTGCGCTGTTTTCCCCGTTCACGCTGCGCGGCGTGACCCTTCCGAACCGGATCGTGATCTCCCCGATGTGCCAGTATTCGGCCGAGCGCGGAGAAGCGACCGATTGGCACATGATTCACCTCGGCCATCTCGCGCTGTCGGGCGCGGGGCTGCTCTGCATCGAGGCGACCGCGGTGGAACCCGACGGGCGCATCACGCATGGCGACCTCGGCCTCTGGGACGACGTGACCGAAGCCGCGCTGAAGCCCGTGCTGGCCGCGATCCGCAAGCATTCGCCGGTCCGCGTCGCGATGCAGTTGTCGCATGCGGGGCGCAAGGCGTCGAGCAACGTGCCGTGGCAGGGCGGTCAGCTCGTGTCCGTCGCCGACGGCGGCTGGTTGCCGCATGCGCCGTCGGCCGTGCCGCACAAGGATGGCGAGACGCCGCCGCTCGCACTCGATGCCGCCGGCCTGAACCGGATCCGCGAAGCGTTCGCGGCGTCGGCGAAGCGGGCCGCGCGGCTCGGCATCGACGCAATCGAGGTGCACGCGGCGCACGGCTACCTGCTGCACCAGTTCCTGTCGCCGCTCGCGAACCAGCGCACCGACGAATACGGCGGCTCGCTCGAAAACCGGATGCGCTTTCCGCTCGAGATCTTCGAGATCGTGCGCGCGGCGTTTCCGGAGGACCGGCCGGTCGGCGTGCGCGTGTCCGCGACCGACTGGGTCGAAGGCGGCTGGGAGCTCGACGATACGATTGCATTCGCGCACGAACTGAAGCGTCGCGGCTGCGACTGGATCGACGTGTCGTCCGGCGGCGTGTCGCCGCTGCAGAAGATTCCGCTGTCACCCGGCTACCAGGTGCCGTTCGCGCAGGCGGTGAAGCGCGCGGTCGGCATGCCGACGTTTGCCGTCGGCCTGATCAACGAGCCCGCGCATGCGAACCGGCTCATCGAGGCCGGCGATGCCGATTTCATCGCGATGGCGCGCGCGATGCTGTACGACCCGCGCTGGCCGTGGCACGCGGCGGCCGAGCTCGGCGCGCAGGTGACGGCGCCGCCGCAATACTGGCGTTCGCAGCCGCGCGAGCACAAGGCGTTGTTCGGCGACATCGCATTCGGCCAGCGTTGAGCGCCGAGCGCGCAATATTGCGCGTGATGTTGAACGAAGCAATCGCGAACGTGTAGGATGCGGGTGATTCGCCGCATGCCCGACGCGGCACCGACCGGTGCCGCGTTTTCGTTTTGCGCGACGCCAGGCTGCGACCGCGGCCGCCTTCCATTCAAGTCGTCTTCACAAGGATTCGTTCGATGAGTTCACGCAGGATCGCGGTGCGCCGCTCGGGAGTACACGGCAAGGGCGTGTTCGCCGTGGCGCCGATCAAGGCCGGCGAGCGCGTAGTGGAATACAAGGGCGAGCGAATTTCGTGGAAGGAAGCGCTGCGCCGTCACCCGCACGACCCGAGTGAACCGAACCATACGTTCTACTTCGCACTCGACGAGGGCGGGGTGATCGACGGCAAGATCGACGGCAACAGCGCGCGCTGGATCAACCATTCGTGCGCGCCGAACTGCGAAGCCGAGGAAGTCAAAGGCCGCGTATACATCCACGCGCTGCGCGACATCGG
The DNA here is from genome assembly GCF_030482905.1 of Burkholderia sp. AU45251. Taxonomy (NCBI): domain Bacteria; kingdom Pseudomonadati; phylum Pseudomonadota; class Betaproteobacteria; order Burkholderiales; family Burkholderiaceae; genus Burkholderia; species Burkholderia sp. AU45251. Next base: position 139,120 of record NZ_JAUJQH010000013.1, on the reverse strand, counting down.
GGCGGAAGAGGAGCTGTTCTACGACTACGGCCTCGTGATCGATGCGAAGCTGACGAAGACGCTCAAGCGCGAATACGCGTGCCATTGCGGCGCGGCGTCGTGCCGCGGCACGCTGCTCGCGACGTCCGACGATGGCGGGAAGAAGAAAAAGAAGAAGGACAAGAAGGACGGCAAGTCCGAGTCCCGGTCGAAGGACAAGAAAAGCAAGAAGTGACGCAGGCGGCAGCGCATCGTGCGCTGCCGTTTCAGCGGCCGGCTGCCGCGTCGCGCAGCCGTGCTCGCCGCGTTCCTCATCCGGCACGCGGCCCGACCAGCGGCCGGCGCGCCGCGAATCGCTCAGTGCGTCGGCGCGGCGGCCGGTGTTTCGCTGGCCGGCTTCTCGGTGCGCGCGGTCAGCGGCACCCTCACCACGAAGCGCGAGCCGCCTTCCGATGCATCCTCGTACGATACGGTGCCGCCGTGCATCGCGATGATGTCGTGCACGATCGCGAGGCCGAGCCCGGCGCCCGTCTCGACACCGTTGCCGTTTTGCGCGTCGCCGCGGAAGAAACGCTTGAACAGGTCGGCCTGCTGGTTGGCGGGCACGCCGGGGCCGTTGTCCTCGACGACGATCTCGGCGGCCGACTGGCCGTCCTCGAGCGCGCCACGTGCGACGTTCACCGTGATCCGCGCGCCATCCGGCCGCGCGAGCGGCACGTACTTCAGCGCATTGTCGAGCAGGTTCGCGATGACCTCGCGCAACAGCACGGGATTGCCGCGCACGATCAGTTTTTCGTCGTCACCCGGATCGTCGGTGCGCTGGAAGCCGAGGTCGACGTGCGACGCGAGTGCGCGCGGCACCCATTCGGCACCCGTCTCGAACGCCATCCCCGCGAGGTCGACGTCGACGAACCGTGCGGCCTGTTCGCCCGGTTCCGCACGGGCGAGCGACAGCAACTGGTTGGACAGCCGTACCGCGCGGTCGGCGGCGGCGCGGAGTTCGCGCACCGCGGCGAGGGTCTGGTGCGGGTCACGCGCCACGGCTGCCTGCTCGGCGTGCAGCTTCACGGCCGTCAGCGGCGTGCGCAACTGGTGCGCAGCGTCGGCGATGAACTTGCGCTGCGCGTCGAGCGCGGTCTTCAGGCGGCCGAGCAGCGCGTTCATCGCGCTCGTCAGTGGCCGGATCTCCAGCGGCACCTCGGTTTCGTCGACCGGTTCCAGCGACGTGTGGGTCTGCCGGTTCAGCGAATCGGCCAGGTGCGTGAGCGGGCCGAGCTGCTGGTTCACGACGCGCCACACGATGCCCCAGCCCGCGAGCAGCAGCAGCAGCAGCGGCATCATGATCGCGACGAGGAATTCGGCCGCGATCCGGTAGCGGTGCCGCACCGGTTGCGCGACCTCGACGACCATCGGCTTGCCGCCGTCGACGTCGTCGACGCGCACCTGCGCAACCCGTACCGCGCGGTTGTCGTATTCGGCCTCGAATACGTATGCGTGATGCATGCGGCGCACGTTGATGCCCTGCAGCGGCAGCTTCGGATCGCCGGCGAGTTCCTGTTCGCCGTCGCTGATCCGGTAGATCAGCGCTTCGGCGGGATCGGAGAACATCGCCTGCGCGAGCGGCGGCACCGTGAACGGTGCATCGGGGCCGGCGATCTGGATCTGTTTGGAGATGGCGGTGGCGAGATCGGCGAGCGAGCGGTCGATCACGTGCTGCGTGTATTGCCACGCGAGCCAGTAGGCAATCAGGCCGCTCATCAGCGCGAGCATCGACAGCGGGGCGGCGAGGCGCCGAAGCAGCGAGCGGCGCAGGCTGGTGGTCACAGCCGGATCAGGAGACATTTCGACGGGCAAATGGATAAGCGCCGCTCACGGGGAGCGGCGCGGTCTTGCGCCGGACGGCGACGCGGGCAGGGCGGCACGCCGGCGCACAAGGCCGGCCGGCGCGCGGGCACTGCCGCTCAGACGCTCGCGGTCTGGCGGATTTCCTGCAGCAGGTAGCCGAAGCCGCGCACCGTGACGATCTCGACACGGCACTGCTCGAGTTTCTTGCGGACGCGGTGCACGTAGACTTCGATCGCGGTGTCGCCGAGATCGCCGCCGAAGTGCGTGAGGTGATCCTGCAGCTGGGCCTTGCTAACGACGCGGCCGTGACGCAGCAGCAGCATCTCGAGCACCGCGAATTCGCGCGGCGACAGTTCGAGCGGCTTGTCGTCGTTGAAGATGCGGCGGTCGACGCCCGACAGGCGGACGCCGCCGAGCGACACTTCCGGACGCGGCATGTCGCTGTGCGGGCCGCTGCGGCGCATCACCGCGCGGATGCGCGCTTCGAGCTCGGCCGGCTCGAACGGCTTGAGCATGTAGTCGTCGGCGCCCGAGTTCAGGCCCTGGATCCGGTCGTTCAGCTCGTCGCGTGCGGTCAGCACGATGACGGGCGTGTGGCGGTTGGTCTGGCGGAAACGCGTGAGCAGCGTCATCCCGTCGATGCCCGGCAGACCGAGGTCGAGGATCACGAGTTCGTGGCGGTTCTGAGCCAGCGCCTGTTCGGCAAAGATGCCGTCATGCACCATGTCGACGGTGAAGCCAGCCTGCTCGAGGCTGCTCTGGATACCGCGTGCGATGGGGCGGTCGTCTTCAATCAGAAGGAGTCGCATGAAGTTCGCTCAAGTACAATGGGTTGGCGGTTCAGGCACGCGGACAGCACGACGCCGTTTCCACAGGGGCGCCGCAACACCTGACATCAAGCATGGCGGCCAGCGAACGATTAAATCCAAACATGTCCGATATTTCGATCAACGACCTAGAAGCCGCGATCAATTTCTGGCGCGCCCGCTCGCCGTCGAGCGGCGACGAACTCAAACTCTGCGAAGAGGCCAGCGCGCTTTCCAAGCCGTATGCGCTGCTGATTGTACAGCGCGAAAGCGCGCTGCAACTGGAAGGTTTGGACCCCAAGGCACGGAAAGCCTACGAGACTTACGTGCGCCTTAAGGATGGCTTGGAAAGCTGAAGGCTTCCGCTGACTACATCCTAGAAAACGTTCATCGAAATGAAAAGTTGACGCGCCGCGCATCGAAAGACGCGCGGCGGTAGAGGAAGGCCTCAGGCGGCCGGTTGCGCGTGCGCGCCGGCACGGTCGATGAACAGCGCCAGTTCGATGTCGCGTTCGGTCAGGCCGTCGGCATCGTGGGTCGACAGCGTGACGTCGACACGGTTGTACACGTTGAACCATTCCGGATGGTGGTTCATTTCCTGCGCCTTGATCGCGACGCGCGTCATGAAGCCGAATGCTTCGTTGAAATCGGCGAAGCGCAGGCTGCGCTGGATTGCGTCGCGGCCCGGTACGGCCGTCCAGAGCGGCAGGCCTTCGAGCCGGGTCTTGCGTTCTTCTGATGTGAGCTTGTGGATCATCTTGCACCTCTCGGTCGGTAACGGCGCCCGCGCGCGGCTGCGCCGCGCGGCGAAGCCGGCACCGGTCATTGTTTCATAGTTGTGGGAAGGCAATCGGGAGACCGGCAGCGGCGCGCTGCGGCGCCCGCGCGCGTCACGCGTCGGCGTCGTCGGGCCAGCCTTCGCCCGTGCCGCGATGCAGCACGCGATCGCTATCGAGCACTGCGCCGGCCGCGAACTCGGGCAGCGTCGCCAGCCGGTCGGCCAGCGCACGGCCGTCGACGTCGGCCAGCGCGAACAGCTGCGAGAAATCGTCGATCACGAAGTAGGTCTTCTGGAACGTGTCGATCCGGTACTGCGTGCGCATCACGCGCTCGAGGTCGAAGCCGAGCCGGTTCGGCGCCGCGCTTTCGAGGCTGTACAGGCTTTCGCCCTTGCTCGACACGATCCCCGCGCCGTAGATCGACAGCCCGTTCGTGCCGCGCGGGTCGCGGATCAGCCCGAATTCCACCGTATACCAGTAGAGCCGCGCGAGGCGCGCCAGCGCCGCTTCGTCGTCGGCGACCGCGAGTGCGGTGCGGCCGTACGCCTGCATGTAGTCGGCGAACACCGGATCGATCAGCAGCGGCACGTGGCCGAACAGGTCGTGGAAGCAGTCGGGTTCCTGCAGGTAGTCGAGCTGGTCGGGGCGGCGCATCCACCAGGTGACCGGGAAGCGCCGGTTCGCCAGGTGCTCGAAGAACACGCGGTCGGGCACGAGGCCCGGCACGGCGACGATCTCCCAGCCGGTGGCCGGCTTCAACTGGCGGTTCACGTCGGCGAACGACGGCACGCGATCGGCCGGCAGGTCGATCTTCCCGAGCCCCGCGACGAACGCGTCGCACGCGCGACCGCGCAGCAGCGCCGACTGGCGTGCATAGAGCTGTTTCCACACCGCGTGGTCGACCTGGCCGTAGCGCGCGAGCGGCTGGTCGATGGTGAAATCGGCGCGGGTTTCGAGGCCCGCATCGAACTGCTCCTGCAGTTTCGCGGTGACGACGGTGGACATGATCTGGCTCTGCACGTGGCGGTTGGGAACCATGCAAGTGTAGAGCGGGCTGCGCGCGGAATGGGCGCAATGTTGGCGCTGATTCGCTCGATGATGCGATAATCGCGCATCAAATCACGAATAAATGCGGAGAATACTCATGCTGGAACTCGATCACTTCGATCTCGCGCTGCTGGACGTGCTGCAGCGCTTCGGCCGCGCGACGCATCAGCAGCTCGGTGAGGAGGTGCCGCTGTCGCCGTCGCAGATCGGCCGGCGGCTGCAGCGGCTCGAGGCGGCCGGCGTGATCGAAGGCTACCGCGTGATGCTGCGCCCCGAAAAGCTCGGGCTCGGCGTCACCGCGTTCACGAGCCTCAAGCTCAAGCACCATGGCGATTCGATCATCGAGCAGTTCCAGCAGCAGATTGACGTGCTGCCCGAAGTGCTCGAATGCCATGCGGTGGTGGGCGACGCCGACTACCTGCTGCGGATCGTCGCGCCGGACCTGAACGCGCTGTCGCAGTTCGTGATGAAGAAGCTGATGCGCGTGCCGGGCGTCGACAGCGTGCGCTCGAACATCGTGCTGACGACGTTCAAGCGCAACGGCGCGTTGCCGCTCGCGCACCTGGCGCCCGGCGCCGCCTGACGCGGCGGCAGGGTTGGAGGCGGCGCGGGTTGCGCCGCCGTAGGGCAGGGCCGGATCAGGCCGTTTCGTGCGGCGTGTCGGCGTTCAGCAGGTCGACGTAGGCGACCGCGACGAGATCGTCCTGCGACACGCCGAGCTTCGCGAACACGTCGTGCGCTTCGGCTTCGCCGCCGGCCTCGTCGTCATCGGGGCCGAGCACGACTTCCAGTTCGATGAAATCGCCGAGGCCGTCGACGCGGTCGAGGTGGATGCGCGTGCGGCCCACGAGATACACGTGCCGTTCCTTCGTCACGATCCCACGCGTGGTCAGCGCGGTGGCGAGCAGCGCGTGCATCGCGTCGGGGTTCGTCACCGGGCTGCGCGTGTAGTACGACGCCTTCGGGCCGTCGCGGTCGTCGCGCTGGTAGAAGATCAGTTCGGCCGGCGTGCCGTCCTCGAAGCGGCGCAGCTTCAGCCGGCCGCGCGGCACGTCATAGAAGAAATCCTGCTGGCGATAGAACAGCGGCGCTTCGGTCGCGAGCTTGGCCGCCTGCTCGCGCAGGTGGTCGAATTCGCGGGCGCGGGCTTTGATCTCGATGTTGCGGGCCATGCGGGTCTCCTTCAATCGGGGTCTCGCGGTGTGCGAACGCACAATCTAGCAAAAACGCGGAGACGGTGGCGTGACGACGCGCGGGGGGCATGGCGAGATGACGCGTGCAGGCCGCGCCGCGCCGTCTTCAGCACCGCTCATACCGCCCACTGGGCTTCGATGAGCCGCAGCGCCGCCGCGATCGCCGGTTCGTCGCGCCGCTCGGCGAGCGCCACGAACGTCAGTTCGGTCGGCACCGTCACGCGTTCGACGATCGTCAGCGCATGCGCGTGCGCTTCGGCCAGCGCGGTCGAGTCGCGCGCGAGCGTCAAGCCGATGCCCGATTTGACGAGATCGAGCATCGACTGCTCCTGGTCGACCTCGGCAACCTTGACCGGCTGCGCGCCGGCATCCGCGAAGCGCCGCGACAGCAGCCGGTGGTGCGCGGATGCCGGCGGCGTCCAGATCCACGGCAGCGCGGCGAGCGCGCGCCAGTCGTGCGCTCGCTGCACGCGCTCCCTCCAGCCGGCCGGCGCGAGCACGCGGTACTGGAAATGCGTGAGCGTGACGGTGTGGAACAGCGCACCGTCGAGTGGATCGTCCTCGCCCGGCCGGCCGATGTAGTAGCCGACGTCGAGCGCCTGCGTGCGCACCTGTTCGATCACCCAGCCCGACATCCCGTGCCGCAGTGCGGTTTCGATCTGCGGATGGGTTTCGACGAGCGCGCGCAGGAAGCCGCCGAGCCGCAGGAAGCCCGGATCGAGGATCGTGCCGATCCGCAGCCGGCCGCGCACCTCGTGCCGCAGCGCAGCAGCGGCGCGCTGCACGTCGGCGGCCGCGGCGAGCGCCCGTTCCGCATGCGGCAGCAGCGTCTGCCCGTCGCGCGTGAGCGCGAGCCCGCGCGACGTGCGGGTAAACAGCGTGACGCCGAGCGTTTCCTGCAGATGCTTGATCTGCAGGCTGACGGCTGGCTGTGTCAGGTGCAGGTGTATGGCGGCGCGCGTCAGGTTGCCTTCGCGCGCGACCGTCGCGAACGCGCGGAGCAGGGTGAGATCCATCGTCGTGATATGAGCGCAGCTTATAACGCAGTTCAGCATAACTCATTGGATCGGCGGGCGGCTGCCGGAGTACGCTTCATCGGTCGTGGCGCGGGGCCGCAAGCGCGGCGGGCGACGCACTATGCTGGAAATGACGCGCGCGGTATCGCGCCGCGTGACAGGAGACAACATGACTACCCAACGCACGCTAGAAGGCGAATTCGATTACGTGATCGTCGGTGCGGGCACCGCGGGCTGCGTGCTCGCGAACCGCCTGACCGAAGATCCCGACATCCACGTGCTGCTGCTCGAAGCGGGCGGCAAGGACGACTATCACTGGATCCACATCCCGGTCGGCTATCTGTATTGCATCGGCAACCCGCGCACCGACTGGCTGTACAAGACGCAACCGGAAGCCGCGCTCAACGGCCGTGCGCTGTCGTATCCGCGCGGCCGCGTGCTCGGCGGCTGCTCGTCGATCAACGGGATGATCTACATGCGCGGCCAGCGCGAGGATTACGACAGCTGGGCGCAGGAAACCGGCGACGCCGGCTGGTCGTGGGACAGCGTGCTGCCGATCTTCAAGCGCAGCGAGGATCACCATGCAGGCGCGAGCGACGCGCACGGCGCGGGCGGTTACTGGCGCGTCGAGAAGCAGCGGCTGCGCTGGGAGATCCTCGAATCGTTCGCGCAGGCCGCGCAGCAGACGGGCATCCCGGCAACCGACGATTTCAACCGCGGCGACAATACCGGGGTCGGCTATTTCGAGGTGAACCAGAAGCGCGGCGTGCGCTGGAATACGTCGAAGGCGTTCCTGCGGCCCGCGATGGCGCGCCCGAACCTGACCGTGATCACCGGCGCGCAGGCGCAGCGCGTGATTTTCGACGGGCGGCGCGCGGTGGGCGTCGAGTATCGCGGCGGCGGCACCGATTACGTCGCGCGAGCGCGCTCGGAGGTGCTGCTGACGTCCGGCGCGGTGAATTCGCCGCAGCTCCTCGAACTGTCGGGCGTCGGCGATGGCCGGCGGCTCCAGGCGCTCGGCATCGACGTCGTGCAGGATCTGCCGGGCGTCGGCGAAAACCTGCAGGATCACCTGCAATTGCGGATGGCGTTTCGCGTCGAAGGCGTGCGCACGCTCAACACGCTGTCCGCGCACTGGTGGGGCAAGCTGATGATCGGCGCCGAATATGCGTTGCTGCAGCGCGGGCCGATGTCGATGGCGCCGTCGCAGCTCGGCGCGTTCGCGAAATCCGATCCCGACGATCCCGCCCTCACGCGCCCCGATCTCGAATACCACGTGCAGCCGCTGTCGCTCGAACGCTTCGGCGAGCCGCTGCACAGCTTCAACGCGTTTACGGCGTCCGTGTGCCATCTGCGGCCGACGTCGCGCGGCAGCGTGCATATCGCGAGCGCCGATCCGGGCGCGGCACCCGCGATCGCGCCGAACTATCTGTCGACCGACCACGATCGCCACGTCGCCGCGAACGCGCTGCGCCTCACGCGCCGGATCGCGTCCGCGCCGGCGCTCGCGCGCTATCGCCCCGAGGAAATCCTGCCGGGCCTGCAGTACCGGAGCGAAGCCGAGCTGATCGAGGCGGCCGGCGCGGTCGGCACGACGATCTTCCATCCGGTCGGCACCTGCCGGATGGGGCGTGCCGACGATGAACGCGCGGTGGTCGACAGCCGGTTGCGCGTGCGCGGCATCGCCGGGCTGCGGATCGTCGACGCGTCGGTGATGCCGTTCATTACGTCGGGCAATACCAATTCGCCGACGCTGATGATCGCCGAACGCGCGAGCGACATGATCCGTGCCGATCGACGCGCGGCGCGTGAAGCGACGCCGGTGCGCACGGAGGCCGCGGTGACAGCCGCGTGACGAAACGCTGACACGCACGACAGCGGGCCGTTACGATGCCGCCCGCTGATTCGCTATGCGAAACAAGCTGTCGTTGCAGCGCCGGTGCCGATGGCGCCGATTGTGCCGGTTCGCCGGCAAGATCCATGCAAGCCGTGCAGTCGCACGGCTTTTTTGTTGCGTGCGTGCCGGGCCGTGCGGAAGGGCGACGGACGATGATGCACGTGTCAAAAAAGCAGGGTGAAAAACCGTGCACAGCCGCGCGCGACATGGCGGCCAGCCCTATAAGTGCAAATCCCGATGATTGCACTGCACCAACGGCGAGACAATGTGGCGCAGTGTGCATACGCGTCGGCGCGGGAGACCACCCTCGAGGCGTAACACGGCGCCCGGGGCAGCCCGCTCATCCGCTGACCTGTTTCGCGGACGCTTCTCGCGAATCTTCCCGGTGCTTCGCCTGACTTCGTACGGAAGGGAACATGATTCTCGGCGACACGATTCTGGAAACACGCGGACTGACCAAGGAATTCAGGGGTTTCACGGCCGTCAACGGCGTGAACCTGCGTGTGCGTCGCGGTGCGATCCATGCGTTGATCGGACCGAACGGCGCGGGCAAGACGACCTGCTTCAACCTCCTCACCAAGTTCCTGACGCCGACGGCCGGCCAGATCGTCTTCAACGGGATCGACATCACCGACGAGCGGCCCGCGCAGGTGGCGCGGCGCGGCATCATCCGCTCGTTCCAGATCTCGGCCGTGTTCCCGCACCTGACCGCGCTGCAGAACGTGCGCATCGGCCTGCAGCGCGCGCTTGGCACCGAATTCCATTTCTGGCGCAGCGAACGCACGCTGAAGCGGCTCGATGACCGCGCGATGGACCTGCTCACGCAGGTCGGCCTCACCGATTTCGCGCAGGTGCCGACCGTCGAGCTCGCGTACGGCCGTAAGCGCGCGCTGGAGATCGCGACCACGCTCGCGATGGAGCCCGAACTGATGCTGCTCGACGAGCCCACGCAGGGGATGGGCCACGAGGACGTCGACCGCGTGACCGCGCTGATCAAGAAGGTGGCGAGCGGCCGCACGATCCTGATGGTCGAGCACAACATGAACGTGATCGCGGGCATCTCCGACACGATCACCGTCCTGCAACGCGGCGAGGTGCTCGCCGAAGGCTCGTATGCGGAAGTGTCGAAGAATCCGCTCGTGATCGAGGCCTACATGGGCAGCGCCGACGCGGCGCTCGCGGGGGCGCACGCATGAAGCACAGCGCACGGGAGGAACGCGAATTGAGCGGCGTCGAAAGCGGCACGCCCGCGCTGGAGATCACGGGCCTGGAGGCCTGGTACGGGGAATCCCACATATTGCACGGTGTCGACCTGACAGTGCATCGCGGCGAGGTCGTCACGCTGCTCGGCCGTAACGGCGCGGGCCGCACAACGACGCTGCGCGCGATCATGGGCCTCACGGGCCGCCGCAGCGGGTCGATCAAGGTCGCGGGCAACGAAACGATCGGCCTTGCGACGCACCGCATCGCGCATTTCGGCGTCGGCTACTGCCCGGAGGAGCGCGGGATCTTCTCGAGCCTGTCGTGCGAGGAGAACCTGATGCTGCCGCCGCCGATCGGGCCGCGCGACCACGCGATGTCGATCGACGAGATCTACACGATGTTCCCGAACCTCGCGTCGCGCCGGCAGAGCCAGGGCACGCGCCTGTCCGGCGGCGAGCAGCAGATGCTCGCGGTCGCGCGGATCCTGCGCACCGGCGCGAACCTGCTGCTGCTCGACGAGATTTCCGAAGGCCTCGCACCGGTGATCGTGCAGGCGCTTGCGCGGATGATCGTCGCGCTGAAGGCACGCGGCTACACGATCGTGATGGTCGAACAGAATTTCCGCTTCGCCGCGCCGCTCGCCGACCGGTTCTACGTGATGGAGCACGGCAACATCGTCGAACATTTCCAGGCGGCCGAACTGGAAAGCAAGATGCCGACCCTGCACGACCTGCTCGGGGTGTGACGCCGCCCCGTCTCTCTTGCCGCTAGCCGTGGCGGCTTCGAACAACCACAACGCATCAGAACAACAGGAGACGTCAATGAAAATGAAGACCCTCGCACACGCCTGTCTCGCACTCGCGACCGCCGCATTCACCGCCGGCGCCGCGCAGGCCGCGGATACCGTGAAGATCGGCTTCATCACCGACATGTCGGGGCTTTACGCGGATATCGACGGGCAGGGCGGTCTCGAAGCGATCCGCATGGCAGTGGCCGATTTCGGCGGCAAGGTGCTCGGCAAGCCGATCGAGGTCGTCTATGCCGATCACCAGAACAAGGCCGACATCGCCGCGTCGAAGGCGCGCGAATGGATGGACCGCGGCGGGCTCGACCTGCTGGTCGGCGGCACGAACTCGGCCACCGCGCTGTCGATGAACCAGGTCGCCGCCGAGAAGAAGAAGGTCTACATCAACATCGGCGCGGGCGCCGACACGCTGACGAACGAGCAGTGCACGCCGTACACGGTCCACTACGCGTACGACACGATGGCGCTCGCGAAGGGCACCGGCTCGGCGGTGGTGAAGCAGGGCGGCAAGACGTGGTTCTTCCTGACCGCCGACTATGCGTTCGGCAAGGCGCTCGAGAAGAACACGTCGGATGTCGTGAAGGCGAACGGCGGCCAGGTGCTCGGCGCGGTGCGTCACCCGCTGTCCGCGTCGGATTTCTCGTCGTTCCTGCTGCAGGCGCAAGCGTCGAAGGCGCAGATCCTCGGCCTCGCGAACGCCGGCGGCGACACGATCAACGCGATCAAGGCCGCGAAGGAATTCGGCATCACGAAGACGATGAAGCTAGCCGCGCTGCTGATGTTCATCGACGACGTGCACAGCCTCGGCCTCGAGACGACGCAGGGCCTCGTGCTGACCGACAGCTGGTACTGGAACCGCGATGCGGCGTCGCGCCAGTGGGCGCAGCGCTACTTCGGCAAGATGAAGAAGATGCCGTCGAGCCTGCAGGCGGCCGACTATTCATCGGTGACGACCTACCTGAAGGCCGTCCAGGCTGCCGGCACGACCGACTCCGACAAGGTGATGGCCGAGCTGAAGAAGATCAAGATCAACGACTTCTACGCGAAGGGCTACATCCGCACGGACGGCAGCATGATCCACGACATGTACCTGATGGAAGTGAAGAAGCCGTCGGAATCGAAGGAGCCGTGGGATTACTACAAGGTGCTCGCGACGATTCCGGGCGAACAGGCGTTCGCGACCAAGCAGGAATCGCGCTGCGCGTTGTGGAAGTAAGCAGGGCGTAGCGGCGCGCGCGGGCGTGCCGCTCGGTGGCGGCTGCCGCGATGTGCCCGCTGCGCCGCCCGCGTGCGCAACGCATGAAGGTTGCGCGCGCAACGACACTCATTCTGACGGCTAAGTCGATGGAAATCTTTGGCATTCCGTTGCCGGCGATGCTGAGCCAGTTGCTGCTCGGGCTCGTCAACGGCTCGTTCTACGCGATCCTGAGCCTCGGGCTCGCGGTGATCTTCGGGTTGCTCAACGTGATCAACTTCGCGCACGGCGCGCTGTTCATGCTGGGCGCGATGCTCGCGTGGATGGGCCTGTCGTATTTCGGGCTGCCGTACTGGGCGATGCTCGTGATCGCGCCGCTGGTCGTCGGCGCGTTCGGGATCGTGATCGAGCGCTCGATGCTGCGCTGGCTGTACAAGCTCGATCACCTGTACGGGCTGCTGCTCACGTTCGGGCTCACGCTGGTCGTCGAAGGCGTGTTCCGGTCGATCTACGGCTCGTCCGGCCAGCCGTACGACGTACCGTCGCAGCTGTCCGGCGCCACCAACCTCGGCTTCATGTTCCTGCCGAACTACCGCGCGTGGGTGGTGGTCGCGTCGCTCGCGGTGTGTCTCGTGACGTGGTTCGTGATCGAGAAGACGCGCCTCGGCGCCTACCTGCGTGCGGGCACCGAGAACCCGAAGCTCGTCGAGGCGTTCGGCGTGAACGTGCCGATGATGATCACGCTCACCTACGGCTTCGGCGTCGCGCTCGCCGCGTTCGCGGGCGTGCTGGCCGCGCCGGTGATCCAGGTGTCGCCGCTGATGGGCCAGCCGATGATCATCACCGTGTTCGCGGTGGTCGTGATCGGCGGGATGGGCTCGATCCTCGGCTCGATCGTCACGGGCCTGCTGCTCGGCGTGATCGAGGGTTTCACGCGGGTGTTCTACCCCGAAGCGTCGGCCACCGTCGTGTTCGTGATCATGGCGATCGTGCTGCTGTTCCGCCCGGCGGGCCTCTTCGGCAAGGAAAAATGATGCAGAGAAAAGTGCTCTACGGCGTGCTGCTCGCCGCACTGCTCGCCGCGCCGTTCATCGGCGCGTACCCGGTGTTCGTGATGAAGGTGCTCACGTTCGCGCTGTTCGCGGCCGCATTCAACCTGCTGATCGGCTATACGGGGCTGCTGTCGTTCGGCCATGCGATGTTTCTCGCGACCGCCGGCTATGCGACCGGTTATTCGATGCAGACGCTCGGTTTCACGCCGGAGCTCGGCGTGCTCGTCGGCACGGTTGCCGCGACGCTGCTCGGGCTCGTCGTCGGGCTGTTCGCGATCCGGCGGCAGGGCATCTACTTCGCGATGATCACGCTCGCGTTCGCGCAGATGGTCTACTTCATCTACCTGCAGGCACCGTTCACGCACGGTGAGGACGGTCTGCAGGGCGTGCCGCGCGGGCACCTGTTCGGGCTGCTCGACCTGTCGAACGACGTCGCGCTGTACTACGTCGTGCTGGCCGTGGTGGTGGCCGCGTGCGCATTCATCGTGCGGGTCGTGCATTCGCCGTTCGGCCAGGTGCTCGTCGCGATCAAGGAGAACGAAGCGCGTGCGATCTCGCTCGGCTACGACACCGACCGCTTCAAGCTGCTCGCGTTCATCCTGTCGGCGGGCCTCGCGGGGCTGGCCGGCTCGCTGAAGGTGCTCGTGCTTGGCTTCGAGACGCTGTCGGACGCGTACTGGACGATGTCGGGCCTCGTCGTACTGATGACGCTCGTCGGCGGGATGGGCACGCTGTTCGGGCCGCTGCTGGGCGCGGCGCTGATCGTTGCGCTGGAAGACCGGCTCGGCGACATCGGCGAATGGCTCGCATCGGCGACCGGCATCGGCTGGTTCCATTCGCTCGGCGAATCGGCGACGATCGTCACGGGGCTGATCTTCATCGCATGCGTGCTTGCGTTCCGGCGCGGGATCGTCGGCGAGATGGTCGCGCGGATCAAGCCGCTCAGGGCGTCCTGAATGCGTGCGGCGCGCGTCACCGGGCGTTGATGCGAAGCACCATCCGGCATGCTCCGGAAGGGCGTCGCAGCGGGCTCGGGCCGGCGCCGCGCGGTTGGCTGGTGCCCCATTTTCGTGCGGCGATGCACCATAGGGGTAAATGCTAAGTTGTCGCAGTGTGAAAGGTAATTTAATCTTCGTCTCAGTTCTGATGCACCGCGAAACGAATTTGCAGGTGGAGAACGAGGAGACAATCGAGGCACAAAGTGCCCGGACCCCAAAGCGCTGTTGGACGGAATCCAACAGCGCTTTTTCATTTGCGTGCACGGATTTCCGCCGATGGTGCATCGGCCAGCGCAGTGGCCGTTTTCCGCGCTTGCGTTCGCACCGCGCTTCTTCCGCGCTTCGCCGCGTCCCCCCGTTTTCCCATTTCCCGCTATCCGCTCGCAGACGATGCGCAACCGCGCACCAGCCGTTCGGGCTAACCCGGTTGGCGTGCGCAAAACGCGTCCGTTACACTCAGCTTTCGCCGACCGCGCGGTCGGGAAAATCGGTCGGCAGTTCTCCTACAAGCAGAATGCAGAAGAGGGAGTACGGTTGGATGAGCAGCGCAGGACGATGGATCGGGGCAGGAAGGGCGGCTGGTGCCGTTCGTTCGTCGTGGGGTGGGCCGGTTGTCGCCGTGGCCTTCTCGAGCCGTTCTGCGGGCTGTAGGCGCGTCCCGGCGCCATCGCCGGTCGTTGCGCGCGCATCCGTATCGGACTTCACATCTGCACGCGCATGAGCGGCCGGCTTCCCGATCGTGCGCCGCTCGCGGGCCTGGCCGCATCAGGCCGGATCGACGCGCGTTGCCTTGATCGTTGCGCATGCATCGAGCGCCCGCACGATTCCGCATTTCTCCGCTTCCTTCATCCAGACGACACCGCTGCTGCGCATCGTGACGGTCGAACGACCGTTTCGACCGGCAGCTGGCGCATGCATGCGCGGTGCCGTCCGGGCGCTGTCGCGGATGCGGCGTTTCACGGGAAAACGAGCGTAGGCGTGGCCAGGCGAGATAGTTAAATTATTAACTTGTTTTTGGGGACCGGGAGCCGCCCGAGCGACCCGTGGCTTTTTCGAGCAGCGTTTGGAGACAACGTAAATGAAGATGAATCGATGGATGGAGGCCGTGCTCGCCGCGGGCCTCGTGTGTGCGGCGGCAACGGCGTCGGCACAGGTGAAGATCGGCGTGACGCTGTCGGCCACCGGGCCGGCCGCGTCGCTCGGGATTCCGGAAAAGAACACGATCGCGCTGCTGCCGAAGGAGATCGCGGGCAAGAGCGTGCAATACATCGTGCTCGACGACGCTTCCGACACGAGCCGCGCGGTGCAGAACGTGCGCAAGCTGATCGATGAAGATCACGTCGACGCGATCATCGGCTCGTCCGTCACGCCGAATTCGCTCGCGATGCTCGACCCCGTATCGCAGGGCAAGACGCCGACGATCTCGCTCGCGGCGAGCGCCCAGATCATCGCGCCGATGGACGCGAAACGCGCGTGGATGTTCAAGGTGCCGCAGAACGACCAGTTGATGGCCGACGCGATCGCCGGCTACATGGCGAAGCACGGTGTGAAGACGGTCGGCTTCATCGGCTTCGCGGACGCGTACGGCGACAGCTGGTACAAAACGTTCGACGCGGCGGCCGCGAAGAACGGCCTGAAGGTGGTGTCGAACGAGCGCTACAACCGCACCGACGCGTCGGTGATGGGGCAGGTGCTGAAGCTGATGGGCTCGAATCCCGATGCGGTGCTGATCGCCGGCTCGGGTACGCCGGCGGCGCTGCCGGCGAAGACGCTGAAGGAGCGCGGCTACAAGGGCAAGGTGTACCAGACGCACGGCGTCGCGAACAACGACTTCCTGCGCGTGTGCGGCAAGGACTGCGAAGGCGAGATCCTGCCGGCCGGCCCCGTGCTCGTGACCGACCAGCTGCCCGATTCGAATCCGGTGAAGAAGCCGACGCTCGGCTACAAGGCCGCGTACGAGAAGGCATACGGCGCGGGTTCGCTCGCGACGTTCGGCGGCCATGCGTGGGATGCCGGGCTGCTGCTGCAGCGTGCGATTCCGGAAGCGCTGAAGAAGGGCCAGCCGGGCACCGAGGCGTTCCGCGAGGCGCTGCGCGCGTCGATCGAGAGCGTGAAGGACCTGCCCGTGTCGCACGGCGTGATCAACATGACGCCGACCGATCACAACGGCTTCGACACGCGTGCGCGCGTGATGGTGCAGATCGTCGACGGCAAGTGGAAACTGCAGGCCGAGTAAGCATCACGTGAAACCGGCGTGCGCGGCGCAAATGGCGCCGTGCATGCCGTCGGCAGGGCCGGGCCTGACGGGCCGCGCCCATGCCGCCTGGAACCACCGGGGCCGCCTGCAGGGCGCCCGACGCGTCGACCTTGCCGCCCGCGCCCCGGCCGTTCCCGTCTTCCGTTTCTCCGCAGCATTCTCGATACACGAAACGTATGGATCTCTCGATTGCAGCGATCCTCGCGCAAGACGGCATCACGACCGGCGCCATTTACGCATTGCTGTCGCTGGCGCTCGTGCTGGTGTTTTCCGTCACGCGGGTGATCTTCATTCCCCAGGGCGAATTCGTCGCCTACGGTGCGCTGACGCTTGCCGCGTTGCAGGCGCAGAAATTTCCCGCCACCTGCTGGCTGCTGTTCGTGATGGGCATCGCGTGCTTCCTGCTCGAAGTCGGCGGCCTGATCCGGCATCGCGAACGGCGTCATCAGCTCGGCCGCACGCTGGCGACACTCGGCAGCCGCTACGTCCTGCTGCCGCTCGCGGTGTTCGCGATCACGCGCAGCTTTGCCGCGCAGCCGCTGCCGATGCTCGCGCAGATCGCACTGACGCTCGCGATCGTCGTGCCGATGGGGCCGTTCGTCTACCGGCTCGTGTACCAGCCGATCGCCGAAGGCACGACGCTGCTGTTGCTGATCGTGTCGGTCGCCGTCCACTTCGCGATGGTCGGCCTCGGGCTCGTGATGTTCGGCGCGGAGGGCTCGCGCACCAACGGCTTCTCGGATGCGTCGCTGTCGATCGGCAGCATGACCGTGTCGGTGCAGAGCATCCTGGTGGTCGTGACGGCGCTCGTACTGATCGGCGCGCTCTACGTGTACTTCGGCCGCACGATCGCCGGCAAGGCGCTGCGCGCGACGTCGGTGAACCGGCTCGGCGCGCGGCTCGTCGGCATCGGCACGACCGAGGCAGGGCGGCTCGCGTTCACGTTTGCGGCGGGGCTCGGCGTGCTGTCCGGGATCCTCGTTGGCCCGTTGACGACGATCTACTACGACTCGGGCTTCCTGATCGGCCTGAAGGGTTTCGTCGGCGCGATCATCGGCGGGCTCGTCAGCTATCCGCTCGCGGCTGCCGGCTCGCTGCTCGTCGGCGTGCTCGAATCGTATTCGTCGTTCTGGGCGAGCGCCTACAAGGAGGTGATCGTGTTCACGCTGATCATTCCGGTGCTGCTGTGGCGGAGCTTCGCGACGCCGCACGCGGAAGAGGAAGAGGAGTGACACGATGAAGACGATGGTACGAAACAAGACCTTCTGGGTGTTTCTCGTGGTGCTGTTCGCGCTGCCGGTGCTGCCCGGCGCGCTGCAGGTGCCGGAATACTGGATCACGCTGCTGAACTACATCGGCCTCTACGCGATCGTCGCGATCGGGCTCGTGCTGCTCACGGGTGTCGGCGGGATGACGAGCTTCGGGCAGGCCGCGTTCGTCGGCATCGGCGCGTATGCAACCGCGCTCCTGACGACGCGCTACGGCGTGTCGCCGTGGCTCGCGCTGATCGCCGGTGTCGTGCTGACGGCGCTCGTTGCGCTCGTGCTCGGCGCGGTCACGATGCGGCTGTCCGGCCACTTCCTGCCGCTCGGCACGATCGCGTGGGGCCTCGCGCTGTTCTACCTGTTCGGCAACCTCGAACTGCTCGGCAAGTACGACGGGATCAACGGGATTCCGGCACTGAACCTGTTCGGCATTGAGCTCGAAAGCGGCCGCAGCCTGTATTTCCTGATCTGGGCGGTCGTGCTGGCCGCGATCGTGTCGGTGCAGAACCTGCTGAACAGCCGTCCGGGCCGCGCGATCCGCGCGTTGCGCGGCGGCGGCGTGATGGCCGAGGCGATGGGCGTGAACACCGCGTGGATGCGCGTCGTGATCTTCGTCTACGCGGCGGTGCTCGCGGCCGTCTCGGGCTTCCTGTACGCACACCTGCAGCGCGCGGTAAACCCGACCCCGTTCGGGCTGAACCACGGGATCGAGTTCCTGTTCATGGCCGTGGTCGGTGGCGTGTCGCACGTGTGGGGCGCGGTGCTCGGCGCGGCGATCCTGACCGTGCTGCAGGACTACCTGCAGACGCTGCTGCCGAAGCTGCTTGGGTCGGAAGGCAACTTCGAGATCATCGTGTTCGGCGTGCTGATGGTGCTGCTGCTGCAGTACGCGCGCCAGGGCGTGTGGCCGTTCGTCGCCAGGCTGTTCCCGCGCGGACCGCGTGCGCATGTGCCCGAGCACGCCGATCCGCTGCCGCAACGCGCGAAGCCGGCGGCCGGCGAGCCGCTGCTCGTCGTCGACAACGCGCGCAAGCAGTTTGGCGGGCTGGTGGCCGTCAACGATGTCAGCTTCGACGTGAAAGCGGGGCAGATCATTGGGTTGATCGGCCCGAACGGTGCCGGCAAGTCGACCACGTTCAACCTCGTGACGGGCGTGCTGAAGCCGACGGGCGGCACGATCACGTTCCGCGGTGAGCGCATCGACGGGCTGACATCGCGCCAGATCGTCCGCCGCGGCATCGGCCGGACGTTCCAGCACGTGAAGCTGTTGCCGGCGATGACGGTGCTCGAGAACGTCGCGATCGGTGCGCACCTGCGTGGCCATACCGGCGTGTGGCGCAGCGTCGCGCGGCTCAATGGCCATGAGGAAGCGCAGTTGCTGGCCGAGGCCGCACGTCAGATCCGCCGTGTCGGGCTCGAAAAGCACATGTACGACGAAGCGGGCAGCCTCGCGCTGGGCCAGCAGCGGATTCTCGAAATCGCGCGCGCGCTGTGCTGCGACCCGACGCTGCTGCTGCTCGACGAGCCGGCCGCCGGGCTGCGCTACCAGGAGAAACAGCAACTCGCCGACCTGCTGCGCCGGCTGAAGACGGAAGGCATGAGCGTGTTGCTCGTGGAACACGATATGGATTTCGTGATGAATCTCACCGACCGGCTGGTGGTGATGGAGTTCGGCACGCGGATCGCGGAAGGGCTGCCGCAGGACGTGCAGCAGGATCCGGCGGTGCTCGAAGCGTATCTGGGCGGGGTGGAGTGATGACGGACACGACGATGCCGATTCTCGAAGTGCGTGGGCTGGCAGTCCGGTACGGGAAGGTGGAGGCGCTGCACGGCGCGGCAATCAAGGTTGGCGCGGGGCAGATCGTCAGCGTGATCGGCCCGAATGGCGCCGGCAAATCGACGCTGCTGAACGCAATCATGGGCGCGCTGCCGGTGAACGGCCATGCGTCGGGCGCGGTCGTGTATCGCGGTCACGACGTCGGCGCCTTGCCGGTCGAGCAGCGTGTCGCACGCGGGATGTGCCTTGTACCGGAAAAGCGTGAGCTGTTCAGCACGATGACGGTCGAAGACAACCTCGTGCTGGGCGCGTATCGGCGCAAGCAGGCCGGCGAAGCGAACTTCCTCGACCAGCTCGATCACGTGTTCGCGCTGTTTCCGCGGCTGAAGGAGCGGCGCAAGCAGGCGGCCGGCACGCTGTCCGGCGGCGAGCGGCAGATGCTCGCGGTCGGCCGCGCGCTGATGGGCAAGCCCGACCTGCTGATGCTGGACGAGCCGAGCCTCGGGCTGGCGCCGCTGATCGTGAAGGAGATCTTTCATATCATCGGCGCGTTGCGCGGCACGGGCGTGGCGACGCTGCTGATCGAGCAGAATGCGCGGGCTGCGCTGCAGATCTCCGACTACGGCTATGTGCTTGAGACGGGCGAGTTTGCGCTGGAAGGGCCGGCGGCCGAGCTCGCGCAGAATCCGCGCGTGATCGAAACGTACCTTGGGTTGGCGAAGAAAACGGCTTGATCGGTGGAGCGGTTGGCTGGAATCGGGCGGCGTGTTTCACGTGAAACACGCCGTTTTTGTTTTAGGGTTGAGATCTGACTCCGATACATCGACGGTTAACAACCAGGGGATAAGTACCGGAGGAACAGTCAAAAGCTCTGTGCAGTGGCGATGAGTGGAGGTATCCACAGTGCAGATGGCGATCCGGTTTGTCGTTCGGAGTCGGTCCCTCGCTCCACAGGCCGACGATGTGCCGCGCCACAGGGGATAACTGACCAGGGAACCGACGGAAATTCTGTGAGGAGGAGGGTGGATGTGGTTGCACAGGGTATTTCGTCCGGAGTGTTGGGTGGGGCACAGGCCTCGAACGGGTTGTATGTTTCACGTGAAATCTCCGGGCAACTGGATCTCTGCACAGGCGCAACGATGTGCGGCGGGCGGGCTCGAAGCATTGCCTGAGTGGGCTCTGAGCCACAGATTCATCGGTCCAATGTCGAAAAATCGCGGAATTGCACAGACCCTACCAATCGGACGGCATTCGGGTGAAAAGCGAACCCGCTATAATTCGGCCCATACATTTCTCAGATAGGTTCGTGCGCAGTCCTGCGGACGGAATCCACCATGCTTTTTCCCACAGAATTTGACGTCATCGTTGTCGGTGGCGGTCATGCCGGCACGGAAGCCGCGCTGGCGTCCGCCCGTATGGGCGCAAAGACACTGCTGCTGACCCATAACATCGAAACGCTTGGGCAGATGAGCTGCAATCCGTCGATCGGCGGCATTGGCAAAGGCCATCTGGTCAAGGAAGTCGATGCGCTGGGCGGCGCAATGGCAGCCGCGACTGACGAGAGCGGTATTCAGTTTCGGATCCTCAATTCGTCGAAGGGTCCGGCTGTGCGCGCGACGCGCGCGCAGGCCGATCGCATCCTGTACAAGGCCGCGATCCGCCACCGGCTCGAGAACCAGCCGAACCTCTGGCTGTTCCAGCAGGCCGTCGACGACCTGATGGTCGAAGGCGACCGCGTGGTGGGCGCCGTCACGCAGATCGGCATCCGCTTCCGCGCCCGCGCGGTCGTGCTGACCGCCGGTACGTTCCTCGACGGCAAGATCCACGTCGGCCTGAACAACTACACGGGCGGCCGTGCGGGCGATCCGGCGGCCGTGTCGCTGTCGTCGCGCCTGAAGGAGCTGAAGCTGCCGCAGGGCCGCCTGAAGACCGGTACGCCGCCGCGTATCGATGGCCGTTCGATCGATTTCTCGAAGCTGGACGAACAACCGGGCGATCTCGATCCGATCCCCGTCTTCTCGTTCCTGGGCCGCGCGGAACAGCATCCGCAGCAACTGCCGTGCTGGGTCACGCACACGAACGAGCGCACGCACGACATCATTCGCGGCGGCCTCGATCGTTCGCCTATGTATACAGGCGTGATCGAAGGCGTCGGGCCGCGCTATTGCCCGTCGATCGAGGACAAGATTCACCGGTTCGCATCGAAGGAATCGCACCAGATCTTCCTGGAGCCGGAAGGGCTGACGACCAACGAGTTCTACCCGAACGGGATCTCGACGAGCCTGCCGTTCGACGTCCAGCTCGAGCTCGTGCACTCGATGCGCGGCCTCGAGAACGCGCATATCCTGCGCCCTGGCTACGCGATCGAGTACGACTACTTCGACCCGCGCGCGCTGAAGGCATCGCTCGAGACGAAGGCGATCAACGGGCTGTTCTTTGCGGGCCAGATCAACGGCACGACCGGCTATGAAGAAGCGGCCGCGCAGGGTCTGCTGGCCGGCCTCAATGCGGGTCGCTACGTGCAGGAGAAGGACGCATGGTGCCCGCGCCGTGACCAGGCCTACCTTGGCGTGCTGGTCGACGATCTCGTGACGCGCGGTGTGGCCGAGCCGTACCGGATGTTCACGAGCCGCGCCGAATATCGCCTGAGCCTGCGCGAAGACAATGCGGACATGCGCCTGACCGAGATCGGCCGCGAACTGGGGCTCGTCGACGACGCGCGCTGGGACGCATTTAGCCGGAAGCGCGACGCTGTTTCACGTGAAACCGAACGCATGAAGTCGACGTGGGTCACGCCGAAAACGTTGCCGGCGGAAGAGGCGACCGCGCTGCTCGGCAAGGCAATCGATCACGAATACAGCCTCGCCGAGCTGCTGCGCCGTCCGGGCATCAGCTACGACGGCGTGTGCGGCCTGAAGGGTGGCGAATGCGGCCCCGCGGAGCCGCTGGCTGACGATCCGGTGCTGCTCGAGCAGATCAAGGAGCAGGTCGAGATCGGCATCAAGTATCAGGGCTATATCGAGCGTCAGGCATCGGAGATCGAACGCAACGATGCGAACGAGAACACGCGCCTGCCGGACGGTATCGATTACCGCGAAGTCCGCGGCCTGTCGTTCGAGGTGAGCCAGAAGCTCAACGAGTTCCGGCCGGAAACGATCGGGCAGGCGTCGCGCATCTCGGGTGTCACGCCGGCGGCGATCTCGCTGCTGATGGTGCACTTGAAGCGCCGCGGCCTGGGCCGTCGTAATGGCACTGCCGAAGCGGCAACGGAGCAGGGGGACGGCACCGTCCCGACGCAACAATGACGGCGCGTCGCGCGCCGGCGGTTAATCGGGACGTACTGGAAGAGATGCTCGTCGAAGGCACGACGGCGCTCGACCTTGCTCTGACGGATGCACAACGCAATCAGCTGCTCGACTACGTCGCGCTGCTCGGCAAGTGGAATGCGGTCTACAACCTGACCGCGATCCGCGACCCGAAGCAGATGCTGATCCAGCACATCCTCGATTCGCTCTCCATCGTCTCGCATCTGCGTGGCCGTGCATCGGCCCGCGTGCTCGACGTTGGCTCGGGCGGCGGGTTGCCGGGTATCGTGCTGGCGATCGTCGAGCCGGACTGGCAGATCACGCTGAACGATATCGTGCAGAAGAAGTCTGCATTCCAGACTCAGATGCGCGCGGAGCTGAAGCTTGCGAACCTGTCGGTGGTCACGGGGCGGGTCGAATCGCTGCAGCCGGGTGTCGAAGTGCCGGAAAAATTCGACATGATCGTATCCCGCGCTTTCGCGGATCTGTCCGACTTCGTTAAACTTGCTCGACATCTGGTCGCGCCGGGCGGATCGATCTGGGCAATGAAGGGTGTCCATCCGGACGACGAGATTGCGCGGTTGCCGGAAGGCAGCCGCGTCAAGCAGACGATACGGTTGGCGGTACCGATGCTCGATGCCGAACGGCATCTGATCGAAGTAGCCGTCGACGAGGCGAATTGAAGGGAAGGCGCGCAGTAGCGCGCCGTTTGTTTGAAGGTAAAGGGAATACACCAACGATGGCAAAGATCTTCTGCGTTGCGAACCAGAAGGGGGGCGTCGGCAAGACGACGACATCGGTCAATCTCGCCGCAAGCCTTGCAGCGCAGGAGCAACGAGTCCTGCTGATCGACCTCGACCCGCAGGGTAACGCGACGATGGGCAGCGGGATCGACAAGGCTGCCTGCGAAGCGACCGTGTACGAAGTGCTGGTCGACGGCGTATCGGTGACCGACGCGCGCATCCGCCCGGAAGGCGTCACCTACGACGTACTGCCCGCGAACCGCGAGCTGTCTGGTGCCGAGATCGAACTGATCAACATCGACAACCGCGAGCGCCGGCTGAAGGCCGCACTCGAGCGCGTAGCCGAGGATTACGACTTCGTGCTGATCGACTGCCCGCCGACGCTGTCGCTGCTGACGCTGAACGGGCTGTGTGCGGCGCATGGCGTCGTGATCCCGATGCAGTGCGAGTACTTCGCACTGGAGGGGTTGTCGGATCTCGTCAACACGATCAAGCAGGTTCACGCGAACATGAATCGCGACCTGAAGATCATCGGCTTGCTGCGCGTGATGTTCGATCCGCGCATCACGCTGCAGCAGCAAGTCTCCGATCAACTGAAAGCGCACTTCGGCGACAAGGTGTTCGACGCGGTGATTCCGCGCAACGTGCGCCTGGCGGAAGCGCCGAGTTACGGGCTGCCGGGCGTCGTGTTCGACCGCAGCTCGCGCGGTGCGCAAGCGTATCTCCAGTTCGGTGCCGAAATGATCGAGCGCGTTCGCGCGTTCGAGGTGTCGTGATCCGGACATGAGCGAAGCGAGGAAGAAAGACATGAACGCGGTACCAAAGAAGAAGGGCTTGGGACGTGGCCTCGAAGCGCTGCTCGGCGGCAGTGCCGATATCACCGAAGCGGTGAAGATCGAAGGGGCGCCGAACACGCTCGCGCTCGGCAAGCTGCAGGCCGGCAAGTACCAGCCGCGGACGCGGATGGACGAAGGCAGCCTGCAGGAGCTCGCGGCGAGCATTCGCGCGCAGGGCGTGATGCAGCCGATCCTGGTACGGCCCATTTCGTCAGATAAATACGAGATCATTGCGGGCGAGCGCCGTTTCCGCGCGGCGCGCCTGGCGGGCCTCGATGAAGTGCCGGTGCTCGTGAAGGACGTGTCGGATCAGGCCGCCGCGGCGATGGCGCTGATCGAGAACATCCAGCGCGAGGACCTGAACCCGCTTGAAGAAGCGCACGGTATCCAGCGCTTGCTCGACGAGTTCGGTTTCACGCACGAACAGGCGGCCGAATCGGTCGGCCGTTCGCGCAGCGCGGTGTCGAACCTGCTGCGCTTGCTGAACCTGGCTTCGCCGGTGCAGACGATGCTGCTGGCCGGTGATCTCGACATGGGGCATGCACGCGCGCTGCTCGCCGTCGATGCGGCCACGCAGATCACGCTTGCCCATCAGGTCGTCAACAAACGCATGTCGGTGCGCGAGACCGAGAAGCTCGTTACGCACACGACGAAGGAAGTGCCGGCGGTGAAGGCGCGCGCGAAGGATGACGGCGGCCGCGATACGCGCCGTCTCGAGGAGGAGTTGTCCGACCTGCTCGCGTCGACGGTGAAGATCAAGCTCGGCCGCCGCGGGCGAGGGCAGGTGACGATCGACTTCGGCAACCTCGACGCGCTCGAGGGCATTCTCGTGCGGCTGCGCGGCAACGTCGCAACCGAAGAGTAACGGGCGGCTAATGGAGGAGACGGGCGCACCGGCGCCGCGCCGGTGGCTCGGATGGCTTGCGCAGGAGCCCGTTCTATCGGTGCTCGCGCTGGGCCTGATTCTGCTGCAATGGGTGCGTCCGCAACCATTGTCCGTGTTGGCCGATCGCGTCGACTGGCAGACGGTCGCGACGCTCGCGGGCCTCTTGATGCTGACCAAGGCACTTGAGCTGTCCGGCTGCCTGATGTGGCTCGCGCACCGCATCGTGCATCACGTGCACTCCGAGCGCGGGCTGGCGATGCTGCTCGTCGGGTTCGCCGCGGTGCTGTCGATGTGGCTCACCAACGATGTCGCGCTGTTCGTCGTCGTGCCGTTGATGGTGTCGCTGCGTGCGCTGACGCCGCTGCCGTTCCGGCGGCTCGTGATCGTCGTCGCGCTGGCTGTCAATGCGGGGTCCGTCGCGACGCCGCTCGGCAATCCCCAGAATCTTTTCCTGTGGCAATTGAGCGGCGTGTCGTTCGGCCGCTTCGTGGTGACGCTCGGGCCGCTCGCGATCGCCCTGATGGCGCTGCTGTTCGTGCTGACTGCGTGCGCGTTTCGCGCGAAGCCGCTCGATCTGTCAGGCGACGTCGCCGCCATTCCCGTCCAACGCATGCACGCGTTGATCGCGGCGGCGCTGTTCGCGGTATTCGTGCTGCTCGCCGATGCGCATCATCCGCTGCCGGGCCTGCTTGCCGTCGCGATCGTGTTGCTTGCCATCAAACGTGACGCAGTCCTTAAGATCGACTGGCTGCTGCTGCTGATCTTCGTACTGATGTTCGTCGTGCTGCGCAGCGCGGCGGCGCTGCCCGTCATCCATGACGCGATTGCGCATGCACGTCTCGACTCACCGCTGCGCGTCTTCGCGGCGGGTGCCGTGCTGTCACAGGGCATCAGCAACGTGCCGGCCGCGATCCTGCTGTCGGAGTTCACGCATGACTGGCGCGCGCTTGCATTCGGCGTATCGGTCGGCGGTTTCGGTTTCGCGATCGGCTCGCTTGCGAACCTGATCGCGGTGCGTCTCGCGAAGGAGCCGCGCATGTGGCTGCCGTTCCACCTGGTCTCGATTCCGTTCGCGCTCGCCAGCGCGGCACTCGGCGCGTGGCTGCTCGTTCACGGTTGAGCGAGGCGGGTTCGTACGGCACAGGCGTGCCATTCGGGTGGCGGGGAGGGCGCACAGCATTCGCGCTGGTTGCGGGGCTGTGGGTAAGTGCGGCAAACCACAGTCGATCGACTGTGGTGGCATGACAACTGATTGGATAAATCCGCGCGCCAGCGTCGGTCGGGATTTCGCGTATCCGATGCGGCTGGCGGCCACAGTGTTTTGTCTGTTCGGCGTTTCGCGCGCAGCGCGAGCCCGGAGCCACGTCACAGTGTGGTTTTTGGGTGGCGATCGTGCCGCCCCGCCAGCGCCCGCAGCGGGCATCGCTTCCTCGCCATTTCATCGACACCGGATTTTTTCGAGCAAGAAATACCGGTGCAAAAAAGCGACCTTACAACTGTCATCGTACGTCGTCGAATCGCAGGTTTTTTCACATCATGAGGTGACGTTTTACGCTGGTTTTTGTCGCGTCTAAAGCCTTGAATCACTTGCAACTATCGCTTACAATCGCCCGGATTTGTTAGCTAGGCACCCCTGAAAGCTTTCAGAAAGCTTGGGGCCGGGTTCAAGGATTTTGCGGAAGATTGCGATGGCGGGTCAGGCGCCGGACGACAGGCACGATGATCAGCGCACGCAACGCACCGCTTCAGCGGCCGGCGGGCGGCGCGAATTCGACGATGACTGGGATGCCGAGCAGCAAGAAAACAATATCGTTCCGCTCACACGGGTAGAAGCCGAAAAGCTGTTCGGCCCGGACGTGAGCAAGCCCTCGCGCGTGACCCCCTATAAGGTGGTATTCGCGCAAGTGGTTCTGTCCCTGGTTGCAACGCTGGCGTGGTGGCTGTTTTCGAAGTCGCCGGGCGCCGCTGCGCAATCCGCGTTTCTGGGCGGAGCGATCGGCTGGGTGCCCAGTGCGGTTTTCGTGGCACGACTGAAGGCAGGTGGCTCGGCCACCGTGATGAGCTGGGTGATGGGCGAAGCCCTGAAGCTCGCTCTGACGATCGGGATGTTCACTGCAGTGGCGTTCGGCTGGTCCGGCGTGCACTGGGTGCCGTTCCTCGTCACGTACCTCGTCGTGCTGAAGACGTACTGGATCGTGCTGGCCTGGCGGTAAGGAACAAGCAGCGTGTGGTTTCGACAACGAACCGCACCGGCCCGTTCCCGCAATAGCGTGTTGCGGAACTGGCAAAACGATTTTCGACAATTTGGGTGGCATTAACGATATGGCAGCTAGCGAAGGCACGCGCGGTCCGGATCCGTCCGAGTACATTGCGCACCACTTGCAGAATTTCTCCACCTCGCATCAGACGTCGATTTTCGACATTCACGTCTGGAATATCGACACGCTGTTCTGGTCGATCGTTTGCGGCATCGTGACGATCCTCGTGCTGCGTCTGGCCGCCCGCAAGGCGACGTCGGGCGTGCCGGGCCGTTTCCAGTGCGCGATCGAGATGCTCGTCGAGATGGTCGAAGACCAATCGAAGGCCATCGTTCACGGCAATCGTACCTTCATCGCTCCGCTCGCGCTCACGGTGTTCGTGTGGGTCGCGCTGATGAACTCCCTCGACTTCCTCCCGGTCGACCTGCCGGGCCGCGTGATCGGCCTGCTCGGTCTGTCGGACGTGATTTCCCACCATCGCATCGTCCCGACGGCCGACCTGAACGGCACGCTCGGCATCGCGCTCGGCGTGTTCGTCCTGATGATCTACTACAGCATCAAGATCAAGGGCGCGGGCGGCTTTGTGCATGAGCTGCTGTCGGCACCGTTTGGCGCCCACCCGCTGCTGTGGATCCCGAACCTCGCGCTCAACATCGTCGAATATCTCGCGAAGACCGTCTCCCTCGGTATGCGACTGTTCGGCAACATGTACGCGGGTGAGCTGTTGTTCCTGTTGATCGCCCTGCTCGGCAGCATGTGGAGCTTCGGTGGCGACGCAACGTTCCTCGGCTTCGTTGGCCACGTGATCGCGGGCAGCGTCTGGGCAATCTTCCACATTCTGATTGTTCTGTTGCAGGCATTCATTTTCATGATGCTGACGCTGGTGTATCTCGGCCAGGCGCACGACAAGCACTAAGCGCGGCGTGCAAGAAAGAGTTTCCGTTTTAGTTTTTTAAATCTCAGTTCCAAGTCTTTTCACAAAGGAGTGATCATGCAAGCTTACATCGCCAACATCCAGGGTCTGACCGCCATCGGTATCGGCATCATCATCGGCCTGGGTGCAATCGGCGCCTGTATCGGTATCGCGCTGATGGGTGGTAAGTACATCGAAGCCTGCGCACGTCAGCCGGAACTCATCAACCCGCTGCAAACGAAGATGTTCCTGCTGGCTGGTCTGATCGACGCGGCATTCCTGATCGGCGTGGGTGTTGCAATGCTGTTCGCGTTCGCGAACCCGCTCCTGTCGAAGCTCGTCGCAGGCTAAGGTTCCTCGGAAATATGCGTCCGGCGCAAGCCGGCGCAGGGCGGAACGGAGACTTGGGGCGCTGATCGAATGCAACTCGATGAGCGCCTTACCGTTTCATTTTTCCGGAATAGCAGATAAGGAAACACCGTGAATCTCAACGCAACTCTGTTTGCGCAAATGGTCGTGTTCCTGGTCCTCGCGTGGTTCACGATGAAATTCGTGTGGCCGCCGTTGATCAACGCCCTCGACGAACGTTCGAAGAAGATCGCCGACGGCCTCGCCGCCGCCGAGAAGGGCAAGGCAGAACTCGACGCCGCGCACAAGCGCGTGGACCAGGAACTCGCGCAGGCCCGCAATGACGGCCAGCAGCGCATCGCCGACGCTGAAAAGCGTGCCCAGGCGGTCGCCGAGGAAATCAAGTCCAACGCCCAGGCTGAAGCCGCCCGCATCATCGCCCAGGCGAAGGCGGAAGCAGAACAGCAAATCGTGAAGGCGCGCGAAGCGCTGCGTGGCGAAGTCGCTACGCTGGCCGTGAAGGGCGCCGAGCAGATCCTGAAGCGCGAAGTCGATCAAACGGCCCACGCCCAACTGCTGAATCAACTGAAAGCCGAGCTCTGATCATGGCCGAACTTGCAACCATCGCCCGCCCTTACGCAGAAGCGCTGTTCCGCGTGGCCGAGGGCGGTGACATCGCCGCCTGGTCCACGCTCGTGCAAGAGCTGGCCCAGGTTGCGCGTCTGCCGGAAGTGCTGTCGGTCGCGTCGAGCCCGAAGGTGACGCGCACGCAAGTAGCCGAGTTGCTGCTTGCTGCGGTGAAGTCGCCGCTCGCGGCTGGCGCCGAAGCGAAGAACTTCGTGCAGATGCTGGTCGACAATCATCGCATCGCGCTGCTGCCGGAAATCGCCGAGCAGTTCGAGGCGCTCAAGAACGAACGTGAAGGTGCAGCCGACGCCGAGATCGTGAGCGCGTTCCCGCTGAACGGCGCGGATCTCGAGAGTCTCGTCTCGGGCCTCGAACGCAAGTTCAAGCGCAAGCTGAAACCGACGATCGCAGTCGATTCGTCGCTGATCGGCGGCGTGCGCGTGACGGTCGGCGACGAAGTGCTCGACACCTCGGTTCGCGCGCGTCTCGCATCGATGCAGGCTGCGTTGACCGCCTGAGCGCCACGCCGGCACGCAACAGAATTGACTATCAGGAGCGAATAATGCAACTCAATCCCTCTGAGATCAGCGAGCTGATCAAGAGCCGGATCCAGGGCCTTGAAGCGAGCGCAGACGTTCGCAACCAGGGCACTGTGATCTCCGTGACCGACGGTATCGTGCGTATCCACGGCCTGTCGGACGTGATGCAGGGCGAAATGCTCGAGTTTCCGGGCAACACGTTCGGCCTCGCGCTGAACCTCGAGCGCGACTCGGTCGGCGCGGTGATTCTCGGCGAATACGAACACATCTCGGAAGGCGACATCGTCAAGACGACGGGCCGCATTCTGGAAGTCCCGGTTGGTCCGGAACTCGTCGGCCGCGTGGTCGATGCGCTCGGCAACCCGATCGACGGCAAGGGCCCGGTCAACGCAAAGCTGACCGACGCGATCGAAAAGATCGCCCCGGGCGTGATCTGGCGTAAGTCGGTGTCGCAGCCGGTGCAGACGGGCATCAAGTCGATCGACGCAATGGTGCCGATCGGCCGTGGCCAGCGTGAGCTGATCATCGGCGACCGTCAGTGCGGCAAGACCGCAGTGGCGCTCGACGCGATCATCAACCAGAAGGGCAAGGACCTGATCTGTATCTACGTCGCGATCGGCCAGAAGGCTTCGTCGATCATGAACGTGGTTCGCAAGCTCGAAGAAACGGGCGCGATGGAATACACGATCGTCGTCGCCGCTTCGGCTTCGGATTCGGCTGCGATGCAGTACCTCGCACCGTACGCCGGCTGCACGATGGGCGAATACTTCCGCGACCGCGGTCAGGACGCGCTGATCATTTATGACGACTTGACCAAGCAAGCTTGGGCATACCGTCAGATCTCGCTGCTGCTGCGCCGCCCGCCGGGCCGTGAAGCTTACCCGGGCGACGTGTTCTATCTCCACTCGCGTCTGCTCGAGCGTGCTGCTCGCGTGTCGGAAGAGTACGTCGAGAAGTTCACGAACGGCGAAGTGAAGGGCAAGAGCGGCTCGCTGACGGCACTGCCGGTCATCGAAACGCAGGCTGGCGACGTGACCGCGTTCGTTCCGACGAACGTGATCTCGATTACCGACGGCCAGATCTTCCTGGAAACCGACCTGTTCAACGCAGGCATCCGCCCGGCAATCAACGCCGGCGTGTCGGTGTCGCGAGTCGGTGGCGCCGCTCAGACGAAGGTCGTGAAGAAGCTGTCGGGCGGTATCCGTACCGACCTCGCGCAGTATCGTGAACTGGCAGCATTCGCCCAGTTCGCATCGGACCTCGACGAAGCGACCCGCAAGCAGCTCGAGCGCGGCCGCCGCGTGACGGAACTGCTGAAGCAGCCGCAGTACCAGCCGCTGCAGGTGTGGGAACTGGCCGTGTCGCTGTACGCCGCAAACAACGGCTACCTCGACGACCTCGACGTCAAGCAAGTGCTGTCGTTCGAGAAGGGCCTGCGCGAAAACCTGAAGACCAGCCACGCTGACCTCATCAAGCGCATCGAAGACACCAAGGATCTCTCGAAGGACGACGAAGGCGCACTGCGCTCGGCGATCGAATCCTTCAAGAAGTCCGGTGCCTATTGATCCGCGAGTGACACACTGAGGCCGCGCGGGTGCTGATGCACCCGCGCCGCTTCGGTCAAGGAGCAAGCTATGGCTGGAATGAAGGAAATTCGCGGCAAGATCAAGAGCGTGCAGAACACGCGCAAGATCACGAAGGCGATGGAGATGGTGGCCGCATCGAAGATGCGTCGCGCGCAGGAACGCATGCGCGCCGCTCGTCCGTATGCGGACAAGGTCCGTGCCATCGCTGCGCACATGAGCCGCGCGAACCCGGAGTACCGCCACCCGTTCATGGTGGCGAACGAAGGCGCGAAGACGGCCGGCATCATCCTCGTCACGACGGACAAGGGTCTGTGCGGTGGTCTGAACACCAACGTGCTGCGTGCGACGGTGCAGAAGTTCAAGGAGCTGGAAGAGAAGGGCCAGAAGCTCGAAGCCACCGCGATCGGTAGCAAGGGCCTCGGGTTCCTGAACCGCTTCGGCGCGAAGGTGATGTCGCAGGTCGTGCACCTCGGCGACACCCCGCATCTGGACAAGCTGATCGGCGCCGTGAAGACGCAGCTCGATCTGTACTCGGAAGGCAAGCTGTCGGCGGTTTATATCGCTTACACGCGCTTCGTCAACACGATGAAGCAGGAAGCCGTGATCGAGCAGTTGCTGCCGCTGTCGTCGGAACACTTCGAAGCCGATGACGGTACGCCGGCCACGTCGTGGGACTACATCTACGAGCCGGACGCGCAGGCAGTCGTCGACGAACTGCTCGTGCGTTACGTCGAGGCGCTGGTGTACCAGGCCGTCGCGGAAAACATGGCGTCCGAGCAATCGGCGCGCATGGTCGCGATGAAGGCCGCGTCCGACAACGCGAAGACGGTGATCAGCGAACTGCAGCTCGTGTACAACAAGAGCCGTCAGGCCGCGATCACGAAAGAACTGTCGGAGATCGTCGGCGGCGCAGCCGCTGTTTAAGCGCGCGCCCGGGACGACAACTGCGCCTTTGCGCGAGTAAAGAATCAGGTATTTAAAGGAAAAGCGATGAGTACTGCTGCTTTGGTAGAAGGCAAGATCGTACAGTGCATCGGCGCCGTTATCGACGTGGAATTCCCGCGCGACAGCATGCCGAAGATCTACGACGCGCTCATTCTCGATGGCTCGGAACTGACGCTCGAAGTCCAGCAACAGCTGGGCGACGGCGTGGTCCGTACCATTTGTCTGGGTGCATCCGACGGCCTGCGCCGCGGCCTGACCGTGAAGAACACGGCAAAGCCGATCTCGGTGCCGGTCGGCAAGCCGACCCTCGGCCGAATCATGGACGTGCTTGGCCGTCCGATCGACGAAGCTGGCCTGATCGAAAGCGAAGTGACGCGTTCGATCCACCAGAAGGCTCCGGCGTTCGACGAACTGTCGCCGTCGACCGAACTGCTCGAAACGGGTATCAAGGTTATCGACCTGATCTGCCCGTTCGCAAAGGGCGGCAAGGTTGGCCTGTTCGGCGGTGCTGGCGTGGGCAAGACCGTCAACATGATGGAGCTCATCAACAACATCGCGAAGGAACACGGCGGTTATTCCGTGTTCGCGGGCGTGGGCGAGCGTACCCGTGAAGGGAACGACTTCTACCACGAAATGAAGGACTCGAACGTTCTCGACAAGGTCGCGCTGGTGTACGGCCAGATGAACGAGCCGCCGGGCAACCGTCTGCGCGTCGCGCTGACCGGTCTGACGATGGCCGAGCACTTCCGTGACGAAGGCCTCGACGTGCTGTTCTTCGTCGACAACATCTACCGTTTCACGCTGGCCGGTACCGAAGTGTCGGCACTGCTCGGCCGTATGCCGTCGGCAGTGGGCTATCAGCCGACGCTGGCTGAAGAAATGGGCAAGCTGCAAGAGCGCATCACGTCGACCAAGAAGGGCTCGATTACGTCGGTTCAGGCCGTGTACGTCCCTGCGGATGACTTGACCGACCCGTCGCCGGCTACGACCTTCGGCCACCTGGACGCAACCGTCGTTCTGTCGCGTGACATCGCTTCGCTGGGTATCTACCCGGCGGTCGACCCGCTCGACTCGACGTCGCGCCAGATCGACCCGAACGTGATCGGTGAGGAGCACTACTCGATCACCCGTCGCGTTCAGCAGACGCTGCAGCGCTACAAGGAACTGCGCGACATCATCGCGATTCTGGGTATGGACGAACTGTCGCCGGAAGACAAGCTGTCGGTCGCGCGCGCTCGTAAGATCCAGCGTTTCCTGTCGCAGCCGTTCCACGTCGCTGAAGTGTTCACGGGCTCGCCGGGCAAGTACGTGCCGCTGAAGGAAACGATCCGCGGCTTCAAGATGATCGTCGACGGCGAGTGCGACCACCTGCCGGAACAGGCGTTCTACATGGTCGGCACGATCGACGAAGCCTTCGAAAAGGCCAAGAAGATCTCGTAAGGATTCGAGTGAGTCGAACGGCGCGTGCGGGTCGGGTTGTCGGTCTTCATTGACCGATAGTCAGGCCGGTCGCGCCGACCGCAACACGCTCAATCCGCCGTGCATGGGACGAGAGCAGGCGCCGCAAGGCGTTCGCTCTCGCCGACAGGAGTCCATATGGCAACCATCAAAGTAGACGTCGTCAGCGCGGAAGAGCAGATCTTCTCGGGCGAGGCGAAATTCGTCGCGCTGCCGGGCGAAACGGGTGAGCTGGGCATTCTGCCGGGTCACACGCCGCTGATCACGCGGATTCGTCCGGGTGCGGTGCGCATCGAAGTCGAGGGCGGCAACGACGAATTCGTGTTCGTCGCGGGCGGCATTCTCGAAGTGCAGCCGGGTGCGGTGACGGTGCTCGCCGATACCGCGATCCGCGGCAAGGACCTCGACGCGGCGAAAGCCGAGGAAGCACGCAAGCGTGCCGAGGAAACGCTGCAGAACGCGAAGTCGGATCTCGACCTCGCGAAGGCGCAGTCCGAGCTCGCGACCGCGATGGCGCAGCTCGAGGCGATCCAGCGTCTGGCGAAGATTCGCAGCCGGCACTGAGCCGCGCCGCGTATCCCGCGAAAGAAAGCAGCCTTCGGGCTGCTTTTTTTTCGTCCGTCGTTTTCGTCTGTTTTTTTTGCGGGCCGGATCATACCGTCCGGTCGTGCTATTTCATCCGCGCGCCGGGGTTTGATGTCAGAGTATCGTCAGCGAAGCTGGGCATCATCCGCGATATGGCCTGGGCGTGCGGTGCCGGCGGCAGGGGCAGCGGCGGCACACGTGCCGGGCCTCGATCAGACAAAAAGGACGGAGACATTCATGGCAGCAGACCTTGGCGTGGGCGCGCTGATCGCGCCCGAAAACGGATTGTCGTACGTGCGCGGCACGTCCGACGTGCCGCTCTCGGAAGCGACGATCGGCCGGTTCCTGCTCGACACGGCCGGCCGCTTTCCCGATCGTCCGGCCGTCGTGTTCCGCGAGCAGCAGGTGCGCTGGACCTGGCGCGAGTTCGCGAACGAGGTCGACGTGCTGGCGGCCGGCCTCGCCTCGCTCGGCATCGTGAAGGGCGATCGCGTCGGCATCTGGTCGCCGAACCGCAGCGAATGGCTGCTCACGCAGTTCGCGACCGCGCGGATCGGTGCGGTGCTCGTCAACATCAATCCGGCCTACCGGCTGTCGGAGCTCGAATACGCGCTGAACAAGGTTGGCTGCAAGGCCGTGATCGCCGCCGAGCGCTTCAAGACATCCGCGTACGTCGAGATGCTGCAGACCATCGCGCCGGAGCTTGCGACCGCGACGCCGGGCGACCTGCATGCGGCGCGCGTGCCGAGCCTGCGCACGGTCGTGTCGATGGGCGACGTCGCGCCGGCCGGCATGTTCCGCTTCGCGGACCTGATGGCGCGCGGCCGCCAGGCCGTCGATCCCGCGTTGCTCGATGCGATCGGCGCGACGCTTACGGCCAACGAGCCGATCAACATCCAGTTCACGAGCGGCACGACGGGCAGCCCGAAGGGCGCGACGCTCACGCATCGCAACGTCGTCAACAACGGGCGCTCGATCGCGACGGCGATGCGTTTCACCGAGCAGGACACGCTGTGCATCCCGGTGCCGCTGTATCACTGCTTCGGGATGGTGCTCGCGGTGCTCGCGTGCGTGTCGAAGGGCGCGGCGATGGTGTTCCCCGGCGAAGCGTTCGACCCGGTTGCGACGCTCGCGGCGGTGGCCGACGAACGCTGCACCGCGCTGCATGGCGTGCCGACGATGTTCATCGCCGAGCTCGATCACCCGTCGTTCCCGACGTTCGACCTGTCGACGCTGCGCACCGGGATCATGGCCGGCTCGCCGTGCCCGATCGAGACGATGAAGCGCGTCGTGTCGCAGATGCACCTGTCGGAAATCACGATCGCGTACGGAATGACGGAAACGAGCCCCGTGTCGTTCCAGAGCTCGACCGACGATCCGCTCGAGAAGCGCACGACGACGGTCGGGCGCATCCAGCCGCATCTGGAGGTGAAGGTCGTCGATCCGAGCGGCGCCATCGTGCCGGTCGGCGCGACGGGCGAGCTGTGCACGAAGGGCTATTCGGTGATGCTCGGCTACTGGGACGACGACGCGAAGACGCGCGAGGTGCTGGTGGATGGCTGGATGCATACGGGCGACCTCGCGACGCTCGATGCGGACGGCTACTGCAACATCGTCGGCCGGCTGAAGGACATGGTGATCCGCGGCGGCGAGAACGTCTATCCGCGCGAGATCGAGGAATTCCTGTTTCGGCATCCGAAGATTCAGAGCGCGCAGGTGTTCGGCGTGCCCGACGCGAAGTACGGCGAGGAGCTGTGCGCGTGGATCGTGCTGCGCGCGGACGAGCAGATGACCGAGGACGACGTGCGTGCGTTCTGCCAGGGGCAGATCGCGCATTACAAGATCCCGCGCTACATCCGCTTCGTCGACGAGCTGCCGATGACGGTGACGGGCAAGGTGCAGAAGTTCGTGATGCGCGACCGGATGATCGAGGAGCTGAAGCTCAACGTGCAGAAGACCGCGTAGCGCGGCATGGAGGCAGGAAAAACGCGGCGGCCTGCGGGCCGTTGCGCTTTCGATGGACGAAAAAAAGCGGGCTTATTAGCCCGCTAAAAACCACACGCTACGGGGTTAGCGCGAGGAGACCAAAGATGAAACCGGATCCGGCGGGGGGCCGGAAACGACTCCAACAGGGATGCCCCTGGGAAGGGCTTCGGTACGTGACCGACTGGCTCGCAGCGCTTCGCGTCCGCTCACACTTGGCACACGAGACCGCATCCGTGTTGAAACCGTTGAGGCCATTGTGGGCGAATTAATGACCCCTCGCGGTAACAAAGTGTTTCAGGTTGTAACGCCCGCCAGATAAGGCTTTCCGGGATTTTTTGCTGTTTTTGAGGGCCCGAAAAAGGTCATTTTTACCCATATTTTCCGCAGCGTTTTCAGCGCATGCGCACGATGCGTTTTTCATGCGTATCAGGCTCGACGAACTGCCGATTTGTACGCGAGAAAATGCGCGATTCGGCCGATACCGCGCATGACGATTCATTCGTCAGAAAGATTTTGAAACGTGATTGGCCTGCGCGGAAGTTGGCCGTTCGGCCAATTTGGTGGCTTCGGGCCGATTTTGCGGGCGCGGGCATGCCGCGTCGAAGTGTAACGGCGGCGCTTCGGCCGCCGCCGTGCAGCGACTTTCGCGGGCGGCAACCGCAGGGTCGGTGCCCGCTATCGGCCGCGGTACGCGCACCCGCTTACTTCAGCCATTTGTCCGAAATCGCCTGGTATTCGCCGGTCGACAGCGCGAGATGCAGCCATTGATCGACGTACTGCTGGAACGCGACGTCGCCGCGCGGCACCATGTACGCCTTCTCGCCGAACTGGAACGGCTTGTCCGGATGCACCGAGCACAGGCCCGGATTCAGCTTTTGCTGCAGCAGCGTCTCGGACGCATCCGTCACCATCACGTCCGCCTTGCCCGCGAGGATCTGTTTGAAGATCGTTACGTTGTCCGGATAGACGGTGAGGTTTGCGTGCGTGAAATACTGCTTCGCGAAACGCTCGTTGGTGCCGCCCGGGTTCACGATCACGCGCGTTTCCGGCTGGTCGATCTGTGCGATGGTCTGATATTTGCCGGCGTCCGCGCAGCGCACGATCGGCGTCTTGCCGTCCACGACGTACGGCTGCGTGAAGAACACGCGCTTCTGGCGCTCGAGCGTCGTCGAGACGCCGCCCACCGCGATGTCGCATTTCGCGACGAAGTCGCCGGTCAGGTTCGGCCAGCTCGTCTTCACGTAGTCGGTCTTCACGCCCAGCGATTTCGCGAGCGATTCGGCCATGTCGATGTCGATGCCCTCGAAGTGGCCGTCCGCACGGTAGTACGAATACGGCTTGTAGTCGCCCGTCGTGCACACGCGCAGCGTGCCGCGCGCGAGCACGTCGTCGAGCCGCGAGCCGGCGCCCGGTGCGGCGGTGGCGCCGCCCGCGCCGGTCTGCGCGTGCGCGGCGGCGCAGCACAGCAGCGCGGCCGCGGCGAGCGTGGCGAATGTCTTCATCGGTCTCCTCCTTCGTTTCGTTCGATATGAGCGTCCGATCATAACGGAGCCATCGCGCGCGTCATATGGCCGCCATCGCGTCGGCATACGCAGCCCTGTGGCGACTGTCCGGTAAAATGCCGCTTTGCCCTCGCATCGTCGCTCCTACCGTGGCCCATAACCTGCTCAACGACACCTTCCTGCGTGCGCTTCTGCGCGAGCCGACCGACTACACGCCGATCTGGCTGATGCGCCAGGCCGGCCGCTACCTGCCCGAATACAACGCGACGCGCGCGCGCGCCGGCAGCTTTCTCGGTCTCGCGAAGAATCCCGACTACGCGACCGAAGTGACGCTGCAGCCGCTCGAGCGCTTTCCGCTCGACGCCGCGATCCTGTTCTCGGACATCCTGACGATTCCGGACGCAATGGGGCTCGGCCTCGACTTCCAGGTCGGCGAAGGGCCGAAGTTCGCGCATCCGGTGCGCACCGAGGCCGACGTCGCGAAGCTCGCGGTGCCGGACATCGAAGAGACGCTCGGCTACGTGACGGGCGCCGTGCGCGAGATTCGCCGCGCGCTCACCGACGGCCAGGGCCGCCAGCGCGTGCCGCTGATCGGCTTTTCGGGCAGCCCGTGGACACTCGCGTGCTACATGGTCGAAGGCGGCGGGTCGGACGATTTCCGCACGGTGAAGTCGATGGCGTATTCGCGCCCCGACCTGATGCACCGGATCCTCGACGTGAACGCGCAGGCGGTGGCCGCGTACCTGAACGCGCAGATCGAAGCGGGCGCCCAGGCCGTGATGATCTTCGATACGTGGGGCGGCGCGCTGGCGGACGGCGCGTACCAGCGCTTCTCGCTCGACTACATCCGCCGCGTGGTCTCGCAGCTCAAGCGCGAGCACGACGGCGAGCGCGTGCCGGTGATCACCTTCACGAAGGGCGGCGGGCTGTGGCTCGAGGAGATCGCGGCGACCGGCGTCGACGCGGTCGGGCTCGACTGGACGGTCAACCTCGGCAAGGCGCGCGAGCGTGTTGCGGGCAAGGTCGCGCTGCAAGGCAACCTCGACCCGACGATCCTGTTTGCGCCGCCCGCCGCGGTACGCGAGCAGGCGCGCGCGGTGCTCGACAGCTACGGCAACCATCCGGGCCACGTATTCAACCTCGGGCACGGCATTTCGCAATTCACGTCGCCCGATCACGTCGCCGAACTCGTCGACGAAGTGCACAGCCACAGCCGCGCGATTCGTAGCGGAGCCGCCGGCTGAACGCAAGCGCTGTCATGCTGCACTGCGGGGTGACAGCGTTTCGCTGTCGGCGCTAAACAGGGCGCAACCCCGCACCGGTTGCCGATTCAGTGCTTGTCAAGACTTGACTTATACACATTTTCCACGTTGCAGCGCGGTAGAGCCCTGTATCGGTCAATTTGTCTCGCTATGGTTCGGTAATTTGAATAGCAGCCTTATGGAATAAGGCTCTGCGGGGCACCGCGACAAGCGCGGAAAATCAGCGGAAAGCGCGGCCCCGCGTGCGTTGCGGCCCGTGAATGGCGAGTTCTCAACAAAGTTATCCACAGGCTGGGCAGGGTATACGGCGATTCCTAATGCGAATCCAAAACTTAGCGCCGAATCTGAAGTTTTACTTTAAGTCCGTCGCCTCGATGCGGGCGCGGATACTGGCCGTCCATGGCCATGCGGTGCGTGCCGTCGCCGGAGCGCTGTCATGAGCGGCACCTATTTGCGCGTCGCGCTCGACCATCCGCTCGCCACCCTGTTCGACTACCGCTGTGATGCGCAGCCGGCGCCCGTGCCCGGCACGCTCGTGCAAGTGCCGTTCGGCAAGCGCCAGGCCGTCGGGCTCGTCTGCGAAGTGACGACTCACACCGACGTGCCGCCGTCCCGGATACGGGCGGTCGACGCGATCTGCACCGATCTGCCGCCGTTGTCCCCGGACTGGCTCGCGCTCGTGTCGTTCGCCGCTGATTACTACCAGCGCGGGCGTGGCGAGGTCGCGTTGCCGGCGCTGCCGCAGGCGCTGCGCGATGCCGGGCGCTGGGGGCGCCTGCTCGCGCCCGAGGTGCGCTACCGGCCGACGGAAGCCGGCCGCGCGGCGCTGCCCGATGCGTTGCCCGCGCGCGGTGCCGCGCTGCGGCGGCTCGCGCAGGCGCTGGTCGATACCGGTTCGCTGGCGCTGCCCGATGCGCGCGCGCTGCATCCGAAGGCGGCCGCGACGCTCGACGACTGGGCGGCGCGCGGCTGGGTCGACGTCGAGGAGATCGGCTGGGCCGATGCGCCTGTGCCCAAAGCTGTGGATAACCTGTTGGCAGCCGGTGGACGAACTGTGCCCCCGGCGCTCACGGACCAGCAGGCCGAGGCGCTCGACGCGATCCGCGCTGCGCAGGGCTTCGCGCCGTTCCTGCTGCACGGCGTGACGGGCAGCGGCAAGACCGAGGTCTATCTGCATGCGCTCGCGTCGCTGCTCGACGCACGGCCGGACGCGCAGGCGCTCGTGCTCGTGCCCGAAATCAACCTGACACCGCAGTTCGAGGCCGCGTTTCGCGCGCGCTTCGCGGGTGCGCTCGCCGACGACGCGATCGTCACGCTGCACAGCGGGCTCGCCGAGGGCGAGCGTGCGCGCAATTGGCTCGCCGCGCATACGGGCCGCGCGCGGATCGTGCTCGGCACGCGCCTCGCGGTGCTCGCGTCGATGCCGACGCTCGCGCTGGTCGTCGTCGACGAGGAGCACGAGCCCGCCTACAAGCAGCAGGAAGGGCTGCGCTACTCGGCCCGCGATCTCGCCGTGTGGCGCGCGAAGCAGCTCGGCATCACGGTCGTACTCGGCTCGGCGACGCCGTCGCTCGAAAGCTGGTGGCAGGCCGAGCAGGGCCGCTACACGCGGCTCACGTTGTCGCGCCGCGCAGTGGCCGACGCGACGTTGCCGACCGTACGGCTGATCGATCTCGAAGAGGAGCGGCGGCGCGGGCGCGCGTCGATGGGCGGGCTGTCGGGGCCGCTCGTCGCGGCGCTGAAGGCGCGGCTCGAACGCGGCGAACAGAGCCTCGTGTTCCTGAACCGGCGCGGCTACGCACCGCAGCTCGCCTGCGACGCGTGCGGCTGGGTCGCGGGTTGCCCGCGCTGCAGCGCGTACGTCGTGCTGCACAAGCCCGAGCACGCGCTGCGTTGCCATCACTGCGGCTGGGAGTCGCGCATTCCGCGATCGTGCCCCGAGTGCGGGAACGTCGACATCGCGCCGCTCGGGCGCGGCACGCAACGCATCGAGGAGGCGCTCGCCGAGGCGGTGCCGGGCGCGCGCGTGCTGCGGATCGACGCGGACAGCACGCGCCGCAAGGGCAGCGCGCAGGCGCTCTTTTCCGACGTGCATGCGGGCGAGGTCGATATCCTCGTCGGCACGCAGATGATTGCGAAGGGGCACGACTTCCAGCGCGTGTCGCTCGTCGGCGTGCTCAATGCCGATACCGCGCTGTTCTCGCATGACTTCCGCGCGAGCGAACGGCTGTTCGCGCAGCTGATGCAGGTGAGCGGCCGCGCGGGGCGCGCCGGGCTGCCTGGCGAGGTGCTCGTGCAGACGCGTTACCCGCGTCATGCGCTGTACCACGCGCTCGGGCGGCAGGATTACGTCGGCTTCGCGAATTCGACGCTCGGCGAGCGCCGCGACGCGCACCTGCCGCCGTTCGTCTACCAGGCGCTGCTGCGCGCCGAAGGGCGCACGCTCGACGCGGCGCTCGCGTTCCTGCTGCAGGCCGCAGCCGCGTTGCCGGGGCTGCCGGGCGCCGATCGCGTGACCGTGTACGACGCGGTGCCGATGACGATCGTCAAGGTCGCGAACGTCCATCGCGCGCAGTTGCTGCTCGAAAGCGCGTCGCGGGCGGCGCTGCAGCATGCGCTGCGCGCGTGGCAACCGGAGTTGCGCGCGCTGAAGGGTGTGCTGCGGTGGAGCGTCGAAGTCGATCCGCTGGATATCTGAGCGGCGCGCCATGCGGCCATCGTGCCGCGTGGCGCTGCGTTGAAGCCCGGGCCGCCGCGCCGGGCGCCTCCGAACCGTCTTTTGCCGCACGGCCGCACCCGGACGCCACGTCCGCCATCACACTCAGTGCAACCCGTTTTCGTCCGCCGTCACGCCCGCGGAAGGTTGCGCACGCATGTCAAACCGGCCCGCTCAGGGAAAACACCGATCCACCGACCACGGGCAACCCCTAGGTTGCAACCGCATAAGTGGCTGATTATATTGACTAACTTGAGGGTGCAACCTATCTTGCAATTTGGTTGCACCTTTTTATTGCGTGCCGTAGGATTTCGCGCATCCTCTCACACCACATTGCCGGGCTCGCACCGGCGCACGAACCCACCATGGCAAGCACGACTCTCGGCGTCAAAGTCGACGACCTTCTCCGCTCGCGCCTCAAGGACGCCGCCGCGCGTCTCGAGCGCACTCCCCACTGGCTGATCAAGCAGGCGATCTTCGCGTACCTCGAGCGGATCGAGCACGGCCAGTTGCCGCCCGAGCTGTCGGGCCACAGCGGCGTGACGGAGCTCGCCGACGGTCAGTCCACGGACGGCGACGACGACAACTCGCCGCATCCGTTCCTCGAGTTCGCGCAGAACGTGCAGCCGCAATCGGTGCTGCGCGCGGCGATCACGGCCGCGTACCGCCGCCCCGAGCCGGAATGCGTGCCGTTCCTGCTCGGCCAGGCGCGCCTGCCCGCGAACCTGCAGGCGGACGTGCAGGCGCTCGCGACGAAGCTCGTCGAGGCGCTGCGCGAGAAGAGCTCGGGCGGCGGCGTCGAAGGGCTGATCCACGAGTTCTCGCTGTCGAGCCAGGAAGGCGTCGCGCTGATGTGTCTCGCCGAAGCGCTGCTGCGCATTCCCGATCGCGCGACGCGCGATGCGCTGATCCGCGACAAGATCAGCAAGGGCGACTGGCGTTCGCACGTCGGTCACGCGCCGTCGCTGTTCGTGAACGCGGCGACCTGGGGGTTGATGATCACCGGCAAGCTGGTGACGACCAACAGCGAAGCGGGGCTGTCGTCGGCGCTGACGCGCCTGATCGGCCGCGGCGGCGAGCCGCTGATCCGCAAGGGTGTCGACATGGCGATGCGCCTGATGGGCGAGCAGTTCGTCACCGGCGAGACGATTTCCGAAGCGCTCGCGAACAGCCGCAAGTACGAAGCGCGCGGCTTCCGCTACTCGTACGACATGCTCGGCGAAGCGGCGACGACCGAAGAGGACGCACAGCGCTACTACGCGTCGTACGAACAGGCGATCCACGCGATCGGCAAGGCGGCCGGCGGCCGCGGCATCTACGAAGGCCCGGGCATCTCGATCAAGCTGTCGGCGCTGCACGCGCGCTACTCGCGCTCGCAGCAGGACCGCACGATGAGCGAGCTGCTGCCGCGCGTGCGTGCGCTTGCGCTGCTCGCGCGCCGCTATGACATCGGCCTGAACATCGACGCGGAAGAGGCCGACCGCCTCGAGCTGTCGCTCGACCTGCTGGAAGCACTGTGCTTCGACCCGGAACTCGCGGGCTGGAACGGCATCGGCTTCGTCGTGCAGGGCTACCAGAAGCGCTGCCCGTTCGTGATCGACTACCTGATCGATCTCGCGCGCCGCAGCCGTCACCGCCTGATGATCCGCCTCGTGAAGGGCGCGTACTGGGATACCGAGATCAAGCGTGCGCAGGTCGACGGCCTCGAAGGCTATCCGGTCTATACGCGCAAGATCTACACCGACGTGTCGTACCTTGCGTGCGCGAAGAAGCTGCTCGCGGCGCCGGACGCCGTGTACCCGCAGTTCGCGACGCACAACGCGTACACGCTGGCCGCGATCTACCAGCTCGCGGGCCAGAACTACTACCCGGGCCAGTACGAATTCCAGTGTCTGCACGGGATGGGCGAGCCGCTGTACGAGGAAGTTACCGGCCGCGACAAGCTGAACCGCCCGTGCCGCGTGTACGCGCCGGTCGGCACGCACGAGACGCTGCTCGCGTACCTGGTGCGCCGCCTGCTCGAGAACGGCGCGAACACGTCGTTCGTGAACCGCATCGCGGACAAGACCGTGTCGGTGAAGGAGCTGGTCGCCGATCCGGCCGACGAAGCGATGAAGGTCGTGCCGCTCGGCGCGCCGCACGCGAAGATCCCGCTGCCGCGCCACCTGTACGGCGACGAGCGGCCCAACTCGATGGGCCTCGACCTGTCGAACGAACATCGCCTGGCATCGCTGTCGTCCGCACTGCTGGCGAGCGCGCACTTCCCGTGGCGCGCGGCGCCGATGCTCGACGACGACACGGTCGCCGACGCGCCGGCCCGCGACGTGCGCAACCCGGCCGACCAGCGCGACCTGGTCGGCACGGTCAGCGAAGCGACGGCCGAACACGTGAGCGCGGCGCTCGCGCACGCGGTGGCCGCCGCGCCGATCTGGCAGGCGACGCCGGTCGATGCACGCGCCGATTGCCTGGTGCGCGCGGCCGACCTGCTCGAAGCGCAGATGCACACGCTGATGGGCCTGATCGTGCGCGAAGCCGGCAAATCGCTGCCGAACGCGATCGCCGAGATCCGCGAAGCGGTCGACTTCCTGCGCTACTACGCCGCGCAGATCCGCGACGAATTCTCGAACGACACGCACCGTCCGCTCGGTCCCGTGGTCTGTATCAGCCCGTGGAACTTCCCGCTCGCGATCTTCATGGGCCAGGTCGCCGCGGCACTCGCGGCCGGCAACACGGTGCTCGCGAAGCCGGCCGAACAGACGCCGCTGATCGCCGCGCAGGCCGTGCGCCTGCTGCGCGAGGCCGGCGTGCCGGCCGGTGCGGTGCAACTGCTGCCGGGTACCGGCGAGACCGTCGGCGCAGCGCTGGTGGCCGATCCGCGCACCCGCGCGGTGATGTTCACCGGCTCGACCGAAGTCGCGCGCCTGATCAACAAGACGCTGTCCGCGCGCCTCGACCCGGACGGCAAGCCGATCCCGCTGATCGCGGAAACGGGCGGTCAGAACGCGATGATCGTCGACTCGTCGGCGCTCGCGGAGCAGGTCGTCGCGGACGTGATGCAGTCGTCGTTCGACTCGGCCGGTCAACGGTGTTCGGCGTTGCGCGTTCTGTGTCTGCAGGACGATGTTGCGGACCGCACGCTGACGATGCTGAAGGGCGCGATGCACGAGCTGGCGCTCGGCAACCCCGACCGGCTGTCGACGGACGTCGGCCCGGTGATCGACGGCGAAGCGAAGCAGACGATCGACACGCACGTCGCGGCGATGAAG
Source organism: Burkholderia sp. AU45251 (assembly GCF_030482905.1). Lineage (NCBI taxonomy): Bacteria > Pseudomonadati > Pseudomonadota > Betaproteobacteria > Burkholderiales > Burkholderiaceae > Burkholderia > Burkholderia sp. AU45251. The sequence goes on along the minus strand of NZ_JAUJQH010000013.1, from coordinate 94,245 downwards.
GACAAGGGTCACGGCGTCACGCAGCTGCCGGCGCCCGAGGCCTGCGCGCACGGCACGTTCGTGCCGCCGACGCTGATCGAGATCGGCAGCATCGACGAGCTGAAGCGCGAGGTGTTCGGCCCCGTGCTGCACGTGGTGCGTTACCGCCGCAGCCAGCTCGACAAGCTGCTGGAGCAGATCCGCGCGACCGGCTACGGCCTGACGCTCGGCATCCACACGCGGATCGACGAGACGATCGCGCACGTGATCTCGAATGCGCACGTGGGCAACATCTACGTGAACCGCAACGTGATCGGCGCAGTGGTCGGCGTGCAGCCGTTCGGCGGCGAAGGGCTGTCGGGCACGGGCCCGAAGGCCGGCGGCGCGCTGTACCTGCAGCGTCTGCTCGCGACGCGTCCGTCGGGCCTGCCGCGTTCGCTCGCGCAGTCGCTGGTGGCGGACGGTGCGGTGGAAGGCGATGCGCGGGGCAACCCGGCGGCGGCGCTGACCACGCTGCGCGACTGGCTGATCGAGCAGCGCGAGCCGGCGCTGGCCGCGCGTTGCGACGGCTATCTGGCCCAGGTGCCGGCCGGTGCGACCGCGGTGCTGAGCGGCCCGACGGGCGAGCGAAACACGTATACACTCGGCCCGCGCGGCACGGTGTTGTGCGTTGCGGCAACGCCGGGCGGTGCGCGCGCGCAGTTCGCGGCGGTGCTGGCGACCGGTAACCGCGCGCTGTTCGCGGGCGCGGCCGGCGAGGCGCTGGTCGCCGCGCTGCCGGCGTCGCTGAAGGCGCATGCAACCGTGCGCAAGCAGGCCGACGCGCCGTTCGACGCGGTGCTGTTCGAAGGCGACAGCGACGAACTGCAGACGCTCGTGAAGGACGTCGCGCAGCGGCCGGGCCCGATCGTGTCGGTGCAGGGCGTGTCGGTGGGCGCGTTCGAGAACGGCGACGCGGAAGATTACGCGCTGGAACGGCTGCTGACGGAGCGCTCGGTGAGCGTGAACACGGCGGCGGCGGGCGGCAATGCGAATTTGATGACGATCGGCTGATCATCCTTGCCGTTCGGATCAAACAAAGGAAGCGGCAAGGCGATCCCGAAGCCGCTCCATTTACCCTGGTACCAAGGAGATGCTATGCAACACACGATGAAAAAGCTGGCAGGCGCGACGTTTGTCGCCGTCATGTCGCTGGCGGGGACGGCCCATGCGGATGACGTGAAGATCGGTTACGCAGGGCCGATGACGGGTGCGCAGGCGCACTACGGCAAGGATATGCAGAACGGGATCGTGCTCGCGATCGAGGATTTCAACGCGACGAACCCGAAGATCGGCGGCAAGCCGGTGAAGTTCGCACTCGACACGCAGGACGACCAGGCTGACCCGCGCACCGGCACGACGGTTGCGCAGAAGCTCGTCGACGACGGCATCAAGGGCATGCTCGGCCACTTCAACTCGGGCACGACGATCCCGGCCTCGCGCATCTACGCGAACGCGGGCATCCCGGAAATCGCGATGGCGACGGCACCGGAATACACGCAGCAGGGTTACAAGACGACCTTCCGCATGATGACGTCCGACACGCAGCAAGGCTCGGTGGCCGGCACGTTCGCGTCGAAGGATCTCGGCATGAAGAAGATCGCGATCGTCGACGATCGCACGGCCTACGGCCAGGGTCTTGCCGACCAGTTCGAGAAGGCCGCGAAGGCCGGCGGCGCGACGATCGTCGACCGCGAATTCACGAACGACAAGGCTGTCGACTTCAAGGCAATTCTGACCAAGCTGAAGGCTGCGAAGCCGGATCTCGTCTACTACGGCGGCGCGGATTCGCAGGCTGCACCGATGGTCAAGCAGATGAAGACGCTCGGCATCACCGCTCCGCTGATGAGCGGCGAAATGGTGAAGACGCCGACGTTCCTGAAGATCGCGGGCAACGCGGCCGACGGCACGATCGCTTCGCTGGCAGGTCTCCCGCTGGAAGAAATGCCGGGCGGCAAGACGTACGCGGACAAGTACAAGAAGCGCTTCGGTGAAGAAGTGCAGACGTACTCGCCGTATGCCTACGACGGCGCGATGGCGCTGTTCAACGCGATGAAGAAGGCCGATTCGACCGATCCGGCGAAGTACCTGCCGCTGCTCGCGAAGACCGACATGGCCGGCGTGACGTCGACGCACGTCGCGTATGACGCGAAGGGCGACCTGAAGAACGGCGGCATCACGATGTACAAGGTCGAGAAGGGCGAGTGGAAGCCGCTGAAGAGCATCGGCGGCAAGTAAGCAGCCGATGACGTGACGCGCGGGCGGCGGCGAATGTCGCAGCCCCGTCGATCATGCGAAAAAGCCACCGGGCCGTCGGGCCGGGTGGCTTTTTCTTTTTCCGTGGCGGGGCCAGCAACTATTCGCGACGCACGCGCAGCAGGAACTTCTGCAGCTTGCCCGTCGGCGTGCGCGGCAGCGCCTGCGCGAACGTGAATTCGCGCGGGATCTTGTACGCAGCGAGCCGCTCGCCGCAGAACGCACGGAGCGCTTCCGCGTCGGGCACCGCGTTCGCGCGCAGCACCACGTGCGCGACGACCGCTTCGCCCCAGTCGGGATGCGGGACGCCGACGACGGCCGCCTCGGCGATGTCCGGGTGCGCGCCGAGCACGTCCTCCACTTCCTTCGAATAGACGTTCTCGCCGCCGGTCACGATCATGTCCTTCAGCCGGTCGACGATGAACAGGTAGCCCTCCTGATCGATTCGCGCGATGTCGCCGGTGCGATACCAGCCGTCCGGCGCGAACGCGGCGCGTGTCGCGGCCACATCGTCGAGATAGCCGAGCATCATGCTGTCGGTCTTCAGCCAGATTTCGCCGGTCTCGCCCGGCTGCGCGTCGATGCCGTCCATCCGCACGACGCGCAGGTCGACGCCCGGGCCGCCCGTGCGGCCGATCGAACCGGCCTTCGCGATCTGCTCGTCCGGATACAGCGTCGTGCCGGCCGGGCCCGCTTCCGTCATGCCGTACACCTGGAAGAACGCGTCGCTGCGATACGCGCGCGCGAGCCGCTCGGCCTGCGCGGGGCCGATCGGGCCGCCGCCGTACAGCCAGGCGCGCACGCTCGACAGGTCGAATGCCGCGAAGCCGTCGATCGTGTCGAGCGGCAGCAGGTACGACACCGGCGCGCCGAAATACAGCGTCACGCGCTCGCGTTCAACGGTCTGCAGGAATCGCAGCGGATGGTATTCGCGCAGCAGCACGACGGTGCCGCCCGCATACAGCGTGCCGCCGAACCAGTTGTTCAGCGGCGACGAATGCCAGATCGGCATCGCCATCAGCGTGCGCTCGTTGCGGCCGATGCCGATTGCGAGCGCCGCCTGCATTGCCGCGAGCGTCACGGTGCGGTGGCTGTGCACGCAGCCTTTCGGGTGGCCGGTCGTGCCGGACGTATAGAGGATCTGCGCGATGTCGCCGTCGGCCGGCTCGATACCCGCGAGGCCGTCCCGCGTCGCGCACAGCGTGTCGAAGCACGGCACGCCGTCGAGCTCGCCTTCGGTCACGAGCCGTCGCGCGGGATGCACGAGGCGTTCGATCACCGGCGCGAGCGCCACGTCGAACAACAGCGCCTTGCTGCGGCTGTGTTCGAGCACGTAGTCGACTTCCGGCGCCTGCAGCTTGTGATTGATCGGCACGAACGTCGCGCCGAGTCGCCATGCGCCGAACATCAGGTCGACGAAGGCCGGCGTGTTAAAGCACATCGCGGCGACGCGGTCGCCGGCCGCGATGCCGAGCGCGCTCAGCACGGCCGCCGCGCGGTGCGAGCGCTCGCGCGCGGCGGCATAGGTGATCGTCGCGGATTCGCTGACGAGGAACGGCTTGTCGGGCGTCGCACGGGCGGCGCGGTCGAGGGCGGCGACGAGGTTCATCATCAGGGCTCCGGGCGGGCGAACGAAGGCGAACTGGGCGGTGCTAAGCGATCCGAAAGGGCATCAGGCCGGGTACGCGCGCTGCAGCAGCGCGGCGACGTCGATCGCGTGCGGGTCGAAGCCGCCCGCGATGCGGCCCCAGTCGGGCGCGGCGAGCCGCGTCGCGACGAATGCATCGGCGACGGCCGCCGGCGCGTCGCGGCGCAGCAGGCATGCCTGCGCGACCACCGCGAGCCGCTGCGCGAATACGCGGCCGGACGCCTCGAGCGTGTCGGCCGGCGCCGCGAGCATCGCGCGCAGCGTATCGAGCGCCGCGCGGATGCGCGGTTCGCCCGCGCCGAGGTCGGCGAGTTCGGCGAACAGCGCGGCGGCCGCGTCGGGTTCGCGCGATATCGCGCGCAGCACGTCGAGGCACATCACGTTGCCCGAGCCCTCCCAGATCGAGTTGACGGGCGCCTCGCGGAACAGCCGCGCGATCGGGCCGTCGTCGACATAGCCGTTGCCGCCGAACACTTCCATCACTTCGCCAGTCAATTCGACCGCGCGCTTGCACACCCAGAATTTCGCGGCGGGCGTGACGATGCGCTTCCACGCGCGTTCGCGCGGCGAGTCGTCGCGCTCGAACGCGTCGGCGAGACGCATCGACAGGGAAAGGGCCGCTTCGCTTTCGAGCGCGAGATCGGCGAGCACGGTGCGCATCAGCGGCTGCTCGGCGAGCGCGCGGCCGAACGCATGGCGCTGGCGCGTGTACGCGATCGCCTGCACGACGCCCTGGCGCAGCATCGCCGCACTGCCGAGCACGCAGTTCAGCCGCGTGTAGGTGGCCATTTCGATGATGGTCGGAATGCCGCGACCTTCGTCGCCGAGCATGATGCCCCACGCGTCGTTCAGCTCGATTTCGCTGCTCGAGTTGCTGCGGTTGCCGACCTTGTCCTTCAGCCGCTGGATCTCGACCGCGTTCTTCGTGCCGTCCGGGCGCCAGCGCGGCACGTAGAAGCACGACGGGCTGCCGGCTTCGGTGCGCGCGACGACGAGGTGCGCATCGCACATCGGCGCGGAGAAGAACCACTTGTGGCCGCGCAGCCGGTATTCGCCGCCGCGACCACCCGCGCCCACGGCGGTCGCGAGCGTCGTGTTCGCGCGCACGTCGGAGCCGCCCTGTTTCTCGGTCATGCCCATGCCGAACCAGATCGAGCGCTTGTCGGCGACCGGCACGTCGCGCGGATCGTAGTCGTCGCTGTAGAGCTTGTCGCGCAGCAGCGCCCACAGCGCGGGCTCCTTCTGCAGCACGGGGATTGCGGCCTGCGTCATCGTCGCCGGGCACAGCGTGCCGGCCTCGATCTGGCCATGCAGGTAGAAGCCGGCCGCGGTCGCGGCCCAGCGGCCGCGGCGCGACTCGCGGAACGCGAGCGACACGAAGCCTTCGTGGCGGTACTGGCCGAGCAGCGTGTGCCAGGCCGGATGGAAGTCGACGCGATCGATGCGCCGGCCGCGCCGGTCGAACGTGTTCAGTTCCGGCGTGTGGCGGTTCGCTGCGTCGGCGAGCCGTGCGGTGTCGGCGCTGCCGAGCCGCGCGCCGTACGCGTCGAGCTGCGGCATGGCCCAGTCGGCGCCCGCGCGGGTGAGCGCGTCGCGCAGCGCGATGTCCGTCGCGAAGAGGTTATAGTCGACCAGTTCGTCGAACTGGTTCGTGACGGCGTGAGTCGATTCGGTCATCGAGGTTGTCTCCGGTCTCATGCTTCGCGGGCGGCCGGCGCCATGCCCCACGAATGGCGCGTCGGCGCCGGTTCCGGCCCCCGGTAAAACGCATTCCCTGCTGATTTCCAGAGTAGCAAATATGCCGCCGCGACATGTTCAGGTTCCGGCGCCGCCCGGCCAGCCGGCGGCGCAACCCGCGCCCGCCTTGCGCCGCCGGCCGCGCCAGTCGCGCGCGCAGGCGAGTTCGGACGCGCTGCAGCAGGCGTTCGTTCAGCTTTTGCTCGAACGCGGCTACGCGAAGGCGACGATTCGCGAGATCGCGGCCGTCGCGGGTGTCAGCATCGGCACCTTCTACGAGTATTTCGGCGACAAGCAGAGCCTCGCGGCGCTCTGCATCCACCGGCACGTGCTGGCGTTGGCCGACCGGCTGCGCGACACCGTGGCGCGACGGCGCGGTGCGCCACGGGCCGAACTCGCCGCCGCGCTCGTCGACTTGCAGGTCGAGGCGATCGGCGCTGACGCGGCGCTGTGGGGCGCGCTCTTCGCGCTGGAGCGGCAGGTGTCGCCGCTCACCGCCTACCGCCGGCATTACGACGCGTATGTCGCGCTGTGGCGCGACGCGCTCGCGCACGCGGCCGATCCGCCGCCGGCCGCGCGGCTCGACGGGCTCGCGCGGATGGCGCACACGATCTGCTACGGCGGGCTCTCGCAGGCGTTGCTGACGCTCGGGCCCGCATTCGACCTCGCCACGCTGCGCGACGAACTGCGGGCCGTGCTGCTCGCCTATCTGGCGGCGGCTGGTCAGCCCCACGAATGAATTTTCCCGAACAGGGGAACGTGCCTTTCCGCCCGCATTGCGGCGTCGTTCGTCGCTTGTCCCCCAAGGGGACTTCCTTCGGGGCGTTTGGCACGGCCAAACGGCGCTCCTCACTTCTTGCATTGCGAGCGGAAAGGCGCGTTCGCAAGCCCGTCATTAGCGTGAACAGGCCCTAGGGGAAATGCCTGATTCGCATGTCAGCCTGGCAGGTGAGCCCTGCCGCTGCATGCCCCTCTTCGCGAGCCATGAGAAAAATGCATGGCCGCCATGACGAACTTTCGATTGTCCGCCGATATTGGCTCGGGCTAAATCATGCGGCAGATGCAGGCCGCGCGCGCCGCGCGGGGCCGCCCGAAGGACATCAGAAGGAGGAGTCATGCGAAGCGCCACCGCGCCCCGTTCGAAACTGCCCGACGTCGGGACGACGATCTTCACGGTGATCGGCCAACTGGCTGCTCGGCACGATGCGTTGAACCTGTCGCAGGGTGCGCCGAATTTTGCGCCCGATCCGGCGCTCGTCGAAGGCGTCGCGCGTGCGATGCGCGACGGGCACAACCAGTACGCGCCGATGGCCGGCGTGATGGCGCTGCGCGAGCGGCTCGCCGAAAAGACCGAGGCGCTGTACGGCGCGCGCTACGACCCGGCGACCGAGATCACGGTGATCGCGAGCGCGAGCGAAGGGCTCTACGCGGCGATCAGCGCGCTCGTGCATCCGGGCGACGAGGTGATCTACTTCGAGCCGTCGTTCGACAGCTATGCGCCGATCGTGCGGCTGCAGGGCGCGACGCCGGTGGCGATCAAGCTGTCACCCGAACATTTCCGCGTGAACTGGGACGAGGTGGCCGCGGCGATCAACCCGCGCACGCGGATGATCATCGTGAACACGCCGCACAACCCGACCGCGACCGTGTTTTCCGCCGACGATCTCGAACGGCTCGCGCAGCTCACGCGCGACACGGGGATCGTGGTGCTGTCCGACGAGGTCTACGAGCACGTCGTGTTCGACGGCGCGCAACACCAGAGCGTGGCGCGCCATCGCGAGCTGGCCGAGCGCAGCGTGATCGTGTCGTCGTTCGGCAAGTCGTTCCACGTGACGGGCTGGCGGGTCGGCCATTGCGTCGCGCCGGCCGAGCTGATGGACGAGATCCGCAAGGTGCACCAGTTCATGGTGTTCGCGGCCGACACACCGATGCAGGTCGCGTTCGCGGAAATTCTCGCGCGGCCGGACAGCTATCTCGGCCTGTCGGCGTTCTACCAGGCCAAGCGCGACCTGCTCGCGCGCGAGCTGGCCGATTCGCGTTTCGAGCTGCTGCCGAGCGAAGGCTCGTTCTTCATGCTCGCGCGCTTCCGGCACTTCTCGGATGAAAGCGACAGCGATTTCGTGCTGCGCCTGATCCGCGACGCGCGTGTCGCGACGATTCCGCTGTCGGCGTTCTATACCGACGGCACCGATGCCGGCGTGATCCGGCTCAGTTTTTCGAAAGACGACGCGACGCTGGTCGAAGGCGCGCGGCGGCTGCGTTCGCTGTAAGGCCCGTACGGGAACCGGCGACGGGAGCGTCGCACCGACCAGACACAGGAGATCACGATGAAGCACACGGCCACCCTGAAACTCGCATTCGCACTGGCGTGCGCCCTCGGCTCGGGCGCGGCGCTCGCCGACGCGCAGACGCTGCGCTTCGGCCTCGAGGCGCAATATCCGCCGTTCGAATCGAAAGCGCCGAGCGGCGACCTGCAGGGCTTCGACATCGACGTCGGCAATGCCGTCTGCCAGACGGCGAAGCTGTCGTGCAAATGGGTCGAGACGTCGTTCGACGGCCTGATTCCCGCGCTGAAGGGGCGCAAGTTCGACGCGATCAATTCGGCAATGAACGCGACCGAGCAGCGCCGCCAGGCGATCGATTTCACGACGATCATCTATCGCGTGCCGACCCAGCTGATCGCGCGCACCGGCAGCGGCCTGCTGCCGACGCCGGAATCGCTGAAGGGCAAGCGCGTCGGCGTGCTGCAGGCATCGATCCAGGAAACCTTCGCGAAGGCTCACTGGGAGCCGGCCGGCGTCGCGATCGTCGCGTACCAGGACCAGAACCAGGCGTATGCGGACCTCGTGTCGGGCCGCCTCGACGCGACGCTCGTGCTCGCGCCGTCCGGCCAGCGCGGCTTCCTGTCGCGTCCGGACGGCAAGGGTTTCTCGTTCGTCGGCCAGCCGGTGCACGACGACAAGATCCTCGGCAGCGGCATCGCATTCGGGCTGCGTAAAGGCGACAGCGCGCTGAAAGCGAAGCTCGATGCGGCGATCGACAAGCTGAAGGCGGACGGCACGGTGAAGTCGCTCGGCCTGAAGTATTTCGGCGATATCGACATCTCGGCGAAGTAAGCGGGGCCGCGCGATGCAGAACCGGAATACGGCCGCCGCGGGTGGCGAACAGGGCGGCGCATCGCTGTCGGGTGACGCACTCGAAGCCGTGCTCGTCGCCGAACTGGGCGATGCACTCGTCACGCGCGCGGCCGACATCGATCCGCGCTATTTCACCGCGTACAACGAGCCGGCCGGCGTGCGGCCGCGCGCGCTGGTGCGCCCGCGCAGCGTCGACGATGTGTCGCGCACGCTCGCGCTGTGCGCGCGGCTCGGCCAGCCGGTCGTGCCGCAGGGTGGCCTGACGGGGCTCGCACGTGGCGCGGTCGCGCTCGGCGGCGAGGTCGTGCTGTCGATGGAACGCTTTGCGGGTATCGAAGCGCTGGACGCGGCGGCCGGCACGATGACGGTACGCGCGGGAACGCCGCTGCAGACGGTGCAGGAAGCCGCGGAAGCGGCCGGTTTCACGTTCGGCGTCGATCTCGGGGCGCGCGGCTCATGCCAGATCGGCGGCATGCTGGCGACCAACGCGGGCGGCACGCGCGCGATCCGCTACGGAATGATGCGCGAGCAGGTGCTCGGGCTCGAGGCCGTGCTCGCGGACGGCACGGTCGTGTCGTCGATGAACCGGATGCTGAAGAACAACGCGGGCTACGACCTGAAGCAGCTGTTCATCGGCAGCGAAGGGACGCTCGGTGTCGTCACGCGCGCCGTGCTGCGGCTGCACCCGTTGTTGGCCGCGCCGTCCACGGCGCTGTGCCGCGTGCGCGACTACGACGCGGTGGTCGCGCTGTGGAACCGCGTGCGCATGCTGCCGGAAGTGGTCAGCTTCGAGGCGATGTGGCCGGCGTTCTACGACTACGTTGCACGTCATACGCCGGGTGTTTCGGCGCCGTTTGTCGGCGACGATGGCTTCGCGATCCTGATCGAATGCGCGACGAGCGCACCGGGCGGCGACGCGCATCATGCGCTGGAAACCGGCCTCGCGGCGGGGTTCGACGCAGGGCTCGTGGAGGATGCGGTGCTCGCGACGTCGGAGCGGCAGGCGCGCGACCTGTGGACGTTGCGCGAAGGCCTCGCAATCGATGCGCTGCCGCATCTCGTCAACTTCGACGTGAGTCTGCCGACCGGCGAGCTCGGCGCGTTCGCCGAGCGCTGCGAGGCGGCGTTGCGGGCGCGCTGGCCGGACGTTACGTGTCTGTTCTTCGGCCATGTCGGCGACGGCAACGTGCATATCGGCGTGTCGCTGGCCGGGATGACCGACGCGGACCTCGACGCGCTCGATCACTGCGTGTACGCGGTGGTGCGGGACATGGGTGGTTCGGTGTCGGCCGAGCACGGGATCGGCGTGCTCAAGCGTCCTTATCTCGCGCACACGCGCAGCGACGCGGAAATCGGGCTGATGCGACGCCTGAAGGCCGCGCTGGATCCACTCGGCATCCTGAATCCCGGCAAGGTGCTTTAACGGGGCCGATCCCCCTGGTTCGTGTGGATCGGCCTGCGCGACCCGTCAACCATTCACCCAGCGCAGCGCGCCGATCTTCAGGTGTTCGACGACGCTGCGTGCCCATTCGAGTTCGGCATTGAGCAGCACGAGCGCGTGCTCGTTCTGCAGCAGGAACAGGCGCGGCACCTGATCGGCCTGCGCGGTGGCGCGCAGCGTTTCGAGGCGCTCGCGCTCGGCGTCGAGCCGGGCGATCCGAAGCTCGAGCTGATGGCGTGCATCTTCCGCGTCGAGCAGCGGCAGGAACGCGAGACCGGCGCCGAATGCCGGGAATTCACGCGCGGGCTCCGCGAGCAGCGCATGCAGCCACGCCTGCCCGGCCGTGTGCCCGGCTTCGGTCAGCGCATACAGCGTGCGCTCCGGAAACGCGCCATCCCGCTCGGTGTCGTGCACGGCGATCATCCCGTCGCGCAGCAGCCGGTCGATCGTCTGATAGAGGCTCGTGCGCTGCCGCACGTTGACGACTTCGTCGTACCCGCGAGCCTTCAGTTGCTGCAGCATCCCGTACGGATGCATCGGCGTTTCGGTGAGCGTCGCGAGGACGGCCAGCGCGAGCGGGGACGGACGGCTAGTGGACATGAATAGTTATGATAGATCTAGTAAGAATATAACTATTCTCAACCAGACTATCATATTTCACAAGGGTTTCAGCCGAGGTGCGAGCGCTTCGCAGCCGGGGCGACGGTTTCCATCGTCGCGAGACCGTGCACGATGCCGCAATCCTCGACCGAATGCTCGCCGACGCACTGGCGGCGCAATTCAGTGAGCTGGTCGCGTAGATGCGTGAGTTCCGCGAGGCGCGCATCGACATGTCCGATGTGTTCGTCGAGCAGCGAATTGATCGAATCGCACGGATCGGCCGGCGTGTCGGTGAGCTGCAGCAGCGCGCGGATTTCGTCGTGTGCCATGTCGAGCGCGCGGCAGTTGCGGATGAAGCGCAACCGTTCGACGTGCACGTCGGTGTAGTTGCGGTAGTTCGAGTCGGTGCGCTCTGCATCCGGCATCAGACCCTCTTTCTCGTAGAAACGGATCGTCTCGGGTGTGCAGCGGGCCGCTTTGGCCAGTTCGCCGATCTTCATGCCTTTCTCCCGTGTAAGGGTTGACCTTGTAGTGGCTTCAGGGTGTTAACTCTACACCGTTAGCCATTGAGGAGGTTGTCATGACCGACGCCCAGCGTACCCACGACCCACGACACCGTCATGCCGGCGGCGCCGCTCCGTGCTGCGCCGACGCGCACGATACGGATACGGCCACCGTCGCCGATGCGGCGCCGGTGGCCGGCGAGCACGCGCACGGCGAGGTCGCCGCAGCGCGCGACGCGCAGTCGCGTGTCCATAGCCACGACCACGATCATGAACATGATCACGGGCACGTGGGGCGTGACGATGGTCACGTCCACGGCGCCGGTTGCAGCCACGGCAGCGGTAAGGAACACGACCACGACCATGCGCACGAGCACGAGCACGAGCACGAGCACGAGCACGAGCACGAGCACGGCGACGGCCATGTCCATGGCGCCGCCTGCGTACACGGCAGCGCCGCGCACGACCATGCCGGTCACGACCACGACCACGACCACGCGGCCGGCAACTGCTGCGCGCCTGCCGCGCTGACGCTCGCGCCGCTGCCGGTCGCGCAGGCGACCGCGTCGGGCCACGTGCGCTCCGCGTTCCGGATCATGCAGATGGACTGCCCGACCGAGGAAACGCTGATCCGCAAGAAGCTCGGCGGGATGAGCGAAGTGTCGGCGCTCGAATTCAACCTGATGCAGCGGATGCTGACCGTCGAGCACGTGCCGGGCGCCCAGCTCGCGATCGACAGCGCGATCCGCTCGCTCGGCATGACGCCCGAGGCAGCAGCGCCCGGCGCGCCGGCCGCGCGCGTCGCCGACGCACCCGCGAAGCCGTGGTGGCCGCTGGCGCTGGCCGGCGTTGCCGCGATCGCGTCCGAGGGCGCGACCTGGGCCGGCCTGCCCGTGTGGTTGTCGGCGGCGCTCGCGCTCGCGGCGGTGCTCGCGTGCGGGCTCACCACGTACAAGAAGGGCTGGATCGCGATTCGCAACGGCAACCTGAACATCAACGCGCTGATGAGCATCGCGGTGACGGGCGCGATGGCGATCGGCCAGTGGCCGGAAGCCGCGATGGTGATGGTGCTGTTCACGATTGCCGAGCTGATCGAAGCGAAGTCGCTCGATCGCGCGCGCAATGCGATCCAGGGCCTGATGCAACTCGCGCCGGACACGGCGACCGTGCAGGACACCGACGGATCGTGGCGCACGATCGAGGCCGCGCAGGTGGCGCTCGGCGCAGTCGTGCGCGTGAAGCCGGGCGAGCGGATCGGGCTGGACGGCGAAGTCGTCGCGGGCCGCTCGACGGTGAACCAGGCGCCGATCACCGGCGAGAGCCTGCCCGTCGAAAAGACGACCGGCGACGCCGTGTACGCGGGCACGATCAACGAATCGGGTTCGTTCGAATATCGCGTGACGGCCGTCGCGGCCAACTCGACGCTCGCGCGGATCATCCACGCGGTTGAAGAAGCTCAAGGTGCGAAGGCGCCGACGCAACGCTTCGTCGACCAGTTCGCACGCGTCTACACGCCGATCGTGTTCGCGGTCGCGCTGCTGGTCGCGGTCGTGCCGCCGCTCGTGATGGGCGGGGCGTGGCACGACTGGATCTACCGCGCGCTGGTGCTGCTCGTGATCGCATGCCCGTGCGCACTGGTGATCTCGACGCCGGTGACGATCGTGTCGGGGCTCGCGGCCGCGGCGCGGCGAGGGATTCTCGTGAAGGGCGGCGTGTACCTGGAAGAAGGGCGCAAGCTCGCGTGGCTCGCGCTCGACAAGACCGGCACGATCACGCATGGCAAGCCGGTGCAGACCGACTTCGACCTGCATGCGGACGACGCTGATGCGGCACGTGTACGGCACCTCGGTGCGAGCCTCGCGGCGCGTTCCGATCACCCGGTGTCGCAGGCGATCGCAACTGCCGCGCGCGACGCCGGCACGACGGCCTTCGCCGATGTACAGGACTTCGAAGCGATCGTCGGGCGCGGCGTGCGCGGCACGATCGACGGCACGCGCTACTGGCTCGGCAACCATCGCCTCGTCGAGGAACTCGAGCGCTGCTCGACGGCCCTTGAAGCGAAGCTCGATGCGCTCGAGCGGCAGGGCAAGAGCGTCGTCGTGCTGGTCGACGAAGCGCGCGTGCTTGGCATCTTCGCGGTGGCCGACACGATCAAGGACACGAGCCGTGAAGCGATCGCCGATCTGCACGCGCTCGGCATCCGCACCGCGATGCTGACGGGCGACAACCCGCATACCGCGCAGGCGATTGCGCAGCAGGCCGGCATCGACGACGCCCGCGGCAACCAGTTGCCGGAAGACAAGCTCGCGGCGGTCGAGGAACTGGCGGCCGGCGGTGCGGGTGCGGTCGGGATGGTCGGCGACGGCATCAACGATGCGCCGGCGCTCGCGCGCGCCGACATCGGCTTCGCGATGGGCGCGATGGGCACCGACACGGCGATCGAGACGGCCGACGTCGCACTGATGGACGACGACCTGCGCAAGATTCCCGCGTTCGTGCGGCTGTCGCGCGCGACGCATCGCGTACTGGTGCAGAACATCGGCTTCGCGCTCGGCGTGAAGATCGTGTTCCTCGGCCTCACGGTCGCGGGGCTCGGCACGATGTGGATGGCGGTCTTTGCGGACGCGGGCGCAAGCCTGATCGTCGTGGCCAACGGTTTGCGGCTGCTATCGTCCTCGGGGGCGTTCCGCGGCGCGCAGGCCAAGCGTTGAGGAGCAGGCGATGAGCTTTCTGAAACGAATCCTGGGCGGCCACGGCGGTGGTCATGGCGGCGGGCACGGCAACAGTGGGCACGGTGGCGGGCATCACGGCGGGCAGCGCCAGGACGGGCATGGCGGCCATGATGCGCGCGGCCGCGATCGCCACGGCTGGGGCTGGCAGGCGCCGGCCGACAGTCGAAGCGGGCAGGGCGGTAACGTGCCGCTGAGCCGGCTTGCCTGTGCGGGCTGCGGCGCGCTCAATGCGACCGATGCGCGCTTCTGCGCGCAGTGCGGTGCCGCGCAACGCGGCAAGTCCTGCAGCCGCTGCCACTCGGCGCTGGCGGACGACGCGCGGTTTTGCCCCGGGTGTGGGACGCAGGCTGCGTAAGTCAGTTTGTCCGCGCATGCGCGCCGGCGGCGTGGGAACGCCGGCCGGCGCGCTTCGTTTCAGGGCCGGCGCACGGCCCGTCGATCAGCGCAGCGGCAGGTAGAGCTCGGTGCGCAGATCGGCTGGCGCGGTATCCATCGGCGAATTGAGATACAGCTCGAACGGCGGCGCGTTGGCGGCTTCGCGGCCCGAGTGACGCAGCCAGTCGCCGTAGAGCCACTGGTAGGCCGCCTTCAGGTCCGCATACGGCCCCGTATGCAGCAACACCGCGTATTCGCCGCCCGCCACAGTCGCGCGCTCCACCGGCGGCGCGGGTTCGACGTCCGGCGCGCCGTTGGCCGGCATGAAGCAGGCTTTTGCGCGCAGCTGCGCTTCGGGCGTCGTGTCTGGGTCATCGTAAAAAATGCCGATCATCTTCGCGCCCGGGCCGATCAGCCCGTGTTGCCCGACCCATCCGCCGATTCGCATGAATGCGTCGCTGACCTTCATGTACGGCCCGGTGTGCGCCACGGCATAGCCATGCAACTCCGGCAATCGCCGGATCTCGACTTCATGCTTGAACATGTCTTCTTCTCCTCGTTGTAGCGGATAGATGGGCCGGTGGCTGCCCGTGCGCCGGTGCTGCACGGGCGGCACGCCGTATGCGTCGCGAAACGCCCGCGCGAACGCGTGCGTCGAACCGTAGCCCGCGCGCCGTGCGATCTCGTCGATCGGCCGCGTCGTGCATACGAGATCCTCGGACGCGCGCACGATCCGCATCCGCCGCACCGTCAGCACGATCGATTCGCCGTACAGCGCGCGATAGACGCGCTGCCAGTGATACGGCGACAGGCATGCGACTTCGGCGAGCCGGTTCAGGTCGAGCGGGCCGTCGAGGTGCGCGCGGATGTACTCGTGGCCGCGCGCCACGCTGGCCGCGTAGCGGATCCAGGCGGGCGGATCGGGCTTCGTTTCGACGGTCATCGGCGTGTCCGGGCAGGAACCGACGTCACGGTAGCACGGCCCGAATTGATAAATCTTGCGGAAATGCGTGGGCGGCCGACAAGTCAGGCCCTTTTTATTTCGACGAAATAGGGTCTTGTCCCTCTGCGATCAATGACTAAAGTTAAAGACGGTGAAATCGGGTGATCGCGTCATTTTTCTCGGGTAAGTTGCTCCGTCGGGGCAGCACGCTTTTCGAAGTACGCAGGTAGTTCGTCGATGTTCAATCGCAACACCACGTTTTCGGGAGAAGAAGAAATGGATGCTTCCAGCTTCATCACGTCGCTGCAGACCACGCTAGGGGGGTATCTGCCAAAGATCGCCGGCGCGATCGGCATCCTGGTGATCGGCTGGCTGATCGCCGTCGTGGTGCGGGCCGGCGCGATGCGCCTGCTCGGCGCGCTGAAGGTCGATCAGCGGATCAACGAAAGCACCGGCCAGGGCGCCTATGTCGAGCGCATCATCGCGGGCGGCCTGTTCTGGCTCGTGCTGCTCGTCACCGCGGTGGGCATCTTCAACGTGCTCAACCTGTACGCGGTCTCCAATCCGTTCTCGCTGCTCGTCACGCACATCGTCAACTACCTGCCGAACCTGATCGGCGGCGCGGCGCTGACGCTGATCGCGTGGCTCATCGCGTCGCTGCTGCGCAGCCTCGCGAACCGCGCGCTGAAGGCGAGCAAGATCGACGACAAGCTGTCCGAAGGCGCCGGCATGCAGCCGATGAGCGGCTATCTCGGCGACGTGCTGTTCTGGCTCGTGATCCTGATGTTCCTGCCGGCGATCCTCGCATCGTTCGCGCTGTCGGGGCTGCTGTCGCCCGTGCAGGGGATGGTCGACAAGCTGCTCGCGATCGTGCCGAACCTGTTCGCGGCCGCGGTGATCGGCATCGTCGGCTGGATCGTCGCGCGCGTGCTGCGCGGCCTCGTGACGAACCTGCTGGTCGCCGCCGGCGCCGACCGCCTCACGCAGCGCCTCGACAGCCCGACGCCCGTGCGCGTGTCGAGCCTGATCGGCACGATCGTCTACGTGTTCGTGTTCGTGCCGACGCTGATCTCCGCGCTCGACGCGCTGAAGATCGACGCGATCTCGGTGCCGGCCACCAACATGCTGAACCAGTTCCTCGGCGCGGTGCCGGACATCGTCGCGGCGATCGTGATCGTGCTGGTGACGTTCTACTTCGCGCGCTTCGTCGCGTCGCTCGCGCAGAAGCTGCTGGAAGCCGCGGGCGCCGACGGGCTGCCGGCCGTGCTCGGCGTCGAGCGCGTGTTCTCGGGAATCCTGCAGCCGTCGGTGCTGGTCGCGCGGCTGATCGTGTTCTTCGCGATGCTGTTCGCATCGGTCGAAGCCGCGAACCGGCTCGGCTTCTCGCAGGTGCGCGACGTCGTCACGCTGTTCATCGAATTCGGCGGCCACGTGCTGATGGGCGGCGTGATCCTCGTGATCGGCGTGTGGCTCGCGGGCCTCGCGCGCCGCGTGATCGAGCAGGCCGACCGTGAGCACAGCGTACTGTTCGCGCGCATCGCGCAATTTGCGATCCTGGGCCTCGTGTTCGCAATGGGGCTGCGCGCGATGGGCATCGCGAACGAGATCGTCCAGCTCGCGTTCGGCCTCGTGCTCGGCGCGATCGCGGTGGCGGTGGCGCTGTCGTTCGGCCTCGGCGGCCGCGAAGCGGCCGGCAAGCTGCTCGACCGCTGGTTCAACCAGCGCAGCGGCGGGCAGTAACGCCACGCTCGTGCAGCCGTCCGGTCGCGTCGGGCGGCCGGATGGTGCTGCACACGCCAGTGCTTGCATCCCATGGCGCGCGAACGGCACGCGACAGCGTCCGTTCGCGCGTCGTCTCGCATGCGTACGACCACTCGGCCGGAACCGGCGCAGGCCGCAACGGCGTATCCGGCTGCGCGCGGGCGCCTTGCCGATCGGCTTCGTCCGTCGCGCCGCGTCCGCGTTTCCGTCAGCGAAATGTCAGTCGCGATCTTTGCCGAATTTCGATAACACGTCGTTTAATGACTCTCTAGCATCGATTCTCAGTCGCGCAGGCCGGCAGGCCCGGCGCCTTTGAGGAGAGAGTCCGATGAAAGCAGAGTCGAATGGCCGGCCCGCCGCCGGCGCCAAGTCGTCCGGCCAGCCCGCGCTGCAGCAGACGCTCGGGACCTGGCAACTGTGGGGCATCGCGGTCGGCCTCGTGATTTCCGGCGAATACTTCGGCTGGAGCTATGGCTGGGCGAGCGCCGGCACGCTGGGCTTCGTCGTCACCGCGCTGTTCGTCGCGGCGATGTACACGACCTTCATCTTCAGTTTCACCGAGCTGACGACGTCGATCCCGCACGCGGGCGGCCCGTTCGCGTATGCGCGGCGTGCGTTCGGCCCGACCGGCGGCTATCTCGCCGGCGCGGCGACGCTCGTCGAGTTCGTGTTCGCGCCGCCCGCGATCGCGCTCGCGATCGGCGCGTACCTGCACGTGCAGTTTCCGGGGCTGGAGCCGAAACATGCGGCGATGGGCGCGTATCTCGTGTTCATGGCGCTGAACATCGTCGGCGTGCAGATCGCGGCGACCTTCGAGCTCGTCGTCACGCTGCTCGCGATCTTCGAGCTGCTGGTGTTCATGGGTGTCGTGTCGCCGGGCTTTGCGTGGAGCAACTTCATGAAGGGCGGCTGGTCGGGCGCCGATCATTTCAGCGTGGGCGCGTTCCACGGGATGTTCGCGGCGATCCCGTTCGCGATCTGGTTTTTCCTCGCGATCGAAGGCGTCGCGATGGCCGCCGAGGAAGCGAAGAACCCGAAGCGCTCGATCCCGATCGCGTACGTGGCCGGGATCCTGACCCTCGTTGCGCTCGCGGTCGGCGTGATGGTGTTCGCCGGCGGCGCGGGCGACTGGACCAAGCTCGCGAACATCAACGATCCGCTGCCGCAGGCGATGAAGTACATCGTCGGCGCGAACAGCGGCTGGATGCACATGCTCGTGTGGCTCGGGCTGTTCGGGCTGGTCGCGTCGTTCCACGGGATCATCCTCGGCTATTCGCGCCAGATCTTCGCGCTGGCCCGCGAAGGCTACCTGCCCGAATGGCTCGCGAAGGTGCATCCGCGCTTCAAGACGCCTTACCGCGCGATCCTCGCGGGCGGCGTGGTCGGCATCGCGGCGATCTACAGCGACGAGCTGATCCAGTTCGGCGGGCAGACGCTGACCGCGAATATCGTGACGATGTCGGTATTCGGTGCGATCGTGATGTATATCGTGAGCATGGCGTCGCTGTTCAAGCTGCGCCGCTCGCAACCGAATCTCGAACGGCCGTTCCGCGCGCCGTTGTACCCGATGTTCCCGGCGTTCGCGATCCTGGCTGCGCTCGTCTGTCTCGGGACCATGATTTACTTCAACGGGCTGGTCGCGCTGGTGTTCGTCGGCTTCCTCGCGTTCGGCTACGCGTACTTCCTCGCGACGCGTTCGCAGCGCGCGAGTGCGCCGGGCGACGCACTGCTGGAGGAGTGAGCGGGATGAAAGTGAAGGGCCGTTTCTGACGGCATCCGGCGCGCCCCGTCGAACGGGCGCGCCGTCGGCTTTTGGCATGGAGGAGACTCGCAGATGTCCTATACGGAGACGATCGGTCCGCGCACGTACCGTTTCGCGGATCTGAAGACGCTGCTCGCGAAGGCGAGCCCGCTGCGTTCCGGCGACCAGCTCGCCGGTGTCGCGGCGGCGAGCGAGGAGGAGCGTGTCGCCGCGAAGATCGCGCTCGCGGGCGTGCCGCTGAAGGCATTCCTGAACGAAGCGGTGATCCCGTATGAAGACGACGAGGTCACGCGCCTCATCGTCGACGATCACGACGCGCAGGCATTCGCGGAAATCTCGCATCTCACCGTCGGCGATTTCCGCAACTGGCTGCTGTCGCCGGCGGCCGACGGCGCGGCGCTCGAACGGATCGCGCCGGGCCTCACGCCCGAGATGGTGGCGGCCGTGTCGAAGCTGATGCGCAACCAGGACCTGATCGCGGCGGCGCGGAAGCGCCGCGTCGTCACGCGCTTTCGCAACACGGTCGGGCTACCGGGCCGGATGTCGGTGCGGCTGCAGCCGAACCACCCGACCGACGACGTGAAGGGGATCGCCGCATCGATGCTCGACGGGCTGATGTACGGCTGCGGCGACGCGATGATCGGCATCAACCCGGCCACCGACAGCCTCGCGGCGATCGTGAAGCTGCTCGCGATGATCGACGGGTTTCGCGAACGCTACGGCGTGCCGACGCAGTCGTGCGTGCTCACGCACGTGACCAACACGATCGCGGCGATCGAGAAGGGCGCGCCGGTCGATCTCGTGTTCCAGTCGATCGCGGGCACCGAGAAGGCGAACGCGAGTTTCGGGATCTCGCTCGCGCTGCTCGGCGAGGCCCGCGAGGCCGCGTTGTCGCTCAAGCGCGGCACCGTCGGCAACAATCTCATGTACTTCGAGACGGGCCAGGGCAGCGCGCTGTCGGCGAATGCGCACTTCGGGGTCGACCAGCAGACCTGCGAAGTGCGCGCGTATGCGGTGGCGCGCAAGTTCGAGCCGTTCCTCGTGAACACGGTGGTCGGCTTCATCGGGCCCGAATACCTGTACGACGGCAAGCAGATCATCCGCGCGGGGCTCGAGGATCACTTCTGCGGGAAGCTGCTCGGCGTGCCGATGGGCTGCGACATCTGCTACACGAACCACGCGGAAGCCGACCAGGACGACATGGACACGCTGCTCACGCTGCTCGGCGCGGCCGGCATCAACTTCATCATGGGGATTCCGGGCGCGGACGACGTGATGCTGAACTACCAGAGCACGTCGTTCCACGATCAGCTCTACGTGCGCGAAGTGCTCGGGTTGCGCCGCGCGCCGGAATTCGAGGAGTGGCTGGAGACGATGGAGATCGCCGACGCGCACGGCGCATTGCGCACCGCGACGTCGCGCGTGCCGCTGCTCGCGGGCGCGAGCGACTGGATGGGGATTTCGGCATGAGCGACGCCGTCGAGAAGAACCCGTGGGCGCAGTTGAAATCGTTCACGAATGCACGGATCGCGCTCGGCCGCGCGGGCAACAGCCTGCCGACCGCGCCGCTGCTCGCGTTCAACCTGTCGCACGCGCAGGCGCGCGACGCGGTGCACCAGCCGCTCGATGCGGATGCGCTGCGGCGGGAGATCGAGGCGGCCGGCCTGCTGCCGACGCTCGGTGTGCAGAGCGCCGCACCGGATCGCGACCATTATCTGCGCCGGCCCGACCTCGGCCGCAAGCTGTCGAATGACAGCCGCGGCCTACTTGCCGGCTATGGCGCGGCGCTCGACGATGCGCCCGACGTCGTGTTCGTGGTCGGCGACGGGCTGTCGGCGTTCGCGGCCGCGAAACAGGCGCTGCCGTTGTTGCAGGCCATAAGGCCGCGGCTCGATGCGGACGGCTGGCGGATCGGCCCGGTGGTGGTCGCGACGCAGGCGCGCGTCGCGCTCGGCGACGAGATCGGCGAATTGCTGCGCGCGAAGGTCGTCGCGATGCTGATCGGTGAACGGCCGGGGCTCAGCTCGCCGGACAGCCTCGGCGTGTACCTGACCTGGGCGCCGAAGGTCGGTTGCCACGACGCATTGCGCAACTGCATCTCGAACGTGCGGCCCGAAGGGCTGCCGTACGCGGGTGCCGCGCACAAGCTGCATTACCTGATGACGCACGCGCGTCGCCTCGGGCTGACGGGCGTCGGGTTGAAGGATGACAGTGATGCGTTGCTGCCGCAGGCGGAAGCGGAGCGGATCGCGGCGGACTGAACGGCGCGCGCGGGATGCCGCCGCACAGCGGCGTTCTGTCGTGCCGTACGGGCGGCGTGTTGGACGCTGGTCGAGGCGTCCGTCCGCGGCTACTTGAACAGCCGCTCGCACAGAAAATCGACGAGCACGCGCAGCTTTGGCGACAGCTGCCGGCTCGACGGCCACACGATCGAGAATTGCCCCGGCGCGATCCGGTAGTCGTCGAGCACGGTGACGAGCAGGCCTGTTTCGAGCGCGTCGCGTGCGAGGAAGTCGGGCATGTAGCCGATGCCGAGCCCTGCGAGCACGGTGCCGCGCAGGGCCTCCATGTTGTTGCAGGTTATCGCGGTGCGCAGCTTCAGCGGCGTGCCGTCGTCGGCCGCGAGCGCCCAGTCCTGCAGCTTGCCGGTGGTCGGGAAGCAGTAGCGCACGCATTCGTGCGCTTCGAGATCGCGCGGCGCGCGCGGCGTGCCGGCCTGCGCGAGATAGGCGGGCGTTGCGCACAGCACGAACGCGAACGGGCCGAGCCGCCGCGACATCAGGCTCGAATCGGACAGTGGGCCGCTGCGGATCACTGCGTCGAAGCCACCTTCGACGACATCCACCATCCGGTCGTTGAAATCGAGATCGAGCTCGACGTCCGGGTAGCGCTGCCGGAATTCGGGCAGCACCGGCAGCAGGAACCGGTAGCCGATCACCGGCAGGCTCACGCGCAGCTTGCCGCGCGGGCGCTGCGCCGATGCCGTCACGGTCGCCTCCGCATCGCGGAAATCCTCGAGGATCCGCTGGCAGCGTTCGTAGAAGTGCCGCCCCTCGTCGGTGAGCGTGACGCGCCGCGTCGTGCGGTTGAACAGGCGCACGCCGAGCGACTGCTCGAGTTTCGCGATCGTCTTGCCGACCGCCGACGCCGAGATGCCGAGCGCGCGGCCAGCCGCGACGAAGCTCAACGCCTCGGCGGTGCGGACGAAGGCGACGATGCCGGTGAGGTTTTCCATCGATTCGAAGAGCATGCGCCCACGGCGCGTAGCTGAGTAGATTGCGGAATTTTAGTCCGTTATATCTGGAGCTTTGCGTGGTTTTTCGCCGATTGAATCGGATTTATCTTCTGTCGCTCTGACGGCGCATCCGCGCCGGCTTTTCGAGGAGCGATGATGGATCAGCCTTTTTCAGCCGCTTCGGCTCAGTCGGCACGCCGGCGTGCGTGGGTGCTGGCCGCCGTCTGCCTGGCCGCCGTCGCGCTGCCGCTGTCGTTTTCGGGCGGCGCGGTCGCGACGCCCGCGATTGGCCGCGACCTGCACGGCGGCACGGTCGCGATGAACTGGATCACCAACGCGTTCATGCTCGCGTTCGGCAGCTTTCTGATGGCGGCGGGCGCGCTGGCCGACCAGTTCGGCCGCAAGCGCCTGTTCGCGATCGGCGTTGGCGGCTTCACGCTGATGTCGGTTGCGCTCGCGTTCGCGCCGTCGATGCTCGCGGTCGACCTGCTGCGCGCTGCGCAAGGGCTCGCGGCGGCCGCGGCGCTCGCGGGCGGCACGGCCGCGCTCGCGCAGGAGTTCGACGGCGCGGCGCGCACGCGCGCGTTCAGCCTGCTCGGCACGACCTTCGGGATCGGGCTCGCGTTCGGGCCCGTGCTGGCCGGCGCGCTGATCGGGCATTACGGCTGGCGCGCGATCTTCGTGACGAGCGCGGTGGCCGGCGTGCTGTCGCTCGGCGTCGGGCTGCCGCGCATGCACGAGTCGCGCGACCCGCACGCGACGGGGCTCGACTGGCCCGGTACGACCGCGTTCACCGCCGCGCTGACGCTGTTCACGTTCGGCGTGATCGAGGCGCCCGCGCGCGGCTGGTCGAGCACACTCGTGATCGCGCTGCTGGCTGGTGCCGCGCTCGGCGCCTGCGCGTTCGTGATGATCGAGACGCGGGTCGCGCGGCCGATGCTCGACCTGTCGCTGTTCCGGATCGCGCGCTTCGTCGGCGTGCAGGTGCTGCCGGTGTCGACCTGTTGCTGCTACATCGTGCTGCTCGTCGTGCTGCCGCTGCGCTTCATCGGCATTGACGGCTTCAGCGAGATCGACGCCGGCTGGCTGATGCTTGCGATTTCCGCGCCGATGCTGGTCGTGCCGCTCGTCGCGGCGACGCTCACGCGCTGGCTGTCGGCCGGCGTGATCTCGGGGCTCGGGCTCCTGATCGCGGCGGGCGGGCTCGTGTGGCTGGGCATCGCGCTGCGCGGCGGCGCGGGGCCCGCAGCGGTCGCGCCGATGCTGGCGATCGGCGTCGGGGCCGGCATGCCGTGGGGGCTGATGGACGGGCTGTCGGTGAGCGTCGTGCCGAAGGAGCGTGCGGGGATGGCGACCGGGATCTTCAGTACGACGCGCGTGGCCGGCGAGGGGATCGCGCTCGCGATCGTCGGGGCGGTACTGGCCGCGCTCGCGCGGACGGGGCTGACGCAGGCAGCAGGCGCTGCCGGCACGCCGGACGCGACGCTGCGTGCGGCCGCGCGGCTTGCAACCGGCGATCTCGCGGGTGCGGCGGCTGCGCTGCCGGGTGTCGGGCATGCGGCGCTGCTCGCGAGTTACACGCATGCGTTCGATCGGTTGTTGGTCGGGCTGGCGGTCGTCACCGTGCTGTGTGCGGGGGTGGTGTTTGCGTTTCTCGGTGGGCGGCGGGCGGCTACCGAAGCGGGTGACGACACCGACGGGCACGCGCATGCCGACCTGTCGGTGCGCCGCCGGATCGAAGCGGCTTGCGCGGAGACGCAGGGGCATTGAGTGTCCCGTCGTCGCGCACGGGTGCCTCGGCCACGGCGGCCGGGGCGCCTTCGTATTACGTCATCGCCGGATTCGCACGCCGACGATCCGCCACGCGGATCACGCCAGCACCAGCGGCGGCAGCGCTGCATCCGCCCGTACCTGCGCCTGTTCCACTTCAACCACCACATAGCGTCGCGCGTCCGGCCACAGATGCGAGCGGCTTCCCGCCGCCTCGTCGATCGTCGCACGGCCCTGCACGAGCCAGGTCGTCTGGCGCACGAAGTCGACGAACAGCAGCGCGATGGCCGGATTCACGAGCAGGTTGCCGATCGTGTTGAACAGGTTGTTGCCGGCGAAGTCGGGCAGGACGAGCGTGCGGCGGTCGGGCAGGTCGACGAGCGGTTCGAACGAACCATCCGCGCGTGGCTGGCGGCCGCGGTACGAGCAGTCGCTGTTGCCGGCCGCGTCGGCGGTCGCGACGATCAGGAACGCCTGCTCGCGGATGAACGCGATCGCGTCGTCGGTCAGGGGGCCGCAGTCGTTCATGGTGTCGGTCGGCGCACACGCCGTTGCGTGGGAATGCGCGATGCGCACGCAAGCGACATGCCACGCGTCGCGGCCGGCACCGGCACGCAGGCGCGCCTGCGCACTGTGGAAATTTCGAACATCGGCCCGGCCACTGCGCAGCCACGCTGTTCAGAATCGACACACCCGCCGTGCTGCATCGGTGAACACGGCACGGTGCGCACGCGGGCCGGCCGTGGTCGTGGCGCTTTCCTCCTGTTTGGCACGCATGTTGCGTAAACGGGGGTAGCGCAATCCAATCGGCGCTGTACTCACACAAGCACGATGAACAGGAGACATGTATGAACCCGTTTGACCTGAAGCAACTGGGCCTCGACGTCGAATACCCGTACCGTCAGCAATACGACAACTACATCGGCGGCAAGTGGGTTCCGCCGGTGAAGGGCGAGTATTTCGAGAACGTGTCGCCGATCAACGGCAAGCCGTTCTGCCGCGTGCCGCGCTCGGGCGCCGACGACATCGAGCTGGCGCTGGACGCCGCGCATGCCGCGCGCCGCAAGTGGGGCAAGACGTCGGTGGCCGAGCGCGCGAACCTGCTGCTTGCCGCTGCCGACCGGATGGAAAAGAACCTGAAGCTGCTGGCCGTGGCCGAGACGATCGACAACGGCAAGCCGCTGCGCGAGACGATGGCAGCCGACCTGCCGCTCGCGATCGACCACTTCCGCTACTTCGCGGGCTGCATCCGCGCGCAGGAAGGCGGTATCTCCGAAATCGACGACAACACCGTCGCGTACCACTTCCACGAGCCGCTCGGCGTCGTCGGCCAGATCATCCCGTGGAACTTCCCGCTGCTGATGGCCGCATGGAAGCTCGCACCGGCGCTCGCGGCCGGCTGCTGCGTGGTGATGAAGCCGGCCGAGCAAACGCCCGCGTCGGTGCTGGTGCTGATGGAGCTGATCGGCGACCTGTTTCCGGCCGGCACGCTCAACATCGTGAACGGCTTCGGCAAGGAAGCGGGCGAAGCGCTCGCGACCAGCAAGCGGATCGCGAAGATCGCGTTCACGGGCTCGACGCCGGTCGGCAAGCACATCCTTCGCGCGGCGGCCGACAACCTGATCCCGTCGACGGTCGAACTGGGCGGCAAGAGTCCGAACATCTTCTTTGCCGACGTGCTCGACCAGGACGACGCGTTCCTCGACAAGGCGCTCGAAGGGCTCGCGATGTTCGCGCTGAACCAGGGCGAAGTGTGCACGTGCCCGTCGCGGATCCTGATCCAGGAATCGATCTACGAGAAGTTCATCGAGAAGGCGGTTGCGCGCGTCGAGCGCATCAAGGCTGGCCACCCGCTCGACCTGCAGACGATGATCGGCGCGCAGGCGTCGCAGCAGCAGCTCGACAAGATCCTGTCGTACATCGACATTGGCCGCGACGAGGGCGCGCAATGCCTGACGGGCGGCGAGCGCACGGCGCCTGCGGCGGAACTTGGCACGGGCTACTACGTGAAACCGACGATGCTGCTCGGCAACAACAAGATGCGCGTGTTCCAGGAAGAGATCTTCGGGCCGGTCGCGTCGGTGATGACGTTCAAGGACGAGCAGGACGCGATCGAACTCGCGAACGACACGTTCTACGGGCTCGGCGCCGGCGTGTGGACGCGCAACGGCACGCGTGCGTACCGGATGGGCCGCGAGGTCGAGGCCGGCCGCGTGTGGACCAACTGCTACCACCTGTATCCCGCGCACGCGGCGTTCGGTGGCTACAAGCAGTCGGGGATCGGCCGCGAGACGCACAAGATGGCGCTGTCGAACTATCAGCAGACGAAGTGCCTGCTGGTGAGCTATCAGGCCGAGGCGCTCGGGTTCTTCTGATCCGCGCGTGGGCGTCCTGGCCGGTCGACGGTGGGATGCGTCGGCCGGTCGGGGCGCCGCCTCGAGCGGCGAAGTTTCGGATACCGGAGAGTCGTCGAACGCGTGTCGCGCCGGGTGACGGTGGTGCGCGGATGCGTGCCGCGCGGCCGACCGGTGATCCGGCGGTTCGCCGCTTCCGCCCATTCGCACTCGCAACCCGGCATCGGCTGCGCATCGCCACGACTTTCGCCGGAAACGATACCGATTACCGTCCGTTTGCAGCGGCAGCTTGAGCCGGCGCGACGGACGCAAAACCCATGTCAGAACCGCCCCGATCCTGTCCGCGCCATCCCGTGTTCCACGCGGGCGAACTCGACGCGCATCGCCGCTTCGGCGTTGCCGACGAAGCCGAGCGGATGAGCGATGTCGTGACGACGCGGCTGAGCATCGGCGTGCGGCAGTTCATCGAGACGCAGCCGTTCATGTTCGCCGGCACCGCGTGCGGCGGGCAGGCTGGCGTGACCTGCGACATCGTGCAGAGCCGGCGCGACGCGAACGGCGACCTGTTGCCGGTCGTGCGCGTGATCGACACGAAGACGCTGCGCTTCGCGCTGCCGGTGTACGACGCGGGCGCTGGCGGCCGGATCGATGCGGCGCAGTGTGACGGCAGCGGCGTCGGGCTGCTGTTCGTCGATTTCCTGCGCGGCATCCGCTACCGGATCAACGGGCGCGCGACGCTGCGCATGGATCTGTCCGAGGCGGACGCGGCGCCGTGGTCGGCCGACAGCGCGATCGTCGAGCTGGCGGTGACGCAGGCATACGGCAATTGCGGCACGCGGGTCGTGCGGTTGCGGCCCGCGAACGGTGGCTAGCCGGCCGCCGCGCATTGCCGGGCGGGCGACGCGTACCGGATGCGCCGGCGCGGCGCGTGCCGCACCGGCGGGGTGCGTGCGACAAGGCGCTCGGGCATGCCCGCATGGCGCGCCCGTGCCGCGCAGCGTCGAATCACGGGCTTTGCGCGGGTCGTGCACGGTTCGGCACGGGACTTGCGTGACAGGCGCGGTTCCAGGCAGGTGAAGGAGGACACGATGGACCAACACGTGGCGTGCAGCGAAGAACCGACGGCCGAAGACACGCGGCGCAACGCGCAGGGCGACGATGCGCTGGCCGGGCAGGCGGTCGTCAGCGTCGCGCATGACGCCGACGAGCAGGCGCGCAACCTGATCGGCTGGCGGCAGACCTACGACCAGCTCGCGGCCGGCCGCTTCGTCGGCACGCTGACCGAGCTGCCGCTCGACACGATGAAGCTGTTTCGCGAATC
Source organism: Burkholderia sp. AU45251 (assembly GCF_030482905.1). Taxonomy (NCBI): domain Bacteria; kingdom Pseudomonadati; phylum Pseudomonadota; class Betaproteobacteria; order Burkholderiales; family Burkholderiaceae; genus Burkholderia; species Burkholderia sp. AU45251. The sequence goes on along the minus strand of NZ_JAUJQH010000013.1, from coordinate 66,652 downwards.
GACGAGCCACCTGCTGCGCCAGGCGTGCGAGGTGCGCGGCGATGCGTACTGGTTCGGCATCCCGCTCGTGTGCGACGGCACCGCGCGCGTCGATGCGTGCCGCATCGGGCCCGGCGCGCTCGCGTTCCGGCCCGGCAATGTCGAGTTCGAGCTGGTGACGCCCGCGCAGTTCTCGATCTACGGCGTGGTCGTGCGCGGCGACGTGCTGCGCCGCTATGCGGAGGAGGTCGAGCGCCACGCGCTCGACGAACGGCTGTTCACGCAGCGCGTGATGCAGGTCGGCGATGCGCGGCTCGCACGCCTGTGCGCGCTGCTCGGCCGCCGGCTCGACGGGGCGGCGGCAATGGCCGGCCCGCTCGCCGATGCACAGCGCGACGACCTGCAGGCCGAGGTGCTGGCCGCGCTGTTCGACGCGTGCGCGCAACCGGCCGCCGACGACGCCGGCCGTGCGCCGTCGATGCGCCGCTGGATCGTCGAACAGGCGCGCGACTACGTGCTCGCGCACCGCACGCGCCCGGTCGGCGTGCCCGAGCTGTGCGAGCAGTTGCTCGTGAGCCGGCGCACGTTGCAGTACTGCTTCCAGGACGTGCTCGGCATGGCGCCCGCGACCTACCTGCGCACGCTGCGGCTGAACGGCGCGCGGCGCGATCTGTGCGGCCGCTCGGCCGGTTCGGTGCAGGACGTGGCGGAGGCGTGGGGCTTCTGGCATCTCAGCCAGTTCGCGACCGATTACCGGCGGCTGTTCGGCAAGCGGCCGTCGGAGACGCTGCGCGATCGCGCGGTGATGGTGGCGGTGGGGTGAGTGCGGGGTGGTAGTCGACGCGGTTCTGGCTTCGACGCCGACTCAGGAACCAGCACCGACTCCGGCTCCGGCTCCGGCTCCGACTCGGACTCGGACTCGGACTCGGACTCGGACTCGGACTCGGACTCAGGCACCAGCACCGGCTCAGGCTCAGGCTGCACGTACATATAGCTACGCTTTCGGCCTCGCAATTGCCCGCCGCACCCTGTTTCCCTATTCGGCCGTAGCCGCCGCCTCGCGCGGTGCGGGCCACGCTAGCCCATCCCAGTCGATCGTCCGGTAAGCGGCCTCGACCGCCGCGAGATCGGCCGGCCGCTCGCTGCGATGCAGCCCGCGCAATTCGGCGGGCACGTCGAGCGCGACCGGCACGCAATGCGGATAGTCGCGCACGCGCAGCGCCGGCGCGATCGTCGTGAAGCACGCGAGCGTCGGCACGTCGAAACCGTCGGCGAGATGCAGCGCGGCCGTGTCGGACGCGAACAGCAGGCTGGCGCCCTTGACCCATGCCATGAAGCGGGCCGTATCGCCGGCCGCATCGGCGCTCACGTCGAGATACGCGGGATGCGCAACCGGCCCGAACCCGGCCACCGGCAATCCGTAGCGCTGCGCGAGCTGCTCGACGAACGTTGCCTGCAGCGCCGGCGGCACGCTGCGCAACGCGGTGCTCGCGGTCGGGCAGAACAGCGCGTACGGACGCCGCCATTGCGCAGGCAACGCAGGCAGCGTCAGCCGCGCGAGCCAGCGGTTGCGCTTGGCTGATGTCGGCACCGACGCGGGTTCCACGCCGAGCGCGTCGAGGAAGAAATCGATCATTGGCAGCCGCGCGAACGCGGGCCAGTACAGGTGATTGCCGACGTCGATGCACGGCGCGTCCGCAGGCAGCGCGTCGGCGGGGTACGGCAGCGTGCGCGACGGCGCGACGAGGTCGGCCGCGAGGGCATACAGCGCCTCGACATAGCGCGGTGCGCGGGCCGGCCGGTACAGCGTAAAGCGCAGGCCCGGGTGCGCGGCGCGCAGCGCGGCGAGGGCGGTGAGCCCGATCACCGAATCGCCGAGCGTGACGCCCATCCCGTTGATCACGTGCACGTGCCGTGCGCGGTCATAGTCGAGCCGGAACGGCTGGTGCGCGGCGTGCAGCAGGCCGCACGCGGGCGCGGCCGGCACGTGGCCGGCGGCACGCACACCGCCGTGCTCGAGGTCGTAAGGCGCGACGAGCGTGCCGTCCGGTGCGAGCAGCGTGCCGGGGAGCGTGAGCGCGTCGTCGTGCGACAGCGCGACGGCGGGCGGCGCGGTGCGCGTGTCCACCGTCATCCGCCGCGCGCGCGGCGCCCCTGTTCGCGGATCTGCTCGAGTGTCGCGGCCGGTGTGCTGGCGTCCTGCGGGATGCGGATCTCGATCAGCGCGGGTAGCCCGCAGGTCAGCGCGCGTTCGAGCGCGGGCGCGAACTCGGCGGTGCGCTCGACGGTTTCGCCATGTGCGCCGAACGCGCGCGCATACGCGGCGAAATCGGGATTCGTGAGCCCCGTTCCGTGCACGCGCCCCGGGTAGTTGCGTTCCTGATGCATGCGGATCGTACCGAAATGACCGTTGTTGACGACGATCACGACGATGTTCAGCCCGTACTGCATTGCGGTCGCGAGTTCGTTGCCGGCCATCATGAAGCAGCCGTCGCCCGCGAGCGCGACGACGGCGCGCGACGGGTACAGCGACTTCGCGGCGAGCGCGGCCGGCACGCCGTAGCCCATCGCGCCACTGGTCGGCGCGAGCTGCGAGCGGAAGTGCCGGTACGCGAAGTGGCGATGCAGCCAGATCGCATAGTTGCCGGCGCCGTTGGTGAGGATCGCGTCGTGCGGCAGGCGCTCGCGCAACTGCACCATCACGTCGCCGAGCTGGACGTCGCCGGGCATCGGCAGCGGCGCATGCCATTCGCGATACGCGCGGTGCGCGTCGGCGGCCGTGCCGGCCCAGGCGGGGTGCTCGGGCGGCTCGAGTGCGGCGAGCGGTGCGGCGATCTCGGGCATCCCGGACACGATCGGCAGGTCGGCCGCATACACGTGGCCGAGCTCGTCCGCGCCCTGGTGCACGTGGATCAGCGTCTGGCGGGTCTTCGGGATGTCGAGCAGCGTGTAGCCGGCGGTCGTCGCTTCGCCGAGGCGCGGCCCGATCACGAGCAGCAGGTCGGCGTCGCGGATGCGCTGCGCGAGCGCGGGGTTGATCCCGAGCCCGACGTCGCCCGCGTAGTTCGGGTGCGCGTTGTCGATCGTGTCCTGATAGCGGAACGCACAGGCGACCGGCAACTGCCAGCGCTCGACGAAGGTGCGCAGATTCGCGCACGCGTCGGGCGTCCAGCCGCTGCCGCCGACGATCGCGAACGGCCGTTCGGCGCGCGCGAGCCGTTCGCGCAGCTCGTCGAGCTGCGCGGCCGACGGCGCGGCCGCGACGCGTTTCGCGGCCGGCACGACGGGTTGCGGCGCGCACGCTTCGGACAGCACGTCTTCCGGCAGCGCGAGCACGACCGGGCCGGGGCGGCCGGACGTCGCGACGTGGAACGCATGGCTCAGGTATTCGGGAATGCGGCGCGGATCGTCGATCTGCGCGACCCATTTCGCCATCTGGCCGAACATCCGCCGGTAGTCGATTTCCTGGAAGGCTTCGCGGTCGAGGTGCTCGCGCGCGCACTGGCCGACAAACAGGATCATCGGCGTCGAATCCTGGAACGCGGTGTGCACGCCGATCGACGCATGGGTCGCGCCGGGCCCGCGCGTGACGAACGCGATGCCGGGGCGGCCGGTCAGCTTGCCGACGGCCTCGGCCATGTTCGCGGCGGCCGCCTCGTGGCGGCAGACGACCGTCTGGATGCGCGCGGTGTCGTCCGCCAGCGCATCGAGTACGGCGAGGAAGCTCTCGCCCGGCACGCAGAACACGCGTTCGACGTGATTGGCGAGCAACGCATCGACGAGCAGTCGCGCGCCGGTGGTGGCGGGCTGCTCGAGATCCTTGGAATGCGACATGGGTTGCCGTCTCCCTGGGTAGCGGGACGTACAGCTTACGCCCGTTGGCGGGGCACCGGCGCACCGGCCGCTGAATAGTGTCGGAACGCGGGGGGATTCGGGCGCGCGCCGGGACTTCGGCTGGCCGAACGGCCGGCTTGTACGTGCGAGCCCGACGGTGAAAAGTGAGCGCTATGGGTGTCGAGCCGAATCACCGGCCCGCTCACCCGCGTGTAGACAGGGTGGAGTTCGGAACGGAAAGATCGGCATGACGGCGTTCACGTTCGAATCGATACGCGGGCGGTGCGCCATGTACACACATGGATTTACATCGCCGGCTGCGCGATATAATGTACATCCAACGTACATCCGGATGCGGGAGATCGACATGCATACCACTAGGGTATTTCGGAACGGCAACTCGCAGGCCGTGCGGATTCCCGCGGACCTTGCTTATGAACGCAGCGATATGGAACTCGAAATCGAGCGGGTGGGCGACGAAATCCGTATTCGGCCTACTCGGCGACCTTTGACTCGCGTACTCGAGAAGTTCGCAAAATTCGGGCCGGATTTCATGGCCGAAGGGCGGGGCGATCAGGAACAGGCTGATCGCGAGGGCTTGTGATGCCGCGTTACATGCTCGACACCAACATGTGCGTCTATCTGATGAAAAATCAGCCGGAGCAGGTCGCGAGGCGTTTTGCGCAGTGCTACACCGGAGATGTCGTGATGTCGGCGATTACCTATGCCGAACTCGAGTACGGTGTCGCGGTGTGCATGAATCCTGTCCGCGAGCGTCGCAATCTTGCTGCGCTGATCGAGGATATCCCCGCTGCCCCGTTCGACGTGGCGGCCGCGCAAGCGTACGGCCCGGTCCGGGAAGCGACGCGTGAGCGGAAGAAGGATCATCTCGACAAACTGATCGCCGCTCATGCGGTATCGCTCGATGTCGTCCTGGTGACCAACAACGAGCGGGATTTTGCGAGTTACCCGGGATTGCGGGTCGAGAACTGGCTGAACGATTGATGCGTGCCCGCAGGCGCCCGGCGGTCATGCGAGACGTCGAAGCGTCCCGCATGACCGCCCGATCCGGCATCAGCACTCGACGATATTGACCGCGAGCCCGCCGCGCGACGTTTCCTTGTACTTCGTCTTCATGTCGGCACCCGTCTCGCGCATCGTCTTGATCACGGAGTCGAGCGACACATAGTGCGAGCCGTCGCCGCGCAGCGCCATGCGCGCCGCGTTGACCGCCTTCACCGATGCCATCGCGTTGCGCTCGATGCACGGGATCTGCACCATCCCGCCGACCGGGTCGCAGGTGAGGCCGAGGTTGTGTTCCATCCCGATTTCGGCCGCGTTCTCGACCTGCTGCGGCGTGCCGCCGAGCACGGCCGCGAGCGCGCCGGCGGCCATCGAGCATGCGACGCCCACTTCGCCCTGGCAGCCGACTTCCGCACCCGAGATCGACGCGTTCAGCTTGTAAAGAATGCCGATCGCGGCGGCCGTCAGCAGGAAGTCAATCACGCCCTGTTCGTTCGCACCGGGTGTGAAGCGCGTGTAGTAGTGCAGCACGGCCGGGATGATGCCGGCCGCACCGTTGGTCGGCGCGGTAACGACCCGGCCGCCGGCCGCGTTTTCCTCGTTGACCGCGATCGCGTACAGGTTGATCCAGTCGATCATCGACAGCGGATCCTGCAGCGCGCGCTCCGGGCTGCCCGTCAGCGTGCGGTACAGCTGCGGCGCGCGGCGCTTGACCTGGAACGGGCCGGGCAGGTTGCCGTCGGCCTCCGGGTTGCCGATCCCGCAGCCGCGCGACACGCACGACTGCATCACGGCCCAGATCTTCAGCAGGCCGTCGCGCGTCTCTTCCTCGGTGTGCCACGCGCGCTCGTTTTCCCACATCAGCTGCGCGATCGACTTGCCGGTCGATTCGGTCAGCGCGAGCAGCTCGTTGCCGGTGCGGAACGGGTGCGTCATCTGCTCGGCCGCGCTCAGCACCTTCGTGTTCGGTGCGCCGGCGGTCACGACGAAGCCGCCGCCGACCGACAGGTAGGTACGCTCGACCAGCACGTTGCCGTCCGCGTCGGACGCGCGCAGCTTCATGCCGTTCGGATGCTCGGGCAGCGCCTGGCGGTAGAACGCGATGTTCTCCTTCAGCACGAACGGCACCGGATGCGTGCCGAGCAGCGCGAGCTGCTTCGATTTGCGGACGTCTTCCAGCCGCGCGTCGATCGTGTCGGGATCGACGGTGTCGGGCGCGTCGCCGAGCAGGCCGAGCATCACGCCGCGGTCGGTGCCGTGGCCCTTGCCGGTTGCACCGAGCGAGCCGTACAGCTCGACCTTCACGTGCGCAGTGGCGTCGAGTTGCCCGTCGCGCTCGAGGCCCTGGACGAACATCAGCGCCGCGCGCATCGGTCCGACCGTATGCGAACTGGACGGACCGATACCGATCTTGAAGAGGTCAAAGACGCTGACTGCCATGTTGATTCCTGCCTTGCTTTAAGAATAATGCTAGCGCGCCTGCAATGGCAGGCACGCGGCGAGCCATGCGGGCGGCGTTGGGGAAAGCTGTTGCGCGACGCGGGCATAGCGCCCGTCGAGCCGCGCGGCCAGATGAAAGAGTTCGGTGGCGTTTTTCGGGTCCCACTGCCCCGTGTAGCCCGGCAGGCCGGCCTCGCGGCGCTTCGCGTCGAACGGCACCGGCGAATTCACGAATTCCTCGTGCGTCTTCTCGCCGAGCGCGTACGGCACGAGCCAGTCGAGCGCGACCGCGAGCGTCGCGCCGTTCGCGCCCCGTTCGCGCAGCCAGTTGCGGTTGAAGCGGCGCGCGGCGAGCGCGGCCGTCACCAGCGGCTGCAGGTCGTAGACCGCGTAGTGCAGCGCATCGCGTTCCTCGAAATCCCAGGTCTTGCCGTCCGGGCCGATGTTGTCGGCGAGATGCTCGACGAACAGCCGCTGCGCGGCGTTCATCATCTTGCGATCACCGAGCGTGAACGCGGACAGCGCGATCAGCTTGATCCGGTGGCTCTGCCAGTTGTTGCGCCAGGTGCCGGTGAGCGGGCGCTTCTGCGCGTCGATCTGCGCGACATAGCCGGCGCCGAGCTTCGCGATGAACGCGGCCGTCGCGTTGCGGGTCTTCACCGGCAGCGCGCTCGCGGTCATGTCGTACGCGACGATCAGGCTGTCGAAACGCGTTTCGTCAATCGGGTTGAAGCTCGGCTGGTAGGTCGCGACCCACGCGGACAGGAACCGGTCGACGAGCTGCAGGTAGCGCGGCGCGTTCGTCACGCGCCACGCGAGCGCCGCGTCGCGCATCAGGTCGAGATCCTTCAGCGCGGCGGCGCTTTGGTCGTAGATGCCTTCGTGCGGCAGCGTGCCCTCGGTGTGCACCCGCGCCATCGCCTTCGGCTGTTCGCCGATGCGTGCGTCGACGCTGCGGATCAGCGCCTGGACACCCGGCTCGGCCTGGGTCGTCTCGCTCGCCTGCAGTGCCGGCGCCGCGCAGAAATTCATCGCCGCGCGCGCGCTGCCGGCCGCGCCGAGGCCAGCAGCGGCGAATGACAGCGACGCGACGAGCATCGGCACGAAGCGGCGCGCACGCGGCCGCCTTTGCATTGCACCATGGCCCGGAAACATCGGACGCACCATGCGGAACTCCTTCATTGGCTGGATCGCGTGTGATGTTAGCCGGATTGGCGGGCGAACGTGAACCGGTTCGAGCGGCGAACAAAAAAACCGCACGCAACTCCGGGTTGCGTGCGGTGCGGTCACCATCGGGCGGCTCCTGGCCTGGCGCGCGTTATGCGTATTCCGACATCGGCACGCACGAGCAGAACAGGTTGCGGTCGCCGTAGACGTTGTCCGCGCGGCCGACCGGCGGCCAGTACTTGTTCGTGCCGAGCGACGCGACCGGGTACGCAGCCTGCTCGCGCGAGTACGCGTGCGGCCATTCGTTCGCGGTGACGACGGCCGCCGTGTGCGGGGCGTGACGCAGCGGGTTGTCCTCGCGGTCGGCGCGGCCTTCCTCGACGGCACGGATTTCGTCGCGGATCGCGATCATCGCGGCGATGAAGCGGTCGAGTTCTTCCTGCGATTCCGATTCGGTCGGCTCGACCATCAGCGTGCCCGGTACCGGGAAGCTCATCGTCGGCGCATGGAAGCCGTAGTCCATCAGGCGCTTCGCGACGTCGTCGACGGTGATGCCGCTCGATTCCTTGATCGGACGCAGGTCGAGAATGCACTCGTGCGCAACCAGCCCGCCCGGGCCCGAATACAGCACCGGGTAGTGCGGCGCGAGGCGCTTCGCGATGTAGTTCGCGTTGAGGATCGCGGTTTCCGTCGCGGCGGTCAGGTTCTTCGCACCCATCATCGCGATGTACATCCACGAGATCGGCAGAATCGACGCCGAGCCGTACGGCGCGGCCGATACCGCGCCGATGCCGTCTTCTTCGCGCGTGTAGCCGGTCGAACGCTGGTTCGGCAGGAACTTCGCGAGGTGCGCGCCGACTGCAACCGGGCCGACGCCCGGGCCGCCACCGCCGTGCGGGATGCAGAAAGTCTTGTGCAGGTTCAGGTGCGACACGTCGCCGCCGAACTGGCCCGGCGCGGTCAGGCCGACCATCGCGTTCATGTTCGCGCCGTCGACGTACACCTGGCCGCCGTGCGCATGGACGATCTCGCAAATCTCGCGGACGTTCTGCTCGAACACGCCGTGCGTCGACGGATACGTGATCATGATCGCTGCGAGGTCCTTCGCGTGCTCGTCAGCCTTCGCCTTCAGGTCGGCGATGTCGACGTTGCCCTGCGCGTCGCATGCGACGACCACGACCTTCATGCCGGCCATGTGCGCGGATGCCGGGTTCGTGCCGTGGGCGGACGCCGGGATCAGGCACACGTCGCGGTGGGCTTCGCCGCGCGATGCGTGATAAGCGTGGATGATCAGCAGGCCCGCGTACTCGCCCTGCGAGCCCGCGTTCGGCTGCAGCGACACGGCCGCGTAGCCGGTGGCCGCGACGAGCATCTGCTCGAGCTGGTCGATCATCTCGCGGTAGCCGACGGTCTGGTCGGCCGGTGCGAACGGGTGGATGCCGCCGAATTCGGGCCACGTGACGGGCAGCATTTCCGACGTCGCGTTCAGCTTCATCGTGCACGAGCCGAGCGGGATCATCGAGCGGTCGAGCGCGAGATCCTTGTCCGACAGGCTGCGCAGGTAGCGCAGCATTTCGGTTTCGGAGTGGTGGCGGTTGAACACGTGGTGCGTCAGGTACGCGCTCGTGCGCTCGAGGCCGGCCGGCAGCGCGGCGACGCCGGCGAGGCCCGCGTCCAGCGCGTCGACGGCCGGTGCGGTGCCGCCCGCGGCTTGCGCGAACACGGCGAGCAGATCGGCGAGGTCGTCGCGCGTCGTCGTTTCGTCGACCGACACGCCGACTTGCGTGTCGCTCACGCGGCGCAGGTTGATGCGCTTCGCCTTCGCGAATTCGTGAACCTGCGCGGTGCGCGCGCCGGTGTCGATCGTCAGCGTGTCGAAGAACGTGTCGTTGACGGTCGCGAAGCCGAGCTGCTTCACGCCGGCGGCGAGCAGCGCCGCGATGCGGTTCACGCGCAGCGCGATCGTCTTCAGGCCGTGCGGGCCGTGGTAGACCGCGTACATGCTGGCCATGATCGCGAGCAGCGCCTGCGCGGTACACACGTTCGACGTCGCCTTCTCGCGGCGGATGTGCTGTTCGCGCGTCTGCAGCGCGAGGCGCAGCGCGGGCTTGCCCTGCGCGTCGACCGTCACGCCGACGAGGCGGCCCGGCATCTGGCGCTTGAATTCGTCACGCACCGCGAGATACGCGGCGTGCGGGCCGCCGAAGCCCATCGGCACGCCGAAGCGCTGCGTGTTGCCGATCGCGACGTCCGCGCCCCAGTCGCCGGGCGGCGTGAGCACGGTCAGCGCGAGCAGGTCGGCCGCGACGACCACGTGGCCGCCGGCCGCGTGGATCGCTTCGGTGAGCGCGCGGTAGTCGCGCACGTCGCCGTTCACGCCCGGGTACTGGAGCAGCACGCCGAATGCATTCGCTTGGGCAGCGTCGGCGGCCGGACCGGTCTTGACCTCGATGCCGACCGGCAGCGCGCGCGTGCGGATCACTTCGAGCGTTTGCGGCAGCACGTCGTCGGCGACGTAGAACACGTTCGACGTCGGCTTGCCGGTGCGCTGCAGCAGCGTCATCGCTTCGGCGGCGGCGGTGGCTTCATCGAGCAGCGACGCGTTCGAGATCGCGAGGCCGGTGAGGTCGGCGACCATCTGCTGGAAGTTCAGGAGCGCCTCGAGGCGACCCTGGGAAATTTCAGGCTGGTACGGCGTGTAAGCCGTGTACCACGCCGGGTTTTCGAGCACGTTGCGCAGGATGACGGCCGGCGTGTGCGTGTCGTGGTAACCCTGACCGATATACGAGCGGAACACCTGGTTCTTGTCTGCGAGCGCACGCAGTGCGGCGAGGGCTTCGGCCTCGCTCTTCGGCTGCGCGAACGGGCCGAGCGGCAGCGTTTCGGCGCGGCGGATCGAGGCCGGGATCACGGCGTCGATCAGGGCGGCGCGCGACGCGAAGCCGAGCGTGTCGAGCATGGCCTGCTGGCTGGCGGCGTCGGGGCCGATATGGCGTTCGGCGAACGCATCGTGCGTTTCGAGCGCGGCGAGCGAGAGGGGCGTGCGGTTCATCAGGCGGTCCGGGTGTTCGAGCTTCATGGCGTTCCTTGGTCGGCCCAGGCTAGCGCGTCAGCGCCGACTCGGGCCCCATGCTTTGCGGTCGACCCGAGCGGCGCCTTGACGCCGGCCCGGGTTCCGCGCGGGGCAGGGCGGCTGACCCGTCCCGCGCGATTCAGGGAGGGTTAGTCGATCAGCTTGCTGTAGGCGGCAGCGTCGAGCAGGTTGTCGGTCGATGCGCCGGCTGCGAGCTTGATCTTGAACAGCCATGCGTCATACGCGTCGCCATTCACGTCTTCCGGGGCGTCGGCCACGTCCGTGTTGATCGCGACCACTTCGCCGGTCACGGGCGAGTAGATGTCCGACGCGGCTTTCACCGATTCGACGACGCCGATCGCGTCGCCTGCCTTCACTTGCGAGCCGACTTTCGGCAGCTCGAGGAACACGATGTCGCCAAGCGTGTTCTGCGCGTGATCGGTGATGCCGATCGACAGCGTGCCGTCTGCTTCGGTGCGGATCCACTCGTGTTCGTCGGTGTACTTCAGATCGGCCGGGACGTTGCTCATCGGATGCTCCTGATAAAAGGGTTTGTTCGTTTTGCTGGCGCGCCGCCGGGGCGCGCCGGGTGTGGTGTTGCGCCGGGCGCCATCTCCCGGCTTCCCGGGAGGCGGGCCTCCCGGCCGTTACGCAGCGAGGACCTTGCCGTTGCGCACGAACGGCAGTTTTACCACGCGCGCGGGAAGATTCTTGTCTCGAATTTGCACCTGGACCAGGTCGCCGATCTGGACGGCCGCCGGCACGCGCGCGAACGCGATCGATTCCTGCATCGACGGCGAGAACGTGCCGCTCGTGATCTCGCCTTCGCCGTGCGGCGTGACGACCTTCTGGTGCGCGCGCAGCACGCCGCCCGCCTTGCCGTTTTCCTTCTGCAGGATCAGGCCGACGAACGCGGCGCGGGTGCCGTTGGCTTCCAGTGCGGCGCGGCCGACGAAGTCGCGCGGCGCGGTGAGGTCGACCGTCCACGCGAGGCCCGCGTCGAGCGGCGACACGGTGTCGTCCATGTCCTGGCCGTACAGGTTCATGCCGGCTTCGAGGCGCAGCGTGTCGCGCGCGCCGAGCCCGCACGGACGCACGCCGTTTTGCTGCAGTGCGTTCCACAGCGCTTCGACGTGCACGGCCGGGACGATCACTTCGAAACCGTCTTCACCGGTGTAGCCGGTGCGTGCGACGGTGAGATCGCCGAACGGCGTGCCGGCGACTTGCGCGGCGTTGAACGGCTTCAGCTCGCTGGTGGCGGCGCGCGCGGTGGGCACCGTCGTCCAGGCCTTTTCGCGGGCGTTCGGGCCTTGAACGGCGACGATCGCGAAATCGCGGCGCGGCGCGATCGTGACGCCGAAGCCGCCTTGCTCGTTCAGCTGGTTGAACCACGCGATGTCTTTCTCGGCCGTGCCGGCGTTGACGACGACGCGGAAGAATTCTTCGGTGAAGTAGTAGACGATCAGGTCGTCGATGACGCCGCCCTGCGGATTGAGCAGGCACGAGTAGAGTGCCTTGCCGGGCGTCTTGAGCTTGCCGACGTTGTTCGCGATCGCATGCTCGAAGAACGCGCGCACGCGGCTGCCGGTGAAATCGACGACGCACATGTGCGACACGTCGAACATGCCGGCGTCGGTGCGCACGGCTTCATGTTCTTCGATTTGCGAGCCGTAGTTGACGGGCATGTCCCAGCCGCCGAAGTCGACCATGCGGGCATTGAGCGCGCGGTGCGCGGCGTTGAGCGGGGTGTGATTCAGTGCAGTCATCGAGGCCTCAGGCAAGGCGCTTGCGCGCGGATCAGAACGGCCATGTGCCGACCACCGAGGCCGACGGCCTGCGAGCGATCCGGTACATGCCCCTCTGTCCTCGATACCTGAGAGATTGCGCTGCCGGCCTGGCCTGGCGAACGCGCGCCCCTTCGGTGGGCAGCTTGCCCGCGCAGCCGATGCGCTGCGGGCTACTGCCGCTCTCCAGAGTGCGGGGAGAGTGTCGCCCGCGCAATGCGCGGACGGGATTCCCCGACGCGGTCGGTCCTTTTGCCTGAGAGTTTGCGGGTGTGCCCCTTCGGCGGCGCAACCGGGTTGAAACAGCCCGGTTACACGCTCTCCCGACGCGTGCGGGCGACTGTACGCGAGCGGGTGGACCTTGTCAATTTGAGCAAAAGAATGTCGCTTCGCGACAAGCGGCGGCAGCCGGTGCCGCCGCTTTTTTCCGCACCGGCGGGCGCCGGCGCGTTACTCGCCGATCGCGCGCGCGGCCGTGTCGAGTTCCTGGTTCAGCACGCGCTGCTCGTCGCCGGACAGGCCGCCGCTGTGCTGCGCGGACATGTCGTTCGATTCCTGGCGGATCACGTCGAGACGATGGTGAAGCTGCGCGCCGTACGGCGGCGGGTAGTAGCCGCCGTTCACGCGCGCATCGATACGGCGGTGCAGGTTGTCGATCCGGCCCTGGATCTGCTGCATCCGCTCGTTCGCGACGACCTGCGGATTCGGCCGCGGCGGGGGCGCCGGGCGGACCGGCTGCTGCGGCTGCACGATACAGGCCGCAAGCGAGGAAACCAGGACGCAGCACGCTGCCGCGCGAATCAACCGTTGCATCAACATTCTCCTGACGGATTGGTGTCGGATCGACTTTTTTGAGAAACGCGTCAGACCGGTCGGACGCTGACTTTCGTTCCCCCGGCATTTGTAACCGAATGTTCGGGGTGATCCAAGTGCACGTGCGCCGGCCGGCCGCTGCCGGCCGGTGCGCGGCGTCAGATCGTGCGGCGCACGAACGGCAGCCGGCGGCCGTCGTGCTCGCTCTGCGCGGCGAGCTCGATGATCGTCATCACGTCGACGGCGTCCTGCGGGGTGACGGGGAACGGCGCGCCGTCGCGGATCGACGCGGCGAGCGCACGGTAGAACTCCGCATACTGGCCGTCGAGCGTCGGCACCGGGCGCTCGACCTCGACGTCGCCGTCGAGCACGCGCAGCAGGCCGGGCGGGTTGCCGCCGCCGAATTCGACGTCGTCCGCGGTGAGGCCGGCCTTGAGCTGGTCCTCCTGCGTGTCGAGCCCGAACTTCTGGTAGCTGCCGCGCGTGCCGTGCAGCGTGAAGCGCGCCGGTTCGATCGCCGACAACGCGCTCGCATGCAGCGCGACGTCCTTGTCCGGATAGCCGAGCTGCAGATGCACGAAATCGGGCGCCGTGCCGTTGTCGCGGCGCGTCTTGACGGTCGCGCCGACCGTTTCCGGCAGGCCGAACAGCGCGAGCGCCTGGTCGATCAGGTGCGGGCCGAGATCGAGCAGCAGGCCGCCGCCGCGAGCGGGCTCCTCGCGCCAGCGCGTGCGCGGCGTGGGCCGGAAGCGGTCGAAGTGCGACGCGAAATAGGTGAGCCGGCCGAGCTCGCCCGATTCGACGATGCGGCGCACGGTGAGGAAATCGCCGTCCCAGCGGCGGTTGTGGAACGGCGCGAACAGCCGGCTGCGCGCGTTCGCGAGCCGCGCGAGCGCGAGCGCCTCGTCGGCGGTGAGCGTGACGGGCTTGTCGACGACCACGTGGCGGCCGGCTTCGAGCACCTGGCGCGCGAGCGCGAAGTGCGTGTCGTTCGGCGTGGCGATCACCACGCATTCGATGTCGTCGAGGCCGAGCAGCGTGTCGAGATCGGGGACGACGCGCGCACCCGGATACGCCGCCTGCGCGCGATCGGGTTGCCCCGTCGCGATCGCGGCGACTTCCGTGCGGCCACTCGTGGCGATCACAGGCGCGTGGAACGTCGCGCCGGCGAAACCGAAACCCATCAATCCAATCCTGAGCAATGACGACATGGCAATCCCTGGCTGCGAACGAAACTAAAGGATGGCGCGCCGAGACGGCGCGAAGACGACCGGCTATTTTGGCACGGCGCCGCCGCTTGCACTGGCGCGTTTGGGCGAAACGCGCGGCGCGAGGCGGCGCTTGCGCAAGGAACGCCAGCAATTTGCGCAGGCCCCCGCCTGCCGCACGCGCGGGGTTGCCCGCCGCCTCACGCGGTGAGCGGCCGGCGCCGGGGCGCTGCGCCGCGTCATGCGGCTGCCCGCTGCCGGACGGCGGCGGCGACCTGGGCAGCCCACGCGGCGCAGGCGGTTGCACCGGGGTGGAAGCCGTCGCTGGCCATCAGGTGGCGCTCGAGCGGCAGCGCGACGCGCAGGAACGTGCAGTGCGGCTGCGTGGCGGCCCAGCCGGCGAGCGCCGTGTTGAGCCGCTTCGCGCGCAACCCGAGATACCACGCGAGCGGCTGCGGCAGCGCCGGAAAGCGCTCCATCGGCGGCACCGCCGACAGGATCGCGTGCCCGACCCGGAAGCGCGCGGCGAGCAACCGGACGAGTTCGGCCTGCTGCGCCTGCCAGCGGGCCGGCGGCACGCCGCCCGTCACGTCGTTGACGCCGAGCGACGTGACGGCCACGTCGAACGGCTCGGCCGGCTCGGCGGCGAGCCAGTCGACGAGCTCCTGCGTGGTGAGGCCCGTGCGCGCGAGCAGCTTCCAGCTCACGCGATGGGGGGCCGCGAGCACGTTCGCCAGTTGCCCGGACAGCGCGTCGCGCTGCGTCGCGACGCCGACGCCCGCGGCGGCCGAATCGCCGACCACCAGCACGCGCAGCGGCGGGCCGTCGCCCGCCACGCCGTCGCGCGGGCCAGCCGCCTCGGGCAGCCGCGGCGTGACGCGGCGCACGTAGCGCCCCTGCGCGAACAGCAGCGGGCCGAGAGCGGCGGTGGCGAACGGGTATCCCATGATGTCGATCCGGTGGCGGTTCAGGTGGTTTATTCAGGTGGTTCAAGCGGGCCGGCGCGGGGCGCCGCCGGGTGGACATATTGTGGCCGATCGGTGCGCGAACGGGGCCGGATTGGCCGAACGGACAGGGGGCGGCCGCGGGATCTGCCCGCGCGGCCCCGTCCGGCGGCGCTCCAGAAAAGCACGCCGCCGACGTGTTAACATGCCCGTCCTGCCCGCGTGTCCGCCTGCTTCGCCAGCCTGCCGCGCACGGCATCCTCCCGGCGTTCCGCCGTCAACCGCAACACCATCCGCCATCATGTCCGCAGGCCTCAATCCCGCCCAGAACGAAGCGGTGCGCTACCTCGACGGTCCCTGTCTCGTGCTCGCCGGCGCGGGCAGCGGCAAGACCCGCGTGATCACGCAGAAGATCGCGCACCTGATCGAAGCCAAAGGCTTCGAGCCGCGCCACATCGCCGCCGTCACGTTCACGAACAAGGCGGCCGCCGAAATGCGCGAGCGCGTGTCGAAGCTGCTCGAGGGCAAGACGCTCACCACGCCCGGCAAGGAAGGCCGCAAGGTGCCCGTCAACCAGCTCACCGTCTGCACGTTCCACTCGCTGGGCGTGCAGATCCTGCGCCAGGAGGCCGAGCACGTCGGCCTGAAGCCGCAGTTCTCGATCATGGATTCGGACGACTGCTTCGGGATGATCCAGGAGCAGATCGGCACGACCGACAAGGGTCTGATCCGCAAGATCCAGAGCACCATCTCGCTGTGGAAGAACGGCCTGATCATGCCCGAGGAAGCGATGACGATCGCGGCCACCGAGGACGAGCACCAGGCCGCGCTGGTCTACCGCAACTACGTCGCGACGCTGCATGCGTACCAGGCGGTCGACTTCGACGACCTGATCCGCCTGCCCGCCGAGCTGTTCGCGAAGAACGAGCAGGTGCGCGACCGCTGGCAGAACAAGCTGCGCTACCTGCTGATCGACGAGTACCAGGACACCAACGCGTGCCAGTACGAGCTGCTGAAGCTGCTCGCGGGCCCGCGCGCCGCCTTCACCGCGGTGGGCGACGACGACCAGGCGATCTACGGCTGGCGCGGCGCGACGCTCGAGAACCTCGCGCAGCTCGGCAAGGATTTCCCGAAACTGCACCTGGTCAAGCTCGAGCAGAACTACCGGTCGACGGTGCGCATCCTGACCGCCGCGAACAACGTGATCGCGAACAACCCGAAGCTGTTCGAGAAGAAGCTGTGGTCCGAGCACGGGATGGGCGATTCGATCACCGTCACGCCGTGCAACGACGAGGAGCATGAAGCCGAATCGGTCGTATTCCGGCTGTCCGCGCACAAGTTCGAGCGGCGCGCGCAGTTCCGCGACTACGCGATCCTGTATCGCGGCAACTTCCAGGCGCGGATCTTCGAGCAGGTGCTGCGGCGCGAGCGGATCCCGTACGTGCTGTCCGGCGGCCAGTCGTTCTTCGACAAGGCCGAGATCAAGGATCTGTGCGCGTACCTGCGGCTGATCGCGAACGCTGACGACGATCCCGCATTCATCCGCGCGGTCACCACGCCGCGCCGCGGGATCGGCAACACGACGCTCGAGGCGCTCGGCTCGTTCGCGGGGCAGGCGAAGGTGTCGCTGTTCGAGGCCGTGTACATGGGCGGGATCGAGGCGCGGCTGTCCGCTCGGCAGGTCGAGCCGCTGCGGATGTTCTGCGACTTCATCCAGCGCCTGACCGAGCGCGCGGACAAGGATCCCGCGACCGCCGTGCTCGACGACATGATGGAGGCGATCCACTACGAGGCGTACCTGTACGACGCGTTCGACGAGCGGCAGGCGCAGTCGAAGTGGCAGAACGTGCTCGAATTCCTCGAATGGCTGAAGCGCAAGGGCACCAAGCCCGAGACGGAGGCCGTCGACGGCGAGGCGCAAGGTTTTCACAACGCGGACGGGCTTGCCGATACGGGCAAGAACCTGCTCGGCCTGATCCAGACCGTCGCGCTGATGTCGATGCTCGAGGGCAAGGACGAGGATCCGGACGCCGTGCGGCTGTCGACCGTCCATGCGTCGAAGGGGCTCGAGTATCCGCACGTGTTCCTGGTGGGAGTCGAGGAAGGCATCATGCCGCACCGCGGCGGCTCCGAGGACGACGGCCCGATCGACAACGAGCGGATCGAGGAGGAGCGCCGGCTGATGTACGTCGCGATCACGCGCGCGCAGCGCAGCCTGCATCTGAACTGGTGCAAGAAGCGCAAGCGGGCGCGCGAGACGGTCGTGTGCGAACCGTCTCGCTTCATCCCGGAGATGGGGCTCGACGAGGCGCCGCCGCCCACGCCGGAAGAGGCGCCGATGTCGCCGAAGGACCGGCTCGCGAGCCTGAAGGCATTGCTGCAGAAGTGACGCGCCGCCGCCGGGCGCGCGGTGTTCCGGCGATCCAGTGGTCCGCCGGCAAAACAAAACCCCCGCGATGCGTGTGCGTCGCGGGGGTTTTTTACTGACGGCCGGGTGGGCTTACTTCGCCGCGTTGACCATGTAGTCGACGGCGGCCTTCACGTCGGCGTCCGACGCGCTCGACCCACCCTTCGGCGGCATCGCTCCCTTGCCGTGCAGCGCGTAGTTGTAGACCGTATCCATCGAGTCCTTCAGGCGCGGCGCCCAGTCTTCCTTGCTGCCGAACTTCGGCGCGCCGAGCACGCCCGCCGCGTGGCAGGCCTGGCAGGTCGACGTGTACAGCGCCTTGCCGGCGTCGGCGCCGGCCGGGGCAGCAGCGGCTGCGGGCGCTTCTCCGGCCTTCGGGATCGCGGCGATCGCGGCCTGCGCGGCGGCGATCTGCGCGCTCGCGGCGTCGGTCGCGCCCGATGCGGCTGCGGCGCCGCTGGCGGCCGGTGCCGCGCTGGCGGCCGGCGCGGCCGGTTCGGGGAAGTTCGCGCCGTCGTTGTTCGCCATGTAGACGATCGCACGGGCGATTTCATAATCGCTGACGTCGTCGGGGCTCGTGCCGCCGCGCGGCGGCATCGCGCCCTTGCCGGCCAGGGCCGTCTTCAGCAGCGTGTCGAAGCCTTGCGAGATGCGCGGCGCCCAGTCGTCCTTGTTGCCGAATTTCGGCGCGCCGGCGGCACCCGTGCCGTGACAGGTCACGCAGACGGCCTTGTAGACTTCTTCGCCGGTCTTGTACGTGCGGGGCGCGTTGGCGTCCTTCACGTCGACCTTCGCGAGCGGGGCGATACGCGCGGCGACCTGTTGGTCGGATAGCGCGTCCGTGCCGGCGCCGGAACGGAACGCATGGTTCGCGTAGTTGGCGAACAGGACGATCAGGATGATCGGAATCGCGAACGACGCGATGATGACGGCAATCAGCTGCCCGGGAGTTTTGACGGGAGATTCGTGGGGTGCTTCGCTCATGCTTGCCTCGTCTCCGTGATTAGGAATTGTGAGCGCGGTGCAACGGCAAATGGCAGTCCAATGAAGCCCGGTCGATTATAGACGGAACGTTTACATCACGGCGAGCGGTGCGATGGCGCGTGTTTACCCGCACGCGGCCCGGCCCGGCGGGGATTCGTCGGGCAAGGTGGACGCGCCATGGGAAACCGGGTATCCTTGCCGTCTTGCCAATCGTGGGCGGCCTGTATATTGGGGTCGCTTCATTGTCACAGGCGCCCGTAGCTCAATGGATAGAGTACTGCCCTCCGAAGGCAGGGGTTGCTGGTTCGATCCCAGCCGGGCGCGCCAAAACATGCCTGTTCAGGCACTCGTCGGTTTCGCCGTCTCGTCGTTTTCCCGTTTGCAGTAATATCCCGGCCAGTCGGCGGTTGTCCGCGTGGCGGTTTTCGATCGCGTGCGCCGGGCGACGACCGAATCTCCGGGACTCCGGTACCCCGAACCGACGAATACGCAGAACCGCATGCAACCGCTACCGATGCCGGTCAACAGCCACGACCTCGTGGCCGTTTCCGTGATCGACTCGCCGAGTCCCCACGTGTTGCGCGCAACGGTGCAGCACATCTATTCCTGCCGTCATGGCATCACGCCGGACCATCTCGGCACGGTGTTGCAGTTCTACAGCGGGCCGATGACCTGGGGCAACCTCGCGCTCGAGGTCGGTGAATGTGGACTGCTGTTTGTCCACAAGGTGTCGGGAATCTTCAATGAATACCCGTGGCGCGGGCACATGGTGCTGGAAGAGGTGGATGGCGAACGCTACGCCCGCCTGCAATATCCAGACGTGTGGCTGAGGCCCAATCTGCCCGAAGCGGTCAGGGCGGCGTCGTATGCGCATCCGACCCGGCGCAACCATTCGCTGGTCCGGTTCGACGTGCTCGAAGCCCATCTGAAGGTGCTGATTGAAAATGTCGATCGAAACGAGAAATAGCCGCGTCGCCTCGCGGGCGGCGATCACTGCATGAGCCAATCACTCCCCGTTCAATTCATCAACGGGCCGGACGGTACGCCGGCCTTCGTCGTGATTCCGTACGCCGACTATGTCGCGCAGCAACGGGTCACGCGCGACCCGGTTCCGCATGAAGTCGTGACGCGCGCCGTGTTCGACGGCAGCTCGCCCGCGCGCGCATGGCGCGAATATCTCGGGCTGACGCGGGCCGAGGTCGCGCAGCGGATCGGCATCAGTCGGTCGGACTACGCGAAACGCGAGAAGCGCGAGAAGCTGCGCAAGTCGGTGCGCAGGAAGATCGCGGCCGCGCTCGGCATCACGCTCGCGCAGCTCGATTTCTGACGCGCGGCGCGGCAAACGCGCCTGATGCCCCGGGCGCGGCCGGCGTGCCGGTGTCGTGTTGCCTCGTCGTTGTGCGAGAATCGTCCGCAACGACAACTCCAAGCGTCGATCGCGGCGGCCGTCCGCGCATCGCGCCGACTCCCGATGGCTGCCCTCCCGTCTACCTTGACCGCAGTCGATGTCCGTGCGCTGACCGATGCGCAGCAGGCGCTGCTCGCGCGTCTCGACACCTATTCCCCCGACGACCCGAACGCGCCGCTACCGTACAGCCGGCGGCTGGCCGAAGCCGAAGGCTGGTCGCAGGCGCACGCGCTGTCTGTGATCGACGAATACAAGCGCTTCGCGTTTCTCGCGCAGGCCGCCGGACACCCGGTCACGCCGTCGGTCGCGGTTGACGCCGCGTGGCATTTCCACCTGCAATACACGCTCGAATACTGGGACGTGTTCTGCGCCGGCGTGCTGCGCGCGCGGTTGCATCACATGCCCGGCACGGGCGCGCCGGACGAGGCCGCCGTGTACGCGCAGCGTTACCGCGACACGCTGGACAGCTATCGCCGGCTGTTCGGTTGCGAGCCGCCCGAGTCGATCTGGCCGCCGCCGCCCGGTCTGCGCGACGCGTCCGGAGCGCCGCAGCCGGAACCGCCAGCCGTGAGCGGGGCGCAGGAGGCGGATTCGCCGACCGCCCCGCCGGCAGGCAGGACCTGGCGCGACCGGTTGCCGAAGCTCGCGTGGCCGGCGGCCGCTGCGAGCGTCGCCGCGACCTGCGCATCGGCGCAGGACCTCAACGTGCTGAACTACGCGGGCCCGCAGTTTCTTGCGTTCTACGTGCCGGCGTGCGTCGTCGCGTTGTTGTTGATCATGGTGCTGCAGGCGATCGAGTTCCGGCGCCGCCGGTGGGGCGGGCGCGCGCGCAAGGCGTCGGCCGACCTGAGCACCGACGAAGTCGCCTATCTCACCGGCGGCGAAGCACGGGTCGCCCAAGTCGTGACGATGTCGCTCGCGCATGCGGGCGCGGTCGACCTGTGGACGGTCCCCGGACAGGGCGGCTACGTGCAGATCGCCGACCTGGACCGCGCGGGCCGGCATGACGACCACTGCGCGTGGCTCAAGGAGCGGCCGTCCGGCACCGTGCGCTACGACCTGTTTCGCGAGCGGCTCGCCGGGTACGCGCAGGAGGTCGTCGACGGGATGCGCGCGCAGGGTTGGCTCTGGGCGCCCGGCGAGATGCGCGCGTCGCGCATGGCCGCGCGTGCGATCGTGCTGATCGTGCTGGGCATCGGCGCCGCGAAACTCGCGATCGGCCTGAGCCGCGGGCGGCCCGTGCTGCTGCTTGCCGTCTGCATGGTGGTGTTCGCGGTCGCATACCGGCTCGTCGCGCGGCGGCTGACCGGCTTCGGGCGTGGCGGGGCGACGGCTGCGGGGCGAGCCGCGCTGCTCGCGCGCCGGATCGCGCACGATCCACGGGCCGCACGCAACCCGCGACCCACGCCCGATACGCAGGCCGCGCAACCGGCGCAGGATCGCGAACGCGGCGATCCGGACCCGCTGCTGTGGACTGCTGCTCTGTTCGGCACGGCCGCGTTGGCCGGCACCGCCTGGTCGGTGTATTCGCAAACCGTGCAGACGGCGTCGCGGATGTCGTCGCTGGTTGCCGCGAAAGCGGGCAGCGGCAGTTCGTTCGATGCGTCGGACAGCAGTTGCTCGTCGTCGAGCTGCAGTTCGTCGAGTTCGTGCAGTTCCAGCTCGTGCAGTTCGAGCAGCTGCGGCGGGTGTTCGTCGAGTAACTGAGCGCGGGTGGTGCGGCGGCGCGTGTCGTATTCGGCAAGGCGTACGTCGGCTGGCCGGGAGTACCGCACGCCCGATCGACCAGACAAAAAAATGCCCGCACAAGGCGGGCACGAGTCGAACGAGCACGCCCTCACTTCGGCGTGTAGTGCTTGTTGTTCGTGGGTGCGTATCGCCGCAGGCGATGCGCTGCGCGTTCTTACAGGCGTGCCATGTCGTGATACTCGCCGACGGCCTGCACGCGGCCCATCGCGACGTGATACTCGTCGGTGAGCTCGCGCTGGGCGCGATGCGCGTTGGCGACGACGCTTTCGTTGCTGGCCTGAATGCGGCGAATGGCGGCGATGCCTTCCGGCGGCTGGTTAGGGGTCAGCGCCATGACGAGCGGCGAGCGGACTTCCGCAAGGCGTGCGACTTCCGTCCAGTCGGCCATTGCGGTCGCGTGCTCGATGTCGTCGGTCAGCGCATTCAAACGCTCGATCAGTTCGTGCTGTTCCATGGTCGATTCCATTCGCGTCGGTTACTTGTTGTTCGACATCGCGCCGGCACTGTTCTGGCCGCCGAACAGCTGCGTCAGGTACTGCGAATTGTTGTTCATCGTCGCCATCAGCGTGTTGAGCGCGGTGAATTGTGCCTGGTACTGGTTCGTCAGCTGCGTCGCGTAGTTCGACAGCGTCGTCTGCTGTTGCGCGATGCTCTTCAGGTCGGCATTGAGCGCGGACGTCCGCAGGTCGATCAGGCCGCCCGTCTTCGTAAAGTTGTTGATTGCCGTCGACATCCGCGCGCCGACGCCGTTCGTCGAATTGAAGAGCGCGGCGACGCTGGCCGGGTTGCTCTGCAGCGCGGTATTGAGCTTGGTGCTGTCGGTCTGCAGCGTGCCGTCGGCTTGCAGCGTGATGCCGATCGACGACAGCGTGATCGTCGAGCTGCCGCTCTTCACGCCTTGCGTCACGAGCGATGCGAGCGTGTTCTTGACCGTGCTCAGCGTCGAGTCGCCGAGCAGCGGGCCTTGCGTCGCTGCCCCCGCCGTGAACTGGGTGAGCGTGCCCATCGTCGTGACGAGCGTGTTGTAGAGGTTCACGAAGTTGTTGATCGCCGTTGCCTGCGACTTCGTGTCGGATGCGATCGTCAGCGTCTGGGCCTGCGCGGCGCCGACCGCGGCAGACGTCAGGTTCAGCGTGACGCCGGCGATCGCGGTGGTGACCGTGTTGGTCGAGCTCGTTGCGCTGATCCCGTTGATCGAGAAGGCGGCATCCTGGGCCGGGGTGCTCTGCGTCCACGCGGCGCTGCTGTTGGCCGACGTGAAGGTCGACGGGCCGCCGTTCTGTCCGGGAACCGACTTGACGCCGAGATTCGACAGCCCGGCGTCGCCGCTCAGGTTGCTGACCGCAACGCTGATCGTGTTGGACGCGCCGGTGGCCGCCGAGCTCAACACGAGGTGGGCGCCGTCGGTGCCGGTGACGACCGTCGCCGTGATGCCCGGGTTGCCGGATGCGCCGTTGATCGCGGCCGCGATGCCCGCCACCGTGTTGTTCGAGCTGTCGATGTTGACGGAGAACGACTGATTGCCCAGCGACAGGG
Source organism: Burkholderia sp. AU45251 (assembly GCF_030482905.1). NCBI lineage: Bacteria > Pseudomonadati > Pseudomonadota > Betaproteobacteria > Burkholderiales > Burkholderiaceae > Burkholderia > Burkholderia sp. AU45251. The sequence continues at coordinate 43,303 of NZ_JAUJQH010000013.1, read as the reverse complement.
CCAGCGTGCCGTTGCCGAGGCCCTTGGTCGGATCGGCGAAGCCGGTGGACGACAACGCCTGCGCCGCGGCGATCTGGGTGACGTTCACGTTGTAGGTGCCGGCGACCGCGCCCTGGCCGGCCGTCGCGGTGAGGCCGTTGCCGCTGGGCGTCGCGGTGAAGGTGCTCTGCAGCGAGCCGTTGGAGAGCGTCGTCAGGCTCGCCTGCAGCGCGCTCAGCGCGGAAGACAGCGTGCCGAACGCGGAAATCTGGGTGTTGTCGGTGGTTTGCTTGGCGGTCAGCGCGGAGGTCTGGCCGGCCGTTTTCGCATTCACGAGCGCCGTCACGAGCGAGTTGACGTCCATCGTCGAGTTGCCGGTCGAGCCGCTGATGATCGACTGCGCAGCTTGCTGAAGCGCGCTGTTCGCATTGGCGCTGGACGTATTGGTGTTGACGGTGGACATGTGACGACTCCGTGCCTGGGATGAGCGATGCGTATCTGGTGATCGAATGCGTATTGCGCGAAGGCTTTGGGTTGTCGCGATTCAGGCAGCCGAATCGCGCAAGCCAAAGCGCCCGGGGCGCCGCGCGATGCGTTGCGCGGGGCCCCGGGCGAGACGCCGTGAAGCGATTACTGCAGGAGCTTCAGGACCTGCTGCGGCAGCGAGTTCGCTTGTGCGAGCACCGAGATGCCTGCTTGTTGCAGCACCTGTGCCTTGCTCAGGTTCGCGGTTTCCTGCGCGAAGTTCGCGTCCTGGATTTGCGACTGGGCTTGCGACAGGTTGGTCGCTTGCGCTTGCTGCGTCGTGCTGATCGCGGTGAAGCGGTTTTGCGCGGCGCCCAGCGTTGCCTGGATGTTGTTCACCGTGGCCAGCGCGTTGTCGATCGATTCCATTGCCTGGTTGGCGCCGGCCGTCGTGCTGATGTTGATGTCGGCGACGCGCGGCGGCACGTTGGCGAGGTTGGTCGAGTTGATTGCGCTCTGCGAAGCCAGGCCTTGGGTCGTCGCGTTGGTCGTCGCGGTGCCGATGGTGGCATTCAGCGTAAGCGAAGCGCCGGCCCCCGCCGTCGCAGCGGTGATGGAGAACACCTTGCTGGTGACGCCGGCCGCCAGTGCGTTGCCGTTCTGATCCTGGAACGTGAAGCCGCCTGCGCCGTCCGACAGCACGGAGATCGACGTGATGGTTGCGCCCGATTCGTTCGGGGCAATAAAGCCGCCGTTCGAATCCAGGCTGAGGCCGGTGATCGTGCCAATCGCGGCGCCAGCGGCCGGGCGGCCGGCTACGCCGGAGCCGTTCGGAGCGTTGGTGGCGTTGATCGCGGTAACCGAGCTGGTCGTCGCGGCGGTTGCTGCTGCCGGAACGCTGGTGATCGAACCCAGTGCGCCGGTTGCCAACGGGGTCAGCGAAAGTGCCGTACCCGCGCCGGCCGTATTGGCGCCGAACAGGCTCGTGACCGCGCCGCTTGCCAGAGCCTGGTTGTTCTGGTCGGTAAACTTGAAGCCGCCCTGGCCGTCGGACAGGATGTTGATCGTCGTGATCGACGGCGTTTGCGTGCCGGTCGTCGCTGCGCCGGCGCTCGTCAGGCTCAGGCCCGTGAGCTGGCCGAGCGTCGCGCCGTTCGTCGGCAGGCCCGTGCCCATGCTTGCTGCCGAGACGCTTTGCGTCAGGTTCAGCGTGATGGTTTGACCGACGTTCGCGCCGACCTGGAAGCTGACGTTACCGGCCGACCCGTCGAGCAGGTTCTTGCCGTTGTAGTTCGTCTGCGAAGCGATACGGTTCACTTCGGAGATCTGCTGCGAAACTTCCTGTTGCAGCGCTTGCTGGTCGCTGGTCGACAGCGAGCCGCTCGATGCCTGAACGGCCAGCTGGCGGATACGCTGCAGGCTCGACGTGATCTGCGACAGGCCGCTCGACGCGGTCTGGATCATCGACACGCCGTCGTTCGAGTTCGACACGCCCTGGTTCAGGCCGTTGATCTGCGTCTGCATCCGGGTTGCGATCGCGAGACCGGCTGCATCGTCTGCTGCGCTGTTGATGCGCTTGCCCGACGACAGGCGGGTGATTGCCTGCGACAGGGCGTTCTGCGAGCCGTTGAGGTTCTGCTGTGCAACCAGCGAGTTGATGTTGCTGTTAATTCCGAGCATGGAAATTCTCCTGTTTAAGCCGAAAGCCCTGGAAAGCCGTTTTGGCGTCGGCGGAAGCACTCGTTCATTGCTGGCCGCCTCAGAGCAGGATTTCGGCGCACCAAAACAAAACTTGAGGGGCACGTTGAGATTCGGCCCGATTTTTTATCCTTCTTTGTCATTTCGGACGGGCCCGGCGCGATGCCGAATGAAACGGGGGCAAAAACAGGATGGCGGCCGGCTCCGGCACGCAGTCGCAACGCTGTGCACACGCAAGCGACAAAAGGGTGGTTTTGTCTGTGATTCCCTGCTATGATGGCGGGCTGAATTGAGATTTCTGTCACGCCTCTGCCGTTTTCGGCATGTCTGCTGGCAGTCAAACGCGGCGCTGCACGCGGCTTGTGAAGCGTACTCGCGGTGCTTTCCGCCTCTCTTTTCCGGCCTCCGAGGCCGTATTTCCGCTCGTTTCGCCTGTTTGTGGGGACGCTCGGATGGCCGGTGCGTGGCGCTTGGCCGCTACGTTTTTGACCGTTTAAGCAATTTAGGAACGACATGACGACGATTCTTCTGAAAGAAAACGAGCCGTTCGAAGTGGCGATTCGCCGCTTTCGCCGTGCTATCGAAAAAAATGGCCTGATCGCTGAACTGCGCGAGCGCCAGTCCTACGAAAAGCCGACCGCAGTCCGCAAGCGTAAGAAGGCAGCAGCCGTCAAGCGCCTGCACAAGCGCCTGCGCAGCCAGATGCTGCCGAAGAAGCTCCACTAAGAGCGTCTGACGGTTCGCCGCGAAACGGCGGAGCGTGCTTCGAAAGAAGCCGCTCCGCCGTTTTGCTTTTGGGAGCCGGGAAAATCCCGAGGCCGTGACGGCTCCGGTGCGCCCGGCGCCGTCAGCCCGCGTTGCGCCGGCGTGCCGGCTGCTTGCCGCCGAGCGCCGCGCATTGCGCGTGGCACGGGCAGCCGATCTCGTGATCGTTGACCATGCCGGTGGCCTGCATCAGTGCATAGCAGATCGTCGAGCCGACGAACTTGCAGCCGTACGCCTTCAGCGCCTTGCTGAGCGCGTCGGACTGTTCGGTCGACGCGGGGGCGTCGCGGTACGACTGCCACGCGTTCTGGATCGGCGTATCCCCGACGAACGACCACAGGAACGCGGCGAGCGACCCGTGCTCTTCGCGAATGCGCTGCACCGCGCGCGCATTGGTGACCGCCGACTCGACCTTCGCGCGGTTGCGCACGATACCGGGATTCTCCAGCAACTTCTCGATGCGCTTCGACGTGAAGCGCGCGACGGCATCGACGTCGAAATCCGCAAAGGCCTCGCGATAACCCGCGCGCTTGTTCAGGATCGTCGACCACGACAGCCCGGCCTGCGCCCCTTCCAGGATCAGCATTTCGAAGAGGTGGCGATCGTCGTGCGACGGCACGCCCCACTCGGTATCGTGATAGTGAGCGTCCGCTTCCGTCTTCACCCAGTTGCACCGCTGCGACATCGTCTGCCTCGTTTTCAGTATCGACTCGAACGCGTCAGCATAGCGTAAGCCCTTTTCGCGGGACAATCGGCCGAACGGCAGATGGGCGCGCGGCGCCGATCCGGTTAAGCTTGGCGCCTGTTCGAATCAGCGGGATGAAGGCATGGCGGCATTACTTTTTGCGATCGGCATCGACGGCGGCGGCACGGGTACGCGCGCAGTGCTGGCCGACCGGCACGGGCGCGAACTCGCACAGGGGCGCGGCGGCCCGTCGGGGCTCGGGCTCGGCATCGAGCGCGCGTGGGCATCGATCGGTGCGGCCTGCGCGGACGCGTTCACCCAGGCCGGTCTCGCATTCAGCTGGTCGCAGTGCGCGCTCGGTTGCGGGCTCGCGGGCGTCAACAACGCGGCATGGCTGGCCGCGTTCCGCGCGCAGGCGCCGCTCGGCGCGCTGGCGGTCGAGAGCGATGCGTATACGACCGTCGTCGGCGCACACGGCGGCGCGCCGGGGCTGATCGTCGCGCTCGGCACCGGCAGTATCGCGGCGGCGCTCGACGCGGCCGGCGCGTGCCGGATCGCGGGCGGCTTCGGCTTTCCGTCCGGCGACGAGGCGAGCGGCGCATGGCTCGGCGTGCGTGCGCTCGCGTACGCGCAGCAGGCGCTCGACGGCCGCGTGCCGCGCGATGCGTTCGCCAGCGCGCTGCTCGCGGAAACGGGCGCGCAGGATCGCGACACGCTCGTCCAGTGGTCATGCGATGCGAACCAGACGATCTACGCACGGCTTGCGCCGATCGTGTTCGCGCACCGTTCGCATCCGGTCGCGGGCGCACTGATCGCGCAGGCGGGCGACGAGATCGGCAAGATGATCGACGCGCTCGATCCGCAGCAGGCGCTGCCGGTCGCGCTGTGCGGCGGATTGGCGGACGCACTGGCACCAGCCGTGCCGGCGCGTCATGCAGCCCGGCTGCGCGCGCCGCTCGACGATTCGGCGCACGGCGCGCTACGGCTCGCGCTGCAAGCGCTGCGGGAAGCGGAAGGCGGTTGAAGGCGTTCGAGGCGTGCTTGAAGGCGCCACGAGGCGGGGCCGCTGGCGGAGATCGACCGGGAACCGTCCGGCGGGCAACCGGGCACGACGTTAGAATGACCGTTCCGCAGAGCCCTGAGCGCCATTCTTCCGTCCCATGTACAAAGTCATCGCCACCGATCTCGACGGTACCCTGCTGAACAGCGACCACCAGCTCGATCCGTACACGATCGACACCGTCCGCCGGCTCGACCGTGACGGCCTGCAGTTCGTGATCGCCACCGGGCGCCATTACGCGGACGTCGCCGGCATTCGCGACGTGCTCGGCATCCGGCCGTACCTGATCACGTCGAACGGCGCGCGCGTGCATGCGCCGGACGACACGACGATCCACGCGCAGGACATCGATCCGGCGATCGTTCGCGGCCTCGTGCAGCCGGACGTCGCCGGCGCGCACGGCCGCGTGATCGTCAACCTGTTCACCGACCAGGGCTGGCTGATCGACCGCGATGCGCCGCACCTGCTCGAATTCCACCAGGATTCGGGCTTCCGCTACGACGTGATCGACATGGCCGCGCACGACGGCGCGGATATCGCGAAGGTGCTGTACATCGGCGATCCGGCCGATCTGGCGGTCGTCGCCGAGCAGATGCGCGTGCGCTTCGGCGATGCGCTGTACGTCACGTACTCGCTGCCCGACTGCCTCGAAGTGATGACCGCGAACGTGTCGAAGGGCCGTGCGCTGCGCTCGGTGCTCGCGCGGCTCGGCGTCGACACCGGCCACTGCATCGCGTTCGGCGACAACATGAACGATATCGACCTGCTCGAAACCGCCGGCCACGCGTTCATGATGAACAACGCGAACCCCGACCTGGTCGCGCGGCTGCCGCACATCCCGCGGATCGGCAACAACTTCGACGCGGGCGTCGCCCGCCACCTGCGCACGCTGTTCTCGCTCGAAGGCAACACCGCCGCATCCTGAGCGTCCTGCTCCGGCGGAAATGAAAAACGGGCGCCAGTGGCGCCCGTCGAAATTACCTGCCTCGATCTTCTTGGACAGCGTGAGGCTCGCTGCGCTGCTCGCTTGACCCCGTAGTGTTTTATTCGCTTGTGCGAGCCGATGCCGGCAGCCGGTCGACGGCGTTGTCACGCCCGGCGACCAGCGGGTAAATGATCCCGGCGAGTACCGCGCCGATGATCGGCGCCACCCAGAACAGCCAGAGCTGGCCGATCGCTTCGCCGCCCACGAACAGTGCCGGGCCGGTCGAACGGGCCGGGTTCACCGACGTGTTGGTGACCGGGATCGAGATCAGGTGAATCAGCGTCAGGCAAAGGCCAATCGCGATCGGCGCAAAGCCGGCCGGTGCGCGCTTGTCGGTGGCGCCCAGGATCACGAACAGGAAGAAGCCCGTCATCACGACTTCGCAAATGAACGCCGCACCGAGTGCGTAGTGGCCGGGCGAGCGCTCGCCGAAGCCATTCGTCGCAAAGCCGCTGCCGACGACGTCGAAGCCCGGCTTGCCGGTCGCGATCAGGTACAGCACGAATGCGCCGATCGTCGCGCCGACAACCTGCGCGACGATGTACGGCACGAGATCGCGTGCGGGGAAGCGGCCGGCGACCGTCAGGCCGACGCTCACTGCGGGATTCAGGTGGCAACCCGAAATATGGCCAATGGCGAATGCCATCGTCAGCACGGTCAGGCCGAAGGCTAGTGCGACGCCGGCAAAGCCGATGCCGAGGCCCGGAAAGGCGGCGGCCAGCACGGCGCTTCCGCACCCGCCGAGCACCAGCCAGAACGTGCCGAATACCTCTGCAGCGAGACGCTGAGAAAGATTCATGTAAGGACCTCGTTCAAGTGGATTGAAGACAACCGGATGACACGACGGAATTAAACCGTCACCGGAATTGGTCTGGATTATAGGAAATGAATCGGGTCGGGGAGGGTCAACGATTGTTAAATTTGAATGGCTGACGAATGCCTTTTATTAGAATAAGTCCGCATTCTCGATATAGCCAAATCGGTTAAAGATGACAGCATTAATATCGAAGGGCAGGGCAGCAGTGCAGATGGCGTAACGGATGTGAGTATCCTGGCCGGATTCGCCGGGGCCGCATCATCGAAAAGGGGAGTCAAAAAATGTCTCAATACGCGAAACTCAAGGCGCAGATCGCCGATCTGCAGGCCCAGGCGGACGACGTGCGCCGCCAGGAAGTGGCGGCGGTGATTGCCGAAGTCCAGCAAAAGATTGCCGAATACGGGTTGACGGCCCAGGATCTGGGCTTCGCGGAGCGAGCGAAGCGCGGGCGTCCGCCGAAGAAGGCGCCGCTGCCGCCGAAATACCGCGATCCGAAGTCGGGCGCGACATGGAGCGGGCGCGGCAAGCCGCCGAATTGGATCGTCGGTAAAAATCGCGATCGTTTCCTGATCGAATGACCGAAAACCCAACGCAAAAGAGCCGCATCGAGATGCGGCTCTTTTGTTTTGCGCGCCGATTTCGGCGCGGATTCGATTACGGAATATTTCCTCGCGGATTTCCGTGTCAGGCGCCGGCGACCCGGCGCAATGCCGGTTGGCGGGTTCGCGTGCAAAGCGATTCGTAAGTTTCGACATAACGCTGCGCCATTGCCTTCGAGCTGAAACGCGTGTCGAAACGTTCGCGGATGGCGGTGCGCGACAGGCTGTCGAGCCGGTGCAGCGCGCCGACCGCGCCTTGGACGTCCTCGACGATGAAGCCCGTTACGCCATCCTCGATCACTTCGGGCACCGAGCCGCGGTTGAACGCGACGACCGGCGTGCCGCAGGCCATCGCCTCGATCATCACGAGGCCGAACGGCTCCGGCCAGTCGATCGGGAACAGCAGTGCCTTCGCGCCGGACAGGAACGCGGGCTTCTGCGCCTCGTTGATCTCGCCGATGAACTCGACGTGCGCCTCGCCGAGCAGCGGCTCGATCACGTCCTTGAAATAGTCGGCGTCGGCCTTGTCGACCTTCGCGGCGATCTTCAGCGGCAGCCCGCTTTGCGCGGCGATCCGGATCGCGGTGTCGACGCGCTTTTCCGGGCAGATCCGGCCGAGGAACGCGAGGTATTCGGGCTTCACGCCCGGCTGCGGCGTGAGCAGCGTGTCGGGCAGCCCGTGATACACGGTGCCGGCCCACGCGGCCTGCGGCAGCGGCTTGCGCTGGTTGTTCGAGATCGACACGACCGGCGCGTCCGGGAACGCGTCGAACACCGGCTGCAGTTCCGGCAGGTCGAGGCGGCCGTGCAGCGTCGTCACGTACGGCGTGTCGAGGCGCGACATCAGCGGGAACGGCAGGTAGTCGAGGTGGAAGTGCAGCACGTCGAATTCGTGCGCGACCCGGGCGACCTGTTCGAGAAGCCGCATATGGGGCGCCATCGAATCGCGGATCGACGGGTCGAGCCGCAGGGCGCGCGGCCAGGCCGCCTCGAGACGGGCCGACGTGACGGAGTCGCCGCTGGCGAACAGCGTCACGTCATGGCCGAGTTCGACGAGCGCCTCGGTGAGGTAGGACACGACACGCTCGGTGCCGCCATAGAGTTTCGGCGGAACGGCTTCGTAAAGCGGCGCGATCTGGGCAATTCGCATGGGGTTCTCCTGTTTCGATCCGAGGGCGCGGTAGCGCCGATGCGGATCCCGTGCAAGGTTGCGGAACTCGCCGACGTACGCGGTTGGCGGTACGTGGCCGTGCCCTGGGCGGGGTGCGCGGGGCGCCGGACGGCAAGCTGCGGGGCGGGCCGGCACGGCTCGCGCCGCCGCCCATTGGATTCCATTATCGATATCGCCTTGAGGGGTTCGAGTGTTTTTTCAAACACTTAAGGCTTGTTACACGATGAAATACGCGAAAACCCCGAGAAAAAGGGCGCGGAATCAGAAATGGAGATAGACGCAACTATTGTTGCGTCATCGTGAAAAACCACTATAATTTTTACCGATCCGGTTGTCGGCAGCCTTGCCGGCAAGCCTTTCGCTACCGCGCGGAGGCCATCGGATCCATCGCAGCCGAATTCGCGCTGTCACCTGCTTCCCCGATTTCAGCTTTCAATTCGCCTTGTCGGAAAAATTCCTACACGGTTTACAGACAAATCCTGCATGGCATACGCCACTTCGCTGATACCGGCGTAAATGCCGTTTGGCCAAAATTCGCCCTGTAAGACTATAAACGAGCCGACTGAGCGCCAAGAGCGCCCCGATCGAGCAAACGTTTTCATAACACGAATGGCCAAAGCAAAGCTCTTTAACGGGGGAATCATGAGCGCTACCAGCGAAATGCTCAGTGAGATCAAAGAGGTCAACCTGTCGTACCTCCTCCTCGCGCAACGCCTGCTGCGGGAAGACAAGGCGATGGGCATGTTCCGCATGGGAATTTCCCAGGAACTGGCCGACGTGCTCGGGAACCTCACGCTCGCACAGACCGTGAAGCTCGCCGCGTCGAACCAGATGCTGTGCCGCTTTCGCTTCGACGATCACGCGTTGCTGTCGTCGCTCGCCGACAAGGGCCGCAGCGATGTCGTCGCGCACGCCCACTCGGCCATCCTGATGGCCGGGCAGCAGGTCGAAGGCGTCCGCTGATCCATCCCGCCTTGCGACTGTCCCGGCGTGCCGCGCCGGTGGGCAGCGTATTGGCCATCCATCCGAACAACGTCAAGCGGACGGTTTTCACCATGGCAAGCAAAAGCGTCGTGATCGAGGTGAAGGAAATCACCCTCGCCATCGAACTGATCGAACTGGGCGCCCGGCTGCAGTTGCTGGAAGCGGAGACGAGCCTGTCGCGGGACCGTCTGATCAAGCTGTACAAGGAACTGAAGGGCGTGTCGCCGCCGAAGGGGATGCTGCCGTTCTCGACCGACTGGTTCATGACGTGGCAGCCGAACATCCACTCGTCGCTGTTCTACAACATCTACCGGTTCATGCAGGACCACGGCCGTTGCGACCCGATCCAGTCGATCGTGAAGGCGTACCGGCTCTATCTGGAGCACGTGAACCTGTCCGGCGACGAGGCCGCGCTGAGCCTCACGCGCGCGTGGACGCTCGTGCGCTTCTTCGATTCGGGGATGCTGCAGATGACCCCGTGCACGCGCTGCGGCGGCCACTTCGTCGCGCATGCGCATGATCCGCATCAAGGTTTCGTCTGCGGCCTCTGCCAGCCGCCGTCGCGCGCGGGCAAGACCCGCAAGGCCGCCGCCGCGCGCGCCGAACTGGCCGCCGCCGCGGCCTGAGCACTGCCGGGCGGGGCGCGGGCGGCCGCGCCGGGCGGCGCGAAGCGTCTGCGAATTGCTGGTAAACACCTCCGCGCCGCCGCCGGGCGGCCGCGAAAGTTTTCCTGCCGACTGCCGTAAACCTGTTTAACGGCGGTCTCCCCGCCGGTCTTTCGTGAGGGACAGGCAGTGCTGATTATCGTGGGAACACTCGTGACGCTGTTGTCCGTCTTCGGCGGTTATGCGCTGGCAGGCGGGCATCTGGGCGCATTGATCCAGCCCGTCGAGATCCTGATGATCGTGGGCGCCGGCGTCGGCGCGTTCATCCTCGGCAACGGCGGCAAGACCATCAAAGCCACGCTGCGCGTGCTGCCGACGCTCTTCAAGGGCTCGAAATACACGAAGGATGTCTATATGGAGCTGATGGCGCTTCTTTACGTGCTGCTCGCGAAAGCACGCAAGGAAGGCACGCTGACGCTCGAGGCCGACATCGACGATCCGGAAAAGAGCCCGATCTTCACGCAATACCCGAAGATCCTCGCCGATCACCACATTGTCGAATTCCTGACCGACTACCTGCGCCTGATGGTGGGCGGCAACATGAACGCGTTCGAGATCGAGAGCCTGATGGACGAGGAGATCGAGACGCACCACACGGAAGGCGAGGGGCCCGCGCACGCGCTGATGCGCGTCGGCGACGCGATGCCGGCGTTCGGTATCGTCGCGGCCGTGATGGGTGTCGTGCACACGATGGCGTCCGCCGACAAGCCGCCCGCGGTGCTCGGCGCGATGATCGCGCAGGCGCTGGTCGGCACGTTCCTCGGGATCCTGCTGTCGTACGGGCTGATCGGGCCGCTCGCGAGCCTCGCGGAGCAGCGCGTCGCCGAGTCGACCAAGATGTTCCAGTGCATCAAGGTGACGATTCTCGCGACGCTGAACGGCTATGCGCCGGCGATTGCGGTCGAGTTCGGCCGCAAGGTGCTGTTCTCGACCGAGCGCCCGTCGTTTTCCGAGCTCGAAGAGCATGTGCGCCGCGTGAAGGCGAAGTGACGCGGAGCGCCCGATGAGCAAAAGCAAGGATCGCGCGATCGTCGTCAAGCGGGTGGCCCCGGCGAAGAAGGGCCACCATGGCGGCGCATGGAAGCTCGCGTACGCGGACTTCATGACCGCGATGATGGCGTTCTTCCTGCTGATGTGGCTGCTGAGCTCGGTCACGTCGGTGCAGTTGAAGGGGATCGCCGAATACTTCAATACGCCGCTGAAGGCCGCGCTGTTCGGCAGCGGCGACCGCAGTTCGCAGGATTCCAGCATCATCAACGGCGGCGGCCGCGACCTGTCGAGCGTCGACGCCGGCACGCTGCACCGCACCGACGGCACGACGCAGCTCGCCGAGCGCTTTGCGAAAGCGGGCGACGAGCATTCCCGGTCGCAGGCGCAGGGCGCGCAGGACCGGCTCGAGCAGACGCGCCTGCACGACCTGCAGATCAAGCTGATGGCCGCGATCGAGGCCAACCCGACGCTGCGCCAGTTCAAGCAGCAGATCCGCATCGATTCCACGCTGATGGGGCTGCGCATCGAGATCGTCGATACGCAGAAGCGGCCGATGTTCGCGATGTCGAGCGACAACGTCGAGCCGTACATGCGCGACATCCTGCGCGAGATCGGCAAGACGCTGAACGACGTGCCGAACCGGATCATCGTCCAGGGCCACACCGACGCCGTGCCGTACGCGGGCGGCGAGGGCGGCTACAGCAACTGGGAGCTGTCGGCCGACCGCGCGAACGCGTCGCGCCGCGAGCTGATCTCCGGCGGCATGGACGAGGCGAAAGTGCTGCGCGTGCTCGGCCTCGCGTCGACGCAGAACCTGAACAAGGCCGACCCGCTCGATCCGGAAAACCGCCGGATCAGCGTGATCGTGCTGAACCGCAAATCCGAAGAGGCGCTGATGCGCGACGATGCGACGACCACGACGCTGTCGGCCGATGCGGCCGGCTCGCAGCAGCTCGCGCAGCAGCTGGCCCCGGCGCCGGCCGTGCGCCCGGCGCTCGCGGCGTCCGCCGTCGCCGTGCCGAAACCCTGACGTTTACAAGATTCCGAGACAGACATGATCCGAACCATTCTCGCCATCGACGACTCCGCGACCATGCGTGCGCTGCTGCAGGCGACGCTGGCGCAGGCCGGCTACGACGTGACGGTGGCGCCGGACGGCGAAGCCGGCTTCGACCTGGCGGTCGCCCGGCAGTACGACCTGGTGCTGACCGACCAGAACATGCCGCGCAAGAGCGGGCTCGAGGTGATCGCGTCGCTGCGCCTGCTGGGCGCGTATGCGAACACGCCGATCCTCGTGCTGACGACGGAAGGCAGCGACGCGTTCAAGGACGCCGCGCGCGACGCAGGCGCGACCGGCTGGATCGAGAAGCCGATCGACCCCGCCGTGCTGGTCGACCTGGTCGCGACGCTGTCCGAGCCGGCCGCTTCCTGACATTCACGCGACGCATTCAACCCGGGACCGGGCATGACTCTCGACATCACTCAGTTCTACCAGACATTTTTCGACGAAGCGGACGAGCTGCTCGCGCAGATGGAGCAGCTGCTGCTGAACCTCGACGTCGGTTCGCCCGACCCCGAGGATCTGGCCGCGATCTTCCGCGCCGCGCATTCGATCAAGGGCGGCGCGGCGACGTTCGGCTTTTCCGCGCTGACCGATACGACGCACATCCTCGAATCGCTGCTCGACCGCGCGCGCAACCATGAGCTGACGCTGACCAAGGAAATGGTCGACGCGTTCCTCGAGACCAAGGACGTGCTGTCCGACCAGCTCGTCGACTACCGCGCCAGCGCCGAACCGGACGCGGCCGCCGCCGCGACGATCTGCGCGAAGCTCGAACGGCTGAAGGCCGAGAGCAGCGCGAGTGCGCCGGCTGCCGCCGCGCCTGTGCCGGCGGCGCCGGTCGCTGCCGCCGTTGCACCGGCTGCTCCGGCCGCGGAACCGGCCGCCAGCGATGATCGCGCGCCCGACCACGTGATCGAGCAGGCCGTCGCGGCCGCGCATCCGGCGGGCGACGCGGGCGAAGGCGGCCCGCACCTGAAGATCACGCTCGTGGGCGTCGACGCGAAGGATCGCGAACTGCTCACCGAAGAACTCGGCAACCTCGGCCGGATCGTGGGCCGCGAGGAAGCGGGCGCCGACTTGACGCTGTGGGTCGAATCGGACGTGCCGTCCGACGACATCGTCGCCGTGTGCTGCTTCGTGATCGACGAAAGCCAGATCCGCGTCGGGCACGGCACGGCGCCGGCCGCGCCGGCTGCCGCGCAGGACGCCGCGGCGCCGGCGGCAGAACCGGCCGCCGCCGCGCAACCGGCGCGCGTCGAGGTATTCGCGCCGCAGGCCGCGGCACCGCAACCGGCCGCATCGGCACCGGCGGCACCGGCGGCAGCGCCCGCCGAGCCGGCCGCCGCTGCCGCCGCGCAAGCGCAGCAGCCGTCCCAGCACGCGCACGCCGACCATGCACCGCAGGCTGCCGCGCATCACGACGACAAGCGCGCACGCCCGGCCGCAGCGGCCGCAGCGGGCGCCGAAGGCAGCTCGATCCGCGTCGGCGTCGAGAAGGTCGACCAGCTGATCAACCTGGTCGGCGAGCTCGTGATCACGCAGGCGATGCTCGCGGAAACCGCGAGCGCGTTCGATCCGGCGCTGCACGACCGCCTGTTCAACGGAATGGCGCAGCTCGAGCGCAACGCGCGCGATCTGCAGGAAGCCGTGATGTCGATCCGCATGATGCCGATGGACTACGTGTTCAGCCGCTTCCCGCGGCTGGTGCGCGACCTCGCCGGCAAGCTCGGCAAGCAGGTCGAACTGGTGACGTTCGGCCAGGCGACCGAGCTCGACAAGAGCCTGATCGAACGGATCATCGATCCGCTGACCCACCTCGTGCGCAACAGCCTCGACCACGGGATCGAGACCGTCGACAAGCGGGTCGCCGCCGGCAAGGACGCGGTCGGCCAGCTGGTGCTGTCGGCCGCGCATCACGGCGGCAACATCGTGATCGAGGTGAGCGACGACGGGGCGGGCCTGAACCGCGAGCGGATCCTCGCGAAAGCCGCGAAACAGGGCATGCAGGTGTCCGACACCATCAGCGACGACGAAGTCTGGCAGCTGATCTTCGCGCCGGGCTTCTCGACCGCCGAGACCGTGACCGACGTGTCGGGCCGCGGCGTCGGGATGGACGTCGTGAAGCGCAACATCCAGTCGATGGGCGGTCACGTCGAGATCTCGTCGCTGGCCGGCCGCGGCACGACCACGCGGATCGTGCTGCCGCTCACGCTGGCGATCCTCGACGGGATGTCGGTGAAGGTCGGCAACGAGATCTTCATCCTGCCGCTGAACTTCGTGATGGAGTCGCTGCAGCCGTCGAACGACGACATCTACACGGTCGGCAACGGTGAGCGCGTGGTGCGCGTGCGCGGCGAATACCTGCCGCTCGTCGCGCTGCACGAAGTGTTCTCGGTCGAGGACGCGCGCACCGACCCGACGCAAGGGATCGTCACGATCATGGAAACCGAGGGGCGCCGCTTCGCGATGCTGATCGACGAACTGGTCGGCCAGCAGCAGGTGGTCGTGAAGAACCTCGAAACCAACTACCGCAAGGTGCACGGCATCTCGGCGGCGACCATCCTCGGCGACGGCAGCGTCGCGCTGATCGTCGACGTCGCGGCGCTGAACCGCGAAACCCGTGCGACGCACGGCGCCCGTGCCGGCGCCGAGCTCGCGATGTTCTGATGTCTCTCGCCATTCAACCGATTGGGGGCAAACGTGGCTGCTGAAGTCCAAATGATCAATCCGGCCGCGGCGAACGCGGCAACGAGCCGCCGCGACGCGGAGCAAGGCGACGCGACGGGCCAGGAATTCCTCGTGTTCACGCTCGGCGACGAGGAATACGGGATCGACATCCTGAAAGTGCAGGAAATCCGCGGCTACGACAGCGTCACGCGCATCGCGAACGCGCCGGAATTCATCAAGGGCGTGATCAACCTGCGCGGGATCATCGTGCCGATCGTCGACATGCGGATCAAGTTCCATCTCGGCCGCGTCGAGTACGACCACCAGACCGTCGTGATCATCCTGAACGTCGCGCATCGCGTGGTCGGGATGGTGGTCGACGGCGTGTCGGACGTGCTGACGCTGCAGACCGACCAGATCATGCCGGCGCCGGAGTTCGGTGCGACGCTGACGACCGAGTACCTGACGGGCCTCGGCACGGTCGACGGCCGGATGCTGATCCTGATGGACATCGAGAAGCTGATGTCGAGCCGTGAAATGGCGCTGATCGAGACGCTCGGCGGGTAAGCGCGTCGCGCGCGCAGGAATTTCGGGAGAATCTGCAATGTTGCATAACTGGTCGATCCGCACGACGCTTACGGCGGTCGGACTCATCCTCGCGGTGCTGGCCGCAGCCGTTGGCGGGCTCGGCCTGGTCGCGTTGAATCACGCGAGCCGCTCGCTCGACGAGATCGCGCACGTCGACCTGCCGGCACTCCATACGCTCGACGACACGTCGTCGTACCTGCTGCGCGCGCGCGTGTCGCTCGACCGCTTCCGTTCGCTGACGGAAGGCGGCAACACGGCCGAAGCGGCCAAGGTGCTCGACCGCGCGCAGGAGCTGTATGCGAAGTCGAACCAGAACTGGCAGGCGTTCCAGTCGACGCCGAAGCTCGGCATCGAGCAGGCGCTCGTCGACGACCTGACCACCCGCTACACGACGATCGTGAAGGAAGGCGTCGAGCCCGAGTTCGCGGCCGCGCGCGCGGGCGACATGGCCGCGTACCACGCGGTCGCCGATACCAAGATCAGCCCGATGTTCGTCGCGTACGACCAGGCTGCGTCGGCCGTGATCGCGTCGCTGCAGAAGCGCGCGGAAGATCGCCAGGCCACGACGCAATCGCAGATCTCGCTGATGATCGGGCTGATCGCGGCCGGCATCGCGATCGCGTTCGTCGTCGTGGTCGCGATTCGTTTCGCGCTGCGCGGGCTGATCGTGAAGCCGCTCGAGGACGCGATCGCGCACTTCGAGCGCATCGCCGGCGGCGACCTCACGCAGCCGGTGAACGTGTTCAGCACGAACGAGATCGGCCGCCTGTTCGGCGGCATCAAGCGGATGCAGGACGCCGTCACGACGATGGTGCAGGCCGTGCATCGCGGCACCGAATCGATCGACGTCGGCGCGCGCGAGATCGCGACCGGCAACATCGACCTGTCGCAGCGTACCGAGGAGCAGGCCGCGTCGCTGCAGGAAACCGCGTCGAGCATGGAGCAGCTGACGGGCACCGTGCGCCAGAACGCGGAGAACGCGCGGCAGGCCAGCCAGCTCGCGGTCAACGCATCGGACATCGCGACGCAGGGCGGCGACGTGGTCGGCCAGGTCGTGGCGACGATGCAGGACATCGCGGGGAGCTCGGGCAAGGTCGTCGACATCATCGGCACGATCGAAGGCATCGCGTTCCAGACCAACATCCTCGCGCTGAACGCGGCGGTCGAAGCCGCCCGTGCGGGCGAACAGGGCCGCGGCTTCGCGGTGGTCGCGGGCGAGGTGCGTTCGCTCGCGCAGCGCAGCGCGAGCGCCGCGAAGGAAATCAAGCAGCTGATCGGCGATTCGGTCGAGAAGGTCGAAAGCGGGTCGGCGCTCGTGTCGCGCGCCGGCTCGACGATGGACGAGATTGTGCAGGCCGTGCGCCGCGTGACCGACATCATGGGCGAGATCAGCGCCGCGTCGGATGAGCAGTCGACCGGCATCGAGCAGGTCAACCGCGCGGTCGGCCAGATGGATTCGGTCACGCAGCAGAACGCGGCGCTCGTCGAGCAGGCGGCAGCCGCGGCCGCGTCGCTCGAGGAGCAGACGCGCCAGATGAAGGCGATCGTGTCGGGCTGGCGCGTGGCGGGCGGCATCGTGCTCGCGCCGTCGCGCGATGTGGCGCGGCCGGTCGCGCATGCGCCGGCGGCCGTGCCGGCACTGCCGTCGGAGCCGCGTTTCGACGCCGCGCCGGTCGCCGCGCTGCCGGCCCCGCAGGCCGCCGCACAACCGGCACGGCGCGCCGCGCCGGCGCCGCGTGCCGCCGCTGCGGCCGGGGCGGGCGCGAGCCGCGAACCGAAGCGCGCGGCCGATGCCGGCGCGCACGTGCAGAAGGACGCACCGGCTTCCCGCGGCACGGCTGCGGGCGGCTACGGGCCGCGCCTCGCGAAAAGCGCCGGACCGGCCGACAAGCCGGCCGCGAAGCCCGCGCTCGTGCGCCCGGCGCTGAACGGCGAGAAGCCGGCGGCGGCCACGGCCGGCACGTCCGACGACGACTGGGAGACCTTCTAAACCATGCCGCACGCGCGCGCGCCGTTTCGACCCGATGCACCGGATGCCTCGCCTCGCGCGGGCGAGCCGGGGCGCGACTTCGCGTTCACGGGCGCGGATTTCGCCCGCATTCGCGCGCTGATCCATCAACGCGCGGGGATCTCGCTGTCCGAGCACAAGCGCGACATGGCGTACAGCCGCCTCGCGCGCCGCTTGCGGGCGCGCGGCCTCGACACGTTTCGCGACTACCTCGACCTGCTCGAGCAGGAAGACGATCCGCTCGAGTGGGAAGCGTTCACCAATGCGCTGACGACGAACCTGACCGCGTTCTTCCGCGAGTCGCACCACTTCCCGATCCTGTCGGATTTCGTGAAGGGGCGGCCGGCGCCGGTATCGGTCTGGTGTTCGGCGGCGTCGACCGGCGAGGAGCCTTACTCGATCGCGATCACGCTGATCGAGGCGCTTGGCGAATCGGCCGCGCGCGGCGCGTCGATCCTCGCGACCGACCTCGACACGCAGGTGCTCGCGAAGGCGGAAGCCGGCATCTACACGTACGACCAGGTCAAGCACCTGGCACCGGAACGGCTGAAGCGCTTCTTCCTGAAGGGCACGGGCCCGCAGGCCGGCCGCGTGAAGGTGCGCCCCGAGCTGCGCGCGATGATCCGCTTCGAGCAGCTGAACCTGACCGATGCGGATTACGGGATCGCGAAGCCGTTCGACGCGATCTTCTGCCGCAACGTGATGATCTATTTCGACAAGCCGACGCAGGGGCAGGTGCTGTCGCGCTTCGAGCCGCTCGTGAAGCCGGGCGGGCTGCTGTTCGCCGGCCATTCGGAAAACTTCACGTATGTCACGCAGGCGTTCCGGCTGCGCGGGCAGACGGTGTACGAACTGACCCGCGACGCCGCACAGGGCGCACGGCCGCGTGGCGCGCAGGCGCCTGCGATCGCGTCGCCGGTGCGCGCGCGGGCTGCGGGCGCCGTCGCCGCCTTGGGAGAGCGTGGATGAGCGCGCTGCCGATCGCCACCAATCGCTACTTCGACAACCACTTCGGCCGTCCCGGCGTGAAGCTGCTGCCGAACGAGTTCTTCACGACGTCCGAGGACATGGTGCTGATGACCGTGCTCGGCTCGTGCGTCGCCGCGTGCCTGCACGACCCGTATGCGGGCATCGGCGGAATGAACCACTTCATGCTGCCGGACGACGGTGCCGATCCGGGCGCGGCCGCGTCGGAATCGATGCGCTACGGCGCGTATGCGATGGAAGTGCTGATCAACGAGCTGATCAAGGCCGGCGGGCGCCGCGAACGCTTCGAGGCGAAGGTGTTCGGCGGCGCGGCCGTGCTGGCCGGGATGACGACCATCAATATCGGCGACCGCAACGCGGATTTCGTGCGCCGCTACCTGGCGCTCGAACGCATCCGCATCACGGCGGAAGACCTGCAGGGCGTGCATCCGCGCAAGGTCGCGTTCATGCCGAACAGCGGGCGCGCGATGGTGAAGAAGCTGCGGCTGCAGGTGCCGGGCGTCACCGAGCGCGAAGCCGCACTCGCCCGCGAGGCCGATCGCGCCCGCGCCGCACGGCCGCGTCCGCAGGTCGAGCTGTTCGCGGCGAAGCGTCCGGCCCCGCCGCAGCCGGTGCGGCCGCGCATCGAGCTGTTCGGCGCGCGCGGCGCGGCGCCGGCCGGCGGTGTGCGGGCGGCGAACCTATCAAGAAAGCAGGAGGCATGACCGCAGTGCAGAAGATCAAAGTATTGTGCGTCGACGATTCGGCGCTGATCCGCAGCCTGATGACGGAGATCATCAACAGCCAGCCCGACATGACGGTGTGCGCGACCGCGCCCGATCCGCTCGTCGCGCGCGAGCTCATCAAGCAGCACAACCCCGACGTGCTGACGCTCGACGTCGAAATGCCGCGCATGGACGGGCTCGACTTCCTCGAGAAGCTGATGCGCCTGCGGCCGATGCCGGTCGTGATGGTGTCGTCGCTGACCGAGCGCGGCTCGGAGATCACGCTGCGCGCGCTTGAACTCGGCGCGGTCGATTTCGTCACGAAGCCGCGCGTCGGGATTCGCGACGGGATGCTCGACTACGCGGAAAAGCTTGCCGACAAGATCCGCGCGGCGTCGCGCGCGCGCGTGCGCCAGGCGCCGCAGCCGCAGGCCGTCGCACGCGCGGCGGCGGGCCAGCCGGCCGCGCCGATGATCAACAACCCGCTCGTCAGTACCGAGAAGCTGATCATCATCGGCGCATCGACGGGCGGCACCGAGGCGATCCGCGAGGTGCTGACGCCGCTGCCGCCGGATGCACCGGCCGTGCTGATCGCGCAGCACATGCCGCCGGGCTTCACGAAATCGTTCGCGCAGCGGCTGAACGGCCTGTGCCGGATCGCGGTGAAGGAGGCCGAGCACGGCGAGCGCGTGCTGCCGGGCCATGCGTATATCGCACCGGGCCATGCGCACCTGTTGCTCGCGAGAAGCGGGGCGAACTATATTGCGCAACTGTCGGAAGAGCCGCCGGTGAACCGGCACCGCCCGTCGGTCGACGTGCTGTTCCGCTCGGCGGCGACCCACGCGGGCAAGAACGCGATCGGGGTGATCCTGACCGGGATGGGCCGCGACGGCGCGGCCGGCCTGCTGGAAATGAAACGCGCGGGCGCTCACACGTTCGCGCAGGATGAAGCAAGCTGCATCGTGTTCGGGATGCCGCGCGAGGCGATCGCGCTCGGCGGCGCGGACGAGATCGTGCCGCTCGCCGAGATGAGCCGTCGCGTGATGGCGCGCCTGGCGACGATGGGCGACCGCGTGCAGCGCGTTTGAATGGAATGTCACGGGGCGCGTGCCACGATACGCGTCCCGACGGAAACGAATCTGGAAAGGAACGACGATGGACAAGAGCATGAAAATCCTGGTGGTGGACGATTTCCCGACGATGCGCCGGATCGTCCGCAACCTGCTCAAGGAACTGGGCTACTCGAACGTCGACGAGGCCGAAGACGGCCTCGCCGGCCTGGCGCGGCTGCGCGGCGGCGGCTACGACTTCGTGATCTCGGACTGGAACATGCCGAACCTCGACGGCCTCGCGATGCTGAAGGAAATCCGCGCGGACGCGACGCTCACGCACCTGCCGGTGCTGATGGTCACGGCTGAGTCGAAGAAGGAAAACATCATCGCGGCGGCGCAGGCCGGCGCGAGCGGCTACGTCGTGAAACCGTTCACGGCCGCGACGCTCGACGAAAAGCTGAACAAGATCATCGACAAGATGGCGAAGGCCGGGAGCTGACGTGAACGAGCCGATCCATGCCGCACTGACCGGCGCCGGGTTCAGCGCCGACGGCCAGGCCGAAGGCGCCGATTTCGCGAGCGACCGCATCCTCGCGCGCATCGGCCACGTCACGCGCACGCTGCGCGACTCGATGCGCGAGCTCGGGCTCGACAAGCATGTCGAGCGTGCGGCGGAAGCCGTGCCCGATGCCCGCGACCGGCTGCGCTACGTCGCGACGATGACCGAGCAGGCTGCCGTGCGTGTGCTGAATGCGATCGAGGTCGCGAAGCCGATGCAGGAGCGCATCCAGAACGAGGCCGAGGCACTCGACGCGCGCTGGGCGCAGTGGTACGCGGCGCCGATCGAGCACGCGGAAGTGCGCGAGCTGATGGACGATACGCGCACGTTCCTGCGCACGCTGCCGGAATCGACGTCGGCGACCAGCGCGCAACTGCTCGAGATCATGCTCGCGCAGGATTTCCAGGACCTGACCGGGCAGGTGATCAAGAAGATCATGGACATGGTCTACCTGATCGAGCAGCAGCTCCTCACCGTGCTCGTCGAGAACATCGCGCCCGAGCGGCGCGAGCAGTTCGCGGCCACCGCGGCCGCGCTCGCGGCCGAACAGATGAGCCCGACCGGCAGCCCCGAGTCGCTGCTGAACGGCCCGCAGATCGCGCCGGAAGGCAAATCCGACGTGGTCCAGGACCAGGAACAGGTCGACGACCTGCTCGCCAGCCTGGGCTTCTGACCCTGCCGCATGCATCGGCGCGCCATGTTTCGCGCGGGCGCCCGATGCACGCGTCACCGCGCCACCTTATCGTTTCCCCCCATCCGCCGCACGCGTGCGGCCCGGCGGTCCTGTGTCAAATTGACACTTCGACACACTCAGCAGGCATACTACGCGTCAGCAGCAACGTAGCGTCATCCGTACGATTTCATATGTTGGGGGGCGGCGCGGGCCCGATGGCCGCACCGCCGGCAACGAAGCCAGTCCCTTGGGGGGGAACGTGAAGCTGAAACGCTTGGGCTGGGCCGTCGCGCACGCGGCGGCTGCAATGGGTGTGTTGTGGAGCGTCCACGCACACGCGGAACTGGGCGGCGCGCCGATGTCGCCGCCGGCGGACGATCAGGCCGCAACCGTGCGCGCGTTGCAGCGCGCGATGCGTCCGGCAGACGGCGTGCAGACGACGAGCACGGCCGCCTATACCGTCCGCGAGATCACGCTCGGATCGGGCACCGTCATCCACGAATACACGTCGGCCGCCGGCAGCGTGTTCGGCCTCGCGTGGCGCGGGCCGACGATGCCGGATCTCGCGTCGCTGCTCGGCAGCTATTTCCCGCAGTACACCGCTGGCGTCCAGGCGGCGCACCAGGCGCGCGGCTGGCGCGCGCCCGTGTCCGTCGACACGAGCGGCCTCGTGATCCGGACGGGCGGCCACATGGGCGCCTTCTCGGGCCAGGCGTGGCTGCCGGCGGCGCTGCCTGCCGGCCTGGCCGGCACCGATATCCAGTGACAGCGGGAGAGCGATCTTGAGCATTCCTCGTACATTCAAGCGCTGGCTCGGCGTGCTGGGCCTCGCGGCGGCAACGGCCGTACTCGTGACGGCATGCGGCGGCGGCGACGGTGGCGGCGGCAACTCGGGCAACAACGGCAACAACGGTTCGGGCGGTTCGGACGGCAATTCCGGGAGCAAGGCGGTCATCACCGTCAACTCGGGCGTCGCGAACGTGATCAATATCCCGACCATCAGCGTGAAGGTCTGCGCGCCGGGCACGTCGAACTGCCAGGTGGTCAACAACGTGCTGGTCGATACCGCGTCCTACGGGCTGCGGCTCGTCGGCAGCGCGGTGTCGGGCGTGCTCGGCAGCTTCCCGCAAGTGACGAGCGGCGGCGCGCCGGTTGCCGAGTGCGGCAAGTTCGTGTCGAGCTATACGTGGGGTTCGGTGCGCACGGTCGACCTGTCGATCGGTTCCGAGCAGGCGAGCTCGCTGCCCGTGCAGATCATCGGCGACCTCGGCACGACGAACGTGCCGAACTCGTGCACGAACGGCGGCGCGTCGGCCAATACGGCGAGCGCACTCGGCGCGAACGGGATCCTCGGCATCGGGCCGGCGCCGGTCGACTGCGGCACGACCTGCGCGACGTCGACGTCGACGAGCAACAACTACTACGCGTGCCCGAACGGCGACAACGCGAACTGCACGGTCGCGCTCGTGCCGGTGGCGCAGCAGGTGGCCAACCCGGTGCATCGTTTCGCCGACAGCAGCGGGGTGAGCGTGACGATGCCGAGCATTTCGGATAGCGGGCAGGCCAGCGCAACCGGGACGCTGACGTTCGGCCTGCCCGACCTGACCGGGAAGACCGTGATGACGTCGACCACGACGGGCGACGTCAGCGCGACGTTCCTCGGGCGCAACGTGACCGCGTTCTTCGACACGGGTTCGAACGCGTATTTCTTCAACGATGCGGGGCAGACGGCCTGCTCGAAGAATACGCAGTTCTACTGCCCGGCATCGCCGCCGGCCAGCTACTCGGCGACGCTGAGCGGCCAGAACGGCGTGGGCGCCACCGTGGCGATGTCCGTCGCGAACGCGGATTCGCTGTTCTCGAACCCGTCGACGTTCGCGTTCAACGACATCGCGGGCCCGTTCGGTTCGTCCAGCTGGCTCGACATCGGCATGCCGTACTTCTACAACCGGACGATCTACTTCGGGATGGACAAGACGGCGAGCGGCGGTGCACAGCCTTTCGTCGCGTTCTGACGCGGCACGGCCGGACACGGAACAAGGGGGCGAGCGATCGCCCCCTTTTTTTATCCGGCGGCCGGGCGCGGCACGACGGGTCGGACCGGATCGCCGCCGCGCGCGGGTCCAGCGCCTACGATGTAATACCGGCACTCGTCCGGCACGATATCGAGGAGGCAGCGCCATGAACCCGCGCATACAACGCATCACGCCGTTCCTGTGGTTCGACCGCGACGCCGAGGCGGCCGCCGGTTTCTACGTGTCGGTGTTCGACAACGCGCGCATCGTGCACGTCGCGCGCTACGGCAAGGCCGGCGCACACGTATCCGGCAGCGCGGAGGGCGCGGTGATGACCGTCGTGTTCGAGCTCGACGGGCTGGCGTTCGTCGCGCTGAACGGCGGCCCGGTGTTCCAGATCACGCCGGCCGTCTCGTTCGTCGTCAACTGCCGGGACCAGGCCGAAATCGACCGCTACTGGGCACGCCTGTCCGAAGGCGGCGACGAGCGCGCGCAGCAGTGCGGCTGGCTGCGCGACCGGTTCGGCGTGTCGTGGCAGGTCGTGCCGGTGCAGATGGCCGAACTGATGACGGGCGATCCGGCGCGCGCGGAGCGCGTGATGGCGCAGGTGATGACGATGAAGAAGCTCGATCTCGGCGCGCTGCAGCGCGCCGCGGCGGGCCAGGGCGCGGGCCCGTGACCGGCGCGAACGGGCGCTAGACCGGTGGGCGGCCGTTGCGTATCACGTGCGTATGGTCGAGGAAGCGGTGGCCGGGCCCGTACGCGGTGCTGTCGATCCGGACGGCATCGGCCGGCGCGGCCGGGTGCCCGGCGCCATCAACCGACACCGATTCGATCTCGACGACCGGCACGCACCAGGCCGCGCGGGCGCGTTCCGCCGGTTCGCCGCGCGCGTCGGCGCAGCGGAACACGAAGCTGGCGGGGAAATCCTGCGCGCGCAGGGTTTGCGTCGACCCGTTCCACGCATGGTGCAGGGCGATCGTGCCGGGGTGCGGCGCGTCAGGCGCCTGCGCACCGGGCGGCAGGGCCGGCGTATGCGTGCAGCCGGCTGCCAGCGCGCAGGCGAGCGACAGTGACGAGGCGAGCGGATGACGGAGCATGGCGCGGTTCGACCGGAATCGGGAATGGCGAAGGGTAGCGCGCTTTGCACGCGTGCGTCATGCCGGCCGGTTAATCGAATGCGGCGCCTTCGCGCCGATTATCGATCACGCTTGATTTCATTCGGGTGTAATCAAGTGCTGGATTATCCGGGGCTGCAGTTTCTATCAGGTTTTCAAGATTATTAAAATGACGTGGCATGCAAGCCTGCGACACGGCGTTACGCCATTGCAACCGTTCTCGCGTTGTATCGGCAGGCCGGACGGGCAGGCGAGCGCTTTGGTCAGCATGCGAAAAGAGATGGAACACGTCGAAATTCAAACATATAATGCCGGCGTTGTTTCCGAGGTGCCAATATAAAACATGAGGGTAATAAAATGAATTTTTCTGAAGCCGTTCGTTCCGTACTCAATAAATACGCGACATTCGAAGGCCGTGCGCGTCGTGCCGAATACTGGTATTTCGTGTTGCTGAGCTTCATTCTTTCGATGGTCGCCCAGATCATCGACGTGGCGGGCCGTAACGCGGGCCTGATCACGCTGCTGCTGCTCGGCGTGCTGTTCCTGGTTTCGCTGGCGCTGATCATTCCGGGCATCGCGGTCAGCGTCCGCCGCCTGCACGATACGGGCCGCTCGGGCTGGTTCCTGCTGATCGCGCTGATTCCGATCGTCGGCGGCATCCTGCTGCTCGTGTGGACGTGCTCGCGCGGCACCGAAGGCCCGAACCGCTTCGGCGCGGATCCGGTTCCGGCTGTCTGACCGACGCCTGCCCCGACGCGACGCCGTCGCGTCGGGGCCTGATTTCGCGTCGCACGTGCGGTGTCGTTTCACCGCTTCACCCTTTCCGCGCCTTTTCCTCGCATCGCGCGGTCGCCGCTCCGTCCGGAGCCGCGCCCCGTCTTCGCACCGGCCAGCACGTTTCTCGGCCGCGCCGCACACCGTTCCGTCCCCCTGTCCAGCCCGGTTCGTACCGGCTCGCCCGATTCTTCGAAATACCCCCCTTTCCCGGCTTTGCTCGACCGATCGGCGTTTGACGCCTCCATGAATAATCGGTGTCACTGGAAAGCGGCATTCCGCCGTACCCGACTGGAGGCCCCGTGGCAGACGAGAGCGATCTCGACAAGACCGAAGCCGCCACTCCCAGGCGCCGCGAGAAGGCGCGCGAGGAGGGGCAGGTCGCGCGTTCGCGCGAGCTGGCTTCGTTCGCGCTGCTCGCGGCCGGGTTCTACGGCGCGTGGCTGCTCGCGGGCCCGTCGGGCGGGCATCTGCAGGCGATGCTGCGCGGCGCGTTCACGTTCGATCGTGCGACCGCGTTCGACACGAACCGGATGCTGTCGGCGGCCGGCAGCGCGAGCCTCGAAGGCTTCGCCGCGCTGCTGCCGCTCCTCGCGCTCACCGGCCTAGCCGCGCTGCTCGCGCCGATGGCGCTCGGCGGCTGGCTGATTTCGCAGAAGACGTTCGAGCTGAAATTCGACCGGCTGAACCCGATTTCGGGCCTCGGCCGGATCTTCTCGATCCAGGGGCCGATCCAGCTCGGGATGTCGCTCGCGAAGACGCTGGTCGTCGGCGGGATCGGCGGCATCGCGATCTGGCGCAGCAAGGACGAGCTGCTCGCCCTCGCGACCCAGCCGCTGGGCGTGGCGCTGCCCGATGCGCTGCACCTGGTCGCCGTGTGCTGCGGCACGACGGTCGCCGGGATGCTGGTGGTCGCCGCGCTCGATGTGCCTTACCAACTCTGGCAGTACAACAAGAAGTTGCGCATGACGAAGGAAGAAGTGAAGCGCGAGCATCGCGAGAACGAAGGCGATCCGCACGTGAAGGGGCGGATCCGCCAGCAGCAGCGCGCGATCGCGCGCCGCCGGATGATGGCGGCCGTGCCGAAGGCCGACGTGGTCGTCACGAACCCGACGCACTTCGCCGTCGCGCTGCAATACACGGACGGCGAGATGCGCGCGCCGAAGGTCGTCGCGAAGGGCGTGAACCTCGTCGCCGCGCGCATCCGCGAACTCGCGGCCGAACACAACGTGCCGCTGCTCGAAGCGCCGCCGCTCGCGCGTGCGCTGTATCACAACGTCGAACTCGAGCGCGAGATTCCCGGCTCGCTGTACTCGGCCGTTGCCGAAGTGCTCGCGTGGGTCTACCAGCTCAAGCGCTTCCGTTCGGAAGGCGGTGCGTTCCCGGCGGTGCCGGTCGATCTGGATGTGCCGGCCGACCTCGACAAGGGTACGTCGGTGTCCGCCGACGACGAGCGCGACGAGCAGGAAGACAGCCTCGGTAAGGCAGGTACGGCATGAGCACCCCGACCAGCCTGTTCGCGAAGCGCCCGAACCTGCTCGCGGGGACCAACCTGCGCGCGCTCGCGGGCCCGATCCTCATCTGCATGATCTTGGGGATGATGATCCTGCCGCTGCCGCCGATGCTGCTGGATCTGCTGTTCACGTTCAACATCGCGCTGTCCGTGATGGTGCTGCTCGTCAGCATGTACACGATGAAGCCGCTCGACTTCGCGGCGTTCCCGAGCGTGCTGCTGTTCTCGACGCTGCTGCGCCTGTCGCTGAACGTCGCGTCGACGCGCGTCGTGCTGCTCGAAGGCCACACGGGGCCCGATGCGGCCGGCCAGGTGATCGAGGCGTTCGGCCACTTCCTCGTCGGCGGCAACTTCGCGGTCGGTATCGTCGTGTTCGTGATCCTGATGATCATCAACTTCATGGTGATCACGAAGGGCGCGGGGCGAATCGCCGAAGTGTCCGCGCGCTTCACGCTCGACGCGATGCCCGGCAAGCAGATGGCGATCGACGCCGACCTGAACGCGGGCCTCATCAACGAAGAGCAGGCACGCAAGCGCCGCCAGGCCGTGTCGCAGGAAGCCGAGTTCTACGGGTCGATGGACGGCGCGTCGAAGTTCGTGCGCGGCGACGCGATCGCCGGCCTGATCATCATGGCGATCAACGTGATCGGCGGGCTGATCGTCGGCATGGTGCAGCACGACATGAGCTTCGCCGCGGCCGGCACGAACTACACGCTGCTGACGATCGGCGACGGCCTCGTCGCGCAGATCCCGTCGCTCGTGATCTCGACCGCGGCCGGCGTGATCGTGTCGCGCGTCGCGACCGACGAGGACATCGGCACGCAGATCACCGGCCAACTGTTCACGAACCCGCGCGTGCTGAACATCACCGGCGCGATCATCGTGCTGATGGGGCTGATCCCGGGGATGCCGCACTTCGCGTTCCTCGCGCTCGGCGGCGGCGCGATCTGGCTGGCCCGCACGCAGACCAAGCGCGCGGCGGCCCGCAAGGCGGCCGGCGACGTGACCGACATCGCGCCGCCCGCCGTGCTGCCGTCGGACAGCCACGAGGCGACCTGGGACGACGTGCAGCTGATCGATCCGCTCGGGCTGGAAGTCGGCTACCGGCTGATTCCGCTCGTCGACAAGAACAGCGACGGCGAGCTGCTCAAGCGCATCAAGAGCATCCGCAAGAAATTCGCGCAGGAAATCGGCTTCCTGCCGCCGGTGATCCATATCCGCGACAACCTCGAACTGCGGCCGAACGCATACCGGATCGCGCTGAAGGGCGTCGAGATCGGCGTCGGCGAAGTGTTCCCGGGCCAGTGGCTCGCGATCAACCCCGGCCAGGTGACGGCCGCGCTGCCCGGCGCCGTCACGCAGGATCCCGCGTTCGGGCTGCCGGCCGTGTGGATCGACGTCGCGATGCGCGAACAGGCGCAGGTGTACGGCTACACGGTGGTCGACGCGAGCACGGTCGTCGCGACGCACCTGAACCATCTGGTCGTCCAGCATGCGGCCGAGCTGCTCGGCCGCCAGGAAGTGCAGGCGCTCGTCGAGCGCACCGGCAAGGACGCGCCGTCGCTCGTCGAGGACCTCGTACCGAAGACGATCTCGCTGACGACGCTGCAGAAGGTACTGCAGAACCTGCTCGAGGAAGGCGTACCGATCCGCGACATGCGCACGATCCTCGAGGCCGTGTCCGAACACGCGGGCCGCGGCGACGCGTTCGAGATCACGGCCGCGGTGCGGCTCGCGCTCGGCCGCGCGATCACGCAGCAGTGGTATCCGGGCGCGGGCGAGATGCAGGTGATGGGCCTCGATTCGAATCTCGAGCGCGTGCTGTCGCAGGCGCTCGCCACCGGCGCGAACCCGGGCCTCGAGCCCGGCCTCGCGCACAACCTTCTGACCGGCACGCAACAGGCGATGCTGCGTCAACAGAATCTCGGGCTGCCGCCCGTGCTGCTCGTGCAGCACGCGCTGCGCGCGATGCTCGCGCGTTTCCTGCGCCGCAGCCTGCCGCAATTGAAAGTGCTGTCGTATGCCGAAGTGCCGGACACACGCACGATCAAAGTCGTTAACGTCATCGGGGGTTCCGCTTGAACATTCGCAAATTCACCGGCGCAACGAGCCGCGACGCCCTTCGTCTCGTGCGCGAGGCACTCGGCGCCGACGCGGTCGTGCTGTCGAACCGCACGCTCGATGACGGCAGCGTCGAAATCGTTGCACTCGCCGATTCGGACCTGGCCGCCGTGACGCCGCCGGCCGCGGCGCGGCCGCGCCTCGCCACCTCGCGCGCGCCGGAATCCGTGCCGGCCGCCGCGGTGCCGGGCATCGTGTCGCGCCCGGGAGCGGCGCTGGCCCGCCCGGCCGTCAATCCGTATGCAGCGGGCGAAGGCGGGCTGCCGGACGTGTTCTCGTCGGTGTTCGGCGCCAGCGCCGACGCGGACGAGGCGGCAGCCGCACACGCTTCGGCGATCGATGTGGACGTGCTGGGCGGCACGCCGTCGGGTGGCGACCCGCTGGCCGGCATGCCGGCGGCGGCCGCACCGTCTTCCGCCACCCCCGTTTCCAGCGCGCCGGCCGCGGCTTCCGAACCCGCGCCGTGGCTGGTCGAGCACGCGAAGCGCCTGACGCAGCAGCGCGACGCGCTGATGGCGCGTGCGCAGGCGACGCCCGCCGCGCCGCAAGCGAGCGCGCCTGCTCCGCAGGCCGCCGCGAGCGCGACGCCGCCTGAATGGGCACGCGACATCGTGCGCGACGCCGAACGCCGGATGCCGGCCGCCGCCCCCCGCGCGCCCGATACGAACACGAGCGCGGCGCATGCCGCGAAGGCGGCCGAGCGCACGCGCCTGTCCGCCGACGCGGCCGCCGTGGTGGCCGATGCGGTGAAATCGCGCATCGAGCGGATCGTCAACGATACGGTGATGCACGAACTCGGCGAACTGCGCGGGATGATGGAAGAGCAGTTCGACAGCCTGATGTGGCACGACCGCCAGCGTCGCAGCGCCGTGCATGGCGCGCTGACGAAGCACCTGTTCGCGGCCGGTTTCTCCGCGCAGCTCGTGCGGATGCTGGTCGACAACCTGCCGGCCGGCGACGACGCGCAGACCGTCGAACAGGCCGCCGAATGGGCGCAGTCGGTGCTCGCGTCGAACCTGCCGGTGCTCGACAGCGAGGACGCGCTGATGGAGCGCGGCGGCGTGTTCGCGCTGATGGGGCCGACGGGCGTCGGCAAGACCACCACCACCGCGAAGCTGGCCGCGCGCTGCGTGATGCGCTTCGGCGCGAGCAAGGTCGCGCTGCTGACCACCGACAGCTACCGGATCGGCGGCCACGAGCAACTGCGCATCTTCGGCAAGATCCTCGGCGTGCCGGTGCACGCGGTGAAGGATGCCGGCGACCTCGCACTCGCGCTGTCCGAGCTGCGCAACAAGCACATCGTGCTGATCGACACGATCGGCATGAGCCAGCGCGACCGCGCGGTATCCGACCAGATCGCGATGCTGCACGGCGCGAACGCCCCGGTGCAGCGCCTGCTGCTGCTCAACGCGACGAGCCATGGCGACACGCTCAACGAAGTCGTGCAGGCGTACCGCAGCGCGGGCGAGCATCCGGACCTGGCCGGCTGCATCCTGACGAAGCTCGACGAGGCGACCCACCTCGGCGGCGTGCTCGACACCGTGATCCGCTACAAGCTGCCGGTCCACTACGTGTCGACCGGCCAGAAGGTGCCGGAGAACCTGTACGTCGCATCGACCCGTTTCCTGCTGAAGAGCGCGTTCTGCGTACCGCGCGACGGCTCGCCCTTCGTGCCGCAAGACGAGGACATGCCGACGCTGCTTTCCGCATTGACCGCACGTTCCACCGCCGAGCTGCACGAGGTGCGATTTGGATAAACGAATCATCGATCAGGCCGAAGGGCTGCGGCGCCTGCTGGCCGGGCGCGCGTCGCGCATCGTCGCGGTGACGGGCGGGCCGGCGGGGGTCGGCTGCACGTCCACCGTCGTGAACCTGGCGGCGGCGCTCGCGTCGCTCGGCAAGGACGTGCTCGTCGTCGACGAGCGTGCCGACGTGCAATCGGCCAGCGCGACACTGGCGGGCGCGTGGCTGCGCGACGGCGAGCGCACGCGGGTGGCGGCCGGCTTCGGCCTGTGCGCCGCCGCGCGGCTCGCGCGCACCGGCTACACCGACGCGCAGCTCAGCGATTTCATCGACGGCCCGGCCGACATCGTCCTCGTCGACGCGCAGCTCGGCGCCGACGGCGCGTTCTCGGCGCTCGCGCGCGAAGCGCACGACGTGCTGGTCGTCACGCGGGTCGCCGCGCAGGCGATCACCGAGGCGTACGCGTGCATGAAGCGGTTGCATTTCGCGCATGCGTTCGCGCAGTTCCGCGTGCTGACCAATCACGTCGGCAGCCATGCGGACGCGAAGGTCGCGTTCGACAACCTCGCGGGCGTCGCGAGCCGCTACCTGACCGTGTCGATTGCCGACGCGGGCTGCGTGAGCGCCGATCCGCTCGTCGAGCATGCGCGCGAACTGACGCGGGCCGCGGTCGATGCGTTCCCGTCGTCGGCCGCCGCGCGCGACTACCGGCAGATTGCCGCCGACCTGCTGTACTGGCCGATGCGCCCGCGTTCGGGTGCGGGCCGCGCCGTGCACGCGGGCGGCAAGCCGTCGTATGAGGCGGGCGCGGCACACGCCGCGTGAGCGCCACCGGAAGGAGAGAGCCATGATGTACAACGCTCAAGGAAAGATGTCCCAGGCCGACGTGCTCGCGCAATATGCGCCGCTCGTGCGACGCCTCGGGCTGCAGCTCGTCGCGAAGATGCCGGCGAGCGTCGACCTCGACGACCTGATCCAGGCCGGCATGATCGGCCTGATGGACGCGGCCGGCCGCTACAAGGAAGACCAGGGCGCGCAGTTCGAGACCTACGCGACCCAGCGCATTCGCGGCGCGATGCTCGACGAGCTGCGCAGCAACGACTGGCTGCCGCGCAGCCTGCGCAAGACGTCGCGCGAGGTCGAGCACGCGGTGCACCAGGTCGAGCAGCATCTCGGCCGCTCGGCGAGCGAGACCGAGATCGCGCAGCACCTGAACATGCCGCTCGACGAATACCAGGGGATGCTGCAGGACCTGCACGGCAGCCAGCTGATCTACTACGAGGATTTCGACCGCGCGGCCGACGACGAGCCGTTCCTCGACCGCTACCGCGTCGATCACGCCGATCCGCTGTCGGCGCTGCTCGACGAGCATCTGCGCGAAGCGCTCGTCGAGGCGATCGAGCGGCTGCCGGAGCGCGAGAAGCTGCTGATGTCGCTGTACTACGAACGGGGTCTGAATCTGCGCGAGATCGGCGCGGTGCTCGAAGTGAGCGAATCGCGCGTGTGCCAGCTGCACAGCCAGGCCGTCGCGCGCCTGCGCGCGCGGCTGCGCGAACAGGCGTGGGTCGGCGCGGAGTCCTGACCCTTTCCTGACGGCCGCGCGCGCCGACGCCGCGCGCTTGTGCCGGGTGAGTGCCGTGTGTGCGGTGCTTGCGCATTCCGCGCGCCGATTTGCTACAATCCCCTCCGTTTTCCGAGGAGCGTTGCGACGGGCCATTCCGGCTCGCCAGGCTCGGAAGGCTTCACCAAGCAGCCGTGCGGCGCATGCGCGCCGGCTCCGCTTCCTGAACGGCGCTCACGTCACCAATCTAGAAACTTTTTAGAAAGGAGGGCGTGATGAACGCCATTATCGATTCCAAAGCTTCCAACGATTACGTCGTCGCCGACATGGCGCTGGCCGGCTGGGGCCGCAAGGAACTGAACATTGCCGAGACCGAAATGCCGGGCCTCGTGCAGATCCGCGACGAATACAAGGCGCAGCAGCCGCTGAAGGGCGCGCGCATTGCCGGTTCGCTGCACATGACGATCCAGACGGGTGTGCTGATCGAGACGCTGAAGGCGCTCGGCGCGGACGTCCGCTGGGCCTCGTGCAACATCTTCTCGACGCAGGACCACGCAGCTGCCGCGATCGTCGAATCCGGCACGCCGGTGTTCGCATTCAAGGGCGAATCGCTCGACGAATACTGGGAGTTCTCGCACCGCATCTTCGAATGGCCGAACGGCGAATTCGCGAACATGATCCTGGACGACGGCGGCGACGCAACGCTGCTGCTGATCCTCGGCGCGAAGGCCGAGAAGGACCGTTCGGTGATCGCGAAGCCGACCAACGAAGAAGAAGTCGCGCTGTACAAGTCGATCGCGCAGCACCTCGACGCGGACCCGACCTGGTACTCGACGCGCCTCGCGCACATCAAGGGCGTGACCGAAGAAACCACGACCGGCGTGCACCGCCTGTACCAGATGGAAAAGGACGGCCGCCTGCCGTTCCCGGCGTTCAACGTGAACGATTCGGTCACGAAGTCGAAGTTCGACAACCTGTACGGCTGCCGTGAATCGCTGGTCGACGGCATCAAGCGCGCGACCGACGTGATGATCGCGGGCAAGGTCGCGGTCGTCGCGGGCTACGGCGACGTGGGCAAGGGCTGCGCGCAATCGCTGCGCGGCCTCGGCGCGACCGTGTGGGTCACCGAAATCGACCCGATCTGCGCGCTGCAGGCGGCGATGGAAGGCTACCGCGTCGTGACGATGGAATACGCGGCCGACAAGGCCGACATCTTCGTGACGGCGACCGGCAACTTCCACGTGATCGGCCACGATCACATGAAGGCGATGCGCCACAACGCGATCGTCTGCAACATCGGTCACTTCGACTCGGAAATCGACGTCGCGTCGACCCGCCAGTACCAGTGGGAAAACATCAAGCCGCAGGTCGACCACATCATTTTCCCGGACGGCAAGCGCGTGATCCTGCTGGCGGAAGGCCGCCTCGTGAACCTCGGCTGCGCGACCGGCCACCCGTCGTTCGTGATGTCGAACTCGTTCGCGAACCAGACGCTCGCGCAGATCGAGCTGTTCGTGCGCGGCGCCGAGTACGAGAACAAGGTGTACGTGCTGCCGAAGCACCTCGATGAAAAGGTCGCGCGCCTGCACCTCGCGCGCATCGGCGCGAACCTGTCCGTGCTGTCGGACGAACAGGCTTCGTACATCGGCGTCGCGAAGGAAGGCCCGTTCAAGCCGAACCACTACCGCTACTGATCCGATGCGCCGCTGCCGCGGTGCCGAGCGCGCGTCGCCGACGCGCCCACGGTACGGCGGCACGGCGCGGATCGCCGGCTGCCGCGGCGCGCCTTCGGGCACCCGCGGCGGCCGGCGGCGGCCACTGATCGTACCGATCGACAACCGAACCGGAGCACTCCATGAGCGTCATCCTCACCTGGGTCATCAACGCGCTCGCGCTGCTGATCATCACGTACCTCGTGCCGTCGATCCACATCAAGAGCTTCGGCACGGCGCTGATCATCGCGGTCGTGCTCGGCCTGATCAACACGGTGATCCGCCCGGTGCTGATCCTGCTGACGCTGCCCGTCACGATCGTCACGCTCGGGGTGTTCATCCTCGTCGTGAACGCGCTGTGTTTCTGGTTCGCGTCGTCGCTGCTGAAGGGCTTCGAGGTGTCGGGCTTCTGGTCCGCGTTCTTCGGTTCGATCTTGTACAGCATCGTGTCGTGGCTGCTGTCCGCGCTGATCTTCGGGCAGCGCGACATCGGCTGATCTTTTCGAATCATGAAACCGATCGAACTCTCGTTTGAATTCTTCCCGCCGAAGACGGCGGAAGGCGTCGAGAAGCTGCGCGCCACGCGTGCGCAGCTGCTGCCGCTGAAGCCGAAATTCGTGTCCTGCACGTTCGGCGCCGGCGGTTCGACGCAGCAGGGCACGCTCGATACGGTGCTCGACATGCAGAAGGACGGCCTCGAGGCCGCGCCGCACCTGTCGTGCATCGGCTCGTCGCGCGACAGCCTGCGCGCGATCCTCGACCAGTACCGCTCGTACGGCATCCGCCACATCGTCGCGCTGCGTGGCGACCTGCCGTCGGGGATGGGCGAGGTCGGCGAGCTGCGCTACGCGTCGGAGCTCGTCAGCTTCATCCGTGCCGAGCATGGCGACTGGTTCCACATCGAAGTCGCCGCGTATCCGGAATACCACCCGCAGTCGCGTTCGCCGAAGGCCGATCTCGAGAACTTCGCACGCAAGGTGAAAGCCGGCGCGAATTCCGCGATCACGCAGTATTTCTTCAACGCGGACGCGTATTTCCGCTTCGTCGACGACGTGCGCAAGCTCGGCGTGGACGTGCCGATCGTACCGGGCATCATGCCGATCACGAACTTCTCGCAGCTGATGCGCTTCTCGGAAATGTGCGGCGCGGAAGTGCCGCGCTGGGTCGCGCGCCGGCTCGAGAGCTTCGGCGACGATCGTGAGTCGATCCGCGCGTTCGGCGCGGACGTCGTCACGGGCCTGTGCCAGCGTCTCGTCGACGCGGGCGTGCCCGGGCTGCATTTCTACACGCTGAATGCGGCCGCGGCGACGAAGACGGTCTGCGAACGGCTCGTATAAGCACGGCGCCAGCCTGCAGCACCAACGAAAGCCCCGCCGGTTCCGCCGGCGGGGCTTTTTTCATCGGGCGCCGCGCGTCAGCGCTGCGCCTGCATCAGCGGCGGGCGGCGGTCGAACCACGGCCGCGCCTGTTCGAGTTGCCGTGCGAGCTTGAGCAGCAGCGCGTCGTCGGCGTGACGCGCGACGAACTGCACGCCGATCGGCAGCCCGCGCGCGTTCCAGTAGAGCGGCACCGACATCGCCGGCTGGCCGGTCAGGTTGAACAGTTCGGTGCAGCCGGCCCACGTGAACGCCTTTTCCGACGACTTCGCGAGCATTTCCTTCAGCAGCGGCTTCACCGGCAGCGCGGCGAGCACCTTCATCTGGGCCGATTCGAACGGCGTCGGCTGCAATTCGCCGATCTTCACCGGCGGGCCCGCGAGCGACGCGCACAGGATCGCGTCGTAGCGCGACACGAGGCCGGCGACCTGCACGGTGAGCTGGCGCTGCCATTCGAGCACGTCCGGCAGGCGCGTGCGCGCGAGGCGCCGGCCGACCACGGCCATCGCCCACGTCGCGGCTTCGAATTCGCCGCGTTTCGGCGTGCGGCCGGTCATCGCGCGTGCGCCGAGCACCATCTCCTCGGCGATCGTCGCCCATAGCGTCAGGAAGGTTTCGGCCGCGCGCGCGTAGTTGACGTGCAGCGTTGCCGGCTCGACATGGTGGCCGAGCGATTCGAGCAGCGCGGCCGCGTCGTCGAGCGCCGCACGCGTGTCGTCGGCGAGTGCCGGCGCGAGCATCGGGTCGAGCACGAGGCCGATCCGCAGCGGGCCGGGCGGCGTGTCGAGTTCGCCGAGGAACGTGCCGGGTGCGCCGGTCGGCAAGGTCTGGCCGGTCGTCACGTCGAGCAGCAGCGCGCTGTCGCGCACACTGCGCGTGACTGCATGCTGGACCACCAGCTCGCCGCTCGACGGCAGGTCGACGAGCACCGGGTTGCGGCTCGGCTTCAGGCCGAACAGCCCGCAGCACGACGCCGGAATGCGGATCGAGCCGCCGCCGTCGGACGCATGCGCGACCGGCACGATGCCGGCCGCGACGGCCGCCGCCGCGCCGCCGCTCGAGCCGCCGGGCGTGTGGTCGAGATTCCACGGGTTGCGGCACGCGCCGAACAGTTCGGGTTCCGTGTACGGCATCTGGCCGATTTCCGACGTGTTGGTCTTGCCGAACACGTTGAGACCGGCCGCGCGGCTTCGCGCGATCACCGGCGAATCGTCGGTGGGCACGAAATACCGGTAGTGCCGGCTGCCCATCGACAGCGGCAGGCCGGCAACCGCCGCACCGAGATCCTTCACGAGATAGGGAACACCGGCGAACGGCGCGTCGGCGCCGCCAGCGGGTGTGGCGGCCGCACGCTGACGTGCGGCTTCGTAGTCCTGCAGCACGATCGCGTTGATCGCGCTGTTGACCGCTTCGGCCTGGCCGATCGCGGCGTCGAGCAGTTCGCGCGGGCTCGCCTTGCGTTCGCGTACCAGTGTGGCGAGGCCGATCGCGTCATGCGCGAGATAGTCCGAGTGCATCGCAGTCACCCCCGTTGTGACTCGTGGCGATGACAGCAGCATAACGCGGGCCCGCTGCGCGGGGCCCGCGGCCGGCCGATTTTAGAGGTGCTCGGCGAGGAAGGTCAGCGTGCGGCCGTGCGCGAGCGCCGACGCGCGCTGGTTGTACGACGCGCGATCCGTGCAGTTGAAGCCGTGCTCGGCGCCCGGGTACACGTGGAACGACGCATCGCCGTGGCTGGCGAATGCGGCCTTCACCTGGTCGACCGCCGTGAGCGGGATCCCGTGGTCGTTTTCCGCGTAGTGGAACAGGATCGGCTGCGTGACCTTGCCGGCGAGGTCGAGCGCGTTCTGGATGCCGCCGCCGTAGTAGGCCACGGCCGCGTCGATCTTGCCGGTCGCGGCCGCACGGTACGCGAGCTGGCCGCCGAAGCAGTAGCCGATCGCGGCGACCTTGCCGGCCACTTCGGGGCGCGCGCGCAACGCATCGGCTGCCGCGCCGATGTCCGCGACCGCGAGACCCACGTCGGTCTTTTTCATCAGCTCGATGCCCTTGTCGCGATCCGCGCCTTCGTAGGTCAGCTCGACGCGCGGCTGCGTGCGCCAGAACACGTCCGGCGCGAGCGCGACGAAGCCGTCGGACGCGTACTGGTCGGCGACCGCGCGGATGTGCGAGTTCACGCCGAAGATCTCCTGGATGATGATGACGGCAGGGCCGGTGCCGCGCTTGGGCAGCGCGAGATAGCCGCCGAAGCTGTCGTTATCGGTCGGGATGTCGATCCATTGGGCTGTCACGTTCTGAACTCCTGGCGAACGGGGTGCGCGATGCGCGCCCCGAGGGTGAAAGAGGGCGGCCTAGTGTGCCACCGATCCTGTGACGGTGCAGGGCACGCGCCCGCTTCTCGCGCAGCGATCGTTTCGATCTCGATTATTCATTTTTCGGCATTGGGCCGCTTCGATAGAGTCGATGTGTCCGCCTTTACAAAGCGCTTTCGCACATCGTCATCGAAGGATTCGCCATGTCTGCCCGTCTGTTTGCCACACCTTTTTCCGAACGCTTCGGCCTGCGCCTGCCGCTCGTGCAGGCGCCGATGGTCGGCGCGACCACGACCGCGATGGTCGCCGCCGCCTCGAATGCCGGCGCGCTCGGCAGTCTCGGCGCCGCCGCGTTCGCGCCCGAGCGCCTCGCGACCGAAGTCGAGGCCATCCGCGCGGCGACCGATCGCCCGTTTGCGGTCAACCTGTTCGTGCTGCCGGATGCCGCGCCCGATGCGGCGACCGTGGCCCGCGCGCTGGCCGCGATCGACCCGCTGAATGCGACGCTCGGGTTGCCGCCGGGCATCGCCCCCGCGCGCTACGCGCCCGACTTTCGTGCGCAGCTCGATGCGCTGGTGGCGTTGCGCGTGCCCGTTGCGAGCTTCACGTTCGGCGTGCTCGATGCGGCCGACGTCGCGCGCCTGAAGGCCGCCGGCACCTACGTGATCGGCACCGCGACACACGTGGCCGAGGGGCTCGCATGGCAGGCGGCCGGCGCCGACGCGCTGTCCGCGCAGGGCGCCGAGGCAGGTGGCCATCGCGGCACGTTCATCGGTTCCGCCGCCGATGCGCTGATCGGCACGCTCGCGCTCGTGCCGCAACTGGTCGACGCGACGGGCCTGCCCGTGCTGGCCGCGGGGGGCATCATGGACGGCCGCGGGATCGCGGCCGCGCTTGCCCTCGGCGCGCAGGGCGCGCAGCTCGGCACCGCGTTCCTCACCTGCACGGAAAGCGCGATCGCGGCGGACTGGAAGGCACGCCTGCTCGCGAGTGCCGATACGTCGACACAGGTCACGCGCGCGATCACCGGCCGCCACGCGCGCGGGCTGCGCAACACGCTGATGGCCCGGCTCGGCGAACGCGTGGCCGATGCCGCGCCGTACCCGGTGCAGAACGCGCTGACGCAGCCGCTGCGCCAGGCCGCCGCACGCGCGAACGACGGCGACTACCTGTCGCTGTGGGCCGGGCAGGGCGCGCCGCTCGCGCGGCGGCGCGGCGATGCGCTGACGACGTCGCAGCTGGTTGCCGCACTCGATGCCGAATGGCGTGCGGCGGCTGCCTGAATCGTTCATATCGGACGACGAAACGCGCGTTGTCACGCGCGTTTCATTCAATGATCGTGGGCACAAAATACCGAATCGAAATGCCCCGGGAATGTTTTAAAACGACCTTTCAGCCAGTCGTCAGGAATTAGCGGAAACCCTTATCCGGCGGGGCTCGCAGCGATATTCGAGTAGTCATTCCAAAGTGCGCATATCGGTAGTGATACCACTACCCCAAAAAAGTCCCACAAATTAATTTGATCACCTACACTTGCGCGCAAGTACGGGCGGGCAGCTGCTAAAAGCGGCCGTTTTCACGTGCTGAGGCCAAGTGCATGAACGATGCAACCGGCGAATCGTCCAGTGATTGCAAACACAGGGATGGCAGCGGGGCACCGGGCGATGGCGTTTATTGGGACCGAAACTGGAGACTTACATGAATATCAAGATGCAAAAGCTGTTGCCGATCACCGCCGCGGCGATGCTGTGCGTTGCAGCTGCAAGCAACGCGGCCGCCGATCAAGTCGTCAAGATCGGCCACGTCGCGCCCTTGACGGGCGGCATTGCACACCTGGGCAAGGACAACGAAAACGGTGCGCGTCTCGCAGTCGAGGAGATCAACGCCAAGGGTCTCACGATCGGCGGCCAGAAAATCACGCTGCAACTCGACCCGCAGGATGACGCGGCCGACCCGCGGCAGGCCACGCAGGTTGCGCAGAAGCTCGTCGACGACAAGGTCGTCGCGGTGGTCGGCCACCTGAACTCGGGCACGTCGATCCCGGCCTCGAAGATCTACAGCGATGCGGGCATCGTGCAGATCTCGCCGTCGGCGACCAACCCGGCCTACACGCAGCAGGGCTTCAAGACCACGTACCGCGTGGTGGCCACCGATGCGCAGCAGGGCCCGGCACTCGCGAACTACGCGCACTCGAAGGGCATCAAGAGCGTGGCCGTGGTCGACGATTCGACCGCGTACGGCCAGGGTCTCGCGAACGAGTTCGAGAAGAAGGCCAAGGCGCTCGGCCTGAAGGTGATGTCGCATGACGCGACCAACGACAAGGCGGTCGACTTCCGCGCGATTCTGACCAAGATCAAGGGCGAGAATCCGGACGCGATCATGTACGGCGGCATGGACGCGACGGGCGGCCCGTTCGCGAAGCAGGCGAAGCAGCTCGGCCTGCGCGCGAAGATCTTCGCGGGTGACGGCGTGTGCACGGAAAAGCTGGCCGACCTGGCCGGCGACGCGACCGACAACGTAGTGTGCTCGGAAGCCGGTGCTTCGCTCGAGAAGATGTCGGGCGGCGCGGCGTTCAAGGCGAAGTACGAGAAGCGCTTCGGCCAGCCGATCCAGATCTACGCACCGTTCACGTATGACGCCGTGTACATCATCGTCGATGCGATGAAGCGCGCGAACTCGACGGATCCGGCGAAGATCCTCGCAGCCATGCCGACGACGAACTACTCGGGCGTGATCGGCACGACGACGTTCGACTCGAAGGGCGACCTGCAGCACGGCGTGATTTCGCTGTACAACTACAAGAACGGCAAGAAGTCGCTGCTCGACGAAGTGAAGATGTAACGCAACAAGCGGTCAACAGAAGGGGTGAAAGCGCGCATGCGGCAACGCATGCGCGTTTTCTTTTTGGGCCGGCGCGGGCCGCACGTCAGATCTTCAGCCGCGCGAGCACCTTCGGCGCGATGGCTGCGACGAGCGCCGCGCACAGCGCGACGACGGACAGGCCGATCGTCAGGTTCGCGGCCTGCGCGACCGCACCGATCACGACCGGACCGAACAGCATGCCGAAATACGCGAGCCCGGCCACGTGCGCGAGCCCTTCGGCCGCGTGGATGCCTTTCACGCGCGCGGCGGCCGCGAACAGCACCGGCATCATGTTCGCGAGGCCGAGGCCCATCAGCGTGAAGCCGGTCAGCACCGCGGCCGAATAAGGCAGCAGCAGTGCGCCGATCATCCCCGCGCAGGCGAGCGACGCGCTCGCGAACACGAGCTGCGGCGCGCCGAAGCGGGCGCGCACGGCGTCGCCCGCGAAGCGCGCGACGGCCATCCCGCCCGAGAACGCGGCATAGGCGGCGCTCGCGAGCGCGGGGCTCGCCGCGACGACGTCGCGCATGTAGACCGTCGCCCAGTCGTACATCGCGCCTTCGGCGATCAGCGCGATGAGCGCGATGCCACCGAGCATCCACAGGGCGGGCGAGCGCCAGCGGTTGCCGCCGCCGTGAGCGTGTTCGTGGTGCGGCACATGCGGCAGCACGGCCGGGCTGGCGACCGCGAGCACCGTCGCGCTCGTCGCTGCCGCGAGCGCGAGATGCACGGCCGGCGCCATGCCGGCCGACAGCAGCGCGCCGCCGGCGGCCGCGCCTGCCATCCCGCCGATGCTGAACATGCCGTGCAGCGACGACATGATCGGCCTGCCGATCGCGATTTCGACCGCGCTGGCCTCGGCGTTCATCGCGACGTCGAGCGTCGCCATCGAGAAGCCGAACAGCGCGAGCACGGCGAGCAGCAGCGGGTAGTCGGGCACGACGAGGATCAGCGCCGCGCAGGCCGACATCACGAGCCCGCCCGCGAGGCAGGCGGTGCGCGAGCCGACACGCGCGATCCAGCGCGCGATGGTCAGCATCGCGGCGATCGAGCCGACGGCGACCGCGAACAGCGCGATCGACAGCAGCCCGGGGCTCAGCGCGAACTTGTCGCGCACGGTCGGCACGTGCACGCCCCACGACGCGAACATCATGCCGGCGACGAAGAACAGCGCCATCGACGCTGCGCGCGCGCGCTGGCGGGCCGGCAGCGACAGCTTGCGATGCGCGTCGGGCGGCGCGGCGAACGGGGACGACGATTCGGGGGAGGATGCTTCGGACACGGCAAGGCTCGTCAAAAAAAGCGCGGACGCACGCGGCGCCCGTCGGACCCGTCCGATTCTATCGAATCGCTTACGATCCTGCCGGGCGATGGCCGATCGGACGACGGTCCGGCGATTACCCGGCGACTCGCGTTCGGCCGCGTCGACCGGATAGGCCGTTCGGCCGATGCGCGGCGTACCGCGCCCGCGGGTAACATCGAAGCGCATGGCGTGCCCGGCGCGCCGCCCTTCGACCGCAGGAGTCCTCTTGAACATCGATCCCGCTCTCGCGCTGCATCTGCTGCACCGTTGCGCACTCGGCACGCTCGCCACCCATGCGCGCGATCCGCAGGGCTTTCCGTATCCGACGGTCGTCCCGTTTGCACCTGATGCGAGCCATCGTCCGCTGATCCTCGTGAGCGGCCTCGCGGAGCACACGCGCAATCTGGCTGCCGATCCGCGCGCGGGCTTCCTCGTCGTCGACGCGCCCGGCGGCGACGTGCTGAACGCCGAGCGCGCGACGCTGCTCGGCCGGTTCGTACCGCTCGGCGACGATCCGCACGTCACCGCGCGCTATTGTCGGTACGAGCCGGACGCCGCGCGCTATCTCGCGCTCGGCGATTTCACGTTCTGGGCGCTCGACGTCGAGCGGCTACGCTATATCGGCGGCTTCGGGCGCATGGGCTGGGTCGACGGCACGCAGCTCGATGCGTTGCCGCCGCTCGCCTTCGACGAAGAACAGGCGTTATGGGACGCGTACGATGCCGGCGCTGCGCGTCGCGACGGGCTCGCATTGCTCGGCGTCGATCGCCACGGCGCCGACTGGCGATATGACGGCCGTCGCGTGCGCACGCCGTTCGATTCGCCATTGGCCGATGCGGGCGCATTGCGCGAGCGGCTGATTGCGTGCGCGCGGGATGTGACCTGACGTCGCGGTTGCCGGTCTGTCCGCAGTTTGCCCGTTTAGCGCACCGCGCCATCCCATAATCGTCAAGCTGTCGTCCGATGAGAGCTTTGATTTTTCCGAATGCAGGGTAATTGCGTATGTTGATAGGCCCAATAGACAATGGCTAATGTCCTAATCTCTGTGTAGGAACGTAAAAATTTGAGAAAAGGCCGCGACCGGTCAAAATGACACGCGTGATTTTCAATTGATCTCGGGATTTTCATGAATCTCGCTTCTATCAAATCTTTTTTGTGCTAATCTCTGCCTTCAAAAATCCGAGGCACATATATTTCATGAATGGTGAGCTGGCTCAGACCGGCGCCATTGGTCAGATAGAAAGGGAAACTATGTCTTCTTACAAGGACCTGCTGGCCCAGCGGGAGAAGCTGGAGAAGCAAATCGAAGAAGCGAAGTCGCGTGAATACGCTGAAGTGCTGAATGACGTGAAGCAGAAAATTGCCGACTACGGCTTTTCGCTCGCCGAACTCGGTCTCAGCCGCGCGAAGGCAGGTAAGGTTGGCCGTCCGCGCGCAGGCGTGGCCGCGAAATACCGCGATCCGGAAACGGGCGCGACGTGGTCGGGCCGCGGCAAGCCGCCGCGCTGGATTGCGGGCAAGGACCGCGAACAGTTCGCGATTTAAACATCTGTTTAAGTTGCCTGTTCTTCAAAAGAGCCGCGTGCCGTTAAGGAGCGCGGCTTTTTTGTTTCACGATGACTCCAGCCCGGTAGTTCGCTGGACTGCGCCGTAGCTAGATACAGCAGGTTTATCAATAACTTACGCGCGTCCATCATATGCCGGTGCTTTCTGAAACTTGACCCGGTTT